>JAGTTQ010000001.1:2839364-3439364 GCA_018223415.1 Eubacteriaceae bacterium Marseille-Q4139 | reverse complement strand
TATTATCTGGCTTATCTTCGCTCACTTTCTGATATTCCAGATATTTATTCCACACAAGCGGAGACGGTATTCCGTGGCATACTACATCGACCAGCACCAGATTTTCATACAGCCTGCCTAAGAAGCGACTCAATCCCTCTATCTGACAAGGTGTTCCGCTGAAGCAAACCCAGCGGCCTGATCTCAGAAAATCCCGCACCTGTCGGAAACAGTCTCCCATATCGCTTTGTACATATTTGCTGTTTCGGAACTTCCGCAATTCATCTGTATTTTCTACATAGGTATGCCTCACTTGAAAATTTTCATCATACGCTGCACCAAAGACCGCTCCGCCTTTTGCCAACACATAGGTTGCGATTGCGGTAAATGCACCACCTGCCGAACTATCTATACGAACCTGTTTGTCTTTGTGTTGCACAAGGTAGGCTTTTTGTGGTACGTGTACTTCTTTCCTCTGGTTTCTGATTGGACATACTCGTTCACAAGCACCGCAGTAAATACATTTTGCTGTATCAACCCTTGGATAGCAAAAGCCTTCGTTATCAGACTCCATTTCAATGCACTGTTTCGGACAGACCGCCGCACAAGCGGTGCATCCACAACAATCCTTTTTATCTTCTATCTGAATCATCCGTTTTCCTTTCCGTCACAAGCATGACAGAAAAGGAAATGGCTTCAGAAAGGCATCAATATTTGTGCGTCATCCTTACATACAGCTTTTTGGCCACTGCATATATCCCCAGCTGATAGCAAGTCATACGCACAAAATGCTCCATTTTCACGCGGAACGTCTCCGGGAAGTATTTCTCAAACAACTGTACCCCGTCCATTTGAGCCGCATCTTGAAAAAACACAGCTCTCTTTTCATTCGGGGCTACCGACTCCTGTATTTCCTTTGCGCCGTCAATGATTGCTTCCGGGCCTGTCTCGACATAAATAAAGTCGGATTTTATTTCATCAAAAATCCTCTTTGCTTTTTCAGTGTGGACAAGCACTCTGGTCGCACCTTTGTCGTTATCCAGTTCCTTTGAAAACCGTCCCACATGGAAACAGTCCCATATCGTGAAATCACTCACGCGATACTGCTTTCTGAATCGGCAGCTGTGGCAGGATGGCCTGTCACAAATATTTGAAAAATACGCACGAAGCCACGGATCAGATTCAACACCTTTATAGTAATTTCCATAATTTCTGCCTGTTACGACATTCATTGTTGAATACTTGTATCCGTAATGCTTATCGCGGAAACGCACCGTTTGGATTTTATCTGCGAGTTTTTTCTGCTGATACTCTACATATTTTCTGAATATCAAAGGTGAAGGAACCGCCCTACAGACAACATCCACTGTGATCAGATTCTCATAATCCTTTATGAGATAATTTTTTAATCCTTCTATTTGACAAGGCGTTCCGCTGAAGCATACGGTTCTTCCCTGGTCTAAAAAGGATTTAACTTGTCGGAGTGTCCCCCCCACACAACTTTGGACATATTTACTATTGCGGAATCGGGATAACTCTGATTCGTTTTCTATATAAACATGATGAACAACAAGGTCTCTTGACATTTCTACGCCAAAAGCCACGCCATCTCTGTTTATTACATACTTTGCAATGGCGGTAAATGCGCCACCGGCCGTGCTTTCACGAAGTACAGTTTCATCTTTATTTTGTACGATATATCCTGTCTGCTTAACCGGCACTTCTTCTTTTGAATTCAATACTGGGCATATTCTTTCGCAGGCATGGCAGTCAATACAGGACTTTTTATTTATAAAAGGATACAGAAACCCTTCTGCATCCTCCTGCATTTCAATGCAGTTTTTAGGACATACAGCCGCACATGCAGTACAGCCACAACAATTCTGTTTTTCTGCAAATCCTGTATCTAATGAAATATCTATCACAAATCTGTACTCCCTTCGTCTTTTAGTGCTGCCTCTAAATAGGCATAGGATTTTGCTCTCATAATTTCAAGCCTCTTATGTGCTACATCAAAATCCGTTTTAATCTTTAAACAATCCTCTATATTTTCATCGCCCTGCATCATTCGTCCGCTGATACCAACCATATGAAATAGTGTATCTAGACGACTGTTGGTTGACTGCCGTGTTTTCCTAGTATAACGCCGAAATGTGAAAAACGGGCGCTTATAAAGTATAGAGAATACCGAACAATGAAATGAATCCGTACACACATACTCGGCGTTGCGGATCAGGTTTAGAAAATCTGCTGGATCAATATCATAAGGTGTCTCATCGGCATAGCTTTCATCACTCTTAACATACTCATCTAAATGTGTCAGTGCAATAATTTTGCATCCCGTCTTTTCCCTTAGTCTCTTTGCAAACTCCCTATGCGGCGGGTTATTGCCAAGGAAGTAGCAGAAAATATACTTTCCATCAATAAGTGGCTTCTCTTGTTGAACCGTCATCCACTCCTCACCTGTAAAAAGTAACGTGGGATCGCATACAACAGGAACATCCCTGTCAGCCAACTGTTTCACTAATTCCTGGCCGGATTCCTCACGCACGCCAATATGTCTGATTTTTTTTAAGAATACACTGGCCTTTGCTGCGGAGCCTTTCGGCAACTCTGACTGACCGAAACTTGTGGAATAGGCAATCTTATTAACAGACTCCGGCACAAAATTCAATGTGTAATAATCGGCCGCAATATTTCCGGGTAGCCAAAGCTGGTCGCTCCCCACCAAGACAGCAGAATAGTTCTCTTCACACTTCTGTCCAAGTTCTGTCTTTGAGTGATATATTGACGAAAGTCTAAAATGGTTCTTTGCAAATGCATCGAACTTTTCATTTCGCTGCCTTGCCAATGCACCATAGCCATCCTTGGATATTTTCCTGCGTAATACGTTCATTGCCATTCCCATTTTTGAAAGCAGAATGTCCGAAGTTAGGCTCGCCTTTGCAAAGTATTTCATTTTCGCCTTCCTAATTTCATGGTTAAAACCGGATATATCTATCGTCTCATTTTCATACCCCATCTTGTCTAATGCCATCTGCGTGGCGTATGCCTGGAGCATACTGCCATAATTATGTTGAAAATAACACGATATGATTGCCACTTTTCCCATGTTATAAAATCTCCTATCTTTTAAGCGTATTTATTATCGGTCTGCCATAGACTTGCATTAATGCAGCAATTCTCACAGCTGTCTTTCTCGGCATTCTTATGAGGACTTTTACGCCAATTTGTTTCCACTGTGGCCGATTGTCTTCCCTCAACGGTTCATCCTTCCAAGGACTCATCTTCTTATATTTCATCCATTCATCAGCATACCGGTGTTTACAGCCTTTCATCCAAGGCCTTTTACTCAAAAAACTGGTTGTGAAATGAATGATTGCCGGATTTTCTACCGCCTCATGTACTTCCTCTTCCGTGTAAAACTTAGGAGGCTTCCGATATATCAGCATCTCCTTATATGTAAAGTCATAGAAGATAGTTACAGAATTGAATCTCGGTTCAAAGCAATAAGTATCATGACTTAAAATCGCATTTAACGCTCCTTGGTCTCCCTGTTGAATCCTACCGATTTTAGCCACTATGAATTTCAGCAATTTATCTTCAATATCATCTCGCCTCCATTTTTCCAAGTCAATCAACATAACACCAGAGTTGAACATGATATCGTTAGGTTCCAAGTCGATGTTCTTTCGATAATATCTGCTGAACGCATCCATAAGAGCACCAATAATTTTACCCTGTAAATCAAGATTCCACAGTTCTCTAATGGACTTCTTAATCACGATATCGCAATCCAGATATAGAACACGACTTAATTCTTGTGGTAGATCAGAGGATACAAATAATCTAGCATACTGACTCAGGCTTCCTCTGTCTACTGCTACATTCATGGACAGCTTCTCGCTGATATTCTTTCCCGGAATGAAAACAGCATCACTCCGCTTATAGAACTTACATACGGACAGCAGTTTCTGCTTGTTCGCATCCGTGATTCCTGAATCTAAGATATAAACGATAATATCATCCATGTCTTTACTGCTCTCATAAAGAGAAACCAGCGATACTCCAAGAATCTCTGCGAATTTATCGTCAGCGGCATACACAATAGAGGCGACAGATGGATTGTGCTTTATCATGCCGCCACCGCCTCTCTAAAAGAGCGGACATCGGCAACAGCGTCAAAACATACAGCATGAAATACTACTTCATGCTGTGCCCCCCCCCCCGAGAATTTCGGACAGTTATTTTATTCATATATATCTCACTGTATTTATCAGCCATGACACCCGTGTTATACTGAGTCAAAATATCGCTGTATGCTCTTTCAGTTAATCCTGATACATCTTTGCCTTGCACTGATTTAATAATTTTGACAAACTCATCTACATTGCAGCAAACATAACCATTAAAATCATTATGTATGACATTTCGATTTCCGATAACATCTGAAACAACACAAAGTTTCTTCATATACATTGCCTCAAGCAAACTGATAGGAAGCCCCTCCCAAAGACTCGTAAGCAAAAAAACATCCCCATTTATAGAATGATGAAGGGCAAGTTCCCGTTTTGCCCAACCTGTAATTTCTATATTAGGGGCTGTTAACACATCTCTAAGTTCCCCATCTCCAATCCACATAAACTTTACATCTGGTAAAGCCATAGCAATCTCATTAAACATTTTCGGATTCTTTTGATAGCAAATACGCCCCAAGGTGAACACTGTAAAAGGATGTTTTTCTACCTCACCTACTGAATCCATCATTTTCTGCAAATCATTGATATTGATACCATTACTCACATAAACAGCATCCTTGGTAAGTTTCAAAGTTTCCTGATGCTCGCCTTCACTGCAGCTGATGGTCGTGCAATTGCGTTTTCCGCACACAGTTTCCACAGTTCGATATATCAGCCTTTTCAAAACGCTATGGTTTTTCATTAAAAAGCTGTAGCCATGAGGTGTGTAAAACAGAAGACCTGTTTTTCCATTAAAAGCAAATCTTCCCAATGCTCCAGCCTTACTGCTGTGAAGATGTATAATATCAGGCTGCACTTGTTCAGCTATTTTTCTAATTTCAAAGAAAGCCTTTAAATCTTTAATAGGATTGATAGAACGCCCGAAATTTTTAACTTCAATCAGCTTTACTTTACCATCAAAGTAATCTCTGTAGTTTTCCGGTGTCTGGCGACGTACCGCATAAGCAATATACATATCGTAAATATTAACCAGTTCATTCGCCAAATCCACAATGTATGTGAACACACCGCCTCCCATGGCTTCGACTATAAATAAAATTTTCTTTCTCTTTTCCACCATGTGCAACTTCCCTCTCCCGAAAAATTTTCTATACCTCAACTATTCTCCGAATCATTGAAGCTATCTAAGCTCTCCAAGCAAATTACAACTTCGTGGTCTCCACAGCACATCATTTTCTATTGTTTTTTGTATCTGTTACAGCTCATATCAGATACCACTTGTCTCTATCCAAAATCCATGTTCCAGAAACAATCTAATCTTAATCAACTTCAAAAATGTTCATTCTCACCGCCATAACATCAACTATTCCATTTAGGACAACCATTATCGACTATTCAGTCTCTCATTCTTTCCACTCCCACCATCCCCTCACTATCTCTCCCCCCTACCATCTCAAACACCACTTCCGCAAGCCTGCGCTCTTTCCTCAACAAATCCCATCACATCGCCCCGTCCCCTCTCACAACAACAAGAACCGTCCGAAGCAAAATCTTAATATCCAGCCTGACACTCCACTTCTTTATATACTCCGTATCGAGCCGCACAACCTCATCAAAATCCGTAATATTGCTTCTCCCGCTCACCTGCCACATACCGGTAACCCCAGGTTTAATAGCAAGCCGTGCGCGGTGGTGAAGCTCATACTTCTCCCATTCATCCACAGTCGGCGGCCTGGTGCCCACCAGGCTCATGTCGCCCTTTAAGACATTGAAAAACTGCGGGAACTCGTCCAGGCTCCAGTCCCGGATATAATTTCCGATGCCCTTTTTCACCGTTCCATCCGGAAGCTTTTTGCTTCCGATGATCCTGGGATCCCAGTCCAGCTTGAACATCATGCCGTCCTTGACGCGGTTCTGGGCCATCAGCTCCTTCTTTCTCTCCTCCGCATCCATATACATGCTGCGGAACTTGTAAATCCGGAACTTTCTTCCATTCTTTCCAACCCGCACCTGCGAAAAAAAGATCGGGCCGGGAGACTTTATATAGATCGCCGGCGCCAGGAACAGGAACAAAATTCCCGTAATCAGGCATCCAACCAGCCCGCCTGCAATGTCCAGCGCCCTCTTTAAAAAGAGCTGCCCTGCGGTGGCATAGTTAATGCTCGTCGTCAGCACTGTATAATTTCCAATTTTCTCCACAAAGCGCTTCCGTTCGGAAAGCTCCATGGTATTCACAATTTTCATATGGACTACTACGCCCATCTCTGCAAACTTTGCATCCAGTTCTTCGGCCAGCATCATCTCATACGGCAGGTCAAGAAAAATCTCGTCGATCCACTCCCTGCTGACATAGCCGACTACATCCTCTTTTCCGGCCACAACCGGAATCCCGCAGACCGTCTGCCCTGCCAGATCCCTGTCAATGACAGCCGCCCCTGCAATTCGGAACCGTTCATAGTTATGTTCCGTAATACTCTTCACAATGTCCTCAAGCCGGTCACTGGTCGTGACAATCAAAAGGGACCGGCTGCCGGCAGAAGCCTGCCTGCTCCGTTTCAGGTGCCATTTCCACAAACACCTTCCAAGGTAATCCAGAACCCCGTAGAGAATTCCCATGGAAACCAGAGAAATTCTGGAATAGCCGCTGCCCTCCTGCGTCAAAAACAGATAAAAAACAGCCAGAAGCACCACGAGGCACACATGCCTTACCGTAATGCAGAACTCTCTCCAGTATCCCCGCTTCAAAACATTTTTGAGTGTACCGGAAAACGCCATGACTACCGCATCAATAAACGTAATCACCAGCGCCATATTCCTGTAAATTGTCGTGCCGTAGGCATTGTGAACCCCATGCCTGAACCAATAAGACAAAAGGAACGCAGCCTGAAGGCACACCAGATCAACAATCATGAAATCAAGGTGCTTAAACCAGTCCTTCGTACTCTTTCGATACATCCCTTTTCACCAACTTTTCCCCTCAGTACTCTCCCCAGGCTGCCGCCTGCTCGGATGCCTTCTGTAAAGGAGGACCAGAAGTTCTTCACTCCTGGTCCCCGAAACCAAGAAATTAGTTCTTGTAAACAACAGATAATGTACCGGAACCAGGTACCGTAGCGTAAACCAGCTTCGTAACCGGGTCAATCTGTGTTGCCGGGATTACCATCCACGTACCAGTAGCATTGTTGTAGTACAGGATCGATACGTTTCCAAGACCGTCTACCAGGTTCGGAACGTACAGAACAACCTCTGTTGCCGTATCCTCAACAGCACCGGTAGCTGCGTTCTTGGTAACAACCGCATGCGTACCAGTCAGAGCGTTGTAGCCGCTCACATCAACACCAGTAACAACCTCGCTTAAGGTTCTGCCGGAGTTGATTGCGTTGATCGTGTCAACAACAGCTGTCGGAAGGCCTGCCGTAGCAGCGCTGCCGCCTGCAAAGCCAACGATCTTGTTGCCGATAACAGCTTCGCCGTTCTCGTTCACCGTGATCGGTGTACCGGACGGTGTCGTTGTCTCAACAACAACTGCGATGCTGGAACCATTTGCAGATGTGCTGGTTCCAACGCCTGTCGTCTTGACGCCGTTCTCACCCACAGTAACTGTGGTGGAAGCATTCGGGTCATAGACGGTCACATCGTATGCCGGCTCATTGTCGTCAGAAGACGAGCTGCTGCTTGCAAGTGCAGGTACAATGCTCTGTACTGCAAGAGCGGAGGCCAGCAATGTGATTGCCAGATACTTTTTCCTCATGGGATCCACTCTCCATTCTTATAAAATTTTTAATTGAAACTATCAGGATGTTTCCCGATAGAACAATTCGAGAATAATATTTGTGAGTCCATCAAAATCCGGATAGAACTCATCATACCGGGCAGTCGTAACGCCCTGCCCCGGCACCGTGTAAAAACTGTCGCCGGAAAGCCCGCCGGACTCCAGCGCATCCATTCCCATCTTAAGATACAAGTCACGGCCCATATCCGTGATCATGTACTCCTCAATGGACGAAAACATATCCGCGACGAGATTGCTGTTCGTTTTGGCCTGCTGCTGTGCCGCCGCGAAAAACTGTTCCATATATTCCGTCTGCTGATCCATCCGGTATAGTGCGGAATGGGACTTCTCAATGTCACGGTATCTGACAAACTGCTCCGCTTCTTTTCCGTGGAGCGTAATGGTACTTCCATAAATAAATTTGGGATTTTTCTTTTCCATGCCCTCAGTCGGAACCGTCACTGTGACGCCGCCGACGGCATCATTCAGGATGGAGATCACATCCGTATCGACCGCCATATAATAGTCGATTTTCAAACCGCCCATGAGGTCGGAGACAGCCTCCTGCATATACTCGCAGCTCTTTTCCTTGCCATCGCCGTAAGCATAAGCCAAAGTCAAATGCTGGACATCCTTGCCCAGTACATTTCCGCTGAGATCTGTCAGCGTAATCTCCGTCATGGTGTCTCTCGGGATCATCAAAATTTTAAGGGCATTCCTGGCCGTATCCTGAGCCACAAGGAACAGGCCGTCAGACTGTCCGCCAAACCCGCTTGTGGTAGCCTCCTGCATGGAACCGGTCCGGTCCACACCCATGCACAGGATTGCCTTAACATAAGAATTCCGCTTATACGTCTTTCCATTAAATTCCAGGGTATCGCTTCCAAAAGCCGGAAGCCTTTCCTGTCCTTCCGAAACGGCCTCCCTGGCAGCAAGCTGCGCCTCCACTGCCTTGTTTTCGCGGTAGAGGTGAACGCCGTAAAGGACAACCGCAGCCCCCAGCACAGCCGCAGCACCGATCTCAATGCGGCGTATCAGCGTTTTCCGTCCGCCCTGCCGGCTCATGACTGTTCCGTCTCCTGCGGGCCGTATTTCTTGTACGGTTCATACTTCTTATACTTTCCGTATTTTCCATACTTTCCGTACCGGCCATAATATCCCTGGCTGGAAAGATCCACCTTGTTGAGCACAGCGCCCAAAATCCGGCAGCCGGACATTTCAAGCTGTTCCTTGACCTTCTGCTCCAGACGGTAGCTGATGGAACCGCTTTCAATTACCATGATCGCGCCGTCGCAGTGCTGCGCCACGATGGCCCCGTCAATCAGGTTTGCCATCGGCGGTGTGTCCACAATAATATAGTCATACTGCTCGCTCATGGCATCCAAAAGCCCGGCAAACAGATCTTCTTCCAAAAGTTCCGCAGGATTCGGCGAATACGGGCCGGCAAACACAATGCTGAAGTTTTCTATGCCGGCAACATCGTAAACAATTTCCTCCCGCATCTTCTGGCCGCTCAGATACTGGGAAAGCCCGTTGACCTCCCTTGTAAGCTGATGCCTCGTCACCAGAACCGATTTCCTGATATCCGCATCAATCAAAAGCACTTTCTTCCCAATCTGTGCCAGGGAGTGAGCAAGCGAAAAAGAAACGCCGCTCTTCCCCTCATCCGGAAGGGAACTTGTAATCATGATTCTCTTGATATTGCTTCCGCAAAACTGCACATTTGTCCGCAGGGTATTGATCGCCTCATTGAAGTCATAATCATCCCTGTCCAGACTCTTTAGCTCTACAACCGGGTGGTTCATTTGCTCATTCTCCTCTTCTTCTTTCTGGAACGCGGCGACAGGTCATCGTCGTCAATATCCTCCGGACGGATTTCCTTCCACTCCGGAATCGAAGCAAGGACAGAAAGTCCAAGATACTTGGCTACATCCTCTTCATTCTCAATGGTATCGTTCAGAATAATCTCAAGAACTGCCATGCCGCATACAAGGAATACTCCAAGGAACGCTCCGATCAGGGCATTTCTCGTATTGCTCGGGCTCGACTTCTGAGTCGGCACCGCACCTTCCTCAATCATCTTCGGCGGAATCATCTCCATGATGTCCCCGATATATTCCGATGCCGTATCAGCCACCTGATCCACAATCTGCTTTGCAAGATACGGATCAGGATCCTCTGCCGTAATCGAAAGGATTCGCGTATCCGCCGGGTTTCCGATGGTGAGCTTCTCCTTAAAGTCCTCATATTTCATGTCAATGCCAAGAGCCGAAATCACATCCTCCAAAACCGGCCGGCTCGTAACGATAACCTGATAGTCCTTCGTAAGCTGGCTTCCGATCTGAAGGTCTGCCAGCGACGTCAGCGTCGTCTCCTTCGACAGCACGTACAGCATGGCTGTCGACTGATACTGGGGCACAAGCACAAACTTGCTGAATGCGCCGAAAATGCCGCCGCCAAGCACAGCCGCCAAAAGGATCAGCCATATTCTCTTTTTTAAGGCCCGCAGGACCTCCAACAAATCAATCTCAAACTCGTCATCCTGGTATGTCGTCTTTGTGGTTTCCATATGTACCTTTCCTAACCTTTATTATTTGTTTTCCACGATCCGCATCGGATTGCCGTACAGCAGCTTCTGAAGCTGTTCCGGCTCCACATGGCCGTCCAGCCATTCCAAAGCCCTCTTAATATCCGGCGGCCTGAAATTCAGCCGGTGCATATCCGTCCCCATCAGGCGGATCCGTCCTTTTTGGATCTGCTTCCTGCACCAGCGCACCTCAGAGTTAAAGAAACTTCCCTGGATGCTGTCGTAATTCATCTGAAGCCAGCATCCGCTTCCCAGAAGGTCCGTCAGATTCTGTTCCTTCCTTAAACATCCGTACCGCTCCATGTGGGCCAATACCGGCACATATCCGGCATTGCTCAATGACCGCAGGCCGCGGAACAAAGTCGTGTACGGCGTATCCGGCCGGAACTCCACCAGCACATATTTGCTGCCGGCAAGTGTCCGTGCATCTCCTTTGCGAAGCTGTTCCAGAAGCCCTTCATGATAAAACGTCTCATGTCCTGAATAAATGGGAAATTCACCAATCTTCTGGGAAATCAGGCGTTCTAACTCCTCCCGCTTTTTGTTGGTTTCGGGCGGCCTGCCATGCCTCGGACAGTGCGGCGTCGCAAACGCCGCCGTAATTCCCTGGGAAGCGGCCAGTTCCAGCATCTCTACGGATTCCTCCATGGTTCGGGAACCGTCATCCACTCCGGGAATAATGTGGCCGTGTACGTCAATAATTGGATACTTCCATTCCATTCATGTCACCCTAAGCTGTTATTCTGACGTCAGATGGCCCCTCCGGGACGCAAAAGCCGCTCAAAAGAAAAGGCCGAAAGCCCTTCTGGTTTTTACCAAAGGGGCCCCGGCTTTTGTGAAATGATCTTCCCGGCAGACAAAGCCTGCCTTCTTTCCGTCCTACGCATACCCTCACAGATGTCTTCCCGCCATTATGGTGGTCTCCACAAAAGCCATTTTCCTCATGCCACAACTCTCATGCCAACCCGACTGTCTATGTCTGCAAAACTTTACACAACAAATTGTCTAATACGAATTATGTAATGAAATGCATTTAGACTATATCATTTTAGCGGATAGAAGTCAAGTTTTAAAAGGAAAATTATGTGGGATAATACGAATTACTGGTAAGAAAAAACCTTGATTTTCCAGCTTATTTTGAAGTTTTTGCCCGTTGCTTGAAGTTTTTTCCATCTATTTGTCCGCCGTTTTATGCCATTTTTTGGTGTTGTTCTTCCTATAATTCGTATTATAGGATCTATTCGCACACTTCCCCTCATTTTCCAAATAATCCCACTCCCCATTTTCCGCCCTTTTCCCTCTCCCATCCCATCAAAAAAAGAAGGCACACAGCCAACAGCCATGTACCTTCTTCTCATCAATTCCTTATCCTATAAACCAGTCCAATTTATGCGTCTGCCTGGTCAACCTTGGAAGCTCTCGCCTCCACTTCCTTCTTCTGGACATCTCCCGGAGCCTGCTCGTAGCGGCTGAACTCATAGGAGTAATTGCCGATACCGCCCGTCATGGAGCGAAGATCTGTGTTGTATCCGAAAAGCTCAGACATCGGGACATCCGCAATGATCTCCTGCTTTCCGCCATGGATCGAATTCATTCCGAGAACGCGGCCTCTTCTTCTGTTGAGGTCGCCCATAACGTCGCCGGTAAACTTATCCGGAACGACTACCTTTAAAGAAGCAATCGGCTCAAGGAGCACCGGGTTCGCCTCCATAAAGCCCTTCTTAAAGGCCAGCGTTGCAGCCATCTTGAACGCCATTTCCGAGGAATCTACCGGATGGTAGGAGCCGTCCACCAGCGTCGCCTTGATGCCCACAACCGGGTATGCGGCCAACGGGCCCTTTAAGCAGCATTCCTGTACGCCCTTTTCCACAGCCGGGAAGTAGTTCTTCGGAACAGCGCCGCCGAATACTCTCTCCTCGAAAACATACGGTGTCTCCAGGTCGCCGGACGGTTCAAACTCCATCTTGACATCGCCGAACTGTCCGTGTCCGCCGGACTGCTTCTTATATCTGCCCGCTGCCTCCACTTTCTTTCTGATGGTCTCACGGAACGCAAATTTCGGTTTGCTTAACTCAATATCTACTTTATAACGGCTCTGAAGCTTGCTGACAACCACGTCAAGCTGCTGGTCGCCGATGCCGTACAGTAAGCTCTGACGGTTCTCCACATCGTTGACAGCGCGGAGCGTCAGGTCCTCTTCCATCAGCTTGGAAAGCGCGCTGGAAATCTTATCCTCATCGCCCTTGGTCTTTGCCGCATAACGCATATAGGTGTACGGCGTGGAAACCTTCGGCTTGTGGTAAACAATCGGGGCGGAGCGGAGCGCAATCGTATCGCCGGTTTGCGTCACGGAAAGCTTCGCAACAGCGCCGATGTCGCCGGCCTTCAGCTCCGGAACCTCGATAACATCCTTGCCTCTCAAAAGATAAATCTTGGAAACCTTCTCCTCGGCATCCTTGTTTACATTATAAATAGTGCTGTCCGGCTTTAAGGTACCGGTACAGATCTTCATCAGGGAATATTTTCCAATGAACGGATCCACCACGGTCTTGAACACCTTCGCCGACAGGGATACGCTGTCATTGTACTTCGCCACGAAATGCTCGCCGTTGGAAACGTCAACGCCGACGCACTCGCCTGCCTCATCCGGCGACGGGAAATACCGGTCAATGGCATTTAAAAGAGCGCCGAAGCCCTGGCAGTTGATGCCGGAGCCCATGAACACGGGAACAATGTCTCCCTGGCAGACATGGGTCTGGATCGCCGTGTAAATCTCATCCTGGGTAAACTCCTCGCCGGAGAAATACCGCTCCATATATTCCTCGCTCGTCTCGGCAACGGCCTCGATTAACGCGTCGCGGATAATCGCCAAGTTCTTCTTCGTGTATTCCGGAATCTCGCATTCCTCATAGCCGCCGACCTCAGACGTAAATCTTCTTCCGGCCATCTTAACGGCATTTACGAAACCGACAAACTTCTCATTCTCACGGATCGGCACCTGGAACGGCGCGATCTTGCGGCCGAACTTCTTCTCAAGCTTTAAGATCAGCTCACGGAAGGACGCATGGTCGTCGTCCATGTTCGTGACAAACAGGATTCTCGGCAGCTTGTACTCCTCACAGAGCTCCCATGCCTTTTCTGTTCCGACTTCGATGCCGGCCTTGCAGTTTACGACGATGACGGCCGCGTCTGCAACGCTCATGGCTTCCTCCACCTCGCCGACAAAATCGAAGTATCCTGGCGTATCGAGAAGGTTGATCTTGATCTTTCCCTCGGCTCCGTCGTATTCAATCGGCACCATGCTGGTGGAAATGGAAAACTGTCTCTTGATCTCTTCTTTATCATAATCGCTGATGGTATTTCCGTCAGCAACCTTACCCATCCGCTTAATCGTGCCGGTCAGATAAGCCATTGCCTCTGCGACTGTGGTCTTTCCGGCGCCGCCGTGGCCTAAGAGTACAACATTTCGGATTTGTTTGGTTCCATAAACGTCCATATAAATTCCTCCCGTGCAATATTTTGTCGCCGGCTCTCCAAGGTTTTCGGAAAGCCAAATGGAAATCTATGAGAGAAATGCCCTCATCCATTCATCATGAGGATATTCTACCAAATTTATTTGAAAATTACAAGTAAAATGTGCAAATTGCACAAGTCAATTCATATCCGTTCAAACCTGCTAGTTCTCCAGCGTGTAGATCGGCGTAAACGTCCCGTCGTCATTTGGCCGGAACACATAGTGCTCCTTCAAAAAGATCACGTCCGTCCGCTTTGCTGTCTCAAGCTCCGCTAAAATTGCGGCCTTTGCCGCCACCTGGGCGCCTGCTTTTTTCGCCAGCTCCTCGATGGCACGGATGGAATCGCCGGTCGCAATCACATCGTCGATCAATGCCACACGTTTTCCGCGGATTTTTTCCGCATCCGGCCCGTTTAAGTATAACGTCTGCTTCGCCTGGGTCGTGATGGAATAAACCGTACATTCAATAGGATCCTGCATGTACGGCTTCCGGCTCTTTCTCGCCACGATAAATTCTTTCATGCCCATGAGCCTCGACATTTCATACGTCAGGCACATGCCCTTGGCCTCCGCCGTCATGAGCATGTCCACCTCGGGAAGCCGCTTCACAAGCTCCGGCGCTGCCGCCTGGATTAGCTCCGTGTCAGAAAGGCAGACAAAGCTTGCAAGGGCCAGATTGTCCTTGATCTTTACATATGGAAGCTTCCGCTTCACGCCGCACAGCTCAAAATCAAAATATTTCATCTGTTCCATACCGTTCTCATCCTTTGCATTATCATTGTCTTTTTAGTATAACAGTCCGGCCGCCCCGTGTAAAGGGCAATGTTGACAAGGGGCGCTCTCTGTTTTACAATTACCATAGCTTAAGGAGGGGACAGATTATGAGAGATACAACCATTGCATTTATCGGGCTCGGCCTCATCGGCGGCTCCATTGCCCGCGGCCTAAAACGCTCCGACCCAACCATAAAAATCATGGCCTACATGAGAACAAAGGAAACCCTCAGAAAGGCCAACGAAGACGGGATTGTGGACGTGATCTTAGACGGCATCGACGAACACCTTTCTGCCTGCGACATCATTTTTCTGTGCACGCCGGTGGAATACAACGCCGCCTATTTAAAGCAAATCCGCCCGTACTTAAAACCAGGCGCCCTGATTACCGACGTGGGGAGCACAAAAACCGACATCCATGCGGCCGTATCGTCCATGGGCATGGAAGACGTGTTCATCGGCGGTCATCCCATGGCCGGCTCTGAAAAAACAGGCTATGAAAATTCCACTGACCACCTGTTAGAGAACGCCTACTATGTCATCACGCCCACAGAAAAATCCACGCGGGAGCAGATCGCCAGGATGACACAGATTGCCGCTGCCATCGGCGCCATCCCGCTGGTGTTGGACTGCCGCCGCCATGACTATTCCGTGGCCGCCGTCAGCCATCTGCCCCACCTGATCGCCTCCAGCCTTGTCAATCTCGTGAAAGACAACGACGGCGCCGACGGCACCATGAAACGGCTGGCCGCAGGCGGCTTCAAGGATCTCACCCGGATCGCCTCCTCCTCTCCCGTCATGTGGGAACAGATCTGCATGACGAACACGGAAAATCTCCGGGTGCTTTTAAAAAAATACATTGCCTCCCTGGAGAAAATCGATCAGGAACTGGCCGGCCATGATTCCGCGGCCATCCACAGGCTCTTTGAGGAATCCGGCGCCTACCGGAACTCCATCTCCGATACCAGCCGCGGCCCCGTGACCCCGGACTTTTCGTTTTCGGTGGACGTGGTGGACGAGCCCGGCTCCATCTCCACCCTGGCCGTCATCCTGGCCTCCAAGGGCATCAACATCAAAAATATCGGCATCAACCACAGCAGGGAATACGGCGAGGGCGCTCTGCGGATCACCTTCTATGACAATGAGGCCATGAACCAGGCCATCACCCTGCTTGAAAAATTCAACTATACTTTGAAAAATTAGAAAAGAGGCACACATGAAATTAAGACCAGCATCCCACATCCGCGGGGAAGTGACCGTCCCCGGCGATAAATCCGTTTCCCACCGCGGCGTCATGTTCGGCTCCATCGCAGACGGGACAACGGAGATCCATAACTTCCTGGAGGGGGCGGACTGCCTCTCGACCATCTCCTGTTTCCGTGCCATGGGAATCCCCATCGAAAAGAAAAACGGCATTGTGACCGTACACGGAAAAGGCCTTTACGGCCTTACGGCGCCGGAAGGCATCTTAGACTGCGGAAACAGCGGCACCACCATGCGGCTCATGTCCGGCATCCTGGCGCCCAGAGACTTCTCTGCGGTGCTCACCGGCGACGCTTCCATACAGAAACGCCCCATGAACCGGATCATGGAACCGCTCACCCTCATGGGCGCCGACATCAAAAGCATAAACGGAAACGGCTGCGCCCCTCTGGCGATTCACGGACGTCCCCTTCACGGGATCCACTATAAGTCGAAGGTGGCCTCCGCCCAGGTAAAATCCTGTATCCTGCTTGCCGGCCTCTGCGCCGACGGCCCCACAAGCGTCACGGAACCGCAGGTTTCCAGGAACCATACGGAGCTGATGTTAAAATTCTTCGGCGCCGACGTCCGAACAGAAGGAACAACCGTCACGGTACAGCCGGCCAGAGTGCTCACGGGAAATAAAATCCAGGTTCCCGGGGACATCTCCTCGGCCGTCTATTTCCTCGCTGCCGCCCTGATCCTGCCAAATTCCGAGGTGCTCATTAAAAACGTCGGCATCAATCCCACACGCGCCGGACTCCTTACGGTCTGCCGGGCCATGGGCGCCGATATTACCCTGTTAAACGAGGATCACTTCTCCGCCGAGCCGGTGGCCGACCTGCTTGTCCGCTCCAGTGCCTTAAAAGGCACGGTCATCGAGGGAAGCGTGATCCCTGCCATGATCGACGAGCTCCCCACCGTCGCCATGATGGCCTGCTTTGCCGACGGCACCACCGTCATCCGCGACGCCGCCGAATTAAAGGTCAAGGAATCCAACCGGATCGAGATCATGGTGAAGAACTTAACGGCCATGGGCGCCGACGTGACGGAAACCGAAGACGGCATGATAATCCGCGGCGGAAAGCCCCTGCACGGGGCCGTCGTCGACAGCCGGAAGGATCACCGCATCGCCATGACCTTCGCTGCTGCTGCCCTGGCCGCGGAAGGTGAGACGGAAATCCTGGACGCCGACTGCGTGGATATTTCCTATCCGAATTTCTACCGGGAGCTTAAGCGGCTTGCGGATAATTAACATGCATGTGCGGCGGCGCACGTCCTGCTGAAAAAACGGAGGCTCCCGTCATTTCGGGGCCTCCGCCTTTTTTAGTTAAATCCAAAAAACTTCTGTGCAATCTTATAGCCGGCAATGGAAATCGTGCGGCCGCTCTTTCCAGGAAGGTTCATGCCCTGTCCAAGGAAGCCGAACCGCAGCCTCAGATACAGCCTGGGATTCGTCTTCTTCACATGCTCCCACAGCTCCTTCTTCTTTTCCAGATTCTCTTCCGTTTCAGACCGGATCGCCAAAATCGAGCTCACAACCATCATAATCTCCAGGTACCGGATCATGTAATGCCGCAGCTTCCTGTTCTGGAGCTTCGTCACATCATAATATCCGAGCATCAGCTTCGTTACGCGGATCTGCTGGTCGATCCGCCCGATCATCACCTGCTCATTGACCGACTGATCGGAGCGGCCGATGAAATACCGGTAAAAATTCACATCGAGATAATACATGGAGCGCACATGGGGAAGCGGCTCATAGACAAAAATATTGTCCACATAAAACGTGTGCTTCGGAAGTTCCAGACCGCATTCCCGTAAAAGCTCAGTCCGGTAAATCACCGAATGCATCAAAATATACTGGCCTGCCATGAAAACCTTCACATCATCCCAGGTAAAAAGTTCATTTTTCGGCAGGGCCATATTGTAGTTCATGACCTTCTTGTGCTTCGCCCCCTGCTTTTCATAGACGAAGTTCGTAATCAGCATATCCAGGGTGCTTTTTCCATAGACGAAACGGCGCAGCGTATTGAGAACTGCCTCATAGGCCGGCCCGTTGACCCAGTCATCGCTGTCCACCACCTTAAAAAAGATGCCTGACGCATTCCTGAGGCCCGCATTGACAGCCTCGCCGTGGCCGCCGTTTTCCTGGTGGATGGCCCGGCAGATTCCCGGATACTCCTTCTCATACCTGTCTGCAATCTCTGCGGTGTTGTCCTTTACGGAACCGTCGTCCACAATCAGGATTTCTACCTCATCTCCTCCGGGAAGAAGGGAGTTGATGCAGTTTTCCATATACGCCGCCGAATTATAGCATGGGATTGCAATTGATAGCAGCTTCAAATCTAAAATCCTCCTTACAGTCAGTCGCAGCGCCGCTTTCCATGCTGCCTGCGGCCCCGCAGAGCCAGTATAGCATATTTGTACGATAATTGCAAAAAATTCCTTTAATGTCATGCAAAAATATGGTATAGTTATGGCATAACCAGCTCCGGGCGGCCGGACTTGACTGGAATTACAGAGAAAAGAGGGATACCTTATGGCGAAAAAAAGAATTGTTTTGGCTCTTGGGCATGATGCTCTTGGCACCAACCTTCCGGAGCAGAAGGCAGCGGTTGCCAAAACCGCAAAGGTGATCGCAGATTTGATTCAGGACGGATGGCAGGTCGCCATCACCCATGGAAATACACCGCAGCTCGGCATGATTCACACGGCCATGAATGAATTTGCAGTGGAACACGAAGGCTATACGGCAGCCCCCATGTCGGTCTGCTCCGCCATGAGCCAGGGCTACATCGGCTACGACCTTCAGAACGAAATCCGCTCCGCTCTGATTAAGCGCGGCATCTACAAGCCGGTTTCCACAATCCTCACCCAGGTCACGGTCGATCCCTACGACGAGGCCTCCTATACCCCGTTAAAAAAGATCGGGCGTGTCATGACGGCAGAAGAGGCGAAGGCTGAGGAAGAAAAAGGAAACTTTGTCGTCGAAGAACAGGGCGGCTACCGCCGGATCGTGGCGGCTCCGAAGCCCGTTGCCATCGTGGAAATTGATGCCGTGAAGGCACTCATGGATGCCGACCAGATCGTCATCGCCGCAGGCGGCGGCGGAATCCCCGTCATGGAACAGGGGAGCCGCTTAAAGGGCGCCAGCGCCGTCGTGGAAAAAGACAGGGCCGCAGGCCTCCTCGCCAAAGAGCTGGATGCCGATGTGCTGATGTTCTTAACAAGCGTTGGAAACGTCGTCTTAAACTTCGGCACCAGCCACGAAATCCTCATCGACAAAATGAGTGTGTCCGACGCCAGACGCTACGCCGGCGAAGGCCACTTCAAAACCGGTTCCATGCTGCCGAAAGTGGAGTCAGCCATCGACTTCATCGAAGCCGGAAAACGCCGGATCTCCATCATTACTTCCATGGAAAAGGCCAGGGAGAGCCTGGCCGGGAAGGGCGGGACGACGATACAGTAACCCACAGGCCCACAGACCGTTTTGCCATCCGGCTTATTTGCCGGATGGTTTTTCGTTTTTCTGCGGTTCCTGATTAGACGCCTGCCTTCTCCTGACCTGCCTTTAAAAGCATTTCCGTAAAAGTTTTCATAGCATATGTAAAATAGACGCCTTTCCGATAGCAAAGGAATGTGTCTCGAACAGCAAAACGGCTTCCAATTTTATAAAAGACCAGGCCGCTGTCCACCCCTGCATCTTCCGCCAGGCGGTTGCTCAAAATCGTGGCGCCAATTCCCATCCTGGAAAAATTATAGGAAACCGAGGACTGATCGGTCTCCAAAACCACATTCGGAACAGCTTCTGCCTCCTGAAAAATCATATCTGTACATCGCCTCAGATAATTATCCCCTTTTAATAAGATAAACGGGATCCCTTCCAAATCCCCCACAGACACACAGCGGCTCTCTTCCACGGAAAAAATCCCGCTGCCCAGCTCATCGGCCGAAAGCCGTTTTCCCTTAAGACGTTCCTTTACCGGAAAATTCTCCGGCACCGCCAGAATCAGGTGCTCCCTGTAACAGCTTAACCGTTCGTATTTCGCCGTGTCAAAGGGCTGGTTTGTGATGACAAGATCCAGCTCTCCCGTATCCAGAAGATGCCTGGACTTTCTCGTATTCATTTCCAGGATTTTTAGCTCCACCGACGGATACTTTTTCTTAAAATCCGCCAAAACCCGGGGTACCAGATAAGAAATTCCGAAGTTGCTCCCGCCAACGGCCAGACTCCCGCTTTTTAAAGACTTCTGATCCTCTGCCAGATCCCGGAGCCGCTCTTCGATAGCCCGGATCTGTTCCACCGCCTGAATATACTCCACACCAAAAGGCGTCAGGGAAATCGGGTTTGTCCGCCTGTTAAAAATCGGAAGACCCATTTTCTCTTCAACCCTCTTTATGGTGATACTCAAAGAAGGCTGTGAAATGAACAGCTTATCCGCCGCTCTGCTGAAGCTTTTTTCCTGGTAAACAGCATACACATAATCCATATTTGCAAACATGGCATCCCCCTCTTTATTTACCGTTATCTATATAAATATTATTATATTTATATTTGCTTATATTGCAAGAATATCGTTAAATAAAGACATAGAAAACAGATAATTTATCAAATGGGAAAGGAGAAATGACATGATTGATTTAAGAAGCGACACGCTGTCCATGCCGGATGCGGACATGCTGTCAAAAATCCTGACTGCACCGCTCGGTGACTCAGGACGCCTCGATGAGGACGGACGGGGCGGGGACCCAAGCGTAAATGCCCTGGAGGACTTGGCTGCTGCTGTTACTGGAAAGGAACGTGCCCTGTTTTTCCCCTCCGGCACCATGGGAAATCATGCGGCCCTTCTGACCCACTGCCATGCAGGAGAGTTCGTCCTCATAGACACCATGCAGCACATGTACCGGACAGAAAAGGCAGCCTTTTCTTCCGACTTAGGCCAGCTAAGGCCCCTTTTCTACCACCTGACAAAAGAAGGATATCCTGATACGAAAGAAATCCGCCAAATTCTCAAAACGGAACATCCCAGGCTGCTCTGCATCGAAAATACCCATAATTGGGCCGGCGGCACATGCATCCCGCTTCCTGTCTTACAAGAGCTGCGGATTCTGGCCGACGAGGCAGGGATTCCGATACACATGGACGGTGCCCGGCTTTTCAACGCGGAAGCTGCCACAGGCCTGTCCGCGGAAACCATCTGCTCTTACGCTGACTCCGTGATGTTTTGTATCTCCAAAGGCCTCGGCGCCCCTGTCGGCTCCCTGCTTGTCGGATCGAAGGACTTCATTCTCAGAGCGGCCGCCGTCAGAAAGCTTCTGGGCGGAAATATGCGCCAGGCCGGAATTCTCGCTGCCGCCGGACAATATGCCCTGATGCACAACAGAGAGGATCTGCGTGAAGATCACCGGCGGGCATGCCTTACCCTGGACGCATTAAAAGGCCTGAAAAAGATCCAGATTCCTGACAGAATTCAAAGCAATATTATTATCCTTGATCTCGAAGCAGCCGGCCTTTCCGCAGAACAGTTTGTTCAGGAGATGAAATCCCGCGGCGTCTGGCTCAGCGTATCCAGCGAAACCCATGCACGAATGGTATTTTACCGGAACATTACCGACAGCCAGGCTCTGGAAGCGGCCGCTGCCATCCGAAAATATGATGAAACCCTGTAAACGCCTTATCTGATGAAAACCAGGAGGAAATTATGACTAAATCCAGGAAAAAACCAAACAGCGCATTTTTAAATCTCGCCGCCATGGTTCTCGGCGCCCTGCTCGGGATCCTTTTCGGGGAAACCATGTGCAGCTTTAAGTTCATTGGCGACATCTGGCTCAACTGCATTAAAATGATCCTGGTGCCTCTCGTCACCTGCATGGTCGTGACTGCCATCGGAAGCCAGAAAGATCTCCGCACTCTCGGCCGCATTGCCCTGCGGATCATGATTTACTATGTCATAACGACGGTCATCGCCATCCTGATCGGCCTCGGCGTGACTTATGCATTCAAGCCTGGGCTGTCCTTTAACGCTGCTGGGCTGTCCTCCTCACAAGTGGAAGCCGGCGGCGGCCTTACAGCCGAATCCTTTTTCACCAATCTATTCTCTTCCAACATGTTCAAGACTTACGCAGATGCCGATATTCTTCCAACCATGGTCATCGCCATTTTCATCGGCATCGCTATCCTGCGTATGAAAAATCAGGAGCATAAAGAGACTGTCCTTCACTGGTTTGAAAGCATGAACAGCCTCATCAGCGAATATCTCCGCATGATTATCGGCCTGGCTCCCATCGGTGTCGTCTTTCTTATGGCTGATTCCTTTGGAAAATACGGAGTCACCATCTTTACCTCCATGGCTCAGCTTCTCGGAACCTACTGGTTTGGACTCCTTCTCCAGGTTCTCTTTGTTTACGGTGGAAGCCTGCTTCTTTTTGCCCGCATGAATCCCCTTCGCTTCTTAAAGGATGCCTCCCCGGTCTGGACATTCACCATCGCCACATGCAGCAGCACCGCCAACATTCCCAACAGTTTAAAAACAGCAAAGGAAGTTTTTCATGTGCCGGACAGCATTGCCAACTTCTGCATTCCCTTGGGCGCAAATATGAACTGTGACGGTCTCAGCATGACCTTCGCATGTGTAATCGTCTTCATCGGACAAATGAACGGAATCCAGTACGATCTTCCGACGCTGCTTCGAATCATCCTCGTTGCAACACTTTTGTCCTCTGCCGGAAGCGGTATCCCGGGTGGGGGAATTGTCAAGCTGATGACCATCGTCGGTACCTTTGGGCTTCCATCGGAAATCGTTGGAATCATGGCCGGCTTTTACCGGTTCTTTGATATGGGAACCACCACCTGCAACTGTCTTGGAGACCTGGTGGGTACTGTCTGCATTACGAAGATGGAAGAAAAACGTGCGAAGCGGCTCGGAACAGAAATGATACAGTAACCCACCATACAAAAAACGGATCATCAGCCATCTCAGCCGGTGATCCGTTTTTTCTTTATTTCTTGCACAGGAGAGCAGCCGTCCCCTTATTTCGCATTATTAGCCTTCAGGTTCTTCAGTTCGTCGAAAACCACGTCATTTAAAACCTTGATATATGTTCCCTTCATTCCGGAGGAACGCGACTCAATGACGCCTGCACTCTCAAACTTCCTGAGTGCATTCACGATAACGGAACGCGTAATTCCAACACGGTCTGCAATCTTGCTTGCAACCAGGATTCCCTCGTTTCCGTCCAGCTCCTCGAAAATATGCGTGATGGCTTCCAGCTCTGAGAAAGAAAGCGTGCTGATGGCCGATTTTACGATCTGAACCTTCCTTGTCTCCTCTGCGTTCTCCTCGTTTACGGAGCGCATCATCTCAAGGCCGACAACCGTCGTGCCGTACTCACACAAAATAATGTCATCAATATCATACTGCTCATTTGCCTTGTAAAGGAACAGGGTTCCCAGGCGCTCGCCTGCAATGTCGATGGGAGCAATAATTGCCTGATATTTCTTAACATTTTCTTCTGCAAAGCCAAGGGTGGCAAGGTTCACGTTTTCCTTTGTGGAAAGTACGCTGAGAAGGCGCTCGTTCAGCATCTTATCAATATAGCCGCCCACCTTGTCCTCGATCAGTTCGTGGATCTCTTCCACGCCGGGGCAAACGCTCACGCCGAGCACCTTTCCCTTTTTGCTGATCACCAGGATGTTGGATAAAAGAATTTCGCTCAACACCTTGCAGATGTCATTAAAAACCACTTTGTGTGAATTGTTATTGTGCAGCAGTTTGTTAATTTTTCGTGTCTTATCCAATAATTCCACACTCATTATTTAAAAAGCCTCCTCTCGCAATCGTATAGTACAGCAAAAATCATTCCTCATAGGAATTGTAACATAATACTTCTTAAATAACAAGACTATTTCGGATAATTTAGAAAAAAATAGAAATTCTCACTCTTTATCCCTGGTCTTCACGAAACCGCACTGTTCGTTGGCACAAACCAGCTTATTTCCCTTTTCCAGCATGTAGCTGCCGCACTCCGGACACTTTTCCTTCGACGGCCGCTGCCAGGACATGAAATCACAGTTGGGGCTGTCTTCGCAGCCGTAATACTTGCGGCCTTTCTTCGTCTTCTTGAGAATCAGCTCCTTCCCGCATTTCGGGCAGGGGATTCCCGTCTTTTCCAGATACGGCTTGGTATTCTTGCAGTCCGGAAAACCGGGGCAGGCTAAGAACTTTCCGTGGGGGCCGTATTTAATCACCATCTTCCGACCGCAGAGCTCACAGACCTCGTCAGTTTCCTCGTCTGCAATCTTCACAGCCTCAAGGGAAACCTGCGCCTCCTTGACGGCTTCCTCCAGATCCGGGTAGAAGTTCCTCACAACCGTCTTCCAGTCCATGCTTCCGTCGCCGACGCTGTCCAGCAGATACTCCAGGTTGGCCGTAAACGTAATGTCCACAATGCTCGGGAAGCATTTTTTCATGATCCGGTTCACAACTTCGCCGATCTCCGTCACATACAGGTTCTTATTTTCCTTGACAATGTACCGTCTTGCCAAAATCGTCGTGATGGTCGGCGCATAGGTACTGGGCCGGCCGATCCCCTGCTCTTCCAGTGCCTTCACGAGCGAAGCCTCCGTGTAATGAGCCGGCGGCTGCGTAAAATGCTGTGCGTTCTGGAGACCGGAAAATTCCAGCTCCTGACCGGTTTCCAGCTTGGAAATCGTCTGGTTCTTTGCCTCCCGCTCCTCTTCGTCCGTATATACAGAAAGGAAACCGTCAAATTTCAGCCTGGAAGCCGACATGGTAAACAGCACGCCGCCCGCCTCCACGCGGACAGAATTTGTCTCGTAGACGGCGCTGCTCATGCGGCTTGCCGCAAACCGCTTCCAGATTAACTGGTAAAGGCGGAAAAGGTCTCTGGAAAGGGAATCCTTCACCTTCACCGGCGTCAGCTCGATATTCGTCGGACGGATCGCCTCGTGGGCATCCTGGATTTTCCCGTTCCCTTTCTTGACCTCCTCGCCCTGGGACGCATACTCTGCGCCGTACTGCTCCGCCACGAACCGCCTTGCGGCCTGGTCTGCCTCCTCGGCCACGCGGATGGAGTCGGTACGCAGGTATGTGATCAGACCGATGGTGCCATGGCCCTTGATATCGATTCCTTCATATAACTGCTGTGCCAGCCGCATGGTCTTCTGGGTCGAAAAGTTTAAAACCTTCGAGGCCTCCTGCTGAAGGGTACTCGTCGTAAAGGGCACCGGAGGTTTTTTCGTCCTCTCGCCGTTTTTCACCTCGGAAACCACATACTTCTGGCCTTCCAGTTCCTTTAAGAGCGCATCCAGCTCCTCATGGCTCCTGATTTCCGTCCTGCCGTTTTGATCCTTATAAAATTTCGCCTCCACCGGCTTTTTGGCTCCCGGCACCTTTAAAAGCGCATCCAGGCTCCAGTACTCCTCCGGGATGAAGGCGTTGATCTCTTCCTCCCTGTCGCAGATCATGCGGAGAGCCACCGACTGCACACGGCCTGCACTGAGGCCGCGCTTCACTTTTTCCCAGAGGATCGGGCTGATGAGATATCCCACCATCCTGTCCATCATACGCCTGGCCTGCTGGGCGTCCACCAGGTTCATGTCGATATTCCTCGGCGTCTTTAAGGAGGCCTTCACGGCATTTTTCGTGATCTCATTAAAACTGATCCGGTAAACCTTTTTATCCTTCAGTTCATCCAGCTTCAGAGCCTTCATCAGGTGCCAGGAGATCGCTTCCCCCTCCCGGTCAGGGTCCGTTGCCAGATAAATCTTATCTGCTTTCTTTACTTCTTTTCTGAGCTTCGCAAGGATATCGCCCTTTCCCCGTATGGTGATATACTTCGGCTCATAATCATGCGCCACATCAATGCCCAACTGGCTCTTCGGAAGATCCCGTACATGGCCGTTGGACGCATCCACTTCGTAATTGCTCCCCAAAAATTTCTTAATTGTTTTTACTTTTGCAGGCGACTCCACAATCACCAGACAATTCGCCATATCAAAACCCTCACAGCTTTCTGCAATAATATTGATTCCCGATTTCAACCGCCAGCCCGGAAAGCTCCAGCTCCAAAAGGCATTCCATACACTCCCCGATTCCAAGGCCGCATTCCTGCATAATCGTATCCAGGTGCTTGGGTTGCAAATCGAGGCAACTATACACCAAATTTTCCTTCTTGGCAAGCCTCTTTTCAGATTTTTTATGAAGTGTTAATTTCTTTACATATTTTATCCCCAGGAAATCCAGGATGTCAGAAGGCGTCAGAGCTGCGGCGGCACCGCTCTGCAAAAGCCGGTTGGTGCCTGCGCTTAGAGGGTCAGAAACACGCCCCGGGACGGCAAAAACTTCCTTTCCCTGCTCCAGAGCCAGATCCGCCGTAATCAGGGAGCCGCTTTTTTCTCTTGCTTCTATTATAATAACTGCATCCGCCAGCCCGCTGATGAGCCGGTTCCTAAGCGGAAAGTTTCCTCGAAACGGTGATGTTCCCGGAAGGAATTCGGAAAAAACGCCGCCCTTTTCCGCCATTTCTTCGTACAGTGAAAAATTCACTGCCGGATAACAGATGTTGACGCCGCATCCAAGGACGCCGAACGTCCTGCCGCCATGAAGCAGGGCACCTCTGTGGGCAGCAGCGTCGATTCCCTCTGCCAGCCCGCTGATTATCTGGACACCGCGTTCCGCCAGCTCGCCGGCAAAAGCTTCCGCAGTCTGTCTCCCATACTCGGTACACCCCCGCGCCCCGACAATGGCGGCAGACGGCCTGCCGTCCTCCGGGAGGCTTCCTTTCACAAAAAGTCCCGGCGGCCTGTCGGGAAGCGAACACAGGCGCTTCGGGTATTCCTCCTCCCAAAATGTCACGAACCGGATTCCTTTTCCGGAAAGCGCCTCGTACTCCCGCCTCGTCTCCTCCAGGCGTTTTCTGTCGGAAAGCAGGCGGAGCCGCTTTTTCTCCCCCAGCCAATCAAGGGCTTCCAGTGTTTTCTCATCTGCCCTCCATATTTCCCGAAAGCTCCCGAAATATTCATATAACTTCCGGATGGAGACGGCTCCCAGTGGCGTTATATGACAGAGCCAGTACAAATATTCCTTCTCACCTGCATCCATATTACTTCCCCCAATACCGTTCTTTAAACCTCACGTAAGACACAGCCTCACAAAGATGGCGGTGACAGATCTCATCGGATTCTTCCAGATCAGCCGCCGTCCGCGCCACCTTTAAAATTTTGTCATACGTCCGCGCGCTTAAGCCCATTTCCCCGTAAATCCGTTCCATAAACTGCCGTTCCTTTTCTTCCAGACGGCAGAATTCCTTCACCTGGCTCCCGCTCATCTCCCCGTTGCAGCGAACGGAAGTCCCTAGAAACCGTTCGGCCTGAATCTCCCTTGCACGTTTTACCCTGGCACGGATCGCTTCGGACGGCTCGTTCTTTCCGGCCCGGCTGATATCCTCAAAGGAAGCGGCAGGCGCCTCCACGCAGATATCCATCCGATCCAGGATCGGCCTTGAAATCTTTCCCAGATAGCGCCGGATCTGCGACGGCGTACAGGTGCACTTTTCCATATCCGGATAATGGCCGCAGAGGCAGGGGTTCATTGCCGCCACAAGCTGGAAATCTGCCGGATAACAGACGGATCCGTGAACCCTTGAAATCGTCACGCACCGCTCCTCCAGGGGCTGGCGCAGCGCCTCCAAGGTCTGGCGGCTGAACTCCGGCAGCTCATCAAGGAACAAAATTCCTCCCGTCGCCAGGGAAATCTCCCCTGGCTTCGGCCGACTCCCTCCGCCTGTCATGGCCTGCATGGAGATAGAATGATGGGGTGCCCGGAAAGGCCTTCTCCTGATTAAAGGCTCCGTCTCCGATAACAGGCGGCTGATGCTGTAAAGCTTTGAGATCTCAATGGCTTCCTCCATCGTAAGCTCCGGCATAATTGTCGGCATCCTTCTGGCCACCATGGTTTTTCCCGAACCGGCCGGGCCAATGGCCAGGAGATTATGCTTTCCGGCCGCCGCCACCTCGGCGGCACGGCGCAGGAGCGGCTGGCCGTTCACCTCGGAAAAATCCACATCATAGGAATTGAGATCTTTGCCGTCAAAGCCTGCGCCTTTCCCCCCATCCCGGAAAGGCTCCTGCCCCGTCAGCATCTCAAACAGCTCACGAAGGCTCCTCACCGGGATTGGCCGGATCCCCTCAATCATTGAGGCCTCCGATACATTGGCTGCCGGAACGAACATGCGGGAAAATCCGCTGCGCCTCGCAAGATCCGCCATCGCAAGGATGCCCGGGATCCCCTTGACACTCCCGTCCAATCCAAGTTCTCCGGCATAAATACAGTCACAGCCGGCCTCATTGGGGACAGCGCCGTATGCAGCCAGGATCGCCGCCGCAATAGCCAGATCAAAGCCTGTCCCTTCCTTTCGGATATCTGCCGGCGATAAGTTGATGGTAATTTTCTTGGGCGGCAGACGAAGGCCCAGATTTTTTATGGCCGTTCTCACCCGCTCCTGGGCCTCCCGCACCTCTGAGGCCAGATAACCCACGAAAAGATAGCCTGGCAGCCCGTCACTTACATCTGCCTCCACAGAGACGACGGCACCGCCGATTCCCTGAAGGCAAAGTCCGCTTCGTTTGCAGAACAAAAGAATCCCTCCCTGCTTCCATATATATTTTCCCGGCAGGCGAAACGATGCGCCTGGCGCACATCCGCGCCGGAACACAGATCCGCTGAAAGCCTATATCCTTCCTAAAACCTGTTTCTTTCGGGTTTTCGCAAAAAAATCTGCGAAACGATACGCCGTACAGAACACGCATTTTGCGCGCTGAAATAAAAGAATTGAATTCAGATATCTAAACTATACAGGATTCTGCCTGCAAAAGCAATATAAAAATCAGAAATCTGCCGGACTTTCCCCGGCTGTTCCGATTTCTCCCCCGCGGCAGGCATGCCGCCAAATATGCCGCCTGCCGCTTTCCGTTTCACATATGCCGGAACTTTTACTTTCCGTCTTCCCTTTCCACGTCCGAAAGCTGCTTTTCCAGCCATTCGAGGATATCCCCGTACACCTCGTCCCGGTTGATCTCATTTAAGAGCTCATGTCTTGCCTCACGATAAAATCCCAGGGTAAGGTTCTCATTGCCGGCCTTCGCGTACCGCTGGAAAACACGTCTTACCCCTTTTTCCCATCCGCCCACCGGATCCTCGGAACCGGAAAGGAACAGGATCGGAAGGGTTTTCGGGAGCTTTCCCGCCTTTTCCGCCCTGGAAACCTCCAGGATCAGCCGGAAAAAGTCCCGGTATGCCCCGGCCGTAAATATAAACTGGCAGAACGCATCTTCCTCGTATTCGCGGACCTTTTGCGGATCCCGGGACAGCCAGGCGTGATTCGTTTCCTCCTCCGGGAAATGCCGGCTGTAATTTCCCAGAGAAAGCTCATAGATCAGCCGGCTGCGGTACCTGCTTCCCCGAATCGCGGACACAGCCAGGGAAAGGACGTATCCAAGCCCCACGGAAGGCCCTCTCTGCCCTCCGGTTCCCATAAGAATCGCACCGTCCAGCCCGTCTCCGTAAACAGTCATATACCGCCTGACGAAAAAGGAGCCCATGCTGTGTCCAAGAAGGAAAAACGGCACATTGGGAAACCGTTTCTTTCCATAAGCTGTCATCCGTCTCAGATCGCGGATCGGGATCACATGTCCGGCCTTCTCTGCAAAAAAGCCGAAATCCGCGTCCCCGTTCGCTGTCTTTCCATGGCCCAGATGGTCATGGCCGAAGACGGCGATCCCGTGCGCCGTCAAGAATACGGCAAACTCCTCGTATCTCTTTATATGCTCCACCATTCCATGAGAAATCTGGAGCACTGCCCGGATCTCTGCGTCCGGAACCCATTCAATCCCATGGAGCCTGTGCTTCCCGTCAGACGACGGCACGTAAAATTCTCTGGTTTTCATGACAATACCGCCTTTCTCAGACTTTCTTTCCGGAGAATTCCGTCATATATTTCCGGTACCTGAGAGGAAGCAGGTTCCTCTGACAGCGCGGATTGTACCGCTCTTCCACTGCAATTCTCCGAAAAAATGCATTCCACATTTCCGAATATCCGTCCTCTTTAACCCGACCGAACGTCCGGAGGATCTGCTCTTCTCCGATTCCGTCCAAAACAGCCCACCTGCCGTCTGCCCTGTGGACGGCCGCCTTCCGCCTTTTTTCATCGAACAGGATCCACGCCTCACCCGAAAGCCGGTCGGCAAAGTGGCCGGCCACCAGCTCCAGCACGTCGTTTTCCGGTCCGATGACGCCGTAAAGCATCCCGCTTAAAAGCCGTTCAAAACGGGTAAAGCCTGTCAGCAGATGCGCCTCGTTTCCCACATACCGGTCCATCTTAAAAATCTCATAGACCGCAGGGTCAGACAGACGGTTCATCACACCCCTTCCCGCCTGCATTCCAAGGCAGAAAAACCGGAAAACGGCATCGGCGCGCCCCGGGCTTTTATGAAGCGAAGCCCGGTACATGGCCTCATAAGCGGCCTCCGACATCCGCTTCCGAATCAGTTCCGCGGTTTTCCCGGCCTTTTCGCCGTCGCGCCTGCTGTTTCTGTATTCGGCAAACAGCCTCGGCTCGTACTCCTGCTCCAACTCTACCAAGCATTCTTCCTTAAGGCCGCTTCCATAAGCATCATACACGCCGCAGAGAATCCCGTCAAACCCTTCTTCGCATAAAAACACAACCATTTTCTTTCCCTCACAGATTCCCGCTCACAGCCTTCCTTAAGTCCTCATGGCACGGCTCCGCCAGGAACCGCTCATCGTCAAAAAATGAAAGCTGGCGGTAGGACTCGCCGTGCGAGATATCAAAAGCCCGGCGCTTCTCTTCACCGATTAACTGCCCCGCAATGAAATTTTCCTCAAACCGTAGGGGATACATGGTCTTCCCGCCGCATGTGAGAAAATACATGGCCCGCTTTAAAACGACGCCGAACTTTTTCAGATCCGGAAAATCCAGACGGCCGCTCCGCCTGGCCTTTACAATCCGCCTGGCTGACCGTACTCCGACCCCAGGTACGCGCAAAAGCCGCTCATAGCCGGCTGTCATCACCTCCACAGGGAACTCCCCGAGGTGACGGACGGCCCAGTCGCATTTCGGATCTAAAAGCACGTTGAAATTAGGCCTGTCTTCCGTCAGAAGCTCTGAGGCCTCAAAGCCGTAAAACCGCAGCAGCCAGTCGGCCTGATACAGCCTGTGTTCCCTTAAAAGCGGCGGGCCGCCAGGAAGCGCCGGCAGGCTCTCATCACATCCCTGGGATACAAAGGCCGAGTAAAACACACGCTTCAGGCTGAATTTCTGATACAGCGCCTCCGCCACAGAAATAAGCTGAAAATCGCTTTCCGGCGTCGCTCCCACAATCATCTGGGTACTCTGTCCTGCCGGTACAAAGGCCGGCGCATCGCGCCGAACCGCCAGCTCGTACTGGTTTCCGGCAATCCCGCTCTGGATCTGGCGCATGGGCAAAAGAATCTTTTCCCTGGTTTTTCCAGGGCAGAGCCGCCTTAACCCCTCCGCTGTCGGGAGCTCCAGATTGATGCTCATCCGGTCAGCCAGAAAGCCGACCTTTTCAATAAGCCGACCGTCAGCGCCGGGAATCGCCTTCACATGAATATAGCCGCGGAAGCCGTAAGCCCTGCGAAGCTTCCAGAGCGTCTCATAGAGTAGCCCCATGGTATAGTCGGCACTCTTAAAAACTCCGGAGCTTAAGAAAAGCCCCTCGATATAATTCCGCTTATAAAACTCCATCGTAAGCGTACAGACCTCGTCCGGCGTAAAGGACGTCCGCACCACGTCATTAGATACCCGGTTTACACAGTATTTGCAGTCATAGATACATTGATTCGTAAACAATATTTTTAAAAGCGAGATGCACCTGCCGTCCGCCGCAAAGCTATGGCAGATTCCGCAGGCAGACGCACTCCCCGTCGTTCCCCGCTTTCCTCTTCTCTCCACTCCGCTGGACGTGCAGGCTACATCGTACTTTGCCGCATCCGCCAAAATCTCCAGCTTTTCCTTTATGCCCATTTCTTCCTGAATCACCATGTCTGTCACCGCCGTTCTTAGAACGTATGTTCTTTTATGCAGACATTGTATCACATGATAAAGAAAAAAGCAAGCGCTTTATCGAACATTTGTTCTTAACTTTCACGCAGCCTGACACCTATATCTGCCGCCCTGCCCGGACGCCGTTTTTCCGGTACTGGCCGGGTGACATGCCGTAGGTTTCCCGGAAACACTTTCCAAAATAACTCATGCTTTTAAAACCGCAGGAAAAGCAGATGTCGGAAAGCGGCCGCTCTGTGTAAGAAAGGAAATAAGCCGCCTGGGAAAGCCGGTACTGATTTAAGTATTCCGACGGCGTCTTCCCTATGACAGCCCGAAAGCAGCGGAAACACTCGCTGCGGCTGATGTTGGCTGCCGCTGCCACAGAATTCACCGAAATCTCCTCTCCGAAATGGGCATGGAGAAAGGACAGCATCCGGCGAAGCCTCTGTTCCTTCAGTTCCCCTGCCCGGGAAGCAGACGGCTCCTCCATGTCTGAAATCCGGATGAAAAGCCGGCGCCAGAGCCGGCAGACCAGCTCCATGCAGTGCAGCTCATACCCCATTTCCTCCTGCGGCATGCCGTAAATATCCTCCATACAGTCCAATAACGGCTTATCCCTCTCTTCTTCCCGGTGCAGAAACAGGCCTGCTGCCGACGACCGCGTGACGGGAAGAATGCATTTCTGATGGGCCTCTCCCATCGGAAGGAGCCCGAAAAATCCGGCCGGCAGGACAAAATTATAAAGAACCGTTCCCGGCTCCTCCTGCACTATGCGGTGCAGAGATTTGGAGTTTACAAACAGGCCGTCTCCGGCCGTTAAAATCCCGCATTCCGGCTCTGCTGCACCATGGCCGATAAAACATCTGACCTGCCCCCGCAAGAGCATGCCGAACTCAAATTCCTCATGCCAATGGTACCCCATCTCCCCATTCAGATAATCGTCGAGATGATCCTCATAAAACGAAATCGGAAACGAGTGATTGGGGTATTCGATTTCCTCCTGAAGGTTCTGGCCCACAATAACGACTTTTCTGCTCATCCTTCCTCCTCTGCCTGGTACGATTTTTATAAAAACTGGCACTTTTTTCTATATACGTCCCTGGAAAATTATCCTATTATTTTATAATTGAAAAATACAGAAGTCAACAGAAAGGATGGAACATCCATCATGAGCCGTGTAAAAAGCATGACTGCCGGCAGTCCGGCAAAGCTGATGCTGTCTTTTGCCGCGCCGTTAATCGCCGCAAATCTCGGGCAGCAGCTCTATATGATTGTGGACGCAATGATCGTGGGGAAAGGGATCGGCGTCGAAGCGCTGGCCTCCGTCGGCGCCGCCGACTGGTCGTACTGGCTGGCGCTGTGGGTCGTACAGGCGCTGACCCAGGGGTTCGCCATCCCCATTTCCCAGTATTTCGGCGAAGGAAATACCACAAAAATCCGCCAGGCCGTCGCCATGTCCGTCTGGCTGTGCCTGGCCGTCGGGGCTTTTCTGACCGTCGTCTGCCTGCTTATGGCAAGGCCGCTCCTTCTGCTCCTTAAGACGCCTGCCAATATTTTTGACGGCGCCCTGGAATACCTTCTCACCATGTTCGGCGGCATCCTGGTTGTCACGGCCTACAACATGGCCTCCTCGATCCTGCGGTCCTTCGGTGACGGCAGGACGCCCCTCATTGCCATTGCTGTGGCCGCCGTCACAAATGTCGCGCTGGATCTTCTGTTCGTGCTTGTATTCCGCTGGGGTATCATCGGCGCCGCAGCCGCAACGGTTGCTGCACAGCTTCTCGCTTTCTGCTACTGTTTTCTTGTGCTGCGGAAGATGGAGCTCATGAAAATGGAAAAAAAGGACTGGCGCATGAAAAAGGCCATTGTCTCTATCCAGTGCCGCCTGGGGATCCCGCTGGCGCTCCAGCATGTGTTAATTGCTGTCGGCGGCATGATTCTCCAGTCGGCCATCAACAAGCACGGCTTCCTCTTTATCGCCGGCTTCACCGCCACCAATAAAATTTACGGGCTTTTGGAGAGCTCTGCCGTCTCCCTGGGCTATGCCGTTACCACCTATATGGCCCAGAACTACGGCGCCGGCCTCAGCGGACGGATTCGCAAAGGCTTAAAAAGCGCCGCCATCCTCGGTGCCGCACTGTCCGTCTTTGTCTCTGTTTTCATGCTTTTATCCGGAAAGCAGATTCTCGGGCTCTTCATCGACAATACAAGCCCGGACGCCCCGGAGGTTTTGGAGATCGCCTACCGCTACCTCTCCATCATGAGCGTTCTCCTCTGCCCCTTGTACCAGCTCTACGTCTTCCGAAACACCTTGCAGAGCCTTGGGAATGCGGTCGCGCCGTTTCTCTCCGGCATCATCGAATTTATCGCCCGGGTATCTGCCGGCTGCTTTTTTACACAGATTTTCGGCGCGTCTGCCATCTTCTTTGCTGAGCCCTCAGCATGGATCGGAGCAGCCGCACTTCTGATTGCCGTGTGCTTAAAGACTGTTAAAAACCTGCCGCCGTCCCCTTCGGAAAACGGGCGCGGGTAAGCCATATTCTTTCTTTTTACATGTTTATATCCGTTTTAGTTATATCGTTTTTCATCTGAAATGTGTTATACTGTTTTTCAAAGGCGCAGGATGCGCCCCGAACAAATCGTACCAACAAAGATTGGGGGAAATTAAGAATGAAAGATTTTATGGACAGAGATTTCTTACTTGAGACAGAAACCGCAAAGCACCTGTTCCACGATTATGCGGAAACCATGCCGTTAATCGACTACCACTGCCACATCTCCCCGAGAGAAATTTACGAGAACCGGCGCTTTGACAACCTGGTTGAGGTCTGGCTCGGAGGAAAGAATCCCGACGGAACCTACTTCGGCGACCACTACAAATGGCGCGTCATGCGCTCCAACGGCGTAAGCGAGGATTACATCACCGGGGACAAGCCTGCCTACGAGCGTTTCTTAAAATTCGTTGAGAGCCTTGAAATGGCCATCGGAAACCCCATGTACCACTGGTGCAACTTAGAGCTTCGCCAGTTCTTCGGCTACAACAAGCCTCTCACCATGGAAAACGCCGAGGAATGCTGGAATTATGTAAATGAGAAACTCAGGAATGATCCGGAGCTGACCGTCCGCGGCATCATGAAAAAGGCAAACGTCGCCATGGTCGGCACCACCGACGATCCCATTGATTCCCTGGAGTGGCATGAGAAAATCGCCGCAGATCCCAGCATCGACGTAAAGGTTTGCCCGTCCTTCCGTCCCGACAAGGCCATCAACATCACAAAAGAGGGCTTTAAAGAGTACATCGGAAAGCTGGCTGAGAGCGTTGGAAAGACGTCCCTGGATTCTGCCGACGAAGTGATTGACGCTCTGATTTCCCGCCTGGAATTCTTTGCAAAGCTTGGCTGCCGCGCAAGCGATCACGGCCTTGACTATATCCCCTTCCGTCCGGCCTCCAAAGAAAACGTGAACGCCGCCTACAAAAAGGCCATGAACGGCGAAGCCGTCACGACGGAGGAAGCGGAAATGTACCAGACAGCCGTCCTCATGGCTTTAGGACGCGCATACCACCGCTTAAACATCGCCATGCAGCTCCACTACTCCTGCAAGCGCAACGCCAACGAGAGGATGTTCCGCCTTCTCGGCCCGGACACCGGCTTTGACATGATCTCCCAGAACACCTGCGGAGCCAGCATTGCAGATTTCTTATCTGCCCTGGATCTGACCGGCGAGTGCCCGAAGACGATCCTCTACTCCTTAAATCCGGCCGACAACGAGCAGCTTGGAACCTTGATCGGCTGCTTCCAGTCCGACGAGATCCCCGGAAAGATCCAGCACGGCGCTCCCTGGTGGTTCAACGACACCAAGAGCGGCATGGAGGATCAGATGAAATCCTTAGCCAACCTCGGCCTTTTAGGAAACTTCATCGGCATGCTGACAGACTCCCGTTCCTTCCTGTCCTATGCACGCCACGACTACTTCCGCCGGATCATGTGCAACGTCATCGGCACCTGGGTAGAAAACGGCGAATACCCCAACAGCGACGCTTCCTTAAAGAAGATCGTCGAGGGCATCTCCTACAACAACGCCAAGAGATACTTTGGCTTATAATCATCGCAAAAGCAGCGCGGCTTCCGGAAAATCTCCGGCGGCCGCGCTTTTTTGTCACGAATGCCGCAGGCGGAAAATCCCGCAGGCGGCATTCTTTCCTGCCTCCGCATACTAAAAAACGGCACGGGAGCCTGTCATATCCGACTTCCCATGCCGTTCTTCTTATCTTATATCCTATAACACAACTCCGTCCTTAAAGATCGAAATCTCCCGGAAGCCCTTTTCCTCAGCCTTCGTCTTCTCGCCGGAAGCCACACGGCATACGTGATCGAGAAGGTCAGAGGCCGCCTCGTCCAGGGTCTTCTCCCCGTCAGCCACAAGGCCGGCGTTGAAGTCGATCCAGGAGGCCTTCTTCTTCGCCAGAGGCGTGTTGGTGGAAATCTTCATCGTCGGCGCCGGTGCCCCAAAAGGAGTTCCGCGCCCCGTCGTAAAGAGGATTAAATGCGCTCCGGCAGCCGTTAAAGCCGTCGCCGAAACGAGATCGTTTCCCGGGCCGTAAAGCATGTTGAGGCCGCGCTTCGTCACCGCATCGCCGTAGCCGATGACGTCCATGATCGGCGCGCTTCCGCCCTTCTGGACGCAGCCGCAGGACTTGTCCTCAAGGGTCGTGATGCCGCCCTGTTTGTTTCCCGGACTCGGATTGTCGTAGACTACCTCGTTGTGGCTGATGAAGTAATCCTTAAAGCCGTTTAACATGCCGGCCGCCTTTTGAAATACTTCTTCGTCCACACAGCGGTCCATCAGAAAGCCCTCGGCGCCAAACATTTCCGGCACCTCCGTGAGCACCGTGCTGCCGCCCATAGCGCAGAGCATGTCCGAGAACCGCCCTACGGTCGGGTTGGCCGTAATGCCGGAAAGGCCGTCGGAACCGCCGCACTTCATGCCGACAATCAGTTTGCTCACTGGCATCTCTTTCCGCTCAAACCGGCCGGCATAGGCCGCGCACTCCTTCAAAAGCTCGCGTCCTGCCTCCATCTCATCGTCCACGTGCTGACAGATCAAAAACTTCACGCGATCCTTGTCATACTCGCCAAGCTCCTCTAAGAACTGTTCATGGGTCAGGTTCTCGCAGCCAAGTCCCAGAACCAGCACGGCGCCGGCGTTCGGATGGCGCGTCAAAGCCGCCAAAAGCTTTCTCGTCTGGGCATGGTCGTGCCCCGTCTGGGAGCAGCCGAAGGGATGCGGGAATGTGTAGAGCCCGTCGATGGTACCGGTCACAAGATCCTGGTTTTCGGCCACGAGGGCCTTTGCCACGTCGTTGACACAGCCCACCGTCGGGATGATCCAGATCTCATTGCGGATGGCCGCCCTGCCGTCTGCCCGCTCATAGCCCATAAAGGTCTTGGGCTCAAGCGGCTCGGGGAACTGCACCTTCGGGTTATAGGTGTACTCCACCTCGCCGGAAAGGTTCGTCGCCATGTTGTGAGTGTGCACCCACTGTCCGGCCGCGATGTCCTCTGTGGCGTGCCCGATGGGGAAGCCGTACTTGACGACCATCGCATCCTTTTCGATGGCCTTAAGAGCCATTTTATGACCCTGGGGAATGTCCTCAGCCGCCGTAACGCCTTCAAATTCCGTGCCCTCTTTTATGGGGCAGAGCGCCACGGCCACGTTGTCTTTCTCATGAATATGAATAAAATCAGGCATATTCTTCTCCCTCATCTCTGCCGTTTACAGGCAGGCTGCAAACGCCTTTAAAGCGCCTTCTTTCCGGATCAGCTCCAGGGCTTCTGCCGCAGCTTCCTCAAAGCCCGGAACCTTCGTAAGATCCTGTCCCCACATGCGCTCGTCGGTCATGACGGCATGGGTCAGCGTCTTTGCGTCGTCGTCTTTATGCTCATAGTAGAATTCCAGCACGAACCTGTCGTCGGAGCAGACGTAGTCGTTGCCCTTCGGACGGCGGCAAACAAGCCCGTTCTCATTTAATTCCTGGATATCCGCAGAGAAGAACGCCATATAAGCCGCAAAGCTCGTCACGAGGCATTTCGGAAGCTTCCCTTCCTTCTCCACATACTCCAGAAGGCTCGGAAGGTTTCTGGCTCTCCACTTGGAGGTGGAGTTTAAAGAAATGCTCATGAGCTCGTGGTTGATAAACGGGTTATTGAAACGGTCTTCCACAGCCGATGCAAAGGACTCCAGATCTTCTTTATCCAGCGGCAGCGTCGGGATGATCTCCTCATGGAGCATCTTGTTCATGAAGCCGCAGACGGTCTGATCCTGCATGCAGTCGCGGACAATGTCGAAGCCGGCCAGGTACGCGCCCGGAACAAAGCCGGTGTGGGCGCCGTTTAAAATGCGGACTTTTCTCTTCTTATAGGGAGTCACATCCGGGACAACCGGGCAGTTTAAGCCGGCCGCCTTAAACGGAAGCTTTTCCTCTAACCATGCCGGCCCTTCGATGTTCCATACGCCGAACACCTCGCCGACGTCCAGAAGCGGGTCAGAATAGCCGTTCTCCTCTTCCAGACGGGCCACCTCAGCCGCGTCGCGGATACGGCCGGGAACGATCCGGTCCACCAGCGTGGAGCAGAACGTGCAGTCGTTGTTCACATAGGACTTGAATTCCTCGGAAAGCCCCCACTGCTCGATGTACTGGTTTACGCACTTTAACAGCTCTTTTCCGTTGTTGTCGATGAGCTCGCAGGATAAGATCACAAGGCCGCCCTTTCCTGCCTCAAAACGTGCCAGAAGCACCTGGGTCAGCTTTGCCGGGAACGAAGATGCCGGCCTGTCCTCTTTTTTGCAGGCGGGGTCATAGACGATGCCGGCCTCTGTCGTGTTGGAAACCACATACTCCAGATCATCGGAGCAGGCCAGTTCGATCATGGCGTCATAGCCGCCCTCGGCATAGGGGTTGATGGCACGGGATACGGAAGAGATTACGCGCTTCCGGTCTACCTTTTCCCCGTTCTCCCTGCCGCGCAGGTACAGCGTGTAAAGGCCCTCCTGCTCGTTAATCATATCTGCAAGGCCGGGAGCGATGGGCTGAACCAGCACGCATTTCCCGTTCCAGCCTGCCTTCTCATTGGACACGTCGAACCAGTAGTTGACAAATGCACGAAGGAAGTTGCCTTCGCCGAACTGAAGCACCTTTTCCGGCGCCTTTTCAAGGATATATCCCTGATAACCGGACTTGCGAAGTACCTCGTAATTTAATCTCTCCATAATCCAATACCCTCCGTATTTATAGTATGCTTTCTCTATGGCCGTAGTATAGCCTGAAACCGCCCGCCTTTCAATGGCGAAACACGGCAAATCCATTGCAAAAACAGCACTGATGGCCTGCCGCTTTCGCCGCCTGTCCGGCTAGATCCCAGGATAATACTCCGCTAAATAATCTCTCGTATTTTCACACATGGTATGGAACAGCTCTCTGGCCTGCTCCACCGTAAGCTTCGCGCAGAGCGGCTGGTGAAGGAAGGCCGCGAAAATCTTGTCCATGTCCCGCTCGGCAATGCCCTCGGAAAGCAGGTCGATGTTGTCACAGTTTTCCCGCACAAGGGAAAGGGCCGCCTTCGGAAGGGGCTTTGACACAATCGGATCCACGAAGCCGTTTGTAAAGACGCAGTTGGTCTCCACAATGGAGCCAAGGGGCATCCCAGGCATCTGGCCGCGGTTCGGCATGTTGACGTTGGAAACCACCGTCTCAAGCCCTAAAATGCCTCTTAAAAGGCGCACCAGCTCTTCTCCCGAAGCGTCAATGTCCGGCACGTCCCGCTTGCCCTCCGCCATCTCCATGGACTCGCGGATGAGCCGCTCCTGCTTCTCCTCCCGGTAATCCACGGTCGTCAGGCCGAAATGCCAGAAATCGACGGTCTCTTTATCCTTTAAGTACCAGTCGCTGTTTACAAACTCCACCAGATGCCTGTCCCCGGCCGCCGCCAGGGCGCCGTACCGCTTCATCAGATCCATCTTAACCCGGTTCCCGTATGCAAAAGTATTGGTCTTCCATGCATCTGCCGGGCCGTTCTCATAATATCCGGACTCAAAATACCGCTCCATGAACTCCGGCATCAGCCCGAGCAGGTCGATGTCTTTGTATCTCGCCTCGGTGATCCAGGTAAAGTGGTTGACGCCGCTGGCATCCGTATAAATATCCCGCCTCGTAGCTTCAATGCCCTTTAACTCCTTTAAGGCACAGCAGAGGAGATCCTGGGTGTGGAACACCTCATGGCAGCAGCCGAAGGCCTTGATCTCCGGGAACACCCGGTATAAGGTTTTTACGCAGATGCTCATGGGGTTTGTCAGGTTCAGAACCCACGCGTCGGGGCAGTATTCCCTGATGGCCTTTGCAAAGCCCTCATAGATCGGCACGGTGCGCATGGCACGCAGCACGCCGCCCGGCCCTACGGTATCGCCCACCGACTGGTAAATCCCGTACTGCTCCGGCGCATGGACGTCGGAGCGCATCTCCTTAAAGGTGCCCGGAAGAATGGAAATCAGCACGAAATCCGCGCCGGTCAGCGCCTCGGAAAGCTCCTGGCAGACCGTATAAGTAAAATCGCTCACAGCTTCCGGCTTCGCCTGGATCTTGTTTCCGATGATCCTGTTCCGCTCCGCCGCCGGAACGTCGATGTCGTAAAGCCGCACCTCGCCGGACATGTCCTTTGCCTGAGCCAGATCCTTCATAAAATTCCATGCCCACATTTTGGAGCCGCCTCCGATATAGGCAATCTTCACTTCTCTGTTCATGTTCAATCATTCCTCTCTTCTCTCATGCTGTCAATTTACATGCTGTCGTTTTTCATGCCGTCAAAAACAATGAGAGCAGGCAACTCTTCTTACCTGCTCTCAAGCGTTTACGGCATATAATGAAATCTGCGGTTGAGCCAGGTCTTGCAGAGGGGGATCCAGGCGCGGCACACGTCGTCCGGCGTCTCCACCTCCTGTGTGCAGGTGGAAATGCCGTGGGAACCCGTCCCGAAAAGATGGAACTCAAAGGGCACTTTATTTCGTCTCAGAGCCGCCGCAAGCATCATGCTGTTTTCCGGCGGGACACTCGTGTCCTCTCCGCCGTGCCACAAAAACACAGGCGGGAAGGCAGGCGTCACCTGCTCCTGAAGGTTCATCTTCTCCCGCATCCTCTCGTCGCCCCCGGAAACCCACTCGGCCGATTCCTCATGGGCGAATTCCCTGGTGCTGATGACAGGATAACAGAGCACAAGTGCATCCGGCTTTACATCGGCAGAAAACCCAAGCTCCGGATCGTTCCAAAAGGCTCCCAGACTGGCAGCCAGATGGCCGCCGGCCGAAAAGCCGAGAACCACGATTTTTTCCGGATCAATCTGCCAGGCTTCATGATTTGCCCGCAGGTGAGCCACAGCTCCGGCAAGCTGCCTTAAAGGCTTAAAGCCGGCCGCCTCCGTCCCGCAGGAATACTCCAGGACGAAAACCTGGTATCCCATGGAAAGGAACTCCAATGCCGGTGAATCCTTTTCCCTGGGCGACCGCCAGCGGTAGGCGCCGCCGGGACAGATCACCATGGCCGGCCGCGTCTTGTGGGCCGCCAGTGTCTCATAATCATCCCAGAGATAGCCTTTTACCTCGGCTCCCAGGGACTCAAACTGAACCTGCTTCATTACGGCTGCTTTCCGATGTAGGCAAGAATGCCTCCATCCACGTAAAGGATCTGGCCGTTGACAAAGTTCGATGCATCCGATGCAAGGAAGACTGCCGGGCCCATCAGATCCTCCACCTCGCCCCAGCGGCCTGCCGGGGTTTTGGCAACGATGAACTGATCAAAGGGATGGCGGCTGCCGTCTGCCTGACGCTCTCTTAAAGGAGCCGTCTGCGGTGTCGCAATGTATCCCGGCCCAATGCCGTTGCACTGGATATTCTTCTCGCCGAATTCGGCGCAGATGTTTCTCGTCAGCATCTTCAGTCCGCCCTTTGCGGCAGCGTAAGCCGAAACCGTCTCGCGGCCCAGCTCGCTCATCATGGAGCAGATGTTGATGATCTTTCCGTGGCCCTTTTCAATCATGCCCGGAAGGACTGCCTTGGAGACAATGAACGGCGCGTTTAAGTCCACGTCGATCACGCGGCGGAAATCGGCCGCGTCCATCTCAAGCATCGGGATTCTCTTGATGATCCCGGCATTGTTTACCAAAATGTCGATGATGCCAAGCTCCTCGCGGATGGCCGCCACCATCTCCTTAATTTTCTCTTCGTCGGTCACGTCGCAGACATAGCCCTTTGCGTCGATGCCGATCTCTTTATAGGCCGCCTCGGCCTTTTCGATGTGCTCAGCGTTGGTGCTGTTGAAAACCACCTTCGCGCCGGCGCTTCCGAGTGCGGAGCCGATGGCAAAGCCGATTCCGTTTGCGCCGCCGGTCACAAGCGCAAGCTTTCCGTCAAGTCTGAAAGCGTTCATATCCATAATCAGAAACCTCCTATTTCAGTTCCGTCGGTTTTAAGTTGTCCATGTCGTCAAAGGCCTGGTTCTCGCCGCCCATGGCCCAGATAAACGTGTAGTTGGAAGTGCCGCAGCCGCAGTGGATGGACCAGGACGGGGAAATCACGGCGTCAAAATTCTTCATGACAAGGTTTCTCGTCTGATCCGGCTTGCCCATGAAATGCATGACCACGTTGTCCTCCGGAATCTCAAAGTAGGTATAAACCTCCATCCTGCGCTCATGGGTATGGCACGGCATGGAATTCCATACGCTGCCTGCCGCAAGCTGCGTCATGCCCATGGAGAGCTGGCAGGTCTCCAGCACGTCCGGATGGATGAACTGGTTCAAGGTTCTCTTGTTGCAGTTCTCGTCGCTTCCCAGGAAGCGGTGGTTTGCCTGCTCGTAGGTTAAAAGCGTCGTCTTGCAGGCCTTGTGGGCCGGTGTGGAAGCCAGATAGAATTTTGCCGGGTTCTCCGGATCCGCGCTTTCGAAATACACCTCTTTTACGCCCTTGGAAATGTACAGGCAGTCCTCGTAGCCCAGCTCATACTTCTCCCCGTCGGCCTCGATATAGCCCTTGCCGCCCAGGTTAAAAATGCCGGCCTCTCTTCTCTCGAGGAAATACTCCGTACCGAAGTTTGCCCAGACGTCAATGCCCTTGCTGATGGATACCTTCTCGGAAACCGGCATGATTCCCATGACGACCATGCGGTCCACGTGGGAGTAGGTCGCCTGAACAGTGTCCGCCACATAGAGGTCTGTAATCAGGAACTCTTTGCGGAGCTCTTCGGTTGTATATCGCTCGACATCCTTCGGGTTTGCAGAATAACGAATGTCCATATGAATCTCCTTTATTTATGTGAATTTTGATAGGTACCTAATTATTTAATCACAAGCTCCGTCTCCCCGTCGAAAAGGTACATATTCTCATAGGGGATCGAGAACCGGATCGTGCTGTCCACCTCCGGCGTGTCGTGAGGATCGACCTTTAAGATGGCCTTCTCGTTCTCCACGTCGATGTAGACGTTGGCGTTGTCGCCGAGCATCTCCGTCAGTTCCACGAGGGCCGTCACCTGGTAGGCGTTCTCCTGTTCGCCGAGGACGATGGACTCCGGCCGGAAGCCGAAGACAATCTTCTTTCCTTCCCACTCGGCCGTCTTTGCACCGAGCTTATGGGAGAGATCCAGCTCAATGTTTCCGAACATGAGCTTTCCGCCCTTTACCGTGCCGTTTACGAAGTTCATGGGCGGCTCGCCGATGAACCCGGCCACGAACACGTTGGCAGGATTGAAATACAGCTCATACGGCGTTCCCGTCTGCTGGACATAGCCGTCCTTCATGACGACGATGCGGTCAGCCAGGGTCATGGCCTCCGTCTGATCGTGGGTCACGTAGATGGTAGTCGCCCCGGTCTCCCTGTGGATCTGGGCGATTTCGGAACGCATGGTGACACGCTGCTTGGCGTCCAGGTTGGAAAGCGGCTCGTCCATGAGGAAGATGCCCACCTTCCGGATCAGGGCGCGGCCAATGGCAACCCTCTGGCGCTGGCCGCCGGAAAGAGCTCTCGGCAGACGGTCAAGATAGTCGGTCAGGCCTAAAATCTGCGCCGTCTTTTTGACCTTCGCGTCAATCACGTCCTCGTCGACGCCCTGAAGCGTTAAGCCGAACGCGATGTTGTCATATACGGTCATCTGAGGATAAAGAGCATAGCTCTGGAAAACCATGGCTACCTCGCGTTCCCGGGGCCCCATCTCATTGGCCCGCTTGTCATTGATCAGGAAGTCGCCGTTGGAGATATCCTCAAGCCCCGCGATCATCCGCAGCGTCGTCGATTTTCCGCATCCCGAAGGGCCTACAAAGACGATAAACTCCCCTTTTTCGATTTCCAGGTTGAAATCATGGACGGCGTGAAAACCATTGGGATAAATTTTGTTGATTTTTTTCAGAGCCAGGTATGACATCTTTATGCCTCCTTACACATTCCTGTTTTCCTCCTTCTGTGCCGGGAATTTCCCAGATTTCCGTGCACAGAATGGAAGCATCTGCAAATTTGTCCATTCAACATATGGACAAAATCGAAATTTTTTGTTACATTTAAGTTATACCCTATTCGAAACAATACAGAGGGAAGAGAGAAAGTATGAATAATATTGTTTACGCCGGAAAGCATGCACTGACGCTTGCTGTTTCAAGACACGCCCATTCCCACTGGGAGGTTATTTACTGTACCAGCGGTACCGGGCAGCTGATCTTCGATCACTGTACCATGACGTACCATGCCGATGACATCGCCATTATCCCGCCGATGATGGCCCACACAAACGCCAGCGAAGAGGGCTTTACAAACATTCACCTGAATCTGTCCGACTGTTCCCTGACGAACCGGGAACCCCTCCTTATCACAAAGGACGAGAATAAAAGCATGGAACCCATCTTCAATTCCGCCTTTTATTTTTATTCCGTCGACCCGGATTCCAGGACCTCCCTTCTTCAGGCCTTTGGAAACCTGATCGTGACCTACGCCGAGCTTTCACAGCCCTCACAGGTCAAGAACGAGATTGTCCAGCAGATCGAAGCCCAGATTATCCATAACTACCCGAATTACAACTACGATCTTGCCGAATATCTCCATACGCTTCCTTTCAGCTACGACTATTTAATCAAGCTGTTCAAAAAGGAGCTGGGCGTCACGCCCCATAAATACTTAACGGAACTGCGGCTCCGCTCCGCCGCCGACTGGCTCAGGAACTCCCAGGGCAACAATGTCTCTGAAATCGCACATATCTGCGGTTTTAAGGAGCCGCTTTATTTTTCGCGCCTTTTTAAGAAAAAGTACGGGGTCTCCCCAAGCTTTTATGCCTCTGCCTCTCCTGTCTATGCCAGCGATTCCGACAGCATGAAAATCATGATGCAGGAGACGGAAGGCTGATCCGGGCTCTTCCTAAAGCCTCATGATCTCCGTATAAGCCAGAATAAACGGGGCGACTCCCTTGGCGTCGTTCTCCACAACAGGCTCTGAAATATAATACTCGTAGGAACCGTCCCTGCGGGTATTGTTTTCAGGGCCTAAACCTGCTACCAGGCAGATGCCGCCAAGATTTAAGTTTCCGTCCGTAAAGGACAGGTACTTGTCTGCGATGCCGTGGAAGGTCTTTGCGCCAAGAGCCGCATACTCTTTTTCCAGGACACCGAGACGGCTGCCCTTTAGCATGGCATAGGCGATCATGCTGCTGCCGCTTGTCTCCAGGTAATTGCCCTCCCGTTTCGGCTGGTCAACCACCTGCCAGTAGAGGCCGGTTTCTTCGTCGGAAAAGTTTTTGAGGCTCTCCATCAGTTCCTTAAAGATTCCCGTCAGTTCTTCTCTTTCGTCTCCCTCCGGGACAATTTCCAGCAGGTCGGCAAGGGCCACGGAAAACCATCCGATAGAGCGGAGCCAGAAGTTTTTGGAACGCCCTGTCTCCTTATCTGCCCAGAAAATCGTTTTCGAGGCATCATAGCCATGATAGTAAAGGCCGGTAGCCGCATCGCGCATCTTTTCCCGCACGTTTCTAATCTGGCTCACCGTATCCTTACAGTCGCCGCTTCCGAAATTCATCTCGTACATGGAAAGGAACGGCTGTGCCATATAAATCCCGTCGAGCCATACCTGGTTGGGATAAATGGCCTTGTGCCAGAAATTCCCCTCCGGTGTCCGCGGCTGTTTTTCCAGCTGGCCGCGCAGGAAATCAGCGGCCTTTCTGTATTTTTCTTTTCCCGTCTTCTTATAAAGTTCAAAGAGGACGCGCCCTTCGTTAATATCGTCCAGATTGTATTTTTCCGGCTTGAAGGTCAGGATGCTTCCGTCTTCCTTTACAAAATGGTCGATGAACATCTCTGCGAAATCGAAATACCGCTTATCGCCGGTGATCTCTGCGATCTCAAGAAGGGCCGTAATCATGCATCCGTCGATGTAGTTCCAGTCGGCCGGCTTCCCGTCCCGGATTTTCTCCAGGTTCCACGCGGTGCGCTCCGGCGTCGACTCTTCGATCAGGCGCAGTACATAGGAATCAATCTTCTTATAATCCATTCTTACTCCCCATCGAAACCTTCCGTTTCCAGGCTGTCGCAGTGATCGACAATGAGCTTCTCTCCCACGACGCCGTCTAAAGTTACGTTTTTGATGCGGATCTGCTTTACGTTATCGAGGTACAGACCCATTTTGCAGCAGTCCTCTGCGAAATTTTTCATGGACGGCTTTCCAGGCTTTGCGTCCTCTGCAAAGGAAATATGGATATTCTCAAGCGTCACAGCCTCCACGGGGCTTTCCGGAAGTCCGTCGATGTAGCAGGCAGCCACCTCCGCGTTGGTGCATTCCATGTTCTTAAAGGCCAGGGAACCCATGGACGGCGTCCTGTCATCCACCGGAAGCTTTTCCCTCGACCAAACGTATTCGGTGTAGCGGTCGGGATCCACGCAGTTGTACCACATGTTTACCACGAGAGGCGTCAGCACCCCATCCATGCGGATGTTGTCAAACAGCACGTTGGTAATCACGCTGTCCTTTCCTCTTCCGCGGCGGCTCTTGATACGAAGTCCGCGGTCGGTGCCTTCAAAGTAGCACTGGGTCACGCTCAGGTTCCGGATCCCGGCAGCCAGCTCGCTTCCCAACGTCACGGCGCCGTGGCCGAACTGCATCAGGCAGTTGCGGATCACATGGTGATCGGCCGGAGTTTTATATTTCTTTGCCATGTCGATTTTTCCGGACTTGACGGCGATGCAGTCGTCTCCCACCGTCAGCAGGCAGCCGATGATGTTGACGCCGTCACAGCTTTCCGGGTCAATGGCATCCGTGTTGGGGCTGTCCTTCGGCGCGCGCACCGTGCAGCCATACACGGAAAAGTTCTCGGAAAAATACGGATGCAGGTTCCAGGACGGGCTGTTCTCGATGGTGATCCCATGAAGCGTCACGTCCTTGCAGCGGTTCACGAAAACCATGCGGCCCCTGGCTGCCGGGAAACTCTTAAAGTCCACCCACCAGCCGCCTTCCTTTCCGCCGCCGTTGATGGTTCCTTTTCCCACAACGGCAATGTCCTCCGCGTAGGAGGCGTGAAGGAATGACTGGTAGCAGGGAATCTCAAGCCCCTCAAAGCCGGCAAATGGAACTTCTTTTTCCGTCACCGGATCCACCGTAAAGGCCGGGATAATCGGGTACCGATCCCTGTCGGGAATGGCCTGAAGCACGGCGTTTTCCGAAAGATCAAGAGTCGTATGGCTCTTTAAAGTCAGCGGAAGCGTCCGGTACGTCCCCTCCGGGAAATACAGCCGTCCGCCTTCCGGGAGCATGTTGATGGCCGTCTGGATCGCCGCGGTGTCCTCATGGACGCCGTCGCCTGCGGCTCCGAAATCTTTTACGTTTACACAGCAGGTTTCCGTCTTCGTGCGGAAGGAAACCGTCTCTTCACTGCCGGAAGCCATGGATACCTTTACCTGGTATTCCGTATCCGGCTTTAAATCAAAAACAGAAAACACATTGGTATTGGCAGAATAAAGCTTTGCTCCATCCAGGCTCACACCGTATTCTTCGGCTGAATAATAGGGATTATGATTTTCCAGCTCCAGGCAGACCGAAGTCGATCCGAGATACAGTAAATTCATTTCATTAACCTCTTTTCGTCGTTTTAACCGCATCTGAAACAATGCGCTTCAACAGATGCTTTGCCTCTATCAGCAGGGTATCAAAGCCAAGATAAAACAGGCCGAACAGGATCGGCTCCACGCCCAGCGGAACCTGATCCGTCACCTGCGTGACGGCTACGATAGCCCCATTGATCACGTTGTACAAGGTAAATACGAGAAATAATACCACCCAGGAATACAGGATATTGAGAGGGAAAGAAAGATACCCCTTCTTTGGAAACATCATAAAGCGGCTGTTTTCCCCCTCTTTTGACTCAAAAAACCGCAAAACATTATTCGTCAGCAGATCTGTCACCATGCCGAGGGCAATGCCCGTGGCAGCCAGAAGATCCAGCATATTGGAAACATACGCGCTGAGCCCCCAAATGAAGAAGAAGCACACGGCCGCCGGGAACCAGAACTTGACAAACACCACTTTGAACCATGGCGCAAATTTGAACTTCCTGGTTCCGGAACGGTACTTGCGTAACTCCGCTTCAGAAACCTTCGGGGAGTTGGACTCGTCCGCGCTCACAAGATCCTCCACGGCTTTTTTATGGAGCTTGTAGTACTCCGCGGTGCTCTTTTTCTCCTCGACTGGCTTCTGTCGTTTTTTACTCATACTTCCTCCTGTTTCTTCCGATTAGTTCTCCCCGGAAATATCAATGGCTCCGAGGTTGCCGTTGTCCTCCACCTCAACCGAGGTCTTGATCTTTCGGATCCACTTGGAGTAAACCGGAAGCAAAAGCGTCAATACGGCGCCTGCCGCAAGAATCATAATATGGGTGCGAAGGTAATACTCCGCGTAAGCGATGTAGATCGTGGACATCGTCACCGCAATCGGGTTGTCCGGTCTCGAAATCGCGTAGTAAATCGCATTTAAGTAGGTGACGTCAGCAAAGATCACGATGCCTACCATCACAAACATCAGAACCCACATGGGCCGGTTGACCGGCTTTCTGTGCGGGTATGCGTTGTTGAAGCACACCAGGGACAGCATGGAAAACAGCATGGTTGCGAATCCGCAGAGGCCCATGCCTGCGCCCTGGATCTTGGCCGTCGTATTGGAAATCACCGTCAGGTGCAGGGAATACTCCAGGAAAGCGATCACCATGACAGCCATGGGGATCATGTGCGGCCTGCGCTTTAAAGAAACCAGGAATTTACGGCAGATTTCTTTCACGACTGCCCCGAAACCACTTTTCTTCTTATCCATGATCAATTCCCCTTCCTTATGGCGTTGGTCGTCTCTTTATCAAAGAAGTGCTTCCTGTTGAACACAAGCTGCACGGTGTCGCCGGCCTTGTGATCTGCCCATCCTTTTAACTTGGCGGAAACCTTCATGCTCGGCTTCCTTACGCCGCCGATATGGCCGTGAACCAGCGTATTCATGCCCAGATTCTCGTTGGAGAATACCGTAACCGGGATGCCGGCTCCCTCGGCGATGTCCTCGGGACGGACACCAAGAACAATTTCCTTACCTGCATAGCTCTTTAAAAGATCTTTTTCCTCGGCCGTTATGGAAACCTTAAAGTTCTCGCCGAGAAGCTCTCCGTCTCCCACCTTCACGTCGAAGAAATTCATCGGCGGAAGGCCGATAAAGCTTGCGACGAAGATGTTGGCCGGGCTGTCGTAAAGCTCAAGAGGCGTTCCCACCTGCTGAACATGGCCCATGGACATGCAGACGATGCGGTCCGCCAAGGTCAGGGCCTCGGTCTGGTCGTGGGTAACGTAGAGCATCGTCGCCTGAAGCCGCTTGTGGAGCAGCAAGATCTCACGCCTTGTCGCCCCGCGGAGCTTGGCATCCAGGTTGGATAACGGCTCATCAAACAGGAAAACCTTGGGATTCCTTACGATGGAACGTCCCATGGCAACCCTCTGGCGCTGTCCGCCGGAAAGCTGCGCCGGCTTTTTGTTTAACTGGCTTGTAAGGCCCAGAATCTCTGCGGCTGCCAGCACTTTTTTATGGATGACATTGGGATCTTCTCTTCTGAGTGTCAGAGAAAATGCCATGTTCTCGTAGATGGTCATATGGCCGTAGAGCGCATAGCTCTGGAATACCATGGCCATATCGCGGTCCTTTGCAGGCGTCTGCGTAATGTCCTTTCCGTCCAGGATCAGCTTGCCGGCTGAGATGTCCTCAAGACCGGCCACCATACGCAGTGTCGTCGATTTTCCGCATCCGGAAGGCCCCACCAAGACGATGAGCTCGCCGTCCTTGACATCCAGGTTGAAGTCGAATACAGCCTGGACGTTGTTGTCGTATATCTTGTCGATATGCTGTAAGCTCAGCTGTGCCATTTCGCTGCCTCCTTATGCGGCCGTTCCCTCGAGGGTCTTCATATGCTCCTCCAGGGCCCGGCATTTGTTATAGTTGATGACTCCGGCCGCCACAAGACATACGGCCGAGAGAACCAGATAAATTACAAGCTTATAGAACTGCCCGTCTCCCATGACGATGGTCTCCACGCCGCCGATGGTGGCCGTGGCCCCATGGGCCCTCATCGGAATGATAAAAATCCTTGCGATCTGAAGGATTCCGATAACAATCAGGAGCCAGGAATAATTGATCTTGTAGTTCTTTACGCCTTCCGATGCCAGAAACGCTGCCAGCATGAAAAGCAGGTTGTACACGATGTCGGCGCCGATGATAATTGTATAATAGTAGGAGCCCACATCGGATCTATAAATATTAACAAAGTAGAACACATTAAAGACAATAGCAAGAATAGCCAGGTTCGCAGAAAGCTTGTTCTTTACGAATCTCATTCTGTCCCGCTGTATCATGCGATCTTCGTTAGTCATGCCGTTGCCTCCTTTCCCTGACGGATCAGGTCCTGTTCCTCTTTCATCAGTTTTCGTTTCCAGAATACGTTTGCAATTAACGCTGCCGCCACAAGAAGCAGCAGGCCGAAAATCAGATAATGCACGTCAAACCAGAAGGTAGATTCGGTATATGCCGTATTCCACATTTCCGCATGCTCCTTCAGTGCCTCAAAATCCACCTGTAAAAACTGTGCCTTATAGGCTTCGATCTGCCCATGCGCCCACACGGTAATCGCCACGCTTGCGGCCGCAAACAGGCCGACGGAAACGTAATTGCCGATGTAGTATTTCCGGCGCACATTGGTGTTTGTAATGATAAGAAGCAATGACAGCAGAAGCAGACCGATGCTCGCATTCAAAAATGCACCGTTAAAACCCTGCATATTGTAGTAGACGATAGAGCCCGGCACATCCGTCTGCGTCGGGTCATTGGTATTTCTCATGGTGCTGTACAGGGTATCATACAGGTCGGTCATGATGCCGAGTGAATATATGAACACCACCGCACTGACGATGATCGCCGCAAGGCAAATGATTTTTTGTGCAGTCAACTGCTTTTTATACATGATGACCTCCCCGTTCCATTGAAACCGCCTGCCCCGCCCGGAAAGCTCCGGGCAGGGAAACGGTCTGATAACTTTTTTTATAATTCATGAAATCTGATGTCAGCAGGTTACTGTAAAGACTGATAGTAGGTTACAAGACGATTCCAAGCATCGTTCTTTAAGGTGATGTACTGCTTGCCGTTCATGGTATCAGCAACTGCCGCTGCTGCTTCCTCAGCATTGGACATACCTTCTTCGGTGTAGCCGTTTACGATGATGTTTACCAGCATGTTGTCGCCGTCCTTGTTCTGGGAGAACTTGTTGGTAAGGTCTGTGTAGCCGCTGATCATGTCGTTCTCACTCTTCGTGTTCGGAAGAACGGTCGGAGTGGAGGTGTACCAGCTGTTGTCGGCAACAGCCAGCTCTACGTGTTTGATGGTGCCGAGAGCGATGGCGTTGGAAATGTGGCCTGCGCCCTCTTTTCCTACCTCACTTGTACACTGATACTCGAAGGCCTGGCTCTTTGCGAAGGAAAGAGTGGAGCCAAGGTAGTAGCGTGCGTAGTTGGTGTAGTTGCCCTGTGCCTTATCCCAGAGCTCCTCGTAGGTAGCGTCTGCGATTACCGGCATTTCTTCGCCGTTGAAGTTGAAGGTTACATAGCTTCCGTCGTCGTTTGTCTTGATGAAAGCATCCGGGCCATAGCTCATAAGGATCATACCCTTATCGGTGTAAGCAAAGTCGATGAGGCTTAATGCTGCGTTGAGCTTATCCTGATCGTCGCCGACACCTGCCTTGGAGATGGCCCATCCGTCTGTCTTAACAGATCTCCAGGACTCGGTAAACCGCATGTAAACGCCGTCATCGCTTGTTCCGTCATACCAGCGGGCAACCGGAACCATGACTGCCATGTACTTCTCGCCTTCCTGAAGCTTCGTGTTGTTTAAGATGGTCTGTGTCTGGTTGTAGTCATAGTGCATGAAGCCCATGTCGTTCTCCAGGTATGTAGAGGAGCTCTCTGCGGAAGCGTTTACATATGCCTCGGAGATCAGACCTTCCTGTACCATTGCGTGCATGCGGTCAAGTGCCTCATAGGTGGCAACCTGCTGACGTGCATCCTTTAAGCTGCCGTCCGCATCCACATACAGGTAATCCTGACGGGACTCAAGACCTCTTACGCCGAACAGTGTGCCGGTGAAGCGGAACATATCCACACGGCGCTGGTTGTTGTCGTCCTCACGGGAGAACAGGCCCTGTACGGAATCGGTGCCGTTTAAGGTCTGCGGGTTGGAAACAACGCAGCGAAGCAGGGCGACTAACTCGTCAGCATCCCATGCAGCGTTCTGTCCGATGTACAGGTTGGAACGGTTCGTGCCGTAGTATCCGTTGTATGCCTCGTCGATGTACTGACGCAGCATGTTGACAGCCGTTACGCCGTCGATGGTGCCGGCAGCATTCATCTTCTCAACGATGTTGCCTGCGGTGTCGTAATCCTTTGTGATGGTCTCAACTGCCGTGCCGTCCTCGGTCACAACGTCAATCTCCACCTTGCCGGATGTCGGCATGTAGGGCTCATAAACAGCGGCTGCCAGTTCTTTGCTGGCATCTGCGGTGAACTCGCCTTCGCCGTCCAGAAGCTTCTGTACCCAGTCGGTACGCATAAGCGGCATACGCTCGATGTCGTTTACACCGCCAAAGTAGGGGCTGAAGTAGATGGCGCCTGTGTCGGTGTTTCCGGTGATGGACAGGCGGACAATCGGGTTCTTTTCAAGGTAAGCCTTGAAGTTCGGCATCTGATCCAGATACTCACCGATGTTCACAAGGCTTCCGGCCTCGCCGTACTCGGTAAGGGTTAAAGCCGTACCGCTTACCATGTCTACCTGGTCAAGCTGCTCTTTCCAGTATTCAAATTCCTTTGTTGCGCTGTTGCCCTGGTACTTGTCCTCAAATACCATGCCAAGCTCTTTCTCCACCTCAACCCAGGTTGGCTTTAAGTCGCCTGCGTTGTAGGTATTGCCGTCTGCAAGGGTAATGCCCTCGCCGGCCGTCTCTGCGTCGAAGAACAGGCCTGTCTTGGAACTGTTGTAACCAGTTGCCATGCGAAGCACGGTTCCCTGTGCAAAGGACAGGTCTCCTGTGGTTTCTTCCGCAGCAGCGGACGTCTCTGTGGATGTCCCGTCAGAAGATGCAGTTGTTTCAGAAGCAGCAGCCGATGTGCTTCCGCCTCCGTCAGAAACAACAACCTTGGGGCCGCAGCCTGCCAGCGTTCCTGTCATGGAAGCTGCCAGAAGAAGGGCCGTTAAAGCTCTTTTTTTCATATGTCTCCTCCTTTTTTGAAAGACGTTTTATTATTCCTTTACACCGCCGACGTTGGTACCTTTTGCAAAGTACTTCTGGATGAAAGGATAAATGATCAGGATCGGAATGATGGAACATACGATCAGCGCGTAGATCACGGAGTCTGAAGAATAGATCTCATTCCAGCCTGCCATTTGCTCGGGGTCTGTGTACTGTTCCAGTTTCAGCCGGATGAATACCTGAAGCGGATGCTCGTTTGTGTTGGAGATCATCTGCCGCGCCCAGAAGTAGCCGTTCCAGCGGGAAATTGCGAAGAACAGCGCCACGGTCGCAATGGTCGACTTGCTCATTGGAATGTACACTTTGCTTAATACCTGGAACTCGGTGGCGCCGTCAACGATGGCCGCCTCCTCGATCTCTGAGGGCACGCCCTCAAAGGCGTTCCTTAAAAGGATGATGTTCATGGCCGCCATACCCATGGCAATGACAACAAGCCACTTGTCGTCCATGATACCTACGGAATTAAACACGGCCTTGGTCGCCAGGTAGTTCAGGTACTGGGGAACGATACCTGCCGAGAACCACATGGTGAAGACCAGGAAAAAGTTGAAGGTCTTCCGGAACAAAAGCCTCTTTTTGGAAAGCGCGTATGCGCCGAGGATTGCCACGCCCATGGCCCAGATGGTTCCGTAAAGGGTTAAAAACAAGGTGTTGGAATAGGAATTCCAGAAAATGTTGTCATTGAACATTCTCTTGAAGGCGTCAAACTGGATATCCTTCGGAAAAAGGACAACCTCGCCGTAGTCCACTGCCGCCCTTCCGCTTATGGAGGCGGATACCGCATATACGAACGGGTACAGGCAGCAGAGGGCAAACACCGTCAGCAGTGTGTAGCTGATAATTTTAAAAATCAATTCGGAAATTTCTAGCTTTCTTTTCATAACGCCTCCTAATACAGCGATGTGTTAGACGCTTTCCGCGCTATGGTATTGGCTCCGATGACAAGCAGCATACCGATGACGTTATTCATCATCTCGGCCGCCGCCGCTATGCCGGTACCGGCGCCGGTTCCAAGACCGTTCCGGCTTGCAAAGGTGGAAACCACATCAGCCGTTACATACGTATTGGCGTTGTACAGAAGCAATACCTTCTCGTATCCGATGTTCAAAAGGGAACCGATACGGGTAATCAGCATGATTACGATTGTGGACAGGATACTGGGGAGCACCACATACCGCATCTGCGCCCATTTGTCAGCGCCGTCGATCTGTGCGGCCTCATAGCTGGTGGGCGAGATGGCGATGATCGCAGCGAAGAATACGATGCTGTCATAGCCTGCGCTCTCCCAGATGCCGCTGATCTGGTAGATGGAACGGAAGAATACCGGGTTGTTCAAAAGGCCTGCGTTTGCCACATCCTGAGAGATCAGCCCGAGGCTTGCAAGCGCCTGGCTCACGATACCCATGTTGGATGTCAGGGAGCCCTGCTTTACAAGCATCGTCACAAGGGAGGTCATAACGACCGTCGACATGAACTTCGGCAGGTAGGTAAGCACCTGGTAAACGCTTCTTGCGCCGTTGGAACGGATCTCGTTGAAGAACAGCGCCAGGACAATCGGCATCGGGAAGCCGAACAGGAGCCCGTAGAAGCTCAGAAGGAAGGTGTTCCGCATTGCTCTCCAGAACTCGACGGACAGGCTGTCGCCGCCGATCAGAAGACGCTTAAAATAGGAAAAGCCGGAAAAGAGCTGTTCCGATACGGGAAGTACGCTGTCCGATACCTTAAAGCATCCGAGCAGCTCGTACATCGGGAAGTAGCGCCAGAACAAGAATACCAGCAGCATCGGTACCAGCATCAGGTACAGTCGCCAGTCTTTTGCAATGGTGCGGCCGACGTGAAGCCAATAGTGTTTCTCTACGTCATCACGGACGGCCTGTTCCGGATTTTCCCGATAGGTTCCCGTTTCCTTGTCATAGATAAGAAAATCCGCCGCCTTTACTTTCATAACATTGCCTCCTTTTTATGTATCTGCAAAGACCTCCCCCGATCTCTGCCAGGTATTGGGGCGAAGGCATCTGCCAGCTCCCCATTTACTTTCATATTTAATAGGACTGCCCTCTCTTCTCCTTTTCTTCCTTATGGACACGGAGAAGATAGTGCTTCTGGTTTTCATAAATCCCGTCCAGACGTTTCGTGATCCAGACGATCAGCACGGTGAACAGGTCTGACAGGGCATCCGTCGTGAAAAATCCCAGGATCCCGGTGGGCGCTGCCCCGAGAAGAAGCGCCACAACAGCTCGTCCCGCCTGCATCAGGAGAATCACGAGAAGCGGAAACGCCAGGTACCACTGGGCGTTCCGGACACGCTCATAGCCAAGCTTTTCCAAAAGAAGGACGGCCGGCAGGGAAAACAGGTTCCCCGCGATATAAATCATGAACTGGTTGACCGTGGCTCCGGAAAAGAAGCAGTAAATAAAACCTGCCAGGGCCGCCTCAAAGCCGCCCCACGCGCCCCACCGCATATAGACAATCGCCGTCAGGGCTCCTGCCAGGGATACGGTAAAGGGCTGGTCGTAAAAGAAACTGCTGTTTGATACCTTTATGATAATAAACTCAAATACCGCCAGCATAAGCCCAAAAAGAGCCAGGTCCATGGTACGGTATTCCTGGAAAGTTCGCTGTTTTTTCATAGGGTTCCTTTGGATAAAATGATGAATAAGACTGTGTTTGTCAAACTGGTTTTATTATAAATGACGATGTTTTCACCGTACATGGGTAAAGGTGTTCGCTTTATGCACAAAACGGATTTATTTGGCATGCAGCCTTTCCTTTTAATATGCATGCTGTTATAATCACACCGTCCGGAGTTTTCCGGCTTTTTTGCGGCCATGAGCCGCTTATCATACAATTCACATCAGGAGGTACCAATTTCATGCTGGTTTTTCCAAACGAAAATCTTCAGGACGTGTTCGATTCTGTCCAGCCGGGGAGCGTGATCGAGCTGGCAGAGGGCGATTACCGCATAAAAACCATGATCCGGACGCCGAATCTTACGATCCGCGGAGCCGGCGCCTCAAAGACCAGGATCCTCTGGGACGACTACGCAAACAAGCTGGATGAAAAGGGCGTCGAGTACAACACGTTCCGCACCTGGACCATGGCGGTCTGCGCCGACCATATTACCATGACGGATTTGTCCATCATCAACGATTCCCTGACGCCGGAAACCAAGGGGCAGGAAGTGGCTTTGACCGTTTACGGGGACAATTTCCGGATGGAACGCTGCACCCTCTCTTCCACCCAGGATACGCTGTTTTTGGGGCCGCTTCCCAAAGATCTCATCGAGCGCTACGACGGCTTCCTTTCGGATCCTTTAAGGAAAGACATCATGTGCCGGCAGACGTTTCTTGACTGCCTGATCGAGGGCACCGTCGATTTTATCTTCGGCTGCGGCGAGGCCGTCTTTGAAAATTGTGAGCTGCGTTCTTTAAAGGACGCGAGGAACTGCGGCTATGTGGCTGCCCCGGCCCATGCTTTAAGCCAGGAAAAGGGCTTTCTTTTTAAGAACTGCCGCTTCACCATGGAAGACGGCGTCGAGCCGGGAAGTATCTTCCTTGCGCGCCCCTGGCGGGACTTTGGGCTCTGCGTGTTCGACGGCTGCACCTATGAAGCCCACATCTCGCCCCTTGGCTTTGACAAGTGGAACGATACGGAGCGGGACAAGACAGCCAGGTTTTATGAACGCCCTGCCATAGACGGGCGGGTGAAATGGGCCAGAACCCTTTCGGAATAATGACAGGCGGCCGGAGACATGATCGGAAACATGCCCCGGCCGTTTTTTGCCGTATGTACAAGTATGGCGGACTTACAGTTCGGCGTAAAGCTTCTCCAAAAATTCCCTGGAGCTCTCCGCGTTGCTGTTTACGGTGTTTTCCAGTGTGGCATAGATGTAGGGCTTTCTCGCCTTCATGAACCGCAGGATCTCCTTATAATCCATGTCTCCGGTTCCGGCGGCAATGCTCTTCATTTTCCCGTCCTCCACCACATAATCCTTTAAGTGGACAACGGCGATGTAGTCAGCCAGCTTTTCCATGGCGTCGCCGAAGACGGCCTCTTTCTCGTCCACATTTCCCGGATACAGAAGGTTCACCGGATCCAGGATGATCCGCAGGTTATGGCTCCCGATGGATTTTAACACCTGGAGCGCCCGGTCCGCGTTGTAGACAATGTGGTTCCAGACCGGCTCGATGGCCATGGTGACGCCGTAGTGTTCCGCACACTCCACCACCGGCTCCAGGCCGCGGATGAACGTCTCAAGCGCCTCTTCGGTGTGGGTGTTGGCATCCAGCTTGTACTCCGGGTTCGGCGCTCCTGTCTCTGTCCCCATGACGCAGGCGTCCATCAGGGAAGCCAGCCGCAGATGGGCATAGTATTTCCCCTGGATCTCCTTAAGCTTTTCCGGGTCGGGATGGGCCAGGTTTAAGTAACATCCTAAAACGGCCAGATCCAGGCCGTTTTTATCAAGCACCCGCTTTGTGTATCTGGCCAGGCCTTCGTTTAAGGCGCAGGCGTCGAAGGTGATCCCTTTCATCACCTTGGAAAACGCCAGATGTACACAGGAAAAGCCCTCCTCTCCTGCTTTCTCTGCCCGGCTCTCAAGGGTCTGAAACTCCGGAGCCAAGTCTGTATTGACATCGTGTAATCTGATTCCTAACTGCATAGTATCCTCCTGTTTTGGGATTGGTTTCTTCTATATTAGATATTACTATATTTTGTGGGGGATTGCAAACAAAAACAGGGATCCGCAGCCCCTCCGGCCTCTTACCCCGGCCGGCATCCCTGCTTATCCCTGTTTTCTTCATCCATGTTTTTCAAACTCTGCCCGTATCTTCTCCACGGCCCGTTTTTCGATGCGGCTCACATAGGAGCGGGAGATCCCGAGCTTTGCGGCAATCTCCCTCTGGGTGTATTCCTTCGAGCCCAGAAGACCGTACCGCATCCGGAGAACCGTCTTTTCCGTGTCCTTTAAATCCCTTTCATACACCTCATACAGCATCTGGATATCCTGCTTTAAAATAATGCTGTCCAGGGCCTCCTTTTCGTCCACCTCCAGAACGTCCACGAGGCTTACGGTCTCCCCGTCCTTATCCGTCCCGATGGGCTCATAGATCGACACATCCTTGGAATATTTTTTCCCCGCCCGAAACAGCATCAGGATTTCATTTGCTATCCATACAAAACGGCTTTTTCCGTCTTTATCCCTTCATGAGCCGCACCATGACGGCTTTCTGGACATGGAGCCGGTTCTCCGCCTCCTCAAAAATTTCCGCAGCATGCTCTTCAAACGTCTCGTCGGTGATCTCCTGCCCGCGGTACGCCGGAAGGCAGTGAAGCACAATGGCGCCCGGTGCCGCAAGCGCCATCAGATCGTGATTGACCTGATATCCCTGGAACGCCTTGGCACGCACAGCTTTTTCTTCCTCCTGTCCCATGGAGGCCCAGGTGTCGGTGACGACCACGTCAGCGCCCTTTACGGCTTCCTTCGGATCCTCATAAAGTTCAAAGCCCTCCATGCCCGCTGCAAACTCGAGAACTGCCGGATCCGGCTGGTACCCCTTGGGAGACGCGCATGCCACCTGCATCCCGGCCTTTAAGCCGCCGACAATCAGGGAGTTTGCCATGTTGTTCCCGTCGCCGATGTAGCAGAGCTTTAATCCCTTAAAGGAGCCAAACTTCTCCCGGACCGTCATCAGGTCTGCCAGTACCTGACAGGGATGGCAGAAATCCGTGAGCCCGTTAATGACGGGGATCGAACCGTATTTTGCCAGATCTTCCACTTCCTCCTGACGGAAGGTGCGGATCATGATCCCGTCCACATAGCGGGACAGAACGCGGGCCGTATCCTGTACCGGCTCGCCGCGGCCGATCTGCATCTCCTTTGCCGAAAGGAACAGCGCATGGCCGCCAAGCTGGTACATGCCCGTTTCAAAGGAAACGCGGGTGCGTGTCGATGCCTTCTCAAAAATCATGGCCAGGGTCTTTCCCGCCAAATGCCTGTGGGGGATCCCATGCTTCTGCTCATATTTTAACTGGTCTGCCAGGTCAAGAAGCGAGATCAGCTCCTCCGATGACAGATCCAAAAGCTTTAAAAGATGCTTCATTTTGCAAGTACCTCCTTCATCACTCCCAATGCCTCGTCAATCTCTTCCTTTGTAATCACAAGCGGCGGAAGAAGCCGTATGGTATCTGCGCCGGCTGTCAAAACCAGCACGCCTTTCTCAATCATTTCTCCCACAAGACGCCCTCTCTCGGACTCCGGCACGGCGATTCCAATCATAAGCCCCATGCCGCGGACGTCTTTCACAAGCGGGGAATTCATGGCCTTAACGGCCGCTTTGATGTACTCGCCTTTTTCCTTCACGGCTGCCAGGAATTCCGGCCGGTTCACCTCCGTAAGCACGGCTTTCGCGGCCGCACAGCAGAGTGGGTTCGCGCCGAAGGTGGAACCGTGGCTCCCCGGCCCTAAAACATCCGCGCAGGACGCATCTGCCAGGACAGCCCCGATGGGCAGGCCGCCGCCAAGTCCCTTCGCCGCCGTCACCACATTCGGATGGATCCCGTACTGCTCAAAGCAGAACATGGTTCCGGTGCGGCCGATGCCGGTCTGCACTTCGTCGACGATAAGAAGAAGATCCTCTTCCTTACAGAAGGCCTCCACGCCCTTTACAAACTCCGGATCTAACGGCAGGACGCCGCCCTCGCCCTGAATCATCTCCAAAAGCACGGCGCAGCAGCCGTCCTTCGCCTTCGCTTTCACGTCCTCAAGGTTTCCCGCCTCCGCATAGACAAAGCCCTCCGTAAACGGGAAGAAATGCTGATGGAATTTCTCCTGCCCCGTGGCCTTTAAGGTGGTGATTGTCCGCCCATGGAAGGACTGCTTTAACGTCACAATACCGCTTCTTTTATCCCCGTATTTGTCATGGGCATACTTTCTCGCAAGCTTGATGGCTCCCTCGTTGGCCTCGGCGCCGGAATTTGCAAAGAAGACCCGCTCCATCCCGGCCGCCTTTATAAGAAGCTCCGCCGCCTCCGTCATCGGCTCCGTATAGTAAAGATTCGATACGTGAATCAGCTTTTTCGCCTGCTCCCCGATGGCAGAAAGCAGCGCCTCGTTATTATGCCCCAGGCAGCTTACGCCGATGCCGGAGTTCATATCAATATATTTTTTCCCGTTCACATCCCACAGTGCCGCACCTTCCCCGTGATCGAGGACAACCTCGAAGCGGCCGTAGGTATGCATCAGAAATTGACTGTCCTTTTCCATGATCTCTTTGGCTGTCATGTTTCTCTTTCCCTCCTAACAAAACATCGTCCCGACGCCGTCCTGGCTCAGAAGCTCGATTAAAATCGAGTGGGGCACGCGGCCGTCCTGGATGTTGGCGCGCTCTACGCCCTGCCTTACGGCTTCCACGCAGCAGTCCACCTTCGGGATCATGCCGCCGGTGATGACGCCCTCCCGGATTAACGCAGGCACCTCGGATACCTTTAATTTCGGGATCAGCGTGCTGTCGTCCTTCGGGTCCCGCATAAGCCCGCGGACATCCGTAAGGAGAATCAACTTCTTCGCCCTCAGCGCCACGGCCAGCTTCTCTGCTGCCGTGTCGGCGTTGATGTTGTAATTGGTGTCGTCGTCGAGACCTGCGGCCACCGATGACACCACCGGGATATAGCCCTTTTCTAAAAGATCCAGGACGATTTTTTCGTTGACCTTTACGATGTCTCCCACATATCCGTAATCCGTGCCGTCAGGATCCGTAAGCCGCACTGCCTGGAACAGGCCGCCGTCCATGCCGGATAAGCCGACGCCTTTACCGCCTGCCTTATCCAAAAGCCCCACGAGGTTTTTATTGACCTTGCCGCAGAGCACCATCTGAACGGCGTCCATGACTTCCTCGTCCGTGTAGCGCAGGCCCTTGACGAACTTCGATTCCTTTCCCGTCTTCTTTAAAAGCTCCGAAATCTCCGGGCCGCCGCCGTGGACAAGCACCACGCGGACACCGACGAGATTTAAAAGGACGATGTCGCGGATCACCGCCTGCTTTAATTCTTCATTGATCATGGCGTTGCCGCCGTATTTTACCACAATGATTTTCCCGGCATATTCCTGGATGTAAGGAAGCGCCTCCACCAGGATACCGGCTCTGATTTCCGGATTCAAATTTGTCATGTCCGATACTCCCCATTGATTTTTACATATTCATAAGTCAGGTCACAGCCCCAGCAGGAGGCCGTCCCAGCTCCTTCTTTTAGCGTCACAAGAATCTCCACCGAGTCCTCTTTTAAGATTTTAGCCGCCAGCTCCTCGGAAAAATCCACGCCTTTTCCGTCGCGGCAGACGAGAACCGTTCCCTTGGAAGAGGAAAACTCCACTTCCACCTCTTCCGTATCAAATTCCGCGCCTGAATACCCCATGGCGCAGAGCACGCGTCCCCAGTTGGCGTCGCCGCCGAACATGGCCGCCTTCACGAGGCTGGAGCCGCAGACCGCCCGTGCGAGTGCCTCTGCCGTGTCCTCGTCCCTGGCTCCGGAAACGGTGCAGGTCATGAGCCGTTCCGCCCCTTCGCCGTCGGCCGCAATTTTCTTTGCCAGCGTTTCCATGACGAAGTGAAGCGCCTGAAGGAAGCTCTCATAGTCTTCATTCTCTTCGGCAATCTCCGTGTTTCCTGCCATGCCGTTTGCAAGAACCAGGCACATGTCGTTGGTGGACGTGTCCCCGTCCACTGTCACCCGGTTGAACGTCCGCTTTACGGTCTTTTTGAGGGCCTTGCTCAAAAGCGGCTGGGCGATGGCGCAGTCCGTCGTAATGAAGGCCAGCATGGTTCCCATGTTGGGATGGATCATGCCGGAGCCCTTGCAGATCCCGCCAAGACGGCAGGTCTTCCCTCCGGCCGTAAACTGGACGGCCGCCGTCTTCTCCTTCGTGTCCGTCGTCATGATGGCTCTGGCTGCTGCCCCGCTTCCGTCGTAAGATAAAGTGATGCCTGGGAGCGCCGTCTCAATGCATTCCACCGGAAGCCTCTGGCCGATGACGCCCGTCGAGGCCACAAGCACCTGCTCTGCCGGAATTCCCAGGACGGCCGCCGCCGCCTTCGCTTCCCGCACGGCGTTTTCCATGCCGTCCGGCGCACAGGCGTTGGCGTTTCCCGAATTTGCGATGATGGCTCTGGCCGTACCGCCCTTTAAAGCCATCCGTGTAAACAAGACCGGCGCCGCCTTCACGCGGTTCGTCGTGTAGACACCGGCCGCCGCACAGAGGCAGTCCGAAACGATCACGGCCACATCCTCTTTCTCTCTTCCTTTTTTGATACCGCTAAGGACGGCCCCGGCCTGAAAGCCGGCCGCCGCGCAGACACCGCCTTCACATTCTCTCATGGATTTACTCCCTCCCCGATGGTTAAGCCGGCTGTTTCGTCAAAGCCGAGCATCAAATTCATGTTCTGGACGGCTGCTCCTGACGCCCCTTTCCCCAGGTTGTCAAACAGTGCCGTAATAATGGTCTGGTTTTCATGGCCGTTTACAATCAGTTTTAAATTGTCCTTTCCCTCCATGGTGCCCGCCGCAATCATCGGCTCTTCGTATCCGAAGGGATGGACATTTATCAGTTTCTTTCCCTCATAATGGGCCGCCAGGCACTCCCAGATGTCCTTGGCCGACGGCGTCCCTTTCAGCTGGCTGTTGGAAAGCATGACCGTGACGGCCATTCCCGCGTAATAGTCATCCACCACCGGGCAGAAAACCGGCGGATTTTCCAGACCGCAGACCGCCTTCATCTCGGCCAGGTGTTTATGCTTTAAATTAAGGCCGTAAAGCCTCGGCGTCCCGTATAAAGGCGGAACGTCCGCCGCTTCATATTCCGCAATCATCTTCTTTCCGCCGCCGGAATACCCGGTCAGGGAAAATGCTGTCACCGGGAGCTCTTTTGGGAGCAGCCCCGAGGCCGTCAGGGGATAGACGGACGCGATAAAGCCTGTGGCATGGCAGCCGGGGTTTGCAACGCGGGCAGAGTTTTTGATGGCCGCTTCATGAGCCCCCGAAAGCTCCGGAAGGCCATAGCTCCAGCCGGGCATCACACGGTGTGCCGTGGACGCGTCGATGACGCGCGTGTGCGGATTCTCCAAAAGCGCCACTGCCTCCTTTGCCGCCGCATCGGGAAGGCATAAGAACACAAGATCAGCCGCATTCAAAAACTTCTTTCTCTCCTCCGGATCCTTTCTTTTTTCTTCTTCGATCAAAAGAAGCTCAATATCGTCTCTGGCCTGGAGCCTTTCATAGATCTGAAGGCCTGTCGTCCCTTCCCGGCCGTCTATATATACGTTCGGTTTCATCCCGCTCTCCTTTCCTGTGGTTGATTTTGCATAATTATAATATATAAAGTATAAATATGCAAGCGCTTTTTATAAATATTCACGTTCCGCTCCCTTTAAAATTATCCGCGCCGTTTCCCCGTCCCAGATTACCTGCTCCGTAAGGCTCCGAAAAGCCTCCCGCTTCTCCTCCGGCGTCATCTGCCGGAACACGAACGGGAACGAGGAAAGCTCCCCGGCCGTAAGCCGGGGCTCTCCCGAAACGGACTCCGCCGCGGTTTCCGGCTGCCGTCCTGCCTTTTCTTCGCGCGTTCCGTCCTTTTTCGCCTTCCTTTTCCTCTGTTCTTTTAATAGGGCCTTCCGTTCTGTCTCCAGGTAAGTACAAAATGCGGCCACATCCTCGGGAAGCTGGGAAAGACTTTCGGACGCCGCCTGATCGAGCCGGTTCCCGTCCGGATTCTTCATCTGGCAGAGGGCGCCTCGGCTCTTTTCTCTATTTATGCATAAATATGAATACATCGCTGTCCCATCTTCCCGTTTCCTCCCGGAGCCCTTGGGCCGCATCCGGCTCTTGCAGCCGCCGCAGTACAACAATCCCGAAAGCAGGGCCTCATGGCTTTTCGGCCTGCGGTAGCTTTTTTTGCCGTTCCTTAAAAGCATCTCCTGGACACGCACCCAGGTCTCCCCTTCTATCAGCCCTTCATGGCCTCCCACTGCTACAATCCATTCCTTCTCCGGCCGTTCCCTATGGGCTTTTCCAGGCCTCTGGAGGGAGCGGTTATAAGCCATGACGCCATGCCTCCCGTCAAATTCCCCATGCTCCGAAAAAACCTCGGCCCCCTGGCTCTTAAAATACTGCCATACGGCCTCATCAGCCTTTGCATAGACGGGGTTGGAAAGAATGGCCTTCACCGCGAACCGGGAAAAGGCGCGGCCGTTTTTCGTCCGGATTCCCTGCGTTAGAAGCGCCGCTTCCGCCCCGGACAGGGAACCTGTCCTTAGAAACTCCTGATAGACCGTCTTTACAATCTCCAGTTCCTCCGGGAGCCCCTCCAGGCGGCATGCCTTTTTCGTCCTGCCATCCGCATTCACCGTTTCATAGGCTTTCGAGCAAAAGCCGGTCGGCGTCGTACCGCCCAACCACCGTCCCGTCTTTGCCAGCTCCTGCATGTTGTCGCGGATTCGCTCCGCAATGGTTTCCCGCTCAAGCTGGGAAAACACGGAGGAAATGAACATCATGGCGCGGCCCATGGGCGAAGACGTGTCAAACTGCTCTTTTATGGATACAAAATCCACATGAAGCTCTCCGAGGCGCTCGATAAGGCCTGCAAAATCCCCGATGTTGCGGCTGATCCGATCCAGCCGGTAGACCACTACCGCCTGGAACGCGCCCTCTTTCAGCTGCTCCATCATCTTTTTAAACTGGGGCCGCTCCAGGTTCCCGCCGGAAAAGCCCTCGTCCTCGTAGACAACTGCCTGATCGGCCGCCTCTACGCCGTAATGGAGCCGGATATACTGGCGGCACATTTCAATCTGATTTTCGATGCTCTCTCCCTTTCCCGTAAATTTCGACTTTCTGGAATAGATTACAATCTGCTTCAAGAAACCGCCTCTTTTTGTCCCTTCCTTCCCATTTTATACGGCCGCATCCAGAAAAATAACAGAAGGTGCCGGCATATGGGACAGGGAGCCTCACATACATAAAGGTGAGACTCCCCGAGGTATTTTGTATGCAGATTATCCTTGTCTTTCCCGAAAGCGAAGAAAAAAGACGGGAACTTTCCCGCCTCGCCGCCGAAATCCATGCCCGCGCCGTGATCCGCCGCCTGAACCTGCTCTCCTGCCCTGTTTCTGAAAAGCTTTCCCTCCTTGAAAAAACCGAAGACGCCGCGCGGCGGGCCACTCCGTCTGCATAGCATTTTCTACACATTTGGCCGCATAGGTGGCAAGACGGGAACCCTTATCCATCCGGAACGTGTTGACTGCCTTGATTAAGCCGATGGTGCCCACGGACAAAAGGTCTTCCATATCATAGTCGGTTCCCTGGTACTTTTTGATGACATGCGCCACAAGCCGCATGTTCCGCTGTATCAGTATGGCCCTCGCTTCTTGGTCACCCTCTTTGTATCGTTCCAGGTACTCTCTCTCTTCCCGTGCGGTTAATGGTTGTGGAAAAGTCTTCAAAGAAAGCCACCTTAAGCATTCGTTAATCTATCTTATGCGGCGGCGCTATTTCAAGTGCTTTTACAACATTTTTATTTGCGGCAGGGCATGGCCGCACCTGCAAAGAACGTGGAAACGGCCTGGCGAAGAATCTCCCCGCCAGGCCGCTTCCATGCCTCTTTCCGTAACCTGCTGGTTACAGTTCCTTTAAAAATGCCTTCAAAAGATCATACGTCTTGTCAAATGATTCCAGGTTCATCTGCTCCTTCGGCGTATGAGCCCCGTCGGTCTCCGGCCCCAATGTCACCACATCGAGCCCCGGAATCATGTCGCAGAACACGCCGCATTCCAGGCCGCCATGGGTGGCTAAAAGCTCCATCTCTGTCCCCCTGTGCTCCTTGTAGACGCGCGTCAAGGTCTCCCGCATGGCCGAAGACGGATTAAACTCCCAGGCCGGATACCGGCTGGATACCTCGGCCTCCATGCCGAAAAGCCCGGCGAGGGCCAGAAGCTCTGCCTCCATCTCATCCCGCAGGGACATCTTTTCGGCCCGCAGGGAATATTTAAACACAAGGCTTCCGTTTTCCAGCCGCACTGCCGCCAGATTTTCCGAGGCTGTCGGAAGCGCCTCAATCTCAACGCTCATATGGCGGACGCCGGTTGGGAACAGAAGGAACATCTTAAGGATCTCATCGCTCTGTGCCTCGGAAAGGAGCGTCCCGGCGTTACACGCCTCAAGCTCGATGGAAAGCCCCGGCTCCTGAGCACGCAGCTCCTTCTTAATCTTTGCAGACATCTCCTCTGCGGCCTTCCGGATCTCTGCCTCGCTCCCGGCGCAGGCGAAAATGGCCTCGCATTCCCGCGGGATGGCGTTGCTCTTTTCACCGCCGCAGAGTGCGCCGATCCGCACCGGAGCCACTTCTTTCACTGCATTCAGGATCCGCCCTGCGACTTTCAGGGCGTTCCCAAGCTCCATGGCGATACAGCCGCCGGAGTGGCCGCCGCGAAGCCCCGTGACGAAAAGCCGGTACGCCGGCACATTGGCCGTCTCCAATTCCACATTCTTTTTTAAGTCAATCATCTCGCCGCCGGCGCTGGTGATGCAGGTGCCGATCCCATGGCCGCCGAAGTCCAGATTCACATACCGTTTTCCCTTAAAATACTCGCTCTTTAAAGCAAAAGCGCCGATTAAGCCGACTTCCTCCTGAACCGTGAACACACATTCCAGCGGCGGATGCGGCTCGTCGGAGGCGAGAAGCGCCAGCATGTAGGCGCAGCCGGTGCCGTCGTCGGCTCCGAGGGTCGTCCCCTCCGCACGGAGAATCCCGTCCTCGATGTAAAGCTTAAGCGGATCCTTTTCAAAATCATGAGCGCAGCCGTTATTCTTTTCACAGACCATGTCCGTGTGGGCCTGAAGAATCACAGCCCCGTGTCCCTCATAGCCCTTGGACGCCGGCTTATAGATAATCACGTTATTCATATTGTCGCGCACATAGGAAAGCCCGTGCTCCTTGGCAAAGGCCTCCAGGTAATCGGCGTACTGTTCCTCATGGTAAGAACCGTGGGGAATCCGTGTCATCTCCTCGAAATATTTCTGGTGAAGCTTTTCGTGATCCAGTACATTCATGGCAATACCCTCCTTTTATGACAAGCTGCGGCGCCTGTCTTTTTACAGCGCCTCTTCAAAAATCTGCACGATCTCTTCCGCGGACATCTCCTTATACGCCCCTTTCAGGCGCTTCGCCGCCTTCCCGGCCATCAGGGCAAACTTCTCCCTGCCGATGCCCATCTCCGAAAGCCTGGACGGAAGACCCAGTCTCTTAAAATAGTCTGCCGTTTTTTCGATAGCCAGATTCGCTGCCTCATGGGCCTCCAGCTCCGGCGAAATGCCCCATACGTTCACGCCGTAGGTACGGAATTTGGACACGGTGCGGTCATCGAGCACATGGCGCATCCAGTGGGGCGTCAGAATCGCAAGGCCGGCTCCATGGGTGATATCGTAGTAAGCGGAAAGCTCATGCTCCATCGGATGCACCGACCAGGGCACTTCCTTTCCCAGCTTCAAAAAGTCATTGATGGCCCAGCTGCTGGCCCACATGAGGTTGGCCCTGGCCTCGTAATTATCCGGCTCCTCCACAGCCTTTACGCCGAATTCAATGCAGGTCTTTAAAAGCCCTTCGGCCATTCGATCCTGCATATAGCCCTCCGTGTTGGAAAAATACGCCTCAAAAATATGGGACATGATATCGGCCGTCCCGGCTGCCGTGTGCCAGGCGTTTACGGTCACCGTAAAGGACGGATCCAGAACCGATGCCTTTGGGCGCATCCACTCGCTCTTTGTCCCAAGCTTGTCCCCCTTTTCCATGTCGGAAATCACGGCAGACGTGTCCATCTCGGAACCCGTTGCCGCCAGCGTCAGCACCGAGACAATCGGGAGCGCCTTTTCAATCTTCTTTCCGTCCAGCACCAGATCCCAGGGATCACCGTCATAGCAGGCCCCGGCCGCCACCACCTTGGCGCAGTCGATGGACGAGCCGCCGCCGATGGGAAGAACTACTTCAATCCCTTTTTCCCGACAGATCTTAACGCCCTCCCGCACGGAACCAATCCTCGGATTCGGCTCCACGCCGGAAAGCTCCTCGCAGCTCATGCCGGCCTTCGTGAGAAGCCCAACGGCCTGCTCCAGAATCCCATTCTTTTTGATGCTCCCGCCGCCGTAAACGATCAGCACCTTTTTCCCGAATTCACCAACAATCTCCGGAAGCCGTTCCAGCTGTCCTTTTCCAAAATAGATTTTTGTCGGGATCGTGTAGATAAAGGAATTCATTTAACCTCTCTCCTTTCGGTACCTCATATTATAATAGATCACCCCGGCCGCAGCCGCCGCAAAGGAAATGCCGGCGAATACAAATGAAACCTTCGGCCCGAGACCGTAGACGAAGCCGGCCGTCAGAGCGCCGATGATGCCGCCGAGATGCTTTGTCGCGTTGCAGAAGCCCATGACTACATTGCTCTTTTCCCCCTCCGCATCCTGGGCAATCAGGTTCTGGATCACCGGGACACTGATGGCATTAAAGGCATAGAACACCAGGTTTAACACCATGAAAAGAGCCACATCCGGTGCCATGATGACGGAAAAGATCGCCGCCGCGGCCGCCGCCAGCACGAGGACGAGCGACTTCTTGCTGTCGGTCTTTTTGACAATCCACACGCAGATGGTGCCGTTGGCCGCCAGGGTAATGAAGCCCACAGCCGCCTTGATGGCTCCGTTGTAGGCGGATGTCAGGCCGAACTGATCCTTTATGTAATAGTTAAAGCACTGCTCGTAAGCCGTAAAGCCGATGTTTGCCAGTGCATTGACGATAAACATCGTCGCAAGAAGCACCGTCATAAATTCGCGGCTTGCAAAAAAGACACTGAACGGGTTCGCTTCCTTCATAAGCTTTCCCGGCGTCGTCTCGCGCATGGATTTTAACGTATCGTCCTTGCAGACGAGATAAAACATGAGGCCGCTCCCGGCCAGAGTCGCTGCCTGGATCCCGAAGGTCAGGCCGATGGAAATCTCGCCGAGAAGGCCGCCGATTAAGTAGCCGAAGGCGCTGAACACACTCTGGATCGTGGCCGAGGTAATCAGGTAAACGCCGCGCTTCTCCTCATCTGACGTGTTGACAATGTAAGTCAGCATGCTGACGAATACGGCACTTGCAAAGGCGCCGGAGATCATTCGCGCCGGCACAATCTGAAGCTCGGTCTGGGCCAGGCCAAAACAGATCTGTCCGACAGCGTAGCCGACACCGCCGATCAGCATGGTTTTTCTGCTGGATAAGTAGACATTGATTTTTCCCCAGAATGGTGAGAACAGGAAATTCGTGGAAGCCATCCCCGCATAGGCAACGCCAAACATGTAGTCGTGAAGCCCCAGATTCTGGATGACCGTAGGTGTGATCGGATGTGCAAAGTTGGCACCAAGACAAAACAGGATGGATGCCAGGAAAAACAGACGGATTCGCGTCTTCTCGCTCAAGATAAACTCCCCCAAACGTATTAGATTTTCACGTTTTCCGGCCTTTTTTTATGTTCAGGCTCAAAAAAACGGCACGAAGCATGTCGCTCCGTACCGTTCCATCATATCAAAATTCGCACCTGGATGCAACCATTTATTCGTTCCGGATCGCGGCTAAAGGCGAAAGCCTCATGGCGCGAAGCGCCGGAAACAGGCCGGCCAGCATACCGATGACAATGGCGAAAAATACAGCGGCCCCAGACAGCCACGGCGGAATTCGTGAGATTCCTCCGTCTGACATGACGCCCATCATGGCTCCGCCCAGAAACCGGTTCACAATCATGGAAATCCCATAGCTTAAAGCAAGGCCGATGGTTCCTCCCATGAAGCCGATGAAACCGGCTTCCATCAAAAACATGCTCCGGATGTCGCCCAGGGCACAGCCAAGCACCTTCAGGACGCCGATTTCCTTCGTCCGCTCGTAGATGGACATCATCATCGTGTTTGCGATTCCGATGGCCGCTACAAACAGGGACACGGCGCCGATGCCGCCGAGGACTGCCTGGATCATGTCGGTCTGTTTCTGGGCCTGCTCCAGCCACTCCATGTTGCTGTACGCGTTGTAGCCCATGTCCTGAATGGCCTTCTGGACGCTCATGACGTTTTCCATATCATCCACGTACACGTAAGCATTGTCATAGACAAAGTAGCTGTATGGCTTTCCCTTTTTATTGGTGGGCTGTCCCGGGATCGCCTGTTTTCCGTAAACACGCTTAAGCTGCGTCTTTAAAAGCTCCACATCCGTATAAATGCCCCAGGAATATTCGTTGTACTCTTCCGGCCCCCCTTTTACCATTCCGCAGGCCGGAAAAATGTATTTCTTCTGTTTCTTGTCCTCGCTGCCCGTCGACTGGAACGTGGTAAAAAAGGACTCCTGGTAGAGATCCACGTCCGGCATTTCCCCGGTATCCCAATAGCCTCTGCCCGTTTTGGAATTATAAAAATCCCTCTGCACCATGTTTCCGATCACAAGCTCCATCGTCTGTGCATTGCTGTCCGGAAGACGTCCTTTTCCCAGTGTGATCTCCTCAAGCCCCTCGCGGCTTAATCCCGTAAGGCTTGAAGAACTGGAATAGATCCCCTGGCGCATATTTACATAGACGGAGAGAACCGGCGACACCGCCCGCACATGGTCAAGCCTGGAAAACAGCTTGATCGTATCGTCCACAATGTAGCTGTCCTCTGCATTTTCCGTATTGCTCATGCTGTAATTCCGGCTTACCGTAATTTTCGTAAGGCTGCCGGATGAAGCGTACTGCTCCATCGTCATCTCCTTTAAACCGATGCCGAGGGAAACCATAACGACGATGGAAGCCGTACCGATAATGACGCCAAGGACCGTCAGTGCGGTCCTCAGCTTTCTGCGGCGCAGATTATTTATGCTCATGGTGAGCAGATCAAAGAATCTCATCGTCCATTCCCGCTTTCTTCTTCCTCCGCCGGATCATGGCTGCCACCGCGGCAATCACAACCACGGCCAGGATCCCCGCCGGGACAAGATACGGCTGATACTTTCCGAGGAAAGACTGATCATCTTCCATCTCATCCACATTTCCCATGTCGATATCCGGTTCATCGAATACCATGGGCTCTGTAACCATGAGCTGAATTTCCTTTTCCACCGGCGTCACGACACCGTTCTCATCCTCATATGTAATCGTAAGCTTGATTTTCCCGTCATCCATGGTCGGAGCAATTCCAGAAATCATGGCGTCCACGTTTCCGCTCTCGCCCGGTTTGATATTGCCCACATAGGCCTCCGCCCTCTGGATCGAATCGCCCTCGAACACGGCCATGACGTTATAGAGCTGTACCTTTCCCGTATTGTTGATCGGGAACATGATGTTCGATTCGCCGCCCACGTTGATGGACTGCGGCATGATCTCGATGGTTCCCGTATTCATTCTGGCTTCCTGCTTTAAGGACACCGCGATTTTCACGCTCTCCTTCGCGTTCTTAAACTCCGGGCTGTCGTACTGTTCATTGATGGTGATCGTGTAGGAACGCTGCTCGGCACTTGGGCTGGACGAGAAATTCATTGTCAGCACCTCCGAAGCTCCCGGCGCCAGATTGTTCACCACCACCGAGTTGGAGCCGTTTGGCGTCGTAAAGACAGGGCTGCTGTCCACAGTCTCCGGTTCCAGGGTGAACAGGATGTTGCTTGCCGTAATATTGCTGGAGGCATTCTTCATCTTGACCTTTAAAGTAAATTCCTGGCCGGCCAGGATCTGGGCCGGCTCCGTCTCGAAGCTGTCCACGATGATACGCGCCTTTGTACGCTCATTCTCACCTGCGTCTGCCGAGATCTCGTCCTCGTCGTCCTCGCCGACAATCCTCACATAAAAAACGTCCTCCACCGGAGCCGCAAAGCTTCCGTCTTCCTCTTCCCGGTACCGGATCTTGAATTTGATCGGGAAATAGCCGGATTTTACGTCTTCGCGGACAGCCATGCTGTACGGCACTTCTACGGTCTGGCCGGCATTGATGTTGTCAAGCCACCTGTCGTAGTTTCCGTCGTTGATCTCAAAGGGGAACTTCGTGATGTCCTCAGAAAGTTCCATTTCCACCCGCACGTCGAAAGCCGTCTTGTAACCGGTATTCCTCAGATTGACATTGAAGTTGACAACCTCTTTATAGACGCCGGTCGGCGTAGACTGGTTCTCACCAAGTGCAAATGCTACCGGCTCCGTGCTCTCTTCATTGTCCTCAGTCGTGCCTGTGGACGTCTTGGTTTCCGCCCATACGATCACCGTCTTCTGGTATTCGGAAGACAGGGCGTCCTCGCCCTTGGCGCGTCTGGCGATGTTCACCTTGATGGGGTAATACCCTTCCTGAAGGTTCTTTTTGATATTTCCGCGGAGCGTCACGGTCTTTTTCCCGCCTGCCTTAATCGGGCCGATGGAGCGGTGCTTGTTGAGCTCGTCCGTGATCTCAAACGGATAGGTTGCGTTCATGGTTTTGATCGTTTCGCCGTCTTCATCCTCGACTTCGTCGTAGTAGTCTTTAAATTCGCTTTCCTGGGCAATCCAGACCTCGGTCTCCACCCAGTCGGATTCCGACGTATTCTTGATGGAAAACGTGATGGAGGCAGATTTTCCGATGGTTACCTCCGGCGTTTTCCCGATTACAATACGGACTTCATCGTTGTCGTCGTCCTTATGGAAAACCGGCGGAATCTCTTCATCTTCTTCCTCCGCAAACGATTCCAGGGGCATCGCGCCCAAAAACGTACTTAATACCAGCAACAGGATCCATAACCTTTTTAACTTTATCATTTCTTTTCTTCCCCGCCTTCTGTCTTTTCTTCCGTTTCCTCCCCGGCCGGAGCATGTCCTGCGTCTTTCTCCGGCGCACTGCCGTCTTTTGCCGCCTGGCCTTCCTCCCCGGCCATATCGCCGTCCCTGTTTTCGGACGGCCCGCTTCCATTGTAATCCCCGAAGCGCTCCCTTTCTAACTCCTCCAGATCCACTTCCCGGTGGTTTTCTTCGATATGGACAATCTGGCCGTCTATGATCTTAAAAATCCGGTCGGCATACGTCGCCAGGTTGTTGTCATGGGTTACCATCACAAGCGTCTGCTTCTGTTCCCGGACGATCTTCTGCATCAGCTTTAAGACCTCCATCGTCGTCTTGGAGTCAAGGTTTCCCGTCGGCTCATCGGCAAAAATAATCTGAGGCCCCACCACAAGGGCCCTGGCTATGCCGACGCGCTGCTGCTGGCCGCCGGACATCTGGTTCGGCATGTTTTTCGTGAGCCGTTCCAGTCCCACAAGCTTTAAATACTGCTTCGCCCGCTTCACACGGGCCGCCTTCGGGATTCCGCGGAACGAAAGCGGCAGGGCCACATTTTCCACGGCATTCATGGTTCCGATCAGGTTGTAGGACTGGAAAATGAACCCGACCCGCTCCCGCCGGAAGGTTACAAGCTGTTTTTCATTGAGCTTTTCGATGTGCTTCCCGGCGATGACGATTTCCCCTTTGCTGGGGTGTTCCAGCCCGGCAAGCATGTTTAAAAGCGTGGACTTCCCGGAGCCGGAGGGGCCTGTAATGGCACAGAATTCCCCTTTGTAAATTGTAAAGTCCACGCCGTTTAACGCATAGACCTTCGTGTCGCCCATCCGGTAGACCTTATAGAGATTTTTCACCTGGATCACAGGCTCCCTCATTTCCTGTCCATCGTTTCCGCCGGCCATGTCCTTCCTCCTGTCGTTTTATCCTGCAAGAGACAGCCGGGGCTTCGTCTCCCGTCTGCCTGTTCTGATACCATTATACAGAATCGCCGCCTGTATGAATATAGACATTTGCTTAATAATCCTTACGAATTCTTTTCAGGCTTTTTGAGGCGCGCTTCAAATTCCTTAAGATATTCTTCTAAGGACACATACTGGCCGTTGTTGACACGGTATGCAGGGTTCCACATGTTTATGACACGGACGGCTGCCCGCTTTTCGTCGGTCGTATGGCGGTAACGGCTGTCGGCATAAAAGATATCGCCCTCCACCACATTTTTCCAGCGCATGTACTCCTCCTGGTTCCGTTTCCGCCTTTTGTTTTTAAAGACTTCCATGACGACAAGCCGGAAAATCTCCTCACCGCAGCAGACAATGACTGAAGGGTTTAGGAGCTGGATCTGGCGCTTGATGAATTCGATGTAATACTGGCCGTACTGCATGCTGATTTCGTCGGCAGCGCCTTTTCCGCCGCGCTTATTGAGATACAGGACTGCGATCCGGCGCAGAAGTTCCCGGACGCCTTTTTCTTCGCCGCCCTCCAGGATTTTCTGCATACCGGCCAGATATTCCATGTATTCTGCCTCTCCAAAGGCGCTCTTCCCGCTCCGGAAATCCTTTCGGACATCGTAAATCACAGGAAAGCTCTGTCCCTTTTTGATGTGGCTTTTCATATTTGTCTCTTTTAAGATATAAAGGGTTCCGGTAAAGTCCTGCTCCGAAACGATCCCGTCGATGTGAAAATTCCGTTTGTCTATATCGGCATAGCCAGTTGTCCCTTCCGGATTTTCCTCCATCTGCTGCATGAGCTGCCATAAAAGGAACAGCTCCTCTTCCGTCTCGCAGCCGGCCGCCTGGCCTTCCAGAAGAATCTGTTCAAATGTTTTCTGCATGGTTTCCTCCTGTGTGGGTGGGTATGCAGGTTATTATATCATGTCCGCTGCGCGGCCATGAGCCTCCGGCGGATTTTAGCGCCCGGCTTTTTGCGGCGTGCGCAAAAACCGGTTTGCGCAGATATAATAACCGCTTTGCGGTTATTATATCATATTTTTCAATTTTTTGTAGAATTTCCGGCGAGTATCCGGTATAATGGGAACAATATGACGAAAGGGGATTTTTTCCATGAGGCACTTAATCAGCCCGCTTGATTTTTCTGTTGAAGAGACAGAACAGCTTCTTTCTCTTGCTTCTGACATCGAAAAGAACCGCCCAAAATATGCACATGTCTGTGACGGAAGAATTTTGGCGACCATGTTCTTTGAGCCCAGCACCAGGACAAGGCTTAGCTTTGAATCCGCCATGCAGAGGCTGGGCGGCTCTGTCCTCGGCGTTTCCTCAGCGGCTTCCAGCTCCGCCGCCAAAGGAGAGAGCGTTTCCGATACCATCCGCATGATCTCCTGCTACGCAGACATCTGTGCGATCCGCCATCCAAAGGAAGGCGCCGCTTACGTGGCTGCCTCCAAATCATCCATCCCGGTTATCAATGCCGGCGACGGCGGACATCAGCATCCCACCCAGACACTGACAGACCTTCTGACGATCCGTTCTTTAAAGGGGCGGCTTGGCGGCATGACCGTCGGGCTCTGCGGCGACCTGAAATTCGGGCGCACGGTTCACTCTCTGATCCATGCCCTTGTCCGGTACCCGGGAATTCGTTTTGTCCTGATTTCCCCGCCGGAGCTTCGCGTGCCTGACTATATCCGTGAAAGCGTCCTGGATGCCAACCATATTGAATACAGGGAGACGACAAACCTCGATGATGCCATGTCGGAACTGGACATTCTCTACATGACCCGCGTCCAGAAGGAGCGTTTCTTCAACGAGGAAGACTATATCCGCATGAAGGACAGCTACATTCTCGATGCCGAGAAAATGAAGCTTGCCAAACCGGACATGTACGTGCTGCATCCGCTCCCCAGGGTCAATGAAATTGCCGTGGAGGTGGATGACGACCCGCGGGCCGCATACTTTAAGCAGGCACAGTACGGCGTTTACGTCCGTATGGCTCTTATCATGACTTTACTGGAGGTGGACAAACCATGTTAAATATCAGCGGAATCCGGGAAGGTGTCGTTCTCGATCATATCCAGGCAGGAAAAAGTATGGAAATTTACCGCTATCTCGGGCTTGGAAAAATGGACTGTACCGTGGCAATCATTAAAAATGCCAGAAGCAGCAAGATGGGCAGAAAGGATATCATAAAAATCGAAGGCCCCCTTGATTCCCTGGATCTGGATGTCCTGGGATACATCGACCACAACATCACCGTCAACATCATCCGGGATGACCGGATCGTGGAAAAGAGATGTCTGAATCTCCCCAACCGGCTTGTGAACGTCATTCACTGCAAAAATCCCCGGTGCATCACATCCGTGGAACAGGAGCTTCCGCATATCTTCTATCTTGCTGACAAGGAAAAAGAAATTTACCGCTGTCAGTACTGTGACGAGAAATACTCCCGATGAACCTGTTTACTCCGGCCATCATATGCTCTGTGATGGCCGCTTACATTGTAAAGGGGATGTGCGGGTTCGCCAACACGCTTGTCTTTGGGACGCTCGCCGGCTTTTCTGCCGACAACATCAATATCTCTCCCATCGACCTGCTTTTAGGCTACCCGTCCAACATATACATCGCATATTCTGAGCGGAAGGGGATTGAGCCGCGGATCTGCCTGCCGCTTTGCGTCCTCGTGATTCTGGGCTCCATCCCGGGTGTATTTCTTTTAAAGCTCGGCGATGCCAGAATCATCAAGCTGTTTTTCGGCTTTGTCGTGGTGTTTATCGGTATCGAAATGCTGTTTCGTGAGCGCAGCACGAAAAAACGGAAAGGTTCCCCGGTCCTTATGATCGCCGTCGGCCTCCTTTCCGGCATCCTCTGCGGCCTTTTTGGCGTCAGCGCTCTGTTAGTCGCCTATGTGAGTCGGACTGCTGAAAACCACAGCCAGTTCCGCGCCAACAACTGCGTTGTCTTCATGGTGGAAAATACCTTCCGCCTGGCGCTTTATACAGCCACCGGGATCATGACTATGGATGTCGTAAAAAACGCCGTCTGCCTTCTGCCGTTCATGGCTGCCGGGCTTGGCATCGGTATCTTTTTTGAAAAGCACATCCCGGAGCGGCAGGCAAAGCGCTGTGTGATTCTGCTGTTGATCCTTTCGGGGCTTTCTTTAATTGGTACGAACCTGGCCATAACCGGCGCTTAAAGAGAAACGGGAGCCGCACGCCCGCCAAGGACAAAGCCTTTGGCCGGCTGCGGCTCCCGCAACTTTTTCTATACCCGCTCTTTTTCCAGATACTCCAGGATCTCAGCCGCGTTGGTATCCGGCTTTACCTTTTCCATGGCTTTCTCAATGATCCCGTTTTCGTCAATCACATAAGTAGTCCGCACAATGCCCATGGATACTTTTCCATACAGCTTCTTTTCTTTCCATACGTCGTAAGCCTCAATGGCCGTGCGCTCCGGATCCGACAAAAGAAGGAACGGAAGCTCATGCTTCGCGGCAAAATTCTGATGGGACTTCATGCTGTCCCGGCTGATGCCGATGACGGGGACGCCGAGCTCCTCAAACCGGTGGTAAGCGGCGGCAAACCCGCATGCCTGCCGCGTACAGCCGGGCGTGTTGTCCTTCGGATAGAAATACACAACGACTCTCTTTCCTGCAAAATCCGATAATGATACGGTTTTTCCGTCCTTGTCCGGCAGTGAAAACGCCGGCGCCTTTGTTCCCTCCATCAGCATGGCAATGTCTCCTTTTCTTTAACCGACCCCTGACAGGATCTTTTTATGTTCCAGCACCGTAATCACGGTTTCCTGTGCATCCTGAAGCTGTTTAATTTCGTAGCGGATATCCCTGTTTGCAGACATGAAGTCAACCGTCAGATTTTCCACTTTTTTGTTAATGGCTTCAATCCGCACTTTGACGCCTTCCACATTTACCTGCACACTGGCAATGTTCGACGCCATAGCTTCCATCTGCGTCTTTAGTTCGCCCACATCAAGCCGCACGCCGCAGACCTGCGTCTCCAGAACCTCCGTCCGGCTTTCCGAAGCCGCCATGCGGCTCTCCAGCACATCCATCCGCCCTTCCAGAATATCCATACGGTTCTCGAGCGCGTCCATGCGGTTTTCCAGGGCATCCATGTGGGCTTCCAGGACATCCATGCGGGCTTCCAACGCATCCATTCGGGCTTCCAACGCGTCCATGCGGGCTTCCAACGCGTCCATGCGGGCTTCCAACGCATCCATGCGCTTTTCCAGCGCGTCCACCTTCTTTTCTAACGCATCCATACGGACTTCCAGCGCGTCCATTCGGGCCTCCAACGCGTCCATCCGCGTTTCCAGCGCATCCATTCGGGCCTCCAGCGCATCCATTCGCTTTTCCAGCGCATCCATACGGCTTTCCAAGGCATCCATTCGCTTTTCCAGCGCATCCATTCGCTCCTCCAGCACGTCCATTCGCGCCTCCAACGCGTCCATTCGCTTCTCTAACGCATCCATCCGCGTTTCCAGGGCGTCCATCCGGCTCTCCAGCGCGTCCATTCGCTTCTCCAGCGCGTCCATCCGCACTTCTAATGCGTCCATTCGGCTTTCCAGCGCGTCAAGCCGCGCATTCACCTCGTCGAATCTTTTGTCGATGGCTTCTGTCAGTTCTGCAAGCTTTTCATTCAGCTTCTCCTCAAGCTTCTCCTCCAACATCTGCCCTATGGCTTCCAGCAATTCACGATCCACCATAAAAATAAGACCTCCTTTCCGAAATCTGCCAACAGTTACCAGCCTTATCATTAAGGAAATCTTCTCTTTCGTATCTTTCTTCCGCCCGCACCGGCCATTTCATCTTCTCCGGCCGTGCCTGCGCAAGCTTTTTCTTTTCTTGTGTTCTCCTATTATACCGGATTCTTCCAGAAAATGGAAGGGCTTTTTGACGAATTTTGACGAAAAAAGGGCTTTCGCCCACAGACAGCCCTTCAAGCTGCCCGCGGACAAAAGCCCTCTCCGTTCACAAGGCGGCAATTTCCTACCGGAAATATTTCACACCGCTCTCAAAAATCTTCATATCCTGCTCGCCGAAAATGTTCTTAGCCACAAGGTCGCCGCGCCGCTCCGAATGGGCCATCTTTCCGTAGACCCTGCCGTCGGGACTTGTGATACCCTCGATAGCCATGTAGGAGCCGTTGGGGTTCCAGTACTCGTCCATGGTGGGGTTCCCGTCGGCATCCACATACTGCGTCGCCACCTGGCCGTTTTCAAAGAGCTTTCTAAGCCACTCTGCACTCGCCACAAACCGTCCCTCTCCGTGGGAAACCGGGTTCGTGTAGATGCCGCCGAGCTCTGTGCCCATAAGCCACGGGGACTTGTTGGACACGACCTTTAAGTTCACCATCTTGGACACATGGCGGCCGATGGTGTTGTAGGTCAGCGTCGGAGCGTCCGCGTTCTGCTCCGTGATGACGCCGCCCGGCACAAGACCAAGCTTGATAAGCGCCTGGAAGCCGTTGCATACGCCAAGGATCAGGCCGTCTCTCTCATTTAAAAGCTTTGTCAGCTCTTCCTTTAAGACCTCATTGCGGAACGCCGTCGCAAAGAACTTTGCAGAGCCCTCCGGCTCGTCTCCGGCGGAGAATCCGCCCGGGAACATGACGATCTGCGCTTTTGCAATTTCTTTTCTGTACTCTTCCACGGAATCCCGGATGTCGGAGGCACTTAAGTTCTTAAACACCTTCGCCGTCACGTTTGCGCCTGCGCGCTCAAACACCTTCGTGCTGTCGTACTCGCAGTTGGTTCCCGGGAATACCGGAATAAACACGTTCGGAGTGCCGATCTTATGGCTGCACACATAAACTTTGTCCGCCTTAAAGAGCCGGTTCTCCAAAACCTCGTCCTTCACGCCGGAAACCGTCGGGAACACCTTCTCCAGAGGCGCATTCCATGCATTTAATGCCTCGTCAAGAGAGATGGAGACACTGCCGTACTCAAAGGCTGCCCTGTCTGTCACTTCGCCGATGACCGTATAAGTGCAGGCCAGCTCTCCCACCTTGCCGTCAGGAACCTCGCAGACGAGATTTCCCCAGCCCGGAGCAAAGAAGTCTCTCGGATCCAGGTTATGCTCAACCTTCACGCCGAGATGGTTTCCGAAGGCCATCTTGCTGACAGCCTCGGCAATTCCGCCTGCCTCAACAGCATACGCGGAAATCACCCGTCCGGCCCGGATATCCTCCTGGAGCTTTTCATACGTCTCCATCACCTGTCCGTAAACCGGTATATCGAAGCCGTCCTTTTCCGTGCGTACCACAATGATCTTGTTTCCGGCCTTCTTAAACTCCGGAGAAATCACGTTCTTTCCGTCAGCCACATTGACTGCAAAGGACACCAGGGTCGGCGGTACATTGATCTCCTCACCGCCTTCCTCGTTGAAGGTGCCGGACATGCTGTCCTTTCCGCCGATAGACGGAAGGCCAAAGCCCATCTGCGCGCTGTATGCACCGAGCAGAGCCGCAAACGGCTGGCTCCACCGCTTCGGATCCTCGCTCATTCTGCGAAAATATTCCTGGAATGTAAAGCGGATCTTCTTAAAATCACCGCCGGCAGCCACGATCTTCGCCATCGAGGTCAGAACCGCATAGATGGCTCCATGGTACGGGCTCCAGCTGGAAAGATACGGATCGAAGCCGTAGCTCATCATGGTGACGGCGTCCGTCTTTCCCTTTAAGACCGGAAGCTTTGCAACCATAGTCTGAATTTCTGTCTGCTGGTATTTTCCGCCGTAAGGCATCACCACCGTGCCGGCACCGATGGAAGCGTCAAACATCTCCACAAGCCCCTTCTGGGAGCATACGTTTAAGGAGCCCAAAAGCTTCAGCCATTTATCCTTCACGTCTGCCACATCATGCCGCTCAAAGGGATTTCCCTCACGGTTCGGCGTCTCAAGGGTCACGTCTGCCTCCTGGTGGGCGCCGTTGGTATCGAGGAAGGCGCGGCTTAAATCGACGATAGTCTTTCCTCTCCAGTTCATCACAAGGCGCGGTTCCTTCGTCACCTCAGCCACTGTGACAGCCTCCAGATTCTCCTCTGCGGCATAGCCAAGGAACGTCTCCACGTCCTTCGGCGCTACGACCACAGCCATGCGCTCCTGGGACTCAGAGATTGCAAGCTCGGTTCCGTCCAGGCCGGCATACTTTTTCGGCACCTTGCCCAGGTCGATGAGAAGGCCAGCCGCCAGCTCACCGATGGCAACGGACACGCCGCCTGCTCCGAAATCGTTGCATTTCTTAATCAGGGAAGAAACCTCCGGGCGGCGGAACATCCTCTGGATCTTCCTCTCTGTCGGCGGATTTCCCTTCTGAACCTCGGCTCCGCATACTTCGATGGATGCCTCCGTGTGAACCTTGGAGGAGCCGGTGGCGCCGCCGATGCCGTCGCGCCCGGTCCGGCCGCCGAGAAGGATGATGATATCGCCGGGATCCGACGTCTCACGGATCACATTTTTCCTCGGCGCTGCGCCCATGACTGCACCGATCTCCATCCTCTTTGCCACATAGCCCGGATGGTAAAGCTCCTTTACATAGCCCGTAGCAAGGCCGATCTGGTTTCCGTAGGAGCTGTAACCATGGGCCGCCTCGGTCACAATCTTCTTCTGCGGAAGCTTGCCCTTTAACGTCTCATTTAACGGCCTGGTGGGATCTGCCGCACCGGTGATCCGCATGGCCTGATATACATACGTTCTTCCTGACAGCGGATCGCGGATCGCACCGCCGAGGCAGGTGGCCGCGCCGCCGAAGGGCTCGATCTCCGTCGGGTGGTTGTGGGTCTCGTTCTTAAAGTTGACGAGCCATTCCTCGGTCTTTCCGTCGATTTCCACAGGCACCACAATGCTGCATGCATTGATCTCCTCGGAAACCTCCAGATCCTCAAGCTTTCCTTCCGCGCGAAGCTTCTTCATGCCCATGACAGCCAGATCCATCAGGCAGACAAACTTATCGTCGCGGCCTTTATAAAGAACTTCCCGGTCTGCCAGGTACTTCTCGTATGTGGCCTGGATGGGCTCCCTGTACTCGCCGTCTGTGAAGGTCACGTTTTTAAGCTCCGTGGAGAACGTGGTATGACGGCAGTGATCCGACCAATAAGTGTCCAGGACGCGGATCTCTGTCACCGTGGGGTTCCGCTTTTCCTCGTTCACATAGTAATTCTGGATATGCTTAAAATCCTTAAAGGTCATTGCCAGGTTCAGGGAACCGTAAAGCTCCTTTAAGGCCTCTTCGCCCATCTCACAGAAGCCGTCGAAGGAAGCCACGTCTGCCGGACGCTCGAACACCGTCACCAACGTCTCCGGGATCTCCTCCGATGCCTGCCTGGAGTCCACCGGGTTGATGCAGAAGGACTTCACCGCCTCAGCCTGCTCCTCAGTCAGCCCGCCGGAAATCACATAGGTAACGGCAGACTTGATGACCGGCTCCTCCGTCTCCTTTAAAAGCTTCACGCACTGCTCTGCGGAATCGGCCCGCTGGTCAAACTGACCCGGCAGGTACTCCACGGAAAAAATCACATCGTCTGCGCCGTGGGGGAAGCTTCCCTCATAGACATCGTCCACCGGCGGCTCGGAAAAAATCGTTCCAAGCGCCTCTTTATATATGTCCTCAGAAATATTTTCAATATCATAACGAACCAGCACACGGACACCGGTCAGGCCGGAGATTCCAAGATACTTTTCGATCTCCTCCCGCAGTTCCCTGGCTTTTACGGCAAATTCCGGCTTCTTCTCTACGAATACCCGCCTTACGCTCATATTCCTTTCCTCCTTGAAAGTACGCACATGCGATGCCCAAAAAGGCATCTTCCTACTGTTTTCCTTCTTCCATCATAACACAAATCGGATAAATAAGTAAAATCAATATAACTAATTTTAATTATTAAATGTACTTATAAACTCTTCTGTCCACGCCGCGGAGCCTGCCTACTGCCCGCCGTCTCCCATGTCCTGCCCGCTGATGCTCAACGCGTCCATGGTGATTTTCATGATTTCCCGGACCTCGTCCTCCGTCATCTTCATCCGCTCAGCAAGCTCCGAGAGGTTCGCCTCCCTGCCAAGCTCCTCCGCCATGCGCTTCGACACCTCCTGGAGCACATTGACCCTGGCGGCCATCTCCTCTGCAATATCAGCCTCCAGCTTATCTTCCTTCAAAACCTCGTCCAGGCGCACACGGATCCGGCTTTCCAGGAGCTTCTCAAAGCTCCCCTCGATCCCCTCTCCGGCAAGAAGCATCAGCTCCATACTGGCCTCCTGGATTAAATCTGCCATCGGGACGCCCCGGTTGATATAATCCTGCACGAAAAACAGCGCACGCTTTAAATTTCCCTCGATGAGCCTCGTCTTCGCGCCCTCGTCGCCGCGGCAGATCCGTTTTAAAAGCGCCTCGTTCTCTTCCTCGCTGCACGGCGCCACTGCCGCCAGCTCCTCCATGTACACCTGGTAGATGTCCTCGGCCCCGGACTCCTCTTCCCCCTCCCAGAGTGCCTCTGCCGCATCATTTGCAGGCTCTCCTTTTCCGCCTGGTCTCATTTTTTTGATCTCAGCCATGATCTTCTCCTTCCTTTTTGCCGGATTCAAAGTTTCTCTTTTCAAATCCCCCTCCGTATGTTAAAATAACTATGTCGTTACTTATAAGGAGGACTAATAATGGATGTCAATTACGAATTATATAAAGTTTTTTATTATGTTGCAAGGACTCTGAGCTTTTCCGAAGCCTCCAAACAGCTTTTCATCTCCCAGTCGGCCGTCAGCCAGTCCATCAAGGTTCTGGAAAAAAAGCTGGGCCAGCCGCTGTTTATCCGAAGCACCAAGCGCGTGCAGCTCACCCCGGAAGGTGAAATCCTGTTTAAGCATATCGAGCCGGCCTTAAACCTGATCCGGAAAGGGGAAAACCAGCTTTTGGAGGCCAATTCCCTGAACGGCGGCCAGCTCCGGATTGCCGCCAGCGACACCATCTGCCGATATTTCCTGGTGCCGTACCTCAACCGGTTCCACAGCGCTTACCCAAATGTCCATATCAAGGTGACGAATTCCACCTCCATCGAATGCGCGCACATCCTGGAAAACGGCCAGGTGGATTTTATCATCACCAACTACCCGAATTCCGGCCTTTCCAACACCCAGAACATCCGCGTGATCCAGGAATTCCATGACGTCTTTGTGGCAAATCCCGGCCACTTCCCGATGAAGGGGAAAAAAGTCAGCCTCCAGGAGCTTCAGGCCTGCCCCATCATGATGCTGGACCGCAAGAGCACCACCAGCGAATTTCTCCACAACCTGTTCCAGAAGTCCCATCTCGACCTGGTTCCGGAGATCGAGCTGAGCAGCAACGATCTTCTGATTGACCTGGCCCGCATCGGACTGGGAATCGCCTTTGTCCCGGATTTCTGCATTCCTGCCGGCGAGGACGAGCTTTTTATCCTGGATTTAGAAGAAAAGCTCCCGGCCCGCCAGCTTGTGGTGGCCCACAACGAAACCCTGCCGGTTTCCCAGGCCGCAAGGCAGTTTATGAGCATGCTGTAACCGTATCTGTCACCCGTTCCAGAAATCCGTCAGGCACTGCCCCACGTTTCTCTGGTTCACCAGCTTAAAATGCTCCCATTCCCGCGGGAACAGCTCCTGATATTCCCGTCTTAAAAACCTGTCATCCAGAAGAAGGATCACACCGCGGTCCTTCGGCGTCCGGATCACGCGTCCGGCCGCCTGGAGAACCTTGTTCATGCCGGGGTACTGGTACGCAAAATCAAAGCCCCGCTTCTCCTCTTCATCAAAATATCCCTTTAAAATCTCCTGTTCCACACAGACCATGGGAAGCCCGGTTCCCACGACGATCACGCCGATGAGCCGCTCTTCCTTTAAGTCGATGCCCTCGGAAAAAACGCCGCCCATAACACAGAACGCCACCAGGGAGCCATCCCGCTGCCTTTCAAATTCCTCTAAAAATTCGGCCCGCTCCTCCTCACGCATGCCCTGCCCCTGAACGAGGAGATGGCAGAACGCCTCTTCCTCCTCCAGAATCCCAAGCACCTGCTCCATATACTGATAGGACGGGAAAAAAACCATGTAATTCCCTTCCCGCGCCTTTGCCGTCTCGCGGATATAGGCGGCTACCTTCCGGTATTCGCCCTCGTTGCGCCTGGTGTAGCGGCTGCTCACATCGGTGCCTACCATTAAAAGGCGGTTGTCCTCGGAAAACGGCGAGTTTGCATAAACGGCATAGTCCTCGTCGCAGCCGCTAAGGAGCGTCTTATAGTAGCGGATCGGAAGAAGCGTCGCGGAAAACAGGATCGTGCTGTTCCCCTGGGCCATGCATTCCGACAGGCAGCCGGAAGGGTTCACGCAGAACAGCCGCACCTGGAACGAGGGCGTCCCATGATTTTCCGCATAGATCCGGTAATGGTCATCCAGCCGCTCATAAATCCCAAGAAAGTCCCGCAGGCAGAAATAAAAATCCAGCACAGCATCGCGCCCCTCAAACTCCTGGTTATCCTCCAGAAACATCTCAAACTCCGAAAACACGCTCATGACTGCGGCCGCAAGCCCTGTCACATCTTCTAAAACCTGCCAGTCCTCACATTCCCTCTTCATCTCCAAAAGCACCTTGTTGCATTTATCGAGCTGCCTCTCAAGCTTTGCAGAGCGCCCTTTTATGAGCCGCTTTGTCTCCAGGACATCCTCTTTCCGGATGGCTGCGCTGTACATCTCCCGCGCCCTGGAAACCAGGTTGTGAGCCTCGTCGATTAAAAACAGGTACTCCCCCTTTGCGCCCTCCGCGAAATACCGCTTAAGCCTTACATTGGGATCAAACACATAGTTGTAATCGCAGATGATGCCGTCGGTCCAGCTGCTGATATCGAGGCAGTATTCAAACGGGCAGACCTGATACCTCTCGGCATAGGAAAGGATTTTTTCCCTTGTGATGTCCTGTTCCAGATGGAGAATGTCGAAGACGGCCTCGTTGACCCGGTCGAAATGGCCTTTTGCATAGGGGCAGTGATCCGGATTGCACTCCGTCTCCTCCAAAGGGCAGAGCTTTTCCTTGGCCGTAATGGTGACAGACGAAAAAATCAGGCCGCTTCCCCTTAAAATCCGAAACGCCTCCTCGGCCACCGTCCGCGTGATGGTCTTAGCCGTCAGGTAAAAAAGCTTTTCGCCTTTCCCTTCCCCGATGGCCTTCACCGCCGGGAACACCGTGGACAGCGTCTTTCCGATGCCGGTGGGGGCCTGGATGAACAGCCGCTTTTTCCGGCTGATGGTCTTATAGACCGAAACCACCAGATCCCTCTGCCCCTCCCTGTATGGGTAGGGAAACTCCAGGCCGCGGATCGAAGCGTCGCGGGTCAGCTCATGATGGTATAAAAACCTGGCCCATTTCATATATTCATGGACGATTCCGGCGAACCACACACCAAGCTCCTCCGCAGACTTTGCCTGTACAAAGCGGCGGATCTCCTCGGTTTCCAGATTGCAGTAGGTAAGCTGGAGCCGGACTCCGTCCAGCCCTTTATCGCAGCAGTAAAAATAGCCGTAGCACATGGCCTGGGCCAGATGCACCGGCACCGGCTCCTCCAGACGCTCCAGATCCATGTAGACGCCTTTGATCTCATCAATGGTGACGGCGCCGTTTTCCTCCTCGATGCCGTCCGCCCGACCCTCCACAAGAAGCGTCACCTCCTCATCCTCCACGAGATGCTTTAAGGGCACCTCGGCGCGGTAATTGGAGCCCATGCGCTTCTGGATCTTCCTGTGGATCCTGCTTCCCTCCAGCATGGCGTCCTTTTGGGCCTGCCCGCTCCTTCGGCTGTCAATGTCCCCGGAGCGCAGCACAAACTCCACCAGGTTCCGGACAGAGATCCGCACCAGCTTTTTCCTTTCCTCTGCCTGCCGTTCCATGAAAAAGCTCCTTTCTCCCTTCGTTCCATAAGAAAATTATACTGTATCCCCGCCGCCTTGTAAAGGAACGAAAAGCCGCCATACCATTTCTGATACGGCGGCCCTCCTGCCCATTTTATTTTAAATCATTCTCCGTGGAAGCAGACGCTCCCCGGAATCCTGTCCCGGCAGCCTGTGACGCCGTTATGCGACTGCTGCCTTGCAGGCATCTTTTTCTTCCAGAAAATCTTCAAATTCCTTATTTTCGCCGTCGAATTCTACCGTGAGAACCTTGGTAAGATCCAGGCTCAAAACGCCAAGAATCGACTTTGCGTCAATGATAATGCGGTTGTAAAAAACATTGATATCGAAATCACACTCAGATGCCCTGAACACAAAGTCCTTTGCTTCCGCAACAGAAGGAATCATGATTTTTTTCTGCTTCATCATAGCATTCAAACTCCTTTTCAAAGACAAAAAAGACTGGTTTCTTTTTTCGGTTTACTAATATATATCATTTTTGGAAAAATTAGTCAATCGAAACATTCACCAATTTTCGTCATGGGCAGGTATCATTTTTGTACTTTTTGATATATATGCGAGAATCTTTAAGAGCTCCGTGTTGCGCGGCCGCCTTCCGGCCGTCATGATCTCGAAAGCAGCGAGACCGTTGTTTTTCCGGTTCTCCCACAGCCCCTTTGACACCGTCCGGATGTCCCGCTCCACGCAGGCGGCTGTCGTTCCATACTGCTTTGCCGTCTCCATATAAAGTACCTTCATCTGGAGTTTGGAATCCTCCTCCAGACGCATCAGCGCATACGCCATATATTCAAACCCAAGATAGGATATGTTGGCACCAAGCTTCAGCAAAAAAGCTCTTTTTCTGTCCATCCTGGAAACTCCTTCCCAAAAAAGGCCGGGAATCTCCTGTATGCCAAAAAAGGGAACAGTTTCCCCTTTCAGGCTGTCTGCCAGAATAAAGAGCCCCCGGCCTTTTCTAATGCCATTCTAAACTGCAAAATGCCGCATTTGCTCTCATATATGGTAGATTGGAAGAGAAAGATTCTTTATTTTTGCGTAAAAGATTGGCCTGCCATTTGCCGTCATGGCTTCCGGCCTCACCAGTGAACTATGGAAAATCTTTCCAAACGAAAAAGCAGCCAAAATCCCGTTTTCACGGGGTTTCAGCCGCTTGCATACACAGGGGAAGAGGGGCTCGAACCCCCATCTACGGTTTTGGAGACCGCTGCTCTACCATTGAACTATTCCCCTTCGCATTTCTCATGCTTGACTATATTATCACAGGACGCAGAAAATGTCAATGTAAATCTTTCAAAAATTTTGCCTGTTTTTCCGCCAACTGATAAAATTCACCTGCCCCATAAAGCTTTCGCAGCGGCCATGTCGGCCGCCGCGCCTATTCAGCTTCCATCTGTTTTAACTGTTCCGTCAGAGACTGGATCCTGTGGATGGCAGAATCCACCTGGCCCTTGGCATCAGAAATTTTCGACTGGACAGCCCAGTCCACAAAGAGATTATCGAGGAAAATATCGGCAAACTGGAGGAATCCGCCCACGTTTAAGTGGAATTCCGGCGCCGAGGAGACGTCTTCTAACTCACGCCGGAAAATAGAAAGCTTCCCTCTCGCTTCCTCCAGGGAATTCTCTGCATCCTTAAGCTTCGAGTGCTTCACCATGGAACTGATGAAACCGCCGCCGATCATGTCCCAGATTCCCCAGTTCCCGGCGCTGTTTAAGGCCTCCCTTGCATCCTTTAATGCCCGGACGGCCGCTTCACCGGCAGAGATAGCCTCGCGGATTTCCTTTTTTCTCTGTTCCCTGCTCTCCATACGGTCCTCTGCATTTCTGTTTTCTTCCATGTTTTCGCCTCCTTATAAAAGTGCGATGGCCTCCCGCACGTTATCAACACCAATTAAACGGATCCTGTTATCGCCCTTCATTTTCTCAAGGTTTGCCTTCGGGAGCACGCAGGACGAAAAGCCCATTTTTATGGCCTCCGAGACTCTCTGGGAGGCCTGGGACACGGCCCGCACCTCTCCGGAAAGGCCTACCTCTCCGAAAAACAGCATGCCTGGATCCACCTCGCGGTTTTTGAAGCTGGACACCAACGCCATGACAAGCGCCAGATCCAGTGCCGGCTCGTTCATCTTCATGCCGCCGGCGATGTTCACATAGGCATCGTACCGGCTCATCTCATAGCCGCACCGTTTTTCGAGAATTGCAAGCAGGATGTTGACCCGGTTATAATCGACACCGTTTGCCGTCCGCCTCGCCATTCCGAAATTCGTCGCCGTCACAAGCGCCTGTACCTCGAGAAGAATCGGCCGTGTCCCCTCTAAAGAACAGGCCACTACGGCGCCGGACGCCTCCTTTGGCCGCCCGGAAAGCAGGAAAGCCGACGGGTTCTTCACCTCATTGAGGCCATTTTCCAGCATCTCAAACACGCCGATCTCGTTGGTGGGGCCAAACCGGTTCTTCACGGCCCGGAGAATCCGGTAAGAATCGTTCCGGTCGCCTTCAAAATAGAGAACCGTATCCACCATATGCTCCAGTACCCTGGGGCCGGCCACGACGCCTTCCTTTGTCACATGGCCGACGATAAATACGGTGATGCCGAAGCCCTTTGCAATCTGCATCAGAAGGTTGGTTGACTCCCTGACCTGGCTCACACTGCCCGGCGCCGAGGAAATGTCCTCCCGGAACATGGTCTGGATGGAGTCGATGATGACGATGTCCGGCTTCACGGTCTCCATGGAACCGGCGATGACATCCAGATTCGTCTCGCTGAAGAAAAGAAGTTCGCCCTCAATGTGCCCGATCCGGCCGGCACGCATTTTGATCTGCTTTAAGGACTCCTCGCCGGAAATATAAAGGACGCGCTTTCCCGCCAGCGCCAGGTTGCGGCAGACCTGGAGAAGGAGCGTGGACTTTCCGATACCGGGATCGCCGCCCACAAGCACCAGGCTTCCCTTCACGATGCCGTCGCCCAGAACCCGGTCCAGCTCCCCAAAGCCCGTCTTCGTCCGATCCTGTTCCTCCAGGGAGATATCGGCGAGACGGACAGGGGCAGCGCCCCGGCCGGGCGCCCGCATGGCGGCCGCCGGCGATTTCTTCTCGGAAACCACCGGCTCCTCCACAAACGAGTTCCACTCCCTGCATGCCGGGCACTGCCCCATCCACTTGCTGGATTCATAGCCGCATTCCTTACAAAAAAACATTGTTTTTCCTGCTTTGGCCACGATAAAATCCTTTCTGTCTTACTTTCTCACAATCTTAACGTCTACGGCCTTTCCCTCGGAAAGCTCCACGCTTAAGACAAGCTTGCCGCTCATATTCGTCTTCATGCCGCCGACGCCGACACCGTCCTCATAAACCTCGTATTCCATATCGTCTTCCATCTGGACGGTGATCTGGGCATCCCTTACGCCTTCCACCTGGAAAGTCACCACATCGTCAGCCACATAAAATCTGCTGACGGCAGTTCCCGGTACGGATTCATAGACAAACATACCGTTCCGCTCCAGTTTTGTAATGTCACAGTAGGTTTTTACTTTATAAAGATCGCCTTCATGCTCAAAATCCTCTGCCTTGGCTTTTGCATCGAGAGAATAATCTCCAAAACTGATGGTTCCGTCTGCTTCCGTGCGGATTAGTTCTTTAATTACTGACATAATACTTAGTCTCCTTTTGTGTGTTTGCCTGAATGCATATGCGGGTATCATACCGCTTTGCGGTATTATGCCATGTCCGCTTCGCGGCCATGACAGCCTCCGGCGGATTTTAGCGCCCGGCTTTCTGCGGCGAGCGCAGAAACCGGTTTGCGCAGGTATAATACCGCTTTGCGGTATTATGCCATGCCCGCTTCGCGGCCATAGCAGCCTCCGGCGGATTTTCAGCGCCCGGCTTTCTGCGGCAGGCGCAGAAACCGGTTTGCGCAGGTATAATACCGCTTTGCGGTATTATACCATACTTCCCACTTCTTTTCTAGCGGTTTGTGGGTGGCGGGCGGAAAATTTGAGGGCGCCGTCGCGGACGGTGATTTTCACCGAATCGCCTTCCCGGACACGGCCCTCTAAAATCTCCTCGGCCAGCCGGTCTTCGATAAGGTTTTGGATCGTCCGCTTTAACGGGCGGGCACCGTATTTCTCATCATAGCCCTTATCAATCAGGTATTCCTTCACGTCATCACCGGCATTTAAGCGGATGGACATCTGCTGCTTCGTCCGCTTCTCCACCGTGCCGAGCATGATGGTGACGATGGCCTTCATGTGCTCCTTCGTCAGCGGATGGAACACGATAATGTCGTCGATCCTGTTTAAGAATTCCGGCTTGAACATGCGCTTTACCTCGTCCATGACGCCGTTTTTCATCCTGTCGTACTTTTCCTTCTCGTCATCCTTGGAGAGGAAGCCGAGCTGCTTCGGCGCAATGATATTCTCCGCGCCGGCGTTTGACGTCATGATGAGCACCGTATTTTTAAAGTCAATCTTATGGCCCTGGGAATCGGTGATATGGCCGTCGTCCAGCACCTGAAGAAGAATATTGAACACGTCCGGGTGGGCCTTTTCCACCTCGTCAAACAGAATCACCGAGTACGGATGGCGGCGAACCTTTTCGCTTAACTGCCCGCCGCCTTCATAGCCCACATAGCCTGGCGGCGAACCGATCATCTTGGATATGCTGTGCTTTTCCATATACTCCGACATGTCGACGCGGATCAGGGCATTCTCCGTCCCGAACATCACCTCCGCAAGCGCCTTGCAGAGCTCCGTCTTTCCGACGCCGGTGGGGCCTAAAAACAGGAATGAGCCGATGGGGCGCTTCGGATCCTTTAAGCCCACTCGGCCGCGGCGGATGGCCTTGGAGATGGCCGTCACGGCCTCGTCCTGGCCGACTACGCGCTCATGGAGAATCTGCTCCAGCTTTAAGAGCCGTTCGCTCTCCTCCTCAGCTAACTTACTCACCGGGATCTTTGTCCAGTCGGAAACCACCTCGGCGATTTCATTCTCGCCGACAACAAGCTCCTTGGAGGTTTTCTCCGTCTCCCACTTTTCCCTGAGCTTCGCAATCTTTTCCCGCTTCTTCTCCTGTTTCTTCTTGATTTCCCCGGCTTCCTCGTAGGCCTCTCTGCGGATTGCCGCCTCCTTATCTGCCTCCAGGGCGCGGATTTCCTCCTCCGCCTCCTTGATCCCCTTCGGCTCCACATAAACCGTGAGCCTCAGCTTCGAGGACGCCTCGTCAATCAGGTCCACCGCCTTGTCCGGCAGGAACCTGTCGTTGATATAGCGGGAGGACAGCCTGACGGCCGCACGGATGGCCTCGTCGGTGATTGTGACACGGTGGTGTTCCTCGTATCTCGGCCGCAGCCCCTTTAAGATATCCACGGCCTCTTCTTCCGTCGGCTCCTCCACGGTCACAGGCTGGAACCTGCGCTCTAAGGCCGGATCCTTTTCAATATATTTCCGGTATTCCTCGATGGTCGTGGCGCCGATGAGCTGGAGCTCGCCTCTTGCCAGGGACGGCTTTAAAATATTGGAGGCATCCAGGGCGCCTTCTGCGCCGCCTGCGCCGATGATCGTGTGAATCTCGTCGATGAATAAGAGGACGTTTCCGGCCTCCCGCACCTCGGAAATCACGTTTTTAATCCGCTCCTCAAACTCGCCGCGGTACTTGGAGCCGGCCACCATGCCGGACAAATCCAGCACGACGACACGTTTCCCGCGGATGGTTTCCGGCACATCGCCGGCCGCAATCATCTGGGACAGCCCCTCGGTCACGGCCGTCTTTCCGACGCCCGGCTCCCCGATCAGGCAGGGGTTGTTTTTCGTCCTGCGGCTTAAAATCTGGACGACTCTGCGAATCTCCTTTTCCCGTCCGATGACAGGGTCAAGCTTTCCATCTGCCGCAAGGGCCGTCAGGTCGCGGCTGTATGAATCCAGCGTCGGCGTCTGGGATCTGGCCGTCTTCTGGCTGCGCCCCGGAACGGCCTCGTCCTTTCCGGCCGCGTCTTCGCCCATGGCCGCCAAAAGGTCAATGTAAATTTTCTGAATGTTGATATTCAACGTATTTAAAAGCCGGATCGCCACGCAGTCGTTTTCTTTTAAAAGCGCCATCAGGATATGCTCCGTCCCGATGAGCGGCGCCCGGAAGCGGACGGCCTCCCGGTAGCTGTTTTCCAGCACATGCTTTGCCCTCGGCGTATAGCCCTCCCGGTCGCGGATGCCAGTTTTCCGGTAGGACGCCACAAGCTGCTGTTCCAGAGCCAGAAGCCGGTCAAGCTTCACATCATTGGCCTCCAGCACCTTTGCGGCCGTACCGCTGCCTTCCTCCATGAGCCCCACCAGGATATGCTCTGTCCCGATGGTTTTGGAACCCATGTCCTCCGCAGCCTCCCCGGCCAGAACAAGGGCCTCTGAGGCTTTTTCCGTATATCTGTCCATGTATGTCAAATTCCTCCTGTTATGATTCTATGATTTCCGGAAGCTCCGCCCGCACAAACTGCGCCCTGGCCGCCTCCAGCTCCTCTTTTTCCATGGGCTTTTCCGCCAGCTTTAAGAGGTTCGCCGGCTGGATCCCAAGCATGATCCGGTAAATGGAACACGGCTCCTTTGTCTTTAAGATCCCGTCCCGCACGCCGACCATGATCTGGGACAAAAATTCCATGGCATCTTTTCTCGTGAGCCTCCTGGCGTACCGCAGCACGCCGTAGGATTTATAGACCTCATCCTGGCAGCCAAGGGGCTTCTGCTTTAAGGCCTCCTGACGCAACCGCCGCTCCTGGGCATCCAATTCCGCGGCCGCCTTCGTCACAAGCTCGATGATTTCCTTCTCACTCTGCCCCAGGGTCTTCTGATTGGAAACCTGGTAGAGGGAGCCGTAGTTTTCACCCCCCTCGCCGTAAACGCCGCGGACGGCAGTGCCGAAACGGCCCATGTCGGCCACCAGGCTGTTGAAGCTCCGTTTCCTGGAAAGAAGCGGCAGATGGAGCACGACGCTGGCACGGAGCCCCGTCCCCACGTTGGTGGGATAGGACGTCAGGTACCCATATTTTTCATCAAAGGAATACTCGAACCGCTCGCTGATGTAATCGTCCAGCCGGTCGGCCCGCTTATAGCAGCCCTCCAGATTCAGGCCTGCCTCCAGCACCTGGATGCGGATATGGTCATCGCCGTTTAAGACGATGGACGCCCGCTCATCCTCTGAGACAATCAGGCTTGCAGGCCCCTTCTTTTTCGACATGGAACGGCCGAGGACACGCCTCTCCGTAAGCGCCGCCCGGTCGAGATCTGCCAGGCGCTCTAGCTCCGCCTTCGCGTACCGGCACCCGTCCAGACTCCCGATGTCCTTAAGGCCCTCATTTAACCGGGCCGTCATTTCGGCTCCCTGTTCCCTCGTCATCTTTCCCGGGAACGGATACTCCTTCCAGTTCCTCACAAGGCGAACCCGGCTGTAAATGACGTTTGACATTTCCTTTTCTGCTTCCTCAAACCACTTTGCCATCCTGCCCTGTCTCCTCTTTTAAATGATGGATCTGATCTCTTAAGGCCGCCGCCGTCTCATATTCCTCCCGGCGCACAGCCTCACGCAGCCGGGACTGCAAAAGCTTTATCTGCTCCCCGGCCGAAATCTTATTCTCCTTTTCTCCCTTTCCGCCGTTTTCGCCGTCCGCAGGCGATGCCCCGTCATCCACGTATGGGCTCTTTCCCGGGTGCTTCCCCACATGGCGCTCGCTGCCCTGGAGATGCTTGATGTTCTCACGGATCAGCGGGTCGAAAACGCTGTAACAGTCCGGGCACCCGAACTGGCTGTCTTTTACGAAGTCCTCATACGTCGTGCCGCAGGAAGGACAGACGACGCCGGCATACTTTCCTTCCGTCTCCGACGTGTCCTCCACGCCCAGAAGTCCGGAAAGCAGCTTTCCAAGGGGGAATTCCCCTTCAAAAATTGCCGAATACTGGCCGATGTCCAGGCGGCTGGCACACTGGGCGCAGAGATTATGCTCCGACTTCACCCCATTGATTACCTCAACGTATTTTACCGTGGCTTCACGCATTTTGCAATGTTCACAAAGCATGCTGCTCCTCCTTATTCTCCCTGGCCGGAGAAATCCTCAAAAATCTCGTCCACAAGCGCATGAACCTCCTCGCGGCTCACATTCCGGCAGAAGCCCCTGGCAAGGACGATCCCAAGCTCCTCTCTCATTTCCGCAAGGGCCTGGAGTTTATCCATATTTAGAGCCACAACGGCGCCGCGGCGCCTGTCGAGCCTCAAAAATCCCTCCTGCCTTAAAACAGAATATGCTTTATTTACCGTATGCATGTTGATTCCAATATCTTCCGCAAGCTGTCTCACGGAAGGCAGGTTATCGCCTTCATGCAGCATGTCCGTGGCAATCCCGACGATGATCTGATTGCACAGCTGCATGTACAGCGCCTCTTCGCTGTCAAAATTGATTTTCAGAATCATGGCTTCCACCGTCTTTCGTTCTTTATAGTTATATTTGTTATATCCTAATAGTAACAGATAAGGTACAATCCGTCAAGTGCCAAACCGTTCCAGCGGCTTTCCTGCCGGCAAACGGAACATTTCCGTTCTTTGCAGGCTTACAGCTCCATCAGTTTCCCCTCAGAAAAATAATAAATATTCTCCCTTTTATAGCCGTATTTGGAACCGGCAATGCTGATATGCGGTTCAAATGTGAAATAAGACACATCGCCCAGGCGGGTTCGGTTCCCCTTTTTAATGTAGATCCGATCCCCCTTCTGTTTTTCGATAGAATGTCCCAGATTCCCCATAAAATCAAGGTTGATGTATCCATTCTCTTTGATAACCTGGTTCATATACTCATACAGTTCCTCAAATGTCGTGTCCGGAGTGACAAAGCTCCGCATTTTTCTGTGAAGTTCTTTTTCCATGGCAATTCCCTGTTTCCACTCCTCATTGGAACAGGCCTCGCCGTCAACAACTATGCCGTTCTCGACAATGAAAGTACGCGCATAATCGCCCCAAATATCGCCACATTGCGGGCTCAAATCAATCGTTATGATGTCATTTTCCTGGATGATTCTGCCGCTTGTCTGATACCTAGGCCCGCTCACTGACACGGCAGTTTCATCACCTGCAAAGACAAAGGCGCCTATATCCCAATACCAAAAGGAATCCGCCCCTAATTCCAATAACTTTTTTTCGCAAAGTTCCCTCACTTCCATGAGAGTCATTCCTGCGCGTACAGCCTTTCTGGCATATTCCATGGTGTCTTTTGCAAGTCCCTGGACTTCTTTATAATCCATACATATTACCTCTGCAAATTAGGATTTTCCCCTGCGTATCTGCGGCCTCTCTCCTAAACCGTCGGATCCTCGCAGATTCCGATAAACAGGATTTCCCCCCTGTTTTTTATCACATAGAGGAACGGCCGGTCAAGGATCATTTCGGCTCTGCCCTGCGGAAGCGCTGCCCCGGCATACATGATCTCCGTGTAGGCGGCTGCCTCCACGCCGTTTTCGTCAATGCCCACGTGGCACTGCTGGCGGATGGACGAGATGAACAGGGGATCGGAAGCCATGTTGGTAAAATCCGCGTCATCAAACGCCTTTTTCATGCCGAGCCTTAAAAGCGGTTCCTTTAAGGAAAGCTCGCTCCCGTAAGAAAATTTCGGCACCTTCCAGACCACCTCGCCGACCGTGCTCTCTCCCGTTCCGAACAGGACATCGTTTAGCACCTCGGGGCTCTCTAAAAATGTATGGACATCGACGCCGGGATCCGGCAGGATAAATTCCACGGAGCCATTTTTTAACGCCAACTGCGAGGATGTATAGTTCTCGCCGCGCCGGAAGCCGTGGGAACCCATGGTGCGGTTCATGAAATCACAGGTAACCTGGCTGCCGTCGCTCTTTGTAAACGTGTCCGGCTTTGTCTCCAATTCCCGGAACACATCCGTCCACTCATCATAGAAATATACCGTACCCAAAATAGCTGCCTCGATATCGTCGGATGGCTGGATCTCCGGCCGGATGATGCCGCGGGTTCTGAGCTCCACCCAGTCTTCCATGGCTTCATACGTCGCGTCATCAGCAAAATCCACGCGGAATATGTCAGAATAGTAGTCGGAAACGGCCGTCTCTTTAAAGCTGTCCTTTAACGTCAAACCGTCATCGGCCCATACGGACTGGAACAGCTCCAGCCGGTAGACATCCCTGGAATGGGGCTCGCCGCCTGCTTCCTTTTTTAAAACCTTTCCGGGCTCTCCGCGGTAGAAAAATTCGTAGGCCTCTTTGCAGTCCTTAGTGAGCGCCTCCATGTCCTCATACCGGAGAAGGGACAAAATTTCCTCCCTCGTCTCCCCGGCGGCTCCCTCTGCCGCTAACGCCAGGCAGTAATAAAGGCTTAACGGCGAATAAATCGCGTTTTTCTCCTCTGCCTTTAAAAATTCCGAGCCTGTCAGGCAGCAGAACTCCCGGTATGCTGCCGAAAAATCTTCCGGAATCTGCTTGTTTCTCATAAACTCCCGCTTCTCTTCCTCGTTTTCGTAGGTACCTTCTGTCGGAAGAAAAGCCGTATTCACCTCTGTCACGGCCGGATTCTCTTCCATTCCTTTTAGTGCGTCATCGGTGTTTTCCGTCTGGTTTCTTACGGAACAGCCTGCCGCGGATAGCACCACAGCGCCTGCCGCCAGAATGGCTGCCAACATTCTTTTCTTCATAAGGCTTCCTCCCTTCAAAAATCCTTATCTTCCCTTCACGGCCGACACAAGAAGCATCATCGGCCGCCTGAGTTCCTCCTCCATTCCTTCGATTTCTTTTAACATTTCTTCTGTCGGCTGCGGCTCCACCACATGCTGGAGCGCAAATCCATGGGAAAGCAGCCCCTCCAGATACGTGGTGAGCGTCCTGTGGTATTTTACTACCTGCTCCCCGAGGAAACACGCATCCCTCTTTCCTTCCAGGAAATACCGGTCCACCGGAAAATGCAGGATCTCCCCGCATGGCCCGTAATACCAGTCCTGGGAGCCGTAAGCCGTAAAGACCGGGTGTTCCACATTGAAAATCAGGTTTCCGCCTGTTTTAAGCCAAGCCGATACTTTTTTTAGGAATTCCCCATAGTCCTCCAGATAGTGAAGCATCAGCGAACAAATAATAATGTCAAAGCTCTCCGCCGGGAAATCGCAGTCCTCAAAGGCCGTGACCTCATACCGGATCTGCCCGCCCGGATTCCTCTTTTTCGCCTCTCCGATCATTTTCTCCGAAATATCTGTCCCGACCACCGAAACAGCGCCGTGTTCCGCCGCATAAGCGCAGTGCCAGCCGTAGCCGCAGCCGAGATCCAGCACGCGTTTCCCTGAAAAATCAGGAAGAAGCTCTTTTAATGCCGCCCATTCGCCAGCGCCGGAAAGCCCCTTTTTGCTCCGATCCATCTGGCTGTATTTTTCAAAAAACTCCGGATTGTCATACGGATTTTCCTTCATGCCGTCGTTCCCTTTCCTATTTAAAATGTAACTCCTGCCGGTTTCCCGTCCAAACCTCTGCCCTCCTCCATGACTTCCATGAGCCAGGCCAGGTAGGGAAGCTCCCCGGCAATTTTCTCCTTTCCGCCTTCCTCAAGGTAAACGGAAAACAAAGCGCCGAACACGGTTCCATATTCCTTTTCATATTTCTTTGGAAGCCCCGTGACGCGCCGCACGCCCTCGGGATTCCAGGCAGCCTCCGACTGGAACCGCCCTGCATTCAGCCGTTCCCACTCCGCCCGGTACATGTATTCCCCGAAAGCCATGTGTACGGCGCCTTCATCCGAAAACCGGATCACCTGGTTTCCCGTGTCGATTTTATAGCGGAAATAATACGGCTCGCCGTTCTCGGACATTGCCATGGAAAACCAGTCCGTGTCCGGGCAGTACATCCACGTCCACCCGTCGTCGGAAAATTTCTTAATCCAGCCTTTGGGAATCCGGCTTAATTCCTTCCCTATTTCTGCCTTCTTTTCCTCTGTCACAGACGCGGCATCTCCCTCAATCCGGACGTCATACTCCGGGTCGGGGCGCCCCTGCCAGTCAAAATACTGAAAGCCCATGTACTCGCTGGCGTAAAGGCTTCCGTCTTCATGAAAATAATATTCCTCCCGGTCAATCACCTTCGGGGACTGCGTGTTCATGGCTCCGTCAGGCGCCAGCCAGTACCATTTCCCATCGTCCAGAAGCCAGCCGGTGTGTACCGAATGGTTGATGTCATAGTAATACCAGGCGCCGGTTTCCGGGCAGAACTGCCAGCCCAGCGCCATGATGCCGTTATCATAAAAATAGTAGTACAGATTTCCGATTTTCTGCCAGCCGGTCATCATGTTCCCGGCGGCGTCATAATAGTAATAGTCTCCTTCCGCCGTCTTCCATGTCCCAGACGCCCCGAAGGACGCAAACGAAAGCCCTGCGGCCATGCAGGCGCCGAGAAAAAATCCGAAAAATTGCTTTCCTTTCATCGCGCTTCCTCCCTTCTGTCTCCAGTATAACAGGTGCAAAAGATAAAACACAAGGCATACTTCCGGTCTTTTAAAATTGAAAGAAATACGTTATAATATCGTAACAAATGATGATAACAGGAGGAAACTGCCATGAAAGACAAAAAACGAATCCTCGCCTGGGCCGGCCTTCTTCTTTTCGCCGCCCTTCTCATAAGCCTTGTGGTGCTCACCTTCACCGGCGGGTCAGAAAACACGATTCTGGCGATCCTTTTCTGTCTCGTCGTCCTGCCGGTCATGCTCTATGGATACCAGATGATCCTGCGGTTTTTAAAAAAGAGGAACCAGGACAAGTAATTACCCCTTCATGAAATCAAACAGGCTTAACTGCCGTCCCGCGTCCCTGTTCTTCCCGGCCGTCTCCCGGCAGGAAACTGCTTGCGGGATGTCTGCAAGGAACGGGGATTCCTCCCCGGAGGCCGTCACAATCAGCTCTTCTTTCGCCCGGGTCATGCCCACATAGAACAGGCGGCGCTCCTCCGGCACGTTGGCCGGTTCTTTTCCCGATTCGAGCGGCAAAACGCCATGTCTTACGCCTGCCAGAAAGACTACCGGGAACTCCAGGCCCTTGGAGCCGTGAAGGGTCATGAGCGTCACGGCCTCGGCCGTATAGCGTTTCTGACCGCACCGCTTTAAGTCGCCTTCCTCGCCAAATTCCAGGGCATCGAAAAATTCCCCTGCCGTCTTATAAAACAGCGCCATGGATCTGAGCTTTTCCATGCCGTCATCCCCGGAAAATCCCATTTCTTTGATCCATTTTTCCAGAAGCTTTGCCGGCTTTTCATGCCGGTACAGCTCTTCATACTGATCCGCCATGGACGAAACCACCGTACCGCCGATGCAGTCATCGGAAAGCCCCCAGAGAAGCTTCCCAGCCGTTTTGCCCGCCTGTTCCTCTTTTCTATCCGCCGCATAGCGGAAAAAGCAGACGGTGCCGCGCACCCTGGGCTCCGAGAGGAAATCGCCGCGCCCCACGGCCACATAAGGGATGCCCTCTGTTTTCAGGCATTCTTCCAGCATCGCCATCTGCCTGTGGGTGCGGGTGAGAACGGCAATGTCGGAAAAGCCGCGGAGTTTCCGTTCTTTTTTGGAAAGCAGCCCTTCCTGCGCCTCCAGCATGTCCATACCGCCTGTCATGCGGCCGATTTCCTTTGCGATAAAAATATCCTCTGACCGCTCACCAGGCGCCGTCACAATGCGGATTTTTTCGCCCTCCCCGTTTTTAGGTGAAAGCTCTCTCCGCCCGCCGCCGTTTCTTTCGATGACAGCCGATGCCCCGGAGAGCACGTGTCCGGCGGAACGATAATTCTCCGTAAGGCGGATGGATTCTAACTGCGACCAGGCCTCTTTAAGCCGGTCAAAGCACCCGGCATCGGCGCCGCGGAAGGAGTAAATCGCCTGGTCCGGGTCGCCGATGGCAAAAAGTTCCCTTCCGTCCCGGTTCCATGACAAAATCAGGCGGAACTGGAGCGGGCTGATATCCTGGAATTCATCCACAAGAAGATGGGAAAAGCTGTTTTTAAAAAGTTGGTGCCCTGTCTCCGTTTCGGACAGCTCCAGCGCCTTCACAAGAAGATCATCAAAATCCAAAAGCTCCCGCTCCTTTAAAAGCCGTTCGTAGGCATCAAAGCAGGCCTCCGGGATTTCTTCTCCGCTCTCTCTGCCGTCTCCCGTCTTTCTTAAGGAAACCCGGCGCAAAAAATCCTTCGTCCGTTTGGAAAGCCCCGCCTCTGAGAGCGCCAGTCCCGCCAGTTCTTCTGCCTCTCCGTCGTCAATCAGTTCAAAGGAATGCCCTGCTTCTTTCAAAAGATCATAGCAGATGGCATGGAACGTGCCGATCCGCAGGCGGGATACGGCCCGCTTTCCGCCAAGCTCCTGCTCCAGACGTTCTCTCATTTCGCCGGCGGCCTTTTTCGTGAAGGTAACGGCCGTAATCTCCTCCGGCTTCACGCCCCGCTCCTTTAAAAGATAAAGGATCCTGGAAACCAGCGTCTTCGTCTTTCCTGTGCCCGGCCCTGCCGAGACGGCAATGGCCCTGGCTTTCGAGGTGACTGCCGCCCGCTGGCGGCCGTTCAGCTCGTCCAGGAAAGAGGCTGGCGCGAAATTTTCTGTCCGGCCGGGCCCTGCGGCGGACACCGCTGCCGCAGCGGCTTTCCCTCTCGCCACACTCGCTGCGCCCGGCACCGCCTTTTTCTCCTCCGGCACGCCCGCTGCGCCTGACACCACCGCTGTCGTTTTTTCGGCCGGAAGCTCTCTCCCTGCGGCATCCGCGTCCATGGCTGTCCGCTCCGTTCCAACTGCCGCGTCTTCCCCTGCCGCCGCCGTCACTTCCCACGCCGCGGCGGCTTCTTCCATGGCTTTCATCTCTTCGTTTGTGAAAAAGCTCATCTGTCCTTCCGGCGTCTCAAGCTCCCCCGGCTCAAACAGCCGGATCGTCCCGTATTCGCCGTCGTACCCTGGAATCCGTTCCACCTCGCCTTCCCGCAGGCGGCGAATCCCTTCCGCAATCCGCTCCCCTGCTGCACCGCGGATATCTTCAATAGGAACCTCGCGCAGAATCTCAAATTCCGCACCGAGCCGCCCAATCATGGCCTCATATTCCATTTCCACCTTCCGGCTTCCCGACGATCTGCCGGTGGACGCTGCAATGACCTCGGGGAGCGGCACAAAGCTTTCAAATTTTTTGGCATCCGGCTTCACATAGCCCTCCGGACGGTCGGCAAGCTGTTCCACCCTATGAGACACGCCGACTGTCAGCTTCCGCTTGCAGACCGGGCAGATTCCGCCGTACTGCTCCGCCTCCACGGGGCTTAAGCAGACATGGCATTTCCTGTGGCCGTCAAAATGGTACTTCCCCTCCTCCGGGAAAAACTCGATGGTTCCAAACAATCCGTCACCTCTCTGCACCGCGCCGTAAAGCCCGTCATACTCCATTGGAATATCCAGCAGGTTGGCCTCGCGCCCCAGTTTCGCCGGCGAGTGGGCGTCTGAATTGGAAATGAGCTGGAGGCCGTCCAAAGCCGAAAGCCGCCAGTTCATGGGCGGATCCGAGGAAAGCCCCGTCTCCACGGCATGAACATAAGGGCTCATGTCCCCGAAACACTCCTCAATGCTGTCAAAGCCGGAAAAGGCGCCGAACATGGAAAAATGCGGCGTCCAAATATGGGCCGGCACAAACATGGCCCGCGGGCAGACTTCCATGGTAATCTCCAGAAGGTCGCGGCTGGAAAGGCCTAAAATCGGGCGGCCGTCCGAGTGGATGTTCCCGATGGCCTCCAGCTTTTTCGACAGCAGGTCTGCCTCCGAAAGCCCTGGAAGCAGAATCACGTTGTGCACCTTGCGGACGCGGCCGTCCTGTTTATAAATGGAGCTGATTTCCCCCGTCACCACGAAGCGCGGCCGCCTGTGATCCGGCGCCGACGGCGAAGAAATCCGGTATTCCTCTTTTAACGTATAAAAGCCGTCTTCTGCCGGCTCCAGCTTTTCCGCTAACTCCTTCCGCCATTCCGGGTGCGTGAAATCGCCTGTACCGACGATGTCGATGCCCTTTCTCCTGGCCCAAAGCTCCAGATTTTCCGGGTTTCCGTCCTTGCTTGTGGCTCTCGAAAACCGGGAATGGATGTGAAGATCTGCAATATACATGAACCGTTTCCTCCTTTGTACGTTCCCATTGCCCGCAGACAATGGAAAGAGGCCCCGCGGCGAGACCCCCTTTTCCTGGAACTGAATATCCTTATCACAGCATTCCGTTCGGAATCCTGACTTGTTACTTTTTGCCTCTCAGCCGGTCTATGATCCAGCCCAACAGATGCGCCAGCCCGTAAAAGCCTCCCACGGCCGCGGCTGCGGCCGCCAGGTATATAAAAATCTGGAAAAGCACAGCGTCTTCGTTTCCGATATTCATCCTTGCGTTTGCCAGCAACAAATCCAACATATGCCCTCTCCTCTCACAGCCGTCAGAACCGGTACTTTCTTCCAATTCTATTTTATCATGACACTCCCCGTTTTCCAATTACGTTTTCATTAAAATCCGTTTACTATTTTAAATTTTAGATTATTTATGTCGATAATCCGATATTTACTATTTATTTTATCTGATGTCCGATGGTTTCCTGCGCGCCAGGCATGCCTGGATTGCATAGCTTTCCCATAAAGCCAGGTATTTTACTTTTTCCGCTGCCGGTGTTATAATAAGGCTGTACCAGAAAATGGTACGACTATTTTTCAGATTGGGGGAATCAGATTATGGAATTTATGGACATCGTGAAAAACCGCTATTCCTGCAAGAAATTTGACGGAAGGAAAGTGGAAGCCGAAAAGCTCGCCGTTATCTTAGAGGCCGGCCGCCTGGCGCCCACAGCCAAAAACCTTCAGGAACAGCACATTTATGTGGTACAGTCCGAGGAGCTTTTTGAAAAGCTGGATAAGGAGACTCCGTGCCGCTACAACGCCGGTACGGTGCTGGTTGTCGCCTTTGATAAAAACAATGTGTTTACATACCCCGGCGAAAAACGGGATTCCGGCGCCGAGGACGCAGCCATCGTCGCCACCCATATGATCCTCGCCGCAGCCTCTCAGGGCGTGGATAGCTGCTGGATCAACTTCTTTGATCCGGAGAAGCTCGCGGCTGCCCTTGGGCTTCCGGAAAACGAAGAAGTCCTGATGCTTATGGATCTCGGCTACGGCGCAGAGGGCGCCGGCCCGCTGCCCAACCACAGTGCAAGAAAGCCCCTGGAAGAAACCGTCACTTACCTGTAAAAGAAATGGAGGAAACCGATATGAGCAAAACCTTAGTCGCCTATTTTTCCGCCAGCGGCGTGACAAAAAAGCTGGCTGAGCGCCTGGCCGGAGCCATCGGCGCCGACACATTTGAAATCTGCCCCGAGACGCCTTACACCGACGCGGATCTGGACTGGAGAAACCCCAAGAGCCGCAGCAGCGTGGAGATGAATGACAAGGCTTTCCGCCCTGCCGTCGCCGGAAAGGCTGAGAACATGGCTGAATATGACAAGATCTTTGTCGGCTTCCCGATCTGGTGGTACGTGGCTCCCACCATCATCAACACCTTCTTAGAGCAGTATGACCTCACGGGAAAGAAAATCATCCCCTTCGCCACCTCCGGAAGCAGCGGCATGGGAAACACCAACAAGGAGCTTCAGACTTCCTGCAAAGGCGCCGAGCTCATGGAAGGAAAGCGTTTTTCCGCCAATGCCGACGCAGCCGAGTTAAAGGCCTGGGCAGAAACCTTCTAAGACATCAAGACGCGCGTCCAGGCGCCGTCACATGGGAATCCACTTTCTTATCCATAAAAAGCCGGAAACAGCAGAACCAACATGGCCTGCCGTTTCCGGCTTTTTTATGGATTCCTTTACTTTCTCATAATAATCTCATCGCGTCCCGGGCCGTTGGAAACCATGGTGATCGGCACGCCGATTTCCTCTTCGATGGCCTCGATGTACTTCCGGCAGTTCTCCGGCAGTTCCTCGTAGCTGCGGATCCCGCGGATGTCGCATTTCCATCCCGGAAGCTTCTTATAGACAGGCTTTGCCTTCTCCAGATAGCTGGTGGTCGGGAAATCCTTTGTAACCTTGCCGTCGATCTCATAGCCGACGCAGATCGGAAGCTCGTCAAGGTATCCAAGGACGTCGAGAACCGTCAGGGCCACTTCCGTCGCGCCCTGAATCCGGCAGCCGTATCTCGTCGCCACGGCGTCGAACCAGCCCATTCTTCTCGGACGGCCCGTCGTCGCGCCGAACTCGCCGCCGTCGCCGCCGCGCTTCCTTAACTCATCGGCTTCCTCGCCGAAAATCTCGCTGACGAAGGCGCCTGCGCCGACTGCGCTGGAGTAAGCCTTCACCACCGTCGTGATGGTTTTGATCTCATAGGGCGGAATCCCTGCGCCGATGGCGCCGAAAGCCGCCAGGGTGGAAGAAGACGTAACCATCGGATAAATTCCGTGATCCGGATCCTTTAAGGAACCGAGCTGTCCCTCTAAGAGGATGTTCTTCCCCTCTTTGATCGCATCGTAAAGATAAGCGGAAACGTCGCAGACGTAAGGAGCAACCATTTCCTTATACTCCATCAATGTGTTAAAAATCTCCTCCGGGTCGAGAAGCGGCTTGTGGTAGAGATGCTCAAGGAGCACGTTCTTCGTCTCACAGACGCGCTCTACCTTGTCGCGCAGGGCGGCCTCGTCGCCGAAAAGCTCGCTGACCTGGAAGCCGATCTTCGCGTATTTATCGGAATAGAACGGAGCAATCCCGGACTTCGTGGAACCAAAGGATTTTCCTGCCAGTCTTGCCTCCTCATAGGTGTCGAACAGAATATGATACGGCATCATGATCTGCGCCCTGTCGGACACCAGAATCTTCGGCATCGGAACTCCCTGTTCCGTGATCTCCTTGATTTCCTTTGCAAGGAACGGAATGTTCAGCGCCACGCCATTCCCGATGATGCTTGTCGTGTGATTGTAAAAAACTCCGGACGGCAGAAGGTGAAGCGCAAATTTGCCGTAATTGTTGATGATGGTATGGCCGGCATTGCTTCCTCCCTGGAAACGGATGATGATGTCAGACTCCTTTGCAAGCATGTCTGTAATCTTGCCTTTTCCCTCGTCTCCCCAGTTGGCGCCTACGATTGCTCTAACCATTTGATATCCTCCTCTTTGGATAAAAACTTACATCGCCTTTGAAAGGCACGCTATAAGTGTACAACAAAGCCCCGCATAAGTAAAGACAATATTTATTATATTCTCCATAAGTTCCCATTATGCCGTGAATCCTTTCTCTGAGCCCCGCGTGCCAAAGGTCCGCAGCACGGCCAGAAACCGCTCCCCGGCCGGGGAAACCGTGTTCTTTTTATCCGTCACGATGCAGATTTCCCGCTCCGGCATCATCTCCCGGAACGCCAGCTCAAAAATCTCGCCGCTCTCCAGCTTTTCCCTTGCAAACTCTGCCATGACGCAGCCCACACCCATGTTGCGGATAGCGAACTGAACAATCATGTCGCTGGTGGCAAGCTCAAACTCCGGCTCCAGAACGATCCCCTTTTTCTCAAGGAACTGGTCGGTGAACCGGCGGGTGCTGGTGTCCTTTTCCAGGAAAATGCAGGGCAGCCGCTTTAACGCTTCATAGTCCAGCCGCTTTCCCTTAAGGCTCCAGAACTTGTTCCCGGCCACAAAGGTATTCCGGATTTTCTTCACAGGCAAGGCCTCCACCTCCGGCCTGGCGTCAAAGGGCGTGCTGACGATGCCGAAGTCGATTTTCCCCTGGTACAGGGATTCAATGGTCTCCGGCGTCGGCGCATTGGAAACCACCACCTTGATGTTGGGATATTCCCCGTGGAACCGTTCCAGATACGGGAGCAGGTAAAACTGGAGCGTCATGTCGCTGGCGCCGATCCGCACCTCGCCCATGTCCAGATCCACCAGGCGCTTTAGCATCGTCTCCCCGTCCATAAGGCTCTCGATCCCCCGCTCCACATACGGGTAAAGGAGACGCCCCTCGGCCGTCAGCTTCACGCCCTTCGGCGTCCGAAGAAACAGACGGCTGTTTAAGGAAGTCTCAAGCTGTTTGATGGCCTGGCTCACGGCCGGCTGGGAGATACAGAGCTCCTCAGCCGCCGCCGTGATGCTTCCGAGCTTTCCCACATAGTAAAACACCTTATAATATTCCATGCTGCTGTTCATGGCGCCACCTCCAAAAAAGCACCGCCGCACGCGGCCGGAAAAGGACCGTATGCGGCGGCTTCGTCACCTTGTGCACAGGGACATGCACTGTTTTTATACGTTGATCTCAGCCTTTACGCCGAGAAGCGCTTCGTTTTCCTTTAAGATCGGGCGGATGACTTCCTCTAAGAATTCCTCCACCTGCTTCGGCGCGCGGCCCACATAGCGGGCCGGATCCATGGTCTTTTTAAGCTCCTCTAAGGACAGGTTGAAGGACGGGTCGGCGGCAATCAGCTCCAGAAGGTTGTTGTCCTTTCCTTCTGCCTTCACGTTCCTTGCGGCCTCCATGGAAAGCTCGCGGATCTTCTCGTGAAGCTCCTGGCGGTCTCCGCCTGCCTTCACGGCATCCATCATGATGTTTTCGGTTGCCATGAACGGAAGCTCCGCCATCATGTGCTTTTCGATGACCTTCGGGTAAACCACAAGGCCGTCCACCACGTTGAGATAGAGATCCAGGATACCGTCTACGGCCAGGAATCCCTCGGGGATGGAAAGGCGCTTGTTGGCGGAATCATCAAGGGTACGCTCGAACCACTGGGTCGATGCCACAAGCATCGGGTTCATCATGTCGGACATCACATAGTTTGCCAGGGAAGCAATGCGCTCGCTCCGCATGGGGTTTCTCTTATAAGCCATGGCCGAGGAACCGATCTGGTTCTTCTCAAATGGCTCCTCCACCTCTTTTAAGTGCTGGAGAAGGCGGATGTCGTTGGAGAACTTGTGGGCACTCTGGGCAATGCCTGCCAGGACGGAAAGCACGCGGCTGTCAATCTTTCTCGAATACGTCTGGCCGGAAACCGGGTAACAGCCCGGAAAGCCCATCTTGTCAGCGATCATCTGGTCGGCTTTCCGGCATTTCTCATGGTCGCCGTCGAACAGCTCCAAAAAGCTGGCCTGGGTTCCCGTCGTGCCCTTGGAGCCGAGAAGCCGCATGGAGTCGATGACATAGTCCAGATCGTCGAGATCCAGCTTAAGCTCCATGAGCCAGAGCGTCGCCCGTTTGCCCACCGTCGTCGGCTGTGCCGGCTGGAAGTGGGTGAAGGCCAGGGTCGGCTGGTCTTTGTATTTATCGGCAAAGGCCGCCAGCTCGTTCATGACGTTGACGACTTTCTTGCGAACCAGCTTTAACGCCTCGGTCATCAGGATTAAATCGGTGTTGTCGCCCACATAGCAGGACGTGGCGCCCAGGTGGATGATTCCCTTGGCCTTGGGGCACTGGAGCCCATAGGCATAGACATGGGACATGACATCGTGGCGCACAAGCTTTTCTCTCGCCTTTGCCTCCTCGAAGTTGATGTCGTCCTTATTTGCCTTTAATTCCTCGATCTGCTCGTCGGTGATCGGAAGGCCCAGCTCCTTTTCTGTCTCAGCCAGGGCGATCCAGAGCTTTCTCCATGTCTTAAACTTCTTTTCCGGGGAAAAGATGTACTGCATCTCTTTGCTTGCATACCGTTCCGATAGCGGGCTCTGATATCTGTCGTACATGATACTCCTCTTTTCTTTTATACTCATGGTCTGTCCGAAATAGTTCCCTAACGCTCGTAGATTCCGCGGATGTCCTCCGTGGGCGGCTCCACCGGATAATCGCCGGTAAAGCATGCCGTACAGACGGGAAGTCCGCCGGCCATCTCACGGAGCCGCTCCGGGCGCAGGTACGAAAGGCTGTCGGCCCCGATAATCTGGCGGATTTCCTCGATGGTGCGCCCGTGGGCAATGAGCTGGTCGTCCGAAGGGATGTCCGTCCCGAAATAGCAGGGATGGAGAAACGGCGGCGCCGAAACCATCATGTGAACTTCCTTAGCGCCGGCCTCCCGCAGCATGCTGACAATCAGGCTGCTGGTGGTGCCGCGGACGATGGAATCGTCGATTAAGATGACGCGCTTTCCGTTCACGGCCTCTTTTAAGACGTTTAGCTTCACCCGCACGGCCGACTCTCTGCTGCTCTGCTTTGGCTTAATAAAGGTTCTTCCCACATAGGAATTCTTCACGAAGGCCATGCAGTAAGGGATCCCTGATTCCATGGAATAGCCAAGGGCCGCGGCGTTTCCCGACTCCGGGACGCCGGCGACTATGTCTGCCTCCACCGGGGAATCCTTTGCCAGGCACCGGCCGGCATAGATCCGCGAATGATAGACGCCGACACCGTCAAACACGCTGTCGGGTCTTGCAAAATAAATATATTCAAATACGCATCTGGCTTCCTTTTCCGGCTCACACATGGACGTATCCGAAAGGATCCCGTCCTTTGTGATGGCAACCACCTCGCCGGGCCGCACGTCGCGGACAAATTCCGCGCCGATGGTGTCCAAGGCGCTGGTCTCCGAAGCCAGAATGTAGGCATGGTCGCGCTTTCCGATGCAGAGCGGCTTAAAGCCCTGGGGATCCCTGGCGCCGATGAGCTTCTGCGGGCTCATGATGACGAGGGAATAAGCGCCCCTTAGCTTCTTCATGGCGCGGAGCACGGCCGCCTCCACGCTGCCTGCCTTCACCCGCTCCCTTGCGATGTGATAGGCGATGACCTCGCTGTCGATGGTGGTCTGGAAAATGGCGCCGTCATGGGCCAGCTCCCTCTTAAGCTCCGGGGTATTCACGATGTTCCCGTTGTGAGCCAGTGCCAGCGTCCCTTTTAAATAATGAAGGACGAGGGGCTGCGCGTTCTCCCGGCTGCTGCCGCCGGCCGTCGAATACCGCACATGGCCGACGCCGAGGCTCCCGTGAAGGCCGTCTAACATTTCCGGCGTAAACACCTCGCTGCAAAGGCCCATGCCCTTCTGGACACGGGCGCCGCCTGCCGGATTTTCCGGGTCGCAGACAGCGATGCCGCAGCTTTCCTGTCCGCGGTGCTGGAGTGCCGCTAAGCCGTAATAGATGGTCTGCGCCACGTCGTTTCTGTCAAAATCATAGATGCCGAAGACGCCGCACTCCTCATGGGGCCTGTCGCCTTCCCATTCCTGCATGCCGTACTCGTATTCTTCTTCCATTCTATTTTCTGTCCTCGATTCCAAGTCTTCTGAATACTTCGTTGTAAGCGTCTTCTACGTTGCCCATGTCTCTTCTGAAGCGGTCTTTGTCCAGCTTCTCATGGGTTTCCTTGTCCCAGAGACGGCAGGTATCCGGAGAAACCTCGTCAGCCAGGATGATCTGTCCTTTATAACGGCCGAACTCGATCTTAAAGTCCACCAGGTCGATGCCGAGGCTGTCAAAGTATTTCTTCATGACCTCGTTTACCTTGAAGGCATATTTTTCGATTAACGCAATCTCCTCCTCGGTGGCAAGCTCCAGGGAAAGAGCATAGTAGCTGTTGATGAACGGATCGTGAAGATCATCGTTTTTATAGCTGAATTCCAGCGTCGGGCGCTTGAAGACGATGCCCTCTTCCATGCCCATTTTCTTTGCAAAGCTTCCTGCGGAGATGTTGCGGATGATGACCTCAAGCGGCACGATCTCCACTCTCTTAACGGCCGTCTCCCTGTCGCTTAATTCCTCGATGTAGTGGGTCGGAACGCCTTCCTTCTCAAGAAGCTTGAAGATATGGTTCGTCATGCGGTTGTTGATGGCTCCCTTGCCTACAATCGTCCCTTTCTTCTGTCCGTCAAATGCCGTCGCATCATCTTTATAATCCACGATCAGAACGTCGGGATCCTCTGTGGTAAAAACCTTCTTTGCTTTTCCTTCGTACAGTAAATCAACTTTTTTCATCGCTTTTCCCATCCTTTTCTTTTGATATTGAACTGCAAGCGACCCGCTGTCAAGAAGCCTTTCATGGAATTCATACCCTTTTCGGGTACCCCGTAATACAGCCCCTACGGGTGGGCGCGCTGCGCGCGATAATTATAAGTTTTCCATATAAAACATGGCTGATTTCGCAGGATTCACAAAAATTATAATCCATGTATCCCTGAAAATCAAGAATCGCTTCCCCTGTGATTCATTAGAAATACTAATATTTTTTACAAGCTGACGGAATAGGTTCACGGTTTTTCTTCCGAACTGTCTCCGTGGAACCAGAAAATTGTCCCCGAATCCCGGCCAATTCCGATGCCGAAAACCTCACCTTCTGTCTCCCGGGAATCGGACGCCGGGACTCGTCTTTCCCAGGCTGTGCTCCGGATGGCCCTTTCTCCCAGGAAAAAAGCCTCGGCCGCCAGAATCAGGCGCAGCAGGAACATCATCCGTCTTTTCCGTCTTTCTCTTCGGTACCCGTTCCGCCATGGATGGCGCGGCCTGTATGCGTACCGGATATCAGATTCCTCCTGTCTCTTCCTTTACAATAACGGAAACGCCGTCGGGAATCACTGTGATCCCGGCCTCCGGGTTCCCAAGGATCTCTTCTGCCTTCTTTATGGCCGCCTCTATGGAATCCGCATACTCCATCTGCATGGCCGTCACCATCTCCTTCGGCGCTGATGTGACCATGATGACACGATGCTTTAAAAGGACACGGCACATGATCTGGGCCTGCCACTGATCCGGCTCTGTCGCCTCCATAGGCGTTTCGAGGAACCGCTTCATGATGGCCTCTTTTTCCTCGCCGGATGCAAAGGTATCATAAAGGGACTGGCTCCCATGGCCCTCGATGCACTCCGACACCATGATAATGACGCCGCCCGGCTTGCAGGCGGCCTCGGCCGCCGTCATTCCTTTGACCGACTGGTAGATGTTCTGATCTAACGGCCAGCCGCCGTTGGTGGAGATCACGATGTCCGCCGGCACTGCCTTTACGCCGGCAAGGCCGCCGACAAATTCGCAGCCGGCCTGGTGCGCCATGTCAAAATCTCCGGCAAAAGCGCGGATCACCTTCTTTTCCGAGTCTAAAGCTACATTTAAAATAAAGGCCAGTCCCAGCTTTTTCGCCGCATACACCATGTCCTCGTGGATCGGGTTCCCTGGTAAGTTCCCGGTTCTCGCAAAGGGGCTGGCGATAAACTTTGAGCAGTGATTTGCCATAACGGTTTCTGCGCTGCAAACGCCTGGAAGGACGCTCTTTCTTCCGCCGGAAAAACCGGCGAAAAAGTGGGGTTCAATGAAGCCCTCGGCAATCAGGAGGTCGGCTTCGGCCGCGATGCGGTTCACCTTTAAAAGCCCGCCGGACGGAAGAATGCCGGCCTCAACCATGTTCCCGGCCTCGTATCCCTTATGTACCACAAACCGGATATCGTCCCTGTCCATATACTCCTCGCCGAACTTTGCGGCCAGCTCTTCTCTCGTGGTCGGGCGGTGAAAGCCCGTGGCAATCAAGACCGTCACGACGGCATCCGGATTCCCCTCCCGGATCTCCGAAAGAAGGGCCGGAAAGAGCAGACGGCTCGGCACTGGACGCGTGTGGTCGCTGGCTATTAACACAATGTTTTTCTTGCCCCTTGAAAGCTCCCGCAGCCTCGGGCTTCCGATGGGATGTTCCATCGCCTCTCTTATGAGGTCTCCCTCCGGCTTGTCAACATGGTACCCATGGGCGCCGCAGGTCAGGACTCCCTTAAGCCTCTCATCGGGGATGACGGCCTCTGCGGTTCCTTTTCCGTAAGGAAGTTTGATTTTTGCCATAGATTCCTCCTTTCTCGTTTCCTTAAATACCTCTGTGTGTGGTTCCTTTCCTTCATTCTAGCGGTTTCAAGAATCCCTGTCAACAGCCGGGGGATGCAAAAAACCGAGGGGGAGAACAGCCCTCCCCCTCTTTTCTTTACATAAGAACACACGTCCAAATGCAAGAGATTTCCATTGTCTTCTTTTTATCATTTGGTTCGGCAGGCATCCTTTTCATGAAACAATTTTGAAACAGCAATGTACATCAAAATCCCCGCCATAATACCAGCAAATCTCAGCAATATATCGGAAAGATCAAAAGCCCCAAACCAGGTGAAATACTGGAATAATTCTATTCCCACCCCTATACTAAAAGAATATGCCCAGCTACTCAGGAGTTTTTTATCCGAAAATGCGCCGCAGGCGCAGAAGGAAAGACCCGCAAACAGTCCTGCGTTTCCAAAAATATTGCGAAATGCAAATGGTTCTGTTATGTAAGAAACGTAATATTTCAAGCTTGCAAGTGAAAGCGAATATCTGCTCCCGCCCATCTGCACATTGTTCATGAAATCTGCTCTTTGTTCCAGCAAATGCGATAGATTACCATCAAACTTTAGCCCTATGAGAAGGAAAACTATAATCGTCATGAAAATTAGTGCTTTTTTCCAAACATTCTTTTTCATTTCTTCTCTCCATCCAAAATACGGTTATTGCTCTGATTGAGCAATAACCGTATTTTATATTCACCTTACTTTTTTACTCTTCAGATATAGTTCCATTGAAAGAATAACGGTTGCTGTTTGTCGGAACTTCAAACAATACATAATATCTTGAATTTTTGTTAAGTCCACCAAGAGTCATTCCTCCGTATTTTATTATATACTTTTTTATTTTATTTGTCTATATTTTTTGTATTTATATTGTTTTTTCTCTTTTTATAAATGGTTATATCTTGGTCTTAGAAATATATTGCATGTAGTACATTATTTACGTCATATTTCATGGAAATAAGTGTATTTTAATATTTATTCAAATCAAGTAGGTAAATAGCAATCTGAGAGTCCCGTTTGTAATCCAAGAGTCTCTTTTTGTAATTTAAAATCCTGTTTTGTAAGTGAGATTCCCATTTTGTAAATGAAACTCCCGTTTTGTAAGCGAGATTCCCGGATTTTCATTCGCACATAGATATGGTATAATACATTCAGCAGTAAATTTGCGCACAACAACCAGAGATCAATCCCCTCTCGAAATTTTTGTATTCGGAGAATCCATCCCTGCTTTAGCTGGATATGATTGTTCTTTTCTGGCGGCTCTTTCGCAAATTTATTTGTTACTTTTTGAGAAGTTTGGGCTTCAGGATGATATTCTCGGCGGCAACCGGTGAACATCCAAGTTTCTTGAGCACATCTTCTCCGTAATAAAAGCTGAACGTTTCGTATGGGCTGCGGTTGTTCAGCTTTTTTCTTTTGTACGAATTGATATGATCCATCATCCGGTAAATATCGGACTGTGTCAGATCATCGAAACTGCTTCCCTTGGGCAGAATACGCCGTATCAGTTCGTGGTTTACTTCACAGGCCCCTTTTTGATATGGCGCACTGGGATCACAATAAAATACGTTCGTTCGGTTACAGGGAACAGTGTCACGCCGCTCCATTTCTTTTGGATTTGAGAACTCACTCCCGTTGTCTGTCAGGATAACCGGAAACAAACGGCTGAACAGCTCTGGGCCGAGAACTTTATCCAACAGCTTTATAATCCGTATCACAGAGGCAGACGTATTCGCATCCCGCAGAAACGCCAGCATCAAGCTGGTTTCAACAAAGTGTATGGTAAGCAGACATTTGCCTCCGGCACGGCCGATCACCGTGTCCATCTGCACAATGGCAGTTTCCGGATTATTCTCCAGAAACTTCTGGAAATCCGTATAACTACGCCCGATGCGGCAGCCCCTGTCCACTTTGAATTCGGGCTGCTTATAACGGGGACGATATTTAACTTTACGTGGCAGATCAATGTTCCTGATGTCAAAAAGCTGGGCATCCACATAGTTATACAAGGTCTTCTCGCTGCACATCAGTTCATCAACGTGATCCAGATAGATCTGATGGAGTGACTGCCCGTTTTTGACCAGAGGACTGATGATCCGATTGATCCTGGCGATATCCCCTTCATTGGATAGAATTCCTGTCCGGGCTTCCGAGATTGCATGATGAGCCCTTTCATGTGCATCTGCCGGATCATAAATACGCTTCAGCAGCGTGCATTTCGGAAGCTGACCGCATCCATTACAAACATAAGGCGGTTTATTTTTGACAGAACAAACGTCCTCTATAAAATCCGGACAGTGAAGCGTGCACTCCGGGCATAAACTGCATTTGTATGCGGATGGATGCGTACAGCTCGTTCCGCACAGTTTTTTTGCTTTGCATGAAATGCGGAATTTACAAGGATTATAAGGATATCCGGGCCGTCCGCTTTTCTTGTCATGGGAATACTTTTTAATCTCCTTGGCAATCGTTGTACGGTCCTTACCCAGTTCTTTTCCGATTGCACCAAAGGAGGCATTCTCCTGAAGGCGCTGTGCAAGGATGATCCGATCTTCATAGGATAAAAACTTTGACATGGTGGCTCCTTTCCCGCCGCCAGAAATCAAAGCATAACAGAAAAGAGACCAACGATCCAGTCCGTCTCCTTCTGTTTGTAAAAGAAAATCCATACCTTTCTTTTACATCAATAATAATTCACTTTTTACACCCATCCGAGATAGAGGGTATGGAATCTCGGATTACAATTAAGGATTCAAATCAAGTAATACATACTTACCAAATAGAATTTTTGTATGATATTTTCTTCTTTCTCTTAATTAAAAACCCCAATGTTCAAGATAAACCAACTCCTATCCAAAAAGAAAGCAGTCCCGGCATCCTGCATCATGCCCCGACTGCTTTCTCATTGCTTTCTGCGGCCGCACCGCGCTTTTATTCTCCTGATGCTATCCCGCTTCCTGTACCCGAGGATACGGAGGTACTGCTTCTCGTTCCGTCCATGTCCTCCACATCGTTTTTCATATCCTCGGCTGCGTTTCCGATGCCGTCGGCCACGTCCTCGGCGCCGTCTTTTACATCGTCAACCATGTCTTTCAGAACGCCGCCGCTCTCTCCGTCGTTGTTGGTTCCGGCAGAGGACGACGTGTTCCCTGCGGCATTTTCTGTCGTTTCCCTGGCAGAAGACGGTGCCGTCGTGGCAGAGCCGGAGCCGTCCCGCCTTCCGCAGGCTGCCGTCAGGCAGATGGCTGCGGCCAATAAAAGTCCCCAAGAGAACCGTTTCATTTTTTCCATAATGCATTCTCCTTTCTACGGCTAGTATGCACGTTTTTCAGGAGATTATATTGGAATTTTTTTCATGATTTTCCCGTTCTCTTTTACTCCGCAAAGAACTCCGTCACTGCCCCGGCTATCTCCTCCGCCCGCGAAAGAATCAGCGGGTGCCCGCCTGTCTCATAAATCTTATACCGGATATTCGGATTCCGTTCTTTCAAATACCGGCACTCCGCTTCCATGTCATTTGCCAGCATCTCGTCGGCCCTGCTCGCCGTAATGAGAAGCGGAATCCGAATCGCCTCAATGGGCGCCGAAAAAAGACGGACATGGTTCTTTTCATAACCGACAAGGGCTTCTGTATCCAGATCCACCACAGACTCCCAGTCTTCTCCCTGGCACCACTCGTAAAATCCCCGCGCCTGCTCGTCCTGCCTGGCAGCCGCCCGCTCTTTGAGGAGTCCAGCGGCAAATCCCGGCGGGAGCGTCCGCCCGTCAAAACTGTCTGCTGCTGCCTTATGGAAAAGCTCCGGATATTCCAGCGCCGCGTTGATCGCAGCATAGGCCCCGCCGCTCGTCCCGACCAGATTCACTTTCCCGCAGTCCAGCCGCCGGCAGAGAGCGGCCGCCTGGCGTCCCCAGTCGATCCACAGCTCTTCAGGGAATCTGGTGAGCCGCTCCGACCGTCCATTTCCCAGAAAGTCCATCAGGATCACCCGCATATGCTCTCGGTAAAGCGGCAAAAGAAACTCAAACATCCGCGAGGATGCCGTATTTCCGTGAAGGAAAATACACGGTTTTCCTGTCCCTTCCTCATAATAAAACACCTTTTTTCCGCCGTAATCAAAATATGGCATCGCGCTCCCCCTTTCCTTCGTAAATCCGCTTTCTTATCAGATGCAGGAAGAAAACCCGGAATTTCTAACTGTGTTTCTCCTGCTGAATCTTGTAAATCCTGGCAGCATTCCCGTAAAATACCGCCTCATGGTACTCCTCCGGCACCAGCCACTTCACGAAATCCACGGATTCCTCATAATTTGCAAGCGGCCAGTCCGTCCCGAACATGAATTTCCCGTAATTGTCGCAGTAGGAAACCCAGGTGCGAAACGTCTCGAAATATCCCCGCTGCCGTTCCAAAAGCCTGCCAAACTCCATTTTCCCGACCAAAATTCCCGAAAGATCGGCCGCCACATTGTCATTTTTCTCCACCACAGCCGCTGCGTCCATCAGCCACGGGTTCCCGAAATGGCACATGACAAACTGCACATCCGGATGGCGGACGGCTGCCTCATCCATGGTGAGCGGGTGGCTGTACTTTAAATATGCCCTGGGGCCTGCCGTCTGGCCCATGTGGACAGCAACCGGCTTTTGATAAGCCGCCGCCAGCTCGTAAACCGGCTCATAGCTCTCATCGGTGATATACGTTTTATTGTATCCTGGATACAGCTTGATTCCCACGCAGCTTTCCAGCTTTAAATGCTGCTCGATGAGAGCATAGGAGTCCACAAGACGGTTCTCCCTTAAAATCTTGCCGTCCAGCCCGATACAGTACCTGAGAAAATCCGGATACTGGTGTTCTTCTAACGAAAGTCCCCTGTTCCCCATGACGATTCCCATAACAATCCCGAGGCGTTCATATTCCTTTTTTAAATGTTCCGCCGTATTCTCATGTCCGGCCGCCCTGGCTAGTTCGTCGAAATGCGGATATTCCGGACAGAAATGAAGATGGGCGTCGATAATTTTCATGATGATTCCCCTTTTCTTCATCAGATTTCTGATTTTTCTTTTTCTCCCCAGTATCATATGATAAAATAAAAGAAACTTCCACAATGCCGTGTCCGCAAAAGATCTGAAAGGAGGCGTTCCCATGAAAGATACGGACAACCTGCAAAAGAAGCTTTCACTTCCGGTGAAGGCTTTGTTTGCAATATTTTTCACCTATTTTTTCCTGTTCCGTTCCCATGCTTCGGACGAAGCTATGAGAACCGTCGTCTATCCCTACTGCATTCTCTGCCTTGTCACCCACGATTTCTGCGCTGCCTCCGGGGGCAATGACCGGATGGACGCTCTCTACTGGACAGTTTTTAAGCTTTTGATCCCTGCCGGGCTTCTCCTGCACTTTCGGGATCGGATAAGCGCCCTCTCACTCTCCCTTGTCGTTCTCTGCGCTGTCGTTTTCACCGCCATTGACCTTTACACCCTGCACAAATCAAAATAGCATTGCCTTAAGAAAAGGCGGCAGGCCAGCCCACAAAAGCTGTTCTGCCGCCTTTCATCAAAAATATTTCTTATTTCCCCAGAGGTTGCTCCGTTTGAGATCCAGATACTCGTTGTAGGCCTTCTCCAGAATCTGCTTTTCGTTGGAAAATTTCAGAAGATGGTATGCCTCATAAAATTTATAGTATCCGGAATCCACGAAGTATTCCTCCCGCTGTGGTTTGCTGTAATAGCTGTCCGCCATCATCAGGTACCAGTGGACATCCTTCTCCACCATGTCCTGAGGCGTACTGAAAGAATACTGGCTCTTGCCAATATACTTGATAATCGAGGCGGAAACGCCGGTTTCCTCCTTCACTTCTCTGAGCGCCGTCTCTTTGAACTCTTCTCCTGCTTCAACAGTTCCCTTCGGCAGAACCCATCCCTCGTACCGGTTCTTATAATTCTTATAAAGGACGAGGATTTTGCCTCGAAAAATAACCACACCGCCACAGCTCGTTGCTTCTATCATTGCAATCCCTCCTGATGGAGCGCAGGCAAACCGCCTGCTCTCCTGGTGTGTACTCATAGACTGGCTCTATTATACTTCTTTTTCAGGATCTTCGCAACAACAGTTTTCAGGTACATTTTTCCGCATTCGATCCAAACCAGCACGAATGTTTATTTTCTGTCTCCCAATTTCAAGGGAGTGTCGCAAAATCATCAAAATAGATGATTGAGCGGCACTTCTGCTTGTTACAGCAAAAAATCCGGCGCTCCCTATGGTTTCAGAGCAGATCGCCGGATTTTTGCCGTACTTTAATAAAACCTTTCGGTTTTATGATTTTTCTATGCAGTTTTTACTTCAAACAGATGGCTTCCTGTCCGGCCATTTTGGATCTTAGCATGCAATTTATTCAGATTATACCCCAGGCACAGCAGTAGGATCTCCAGTTTTACCTTCGTTTTCCCTCTCAGCAGAAATCTCTGGAATTCATAATCGTTTTTCAACACCCCAAAGGCTCCTTCTACTTGAATCGAACGGTTTGTCCGATACTGGATCCCTTTTTCGCTTATGATGTTCTCATAAGATTCCCGACGCTTTTTCAAAAAGTTTTTGGAAAGATACAGCCTCTTATTTCCCTTTGCCCTCGTACATTTTTTCTTATACGGACATCCGCCGCAATCCTCACATTCATATACTGTTACCTCGGACTGATAGCCGCTTTTGCTTTTCTGCTTCTTTTTAAACACTTCTCTCAGTGTTTTTCCTGCATGACAGGTGTAGGTGTCTGTCTCTTCCTTATACGCCATATTTTCCCGTTTGCTGATGTCTTTCTTAAAACTTCTCTTTTTCCATTTTTCGTAGGTCTGCGGTTTGATGTAAGGGATCTGACCCTGGCTTTTCAGATATTCATAAGCCTCTTCGCTTTCATACCCCGAATCCGCAGTCACACTGGGATATCGAAATCCCAGGTTCACTTCCATGTTTTTCAGAAACGGCACCAGTGTCCATACATCATTCCGATCCTGAAAAATCCCAGCTGCCACAATGTATTCGCTGTCCACTGCGATCTGGACGTTATATCCAGGTTTCAGCTGGGCATTCCTCATATGATCATCCTTCATGTGCATAAAAGTGGCATCCGGATCCGTCTTGCAGTAGTTATTCCGGCCCTGGAAACTAGCTGTATGCCAGTCATAGATTGTCTGGCGTTCCAGAAACCGGCGGAACAGTTCCAGATATTTTTGATTCCGGCTTTTGCGTTTTCCTCTTCCATGTACCAAAATCGTCCCATCCAGACGGCATCGTTCTTCCAGAAACCGGCAGATTTCCTGAAGGTCCTGGGTACGGCTTTCCTCTCCCACATGGAACCCGCAGATATAATCCTGGTTCAGAAGACAGACTGCCTCCTGAATCCGTTCGTACATCTTTGCTTCCCATTTCCCCACCGATTTCTTCCAGACGAAGGTATATTTATTGGCACAGGCTTCCAGTTTTGTCCCATCAATAAATACGGTTTCTTTTGATAATTCTCCGCTTGCTTCCAGGCGGCAGACCATCTGGTAGAACAGATTTTCACAGGCATCTGCCAGAAAACCGGTTCGGAAACGGGCAATGGTGCTGTGATCCGGTGCTTTTTGTCCGGCAAGCAGCCACATAAAGTTGATGTCGCGTCTGCATGCGGTTTCAATTTTTCTGGATGAATAGATGTTCTGGGAATAGGCATAAGTCAGGATCTTGAACATGGTCTTTGGGTCCACTGCCGGATTTCTGCCTTTGGCAGAGTAAGCCTGATACAGCAAGCTGTAATCTAAATCCTCCAATTCGTGGCTCAGCAGTCGAACAGAATCATCATCAGGAACCAAACCTTCCAAATTTAATGGCAAAACCAGTTGATAAGGCTCACCGAATTCGGTATAATTTTTATGGTATTTTAATTTACTGGTCATATCTTATTATACCATGGATTACGGGCTCTTCAGGGTCCGTTTTCTGTTTTCAGGGCATAAAAAAGGAGCCGCTGCTCCATAGATGATTACTCATCTATTTTTCAACGGCTCCTCATATGTTTACTTTCTCTGCACACTTTCAAAATCATTCCAGCTAATAGCTTCCATAACACCTGGCACAGATTAGAGTACTAAAAAGAGCGGGAAAGATTTTTCGCCCTTCTCGCTCTTTGCTTTGTTTTCCTGTTCAAATCCAATCCAAATCAATCATCTTCCAAATCCAAATTTCCTCTTTGTTTTCCTGTTTTCTTAAATTCTCCGATCCCTAAATTTTCTTATTTTTTTCCCTTTCCCGTTTTCCGTCCTGGGAGTTTCACTCGTCCACCTTCCGCTCTTTTTCCCTTTTTAAAACTCATTCTCTTTTCTTCTTCCCTTTTCCAAATTTCCCGTTTTTCCCTTTAAATACAAGGGATTTAAGGATTTTTTCATTTTTACTTTTCATGATTTTATCCTTATCAAAAGCCGGATGAAACCTTATGAAAAGCGGAAAATAGGAGTGAAAATTGGTAAAGAAAAAGAGCAAGAAAGATTTTCGTCCTTCTCGCTCTCTGTTTTATTTTCCTTATTTTAACCAAACCCAAACCTTATGTGTGACCGTGTGTTTTTGATCGGAGGATTGGGTGGGTTTTAATTGGGTGGGAACAATTTCCTTACTTCTCCCCCCGATACCCATTGGGATTCATGGACTGCCATCTCCAGGCATCGGCGCACATCTCATCAAGTCCTCTCTTTGCCTTCCAGCCAAGCTCTCTCTCGGCCTTTGCCGCATCGGCATAGCAGGTGGCAATGTCGCCGGCCCGCCGCGGCTTAATCACATAGGGAATTTCTCTTCCGACGGCTCTGGAAAACGCATGGATCACATCCAGTACGCTGTATCCATGGCCGGTTCCGAGATTGTAAATATACACGGACGGCTCGTCCTCAAACTTCTTTAAAGCCTTCACATGGCCGTCAGCCAAATCCATCACATGGATATAATCGCGGACACCTGTCCCATCCGGCGTATCATAGTCGTTTCCAAACACGCCGACCTCTTTCAGCTTCCCGACAGCCACCTGGGTGATGTACGGCGTCAGGTTGTTGGGGATGCCCTCCGGATCCTCGCCGATGCGTCCGCTCTCATGGGCGCCCACCGGATTAAAGTACCGAAGAAGGATCACGTTCCACTCCGGGTCTGCCTTCTGGATATCTGTTAAAATCTGCTCCAGCATGCTCTTCGTCTGGCCGTAGGGGTTGGTGCACTGTCCCTTCGGGCACTCCTCGGTAATCGGCACGAAAGCCGGATCGCCGTAGACAGTCGCAGAAGAGCTGAAAATGATTTTCTTCACACCGTGCTTTCTCATGACATCGCAGAGAATCAACGTCCCTGTAATATTGTTATAGTAATACTCCCAGGGCTTTGCCACCGATTCGCCCACGGCCTTGAGGCCTGCAAAGTGGATGACTGCGTCGATCTCTTCTTTGGAAAAAATATCCTCCAGGGCGTTTCGGTCAAGCATGTCTGCCTGATAGAAGGTCAGCTCCTTTCCCGTGATCTCCCGCACACGCTTTAACGATTCCTCTGACGCGTTGCAGAGATTATCGAAGGCAACGACCTCATGGCCCTGATTTAAAAGCTCCAGACATGTGTGGCTGCCGATGTACCCGGCGCCTCCCGTAACCAATATTCTCATAGCTTTCCTCTCCTGCTCTTTATTTTTTGACCGCCGCAGTCCATGCCGGCAGCTTTAAAAGGTATCATCACCATTTTATAGTTATGATACCACGTTTCCGTCCGCAAAGGAATGGATTTTTTTGCGGTGCTGGTTCAGATTCTTACTGTCCGAGGTAACAGTCAAAAAGCTGTCTGGCGATGGGCGCCGCCACGCGGCCGCCGGAGCTCCCCTGTTCCACGATAACGCAGACTGCAATCTTCGGGTCGTCTGCCGGCGCAAAGCCGATGAACCAGGCATGGGCCTCTTTTCCCGCCTCGAACTGGGCCGATCCCGTCTTCCCGGCCGCCTGATAGGCATCGCTTTTTACGCGGGATCCGGTTCCCTCGTTCACGACGCGCACCATCAGATCCTTTAACGCCCCGGCCTCCGCCTCTGTTATCAGCGAGCCGTACTCCGACGGCGAGAACCGTTTCACCACCTGCCCGCCGGCATTTTCCACATGGTCGAGAACATACGGCTTCATCAAAACGCCCCCGTTTGCAATGGCTGCCGCCAGCATGGCATTGTGGATCGGCGTCATAAGCGTCGAACCCTGGCCGATGGAGGTCTGAAGGATCTCCCAGTCGGAAGCCCCGTCCGTCATGGTGAAGCTGCTCTTGTTATACGGCAGGGACAGCGGAAGCTCCTTATTATATAAAAGTTCCTCCGACAGGCTGTACAGCCTGTTAAGATCCAGGCTCAGCCCCAGATTGGCAAAGGCGCCGTTGCAGGAATCGGCAAAGGCCAGTCCGAAATCCACGTTCCCGTGGGCCGTCTGGCTGGCACACTGGATCTTAAATTCCTCATACTCAAAAATCCCGTCACAGGAAAACGTATAGTCATTGTAATCGCCCGGATGCTCTCTCATGTATTCCAACGCTGTTAAAAGCTTAAAGGTAGAGCCGGGCGGATACAGTCCCTGGGTAGCGCGGTTTAAAAGTCTGGCCTCGCTGGAATCCCCGTTTACCAGCGAATCCCATTCGGCCGCCACCGTATTGGGGTCAAAGGCCGGTTTTGAAACCATGGCCAGGATTTTTCCCGTGGACGGCTCGATGGCAACCACGGCTCCCCGGTTGTCTCCCAGGGCGTCGGACGCGGTCTTCTGGAGTGCCAGATCAAGCGTCGTCACCACATTGTCGCCGATGTTTTTCTGATCTGCCAGCTCGTTGACCGTCTTCTCGATCAGGTTCACATGGGAACTTAGGAGGTAGAAATTTGCCAGCGACTCAATCCCCGTCTTCCCGGCCGTCGAGTACCCGACCACATGGGCAAACAGCTCGCCGTACGGATAGATTCTCGTCTCGCTCCCGTCCTCGGCCACCGAGGTTTCCGCCAGAACCGTGCCGTCGCTGCTTAGAATCTTCCCGCGGATGATCCGGTCAGATAAGCTGTCCAGCCTGGAATTATAGGGGTTGTTGATGACCTCCTCACTTTCCGCCTGGATGAAATACCCCATATAGGCGCCCATCAAGAGGAACAGCGCCACGACGCCGTAGGCAAACCAGAGGATGCTTTTGTTGGCCTTCGGATTCGGTTTACTCTTTTTCATCCTCTTCCTCCTCGTTTTCCTTCAGAATATAAAGCCCCTGGATGATGCCGAACAGCAGGAATGTGGCCGCCGTGGAGCTGCCGCCGTAGCTGACAAACGGCAGGGTGACACCTGTGGACGGGATGAATTTCGTCACGCCCCCGATGGTGAGGAACACCTGCGTGATGTACACGGTGCCGAGCCCCAGGGCGATCAGTTTATAAAACATGGCCTGCATCCTGGAAGCGATCAGCATAAACTGGAGAAAGCACCCCAGGCAGATGAGAAGAAGGCAGATCCCGTAAATTCCGCCCATTTCCTCGCAGATGGCTGAAAAAATAAAATCCTTTTCCACCACAGGGATGGACTTCGGCATTCCCTGATAAAGCCCCATGCCGAACCAGCCGCCGGTCCCGATGGCAAACAGGGACTGGGCAACCTGATAGCCAGTATCATCCACATCGGCCCACGGGTTCCGCCACGCCTCCACCCGGCGTCTCACATGGGAAAACATCTGGTACGCTGCCGCTGCTGCCGCAGAACCGCTGGCAATCCCGGCACCAAGGTAGAAGACATTCGATGTGGCCGCAAACAGCATGACTAGGTAGGCCACAAAAAAAATCAGAGCGCCTCCCAGATCCCTGGAAAGCACCAGAATCAGCACATGGGCCGCCGCCACGGCTGTCGTGACGGCCACGCTCTTAAATTCCGCGGAGCGGTAAAACATGGTAGCAGCGAAAAAGACGAAGCTGATTTTTACAAACTCCGACGGCTGGACAGAGAATCCCTTATAGGAAAGGGAGAGCTGCGCCCCGCCGGAGGTGTTCCCCACAAGGCAGACAAGCCCTAAAAGCGCCAGCCCCAAAAGCCCGTAAATCCACGGGAATTTTGCAAGCTGCCATACCCGGTCGATGATAAACGGGATGATCCAGGACACCACAGCCGAGACTGCGACAATCAAAAACTGCCGGAAGGCCATCTGGGAATTTAACCGCGTGAGCATGATGAAGCCGGTGCATAAAAGCATGCAGGTGTTGTTTAAAAGGAGCCTCGACACGTTTCGGTAAAACAGCCGGTAAAGGTAAATATAGCACACGAAAAACACAAGCTGCGCCCCGTAGAACACCGCCAGAAGCTCCGATCCCGTCCGAAGGAAGATCACCAGGTTTGCGAGGAAATGCAGCATAAACATACAGATGAGCTGCCGCCCGCAGGCGCGGTTCTTCCCTGCGTCGTCCTTTATGGCAAAGAAACGGAAATTATAATATGTGTAGATTGCAATCAGAAGAATCATCAGGTACCTGGATACCTCAGTCACCAGATTCGTCACATTCTCACCTACTCAATGCCGCGTTTAAAATGGCCTCTGGTAAAGTCCCCGGCGGCCGCGCCGGCATCCTCTCCTAATATGAATTCGCGGTAGAAGGCAGAAAGCACCGCCTCGGTCTCCCGCCTGTCTTCCAGTGTAAAGTTAAGCCTCAGCGCCTCCGCTCCAAGTCCCATGACCTCATCGGAAAGGCCGTGAAGCGACAGGGGCGCCGCGTTCCAGATCGTGTTATAACAGAACCGACACTGGTTCTCCACCGGAAACTCCTTTCCCTTCCTGTCTTTCATCCACAGGACTCCCGGCTTCTTGTCACAGCCGGACAGCGTCCGATGGATGCACTGGGCCGAAACCATCATCGGAAGGCGGCCGTAGACGATCATCTCTCCGCCGGCACCGGCGTCCGCAATCTCCCTGCGGTTTAACTCCACCGGAACCGTCACGCGGCATGCGCCAAGCTCCTCCATGGCTTCCTTTGCCAGATGGTTAAAAACGTACATCCCATGGTCGAAGAAAAGTTTCCTGCCAGGAAACTGCTGTTTTACAAATTCCGGCTCCTCCATGGAGGCCACGCCAAGGACATCGAAGCCGGCTTCCAATAGCCGCTCCCGGTTCCTTAAAAAATAACTTTCTGCCTCTCCGCGGAAAATCCTCGGAAGCATCAGATAACAGGAAATCCCTTTTTCATGGCAGGCCTCCGAAGCCTGCTTCCATGTCCCGGCGTCAAAGGACTCCGATGCCAGATAAATCCCGAACTCTCCGCCCTTTTCCTTTTTCCACGCCCCGAACCTTTCCAGACAGGCCGAAAACTGTTCTTTCGTGCTTACAAGGGCATTGAATTCCGGACGCAAAGGAGCCGCAGCATGGACAGTTTCACGGAGAGCCGTGCCAGATTTCTCCTCCGGCGCTTTCCTGCGGTACAAATCATAAATTCCATGTTCCAGCGCCTCCAGTGCCTCACGCCGCATCCTGTTTAGTTCCTGTACCGGGAGGAAAACATCGCCTTCCATATGGATTTCCAGCGATTCAAATACAAACGGCGAGCCGCCGGTCTTCATAAGCTGCTTTCTGATCCGTTCCTCGGTCATCGGGGCGCTTTTTGCCTCCTCGGCCGGCGCGCCTTCCACATATGCGGAAACAGATGCCACCCGCTTCTTTTCCGTCTGCCTCTGGCCTGCCAGGGAAACCGTAAGCCGCGTTTTCTTTCCTGGCGCAATCCATGCCTCCCCCGTCACCGGTTCCTTTTTCTCTGCGTTGACGTAAAGACGGTCCAGCGTGTCATATAACTCCTGGCTCCCCTCACGAAATGCCGGTTTTTCCTTTAAAACCACCATATCACGGCCGTTATGCCGTTTATAATATCCGTCGGTCTGGCCGCCCCGGTCGAAAAGCTCCAAAAGCATCCGCCGGTCGGATTCGTCCACATGGTAGCCGCTCTTTCCTTCGTTTAAGTACATGTCCACATATTTCCGATAGACACTCACCACTCCGGCCGTGTACCGCGGACTCTTCATCCGTCCCTCGATCTTTAAGGAACAGACGCCGGTTTCCAGAATATCCGGCAAAATATCGAGGGTACAGAGATCCTTAAGGCTTAAAACATATTTCTCGTTCTTCCTATTTAACGATTTTCCGTCCTGTCTGACTTCAAAAGGCAGGCGGCAGGTCTGGGCGCACCGCCCTCTGTTCCCGCTGCGGCCGCCGATAAGGCTGGAAAACAGACACTGGCCGGAATAACAGTAGCAGAGCGCGCCATGGACAAAAACCTCGATTTCCATCCCTGTCTCCGCGTACATGGCCCGAAGCTCATCAAGGCTGAGCTCCCTTGCCGGCACGATCCGCGACGCCCCCATCTCTTTCAGGCTTTTCGCGCCGTATTTTCCCGTCACCGTCATCTGTGTGCTCACATGAAGCGGCAGTCCCGGAAAATGATCCCGGATATACCGGAACACGCCGAGATCCTGGATGATGACGCCGTCAAGGCCGGCCTCGTAATAGGGCCTTAAAAAGCCGGAAAGCTCGGAAAGCTCCCGCTCCTTCACCAGCGTATTGACCGTCATATAAAGCTTTTTCCCATGAAGATGGACAAATTCGATGGCCTTCACCAGGTTCTCCTCGTCCGGATTGTCGGCATAGGCTCTGGCGCCGAAGCGGCTTCCGCCGATATAGACGGCATCGGCCCCGGCATTTATGGCTGCCTTCATGCTTTCGTAAGACCCGGCCGGGGCCAGGATCTCAACCTTTCCGTTTCTCATAATCTCTCCTTTAAAGAAAAAGAAGCTGCCCGGTCCGTGCGGCAGCCCCCTCGTATCATTCCTTACCTTCAGAATCCCCTTTTGCAGACAGTGCGTCCAGCCTCATCTGGGCGCTGATCAGTTCATGCTTTAAGCTGTACATTTCCCGTTCCATTTCTTCTTTCTGGGCCTTGTACGCCTTTGCCTCCTGAAGCGCCTTAAAATAATCGTCCGCCAGATTGAGCTGGATCATGACCTCCTGGTAATCCGGGCTCTGTCTCGTAAAGCCGGGCTGGCTTTTGAGCATCACAATTTTATCGTTGATATAAGCGGCCACCTTCTGAAGATACTCCTGCTCTTCAGCTCCGCCAAGCGTATAAATTCTTCCATCAATCAGAACTTCCGCATAGTTTTTCGTTTCCATCCCCGAATTCTCCTGCCTTTTTCTTTTTCCATCGTAAATCATGGGCTGATTGCCCTGCGGTTATTATACCATGTCCACTGTGCGGCCATGGGCCTCCGGCGGAACTTAGCGCCCGGTTTTCTGCGGCAAGCGCAGAAACCGGTATGCGCAGGTATAATGTTCACGCTGTGAACATTATTCCATCTCGACTGTCGTCTCGATGGAGATGCTCGTCAAATGGTTACTCATGCAAGCATGGCAACCGCTTTCCTCGCTATTATACCATACTCCCCGCCAAACAGCCATAAAAATTATTCTTAATTCTTTCCGCCGTCAAGTCCCAGGTGATGGTACGCGGCCTCGGTCGCCATGCGGCCCCTGGGCGTCCTGTTTAAGAGCCCGTTCATCAGAAGGTACGGCTCGTAGACATCTTCCAGCGTCCCGGCGTCCTCGCCGATGGCGGCCGCCAGCGTCTCAAGGCCCACCGGCCCGCCGGAAAACTTAAGAATCAGCGTTTTTAACAGGTTCCTGTCGTTATTGTCCAGGCCAAGCTTGTCCACATCCAGGATATCCAGCGCAAAATCCGCCACGTCCTTTGTGATAACACCGTCATATTTCACCTGGGCAAAATCTCGCACGCGCTTTAAAAGCCGGTTGGCAAGCCTGGGCGTCCCGCGGGAGCGCCTTGCAATCTCCCAGGCGCCCTCTTCCTCGATTTTCACGTTTAAAACCTTCGCCGACCGTTTCACGATCACCGCCAGCTCCTCCGGCGAATAAAATTCCAGCCGCTGCACAACTCCGAACCGGTCACGGAGCGGCGCCGTTAATAGCCCTGCCCGCGTCGTGGCGCCCACCAGCGTAAATTTCGGAAGCTCCAGCCGGATCGACCTGGCTGAGGACTCTTTCCCGAGCATGATGTCGATGGCAAAATCCTCCATGGCCGGGTACAGAACCTCTTCCACCTGCCGGTTGAGCCTGTGGATCTCGTCCACAAACAGTACGTCGCCCTCCTGAAGGTTGTTTAAAATCGCCGCCATCTCCCCCGGCTTTTCAATGGCCGGGCCCGACGTCACCTTCATGTTCACGCCCATCTCATTGGCGATGATGGCGCTTAATGTCGTCTTTCCAAGGCCGGGCGGCCCGTAAAACAGCACATGATCCAACGCCTCTCCGCGGCTTTTGGCTGCGTCGATGAACACCTTCAGGGTGGACTTGAGCTTTTCCTGCCCGATGTAATCCTTAAGAAGCTGCGGCCGCAGGGATCCCTCTATTCTCTTGTCTTCCTCGGTCTCTTCCGTAGTGATGATTTTTCGACTCATAATTTCCTGCCTGTCATCCGAATTTTCCAGCCGGCATTACAAAAATGCCAGATATTTTAACGCCTTCTTGAGCACGTCCTCCGCCGTCATGCCGTCGGCAATTTCCACTTTCTTCACAGCGCCGGAGGCCTCGCCTGCCGAATAGCCGAGGGCCGTCAGCGCCTCGACGGCTTCCTTTCCGACCTCACTCATACCGGACACGGCGCTCTGAGGCGCCTCAGCGTCCACAGAAAACAGGATTTCCTCTGCGCTCACCTTGTCCTTTAAATCAAGGATGATTCTCTGGGCCGTCTTTCCGCCGATTCCCGGCGCCTTCGTGATCCGTTTCGCATCTCCGGTCACAACCGCCATCCGGAACTCGTCCGGGTTTAAGGCCGATAAAACACCGAGGGCACTCTTCGGGCCCACGCCGTTGACGCCCAAAAGCTTCTTAAAAATATCGAGATCCTGGCGGTTCAAAAAGCCGTAGAGAACCATGGCGTCCTCCCGGACCTGAAAATATGTAAAAATTTTGACTTCCTCTCCGTTGGGCGGAAGCGACGCCAGAACGGCAGTCGGTACAAAAATCCGGTACCCGATGCCTCCCGCCTCCACGACAACCGAATCCTCGAACTTCTCCATGAGAGGGCCGCGTATATATGAGATCACTGATGTTCCTCCAAAACTGATGTTGCTTCCGCTATCATAACATAGACAAAATGCCATTGCAAGTGAATCGAACAAATTTTCTATCCATTGACTTTCCGCTGCTGTTTCATTATACTGAAACAAGGCAGCGCATGGACTTCCATGCCCCACAGCCGCATTAAAAGGAGCGTACATAAAAATGATTACCATAGAAAAAACCTTCGATGCCGGAGACGGCTATCCCTTAGAGCGCCTTGGAGATCCCGAAAGGCTTTTATTTTTTGATATTGAAACCACCGGCTTTTCCGGAGATTATTCCTCCCTGTATCTCATCGGCTGCACCTGGTTTTCCAACGGCCGTTGGAATCTGATCCAGTGGTTTGCTGACAGCCGCGGGGAAGAACCGGCCGTCCTCGACGCCTTTTTCCAGTTTCTTGAGGGCTTTGACACCCTCGTCCACTTTAACGGCGACACCTTCGACATCCCGTTTCTAAAGAAACGCTGCAAGGCCTTAAAAACCGGCGGTTCTTTCGACGGTGTAACGAGCATCGACATCTACAAACGGATCAAGCCATACAAAAATCATCTGGGGCTTGAAAATCTGAAGCAGAAATCCGTTGAGGCCTTTCTTGGCATCGAACGCGACGACGTGTTTAGCGGAGGCGAGCTGATCGAGGTCTATGAACAATATTTAAGGTCAGGGGATGAAAACCTTCTGCACCTTCTCCTGCTCCATAACGAGGACGATTTAAAGGGCATGCCAAGGCTTCTTCCGATCCTTTCCTACCCGGATTATTTCAGCCAGCCCTTTTCCCTTTCCGATTTTTCCAAAACCGGCGGGGAAATCCCGCGGATCCGCCTTTTGTTTGAAGGAACGGACGGTATCACAGTTCCCGTCCCGCTACGGGCTTCCGTCCCCGCTTACGCCGTGTCCGTTTCCGGCCGGCAGATGGAAATTTATGTCCGCCTGTACGAGGGCAATTTAAAGTATTTTTACCCTAATTATAAAGATTATTACTATCTGATCTATGAAGATCAGGCGATCCATAAAAGTGTCGGGGAATTTGTGGATAAAGGCGCACGCGTCAAGGCCACGAAGGAGACCTGCTATACGAAAAAAAGCGGCTCTTTCCTGCCGCAGCCCTCGTCCCTCTGGACGCCGGATTTTAAAAATACATGCAAAGATAAGACGGGATTTTTTGAATTCTGCCCGGAGTGTTTTAAGGATACGGAGAAGACGGAGCTTTACCGGGAAGAGATTCTAAAGGCGGTGTTTGGGAAGTAGGGAGCTTTAATACTCCCCTTCCCTCAGCAAATACCTCAAATACGCAAACGTCTTCCTCTCCCCCTTCTCCATCAGCATCCGAAGCACCCGCTCCAGCATGGCCTTCGTCTCCGGGTGCATGACAAGGTAGTCCTTGCTTCGGCTGAAATACCTGTAAGGCGCAGCATCCGTATATTCGCGTCCCAGGTAAATCTTCGACGCCGCGATCCGGTCCATCACCATCTCCGCAAAATAATTGACCGGCATCTTCACGCCCACAATCTGCCAGTGGTCGGCTGCCGTGGACACGTCCGTCCAGTATTCAAAATGATGCTTGTTCCGCCCTTTGTGGTGGAGCCATGCCTCCGAATATCCCTTTTCTTCCTTTTCCGCCGCGTTGGGGCTCCTGGTGCCCTGATAGTACAAAACGCCTGTTTTAAACTCCGCCGGGGAATATTTTGACAGGTCATGGAGAAGCCCCTGCCGGTACAGCCCTATGCGGAAGCAGTTTTTCATGACGATCCACTTATGCCTTGTGATGGTGCAGAAATGTTTCCATCCATTTTCCCATTTTGTCATATTATTCACGCTTCTCTTTTTATTTGCAATTATTGTCTTATCTGAATTTTTTAGGATTATTACCTGCATCTTTCTGGTAAAAATGACAAATTTTTTATACGATTTCATTTGACATCCCTGTAAAAATGTACTATGATTGCTTTAGCCGCTTCTATAACGGCACGCTTAAAATTTCGGAGGTATCATATGAAAGGTACAGTTAAGTGGTTCAACAACCAGAAGGGTTACGGCTTCATCTGCGATGAGGCAGGAAACGACGTATTCGTCCATTATTCAGGTCTCAATATGGAAGGCTTCAAAACCATCGATGAGGGCGCAGAAGTTGAGTTCGATGTGATCGAAGGCGATAAAGGCCCCCAGGCCGTAAACGTAACCAAATTATAATCACCGCTTTCTCCTTGTGCCTTTTTCTGATAAAGTTCAGATTAGAAGGAAGTCCGCAGAGTACGATGTGATTAGGAAATGGGCCGCTGCATTTTTTTGCAGCAGCCCGTTTTTTATCGTTGGAACTCCTCCGCCGCAGGCGCATTCCCAACATCCGCTTACGCTAATCCCTGACAGCCCTCGAAAAAAGCCCCTTCAGTTCTTCCACTGAAAACACATAGTGCCGGTTGCAGAACTGGCAGTTCACTTCAATCTCTTTCCCGTCGTCAATCATGTCCTGAAGCTCCTTTTTCCCGATGCTCACAAGCGCCTTTTCCACCCGCTCCTTCGTGCAGTCGCAGGAGAACGCCACCGGCATCCTGTCTAAAATTTCCAGGCCGAAATCGCCGAGAAGCGCCTCTAACATCTCCTCCGGCGTCATGCCCTTATCAAGAAGCGACGTGACCGGTTCCATGACACCCAGCCGCTCCTCCAGCCGGTCGATCAGCTCATCCGATGCGCCCGGAAGAAGCTGGATGATAAACCCGCCGGCCTGGCGCACTGTGTTGTCCTTATTCATCAGAACGCCAAGAGCCACCGAAGACGGCACCTGCTCCGATGTGGCATAGTAATACGTCAGATCCTCGGCCACCTCGCCGGAAACCAGAATCGTCTGGCCCACATACGGCTCCTTTAAGCCGATGTCCTTAATCACGCTCAGGACGCCGACGCCAAGGGCGCCGCCCACATCCAGCTTTCCCTTGTCATTGGGCGGCAGCATCACTTCCGGATGGAACGCATAGCCTTTCACGTTCCCGAATGCGTCCGCCGTCACAAGAAGGCCGCCGATGGGCCCGTCCCCCTCCATCCGGAGCGTCAGAAGATCCTTTTCTCCCTTCATCATGGAACCCATCATGGCTCCGGCCGAAAGAAGCCGTCCCAAAGCCGCCGTCGCCACGGGGCTCGTATCATGGGCTTTTCTGGCCGTCTCCACCGTATCCCTCGCTGTCACGGCAAAGGCGCGCACCTGCCCGTCCGCTGCCGTCGCACGAATCATATAATCAGACATTCTCTTCTTCCTTTCTTTTTCCCTTTTCTCTGGCCGCAACATAGATCCGCTCACTATCCTCCCGCGGCGGCTCCTTCGTGAACGCGTCGTAAGCGGCCACGAATTCCATGCCAGCCTCCCGGAGAGCTTCTTTCACTTCGTCCAGGGAATAGGCCCGCTGGTAATGGGTCTCCTGATATTTCTCAAAAAGCCCGTCCTCCCTGCGGACAAAAACAGCCAGATCATAGATGTTGATCTTTTCTTCTTCGTCATACTGGTTTTCCCAGATAAAGCTGCATTCCTCCCGGTCCTCGGCTATGGTGGAATCCCCCAGAAGCTCCTTATACTTGTATTCTGTATTCAGATCAAACAGGAAGATGCCGCCGGGATCCAGGTAGTTGTTGACGAGGGAAAACACCTGTTTCAGTTCCTCTTTCTCCAGGATATAGTTCATGGAGTCACAGACGGAGACGGCCGCAGCCGCCGTGCCGTAAAGCTCAAACTCCCGCATGTCCTGGCAGAGATACAGGATATCATGGCCGGAGGCCGCCCGCTTTTCGGCTGCAAGCTCCAGCATTTCCTCCGAATTGTCGATGCCGATCATGTCGTAGCCCTGTTCTGCCAGAAGCTCCGTCATGCTCCCGGTTCCGCAGCCAAGCTCCAAAAGGATCCCCGAAGGCACACCGAAATCCCTTAAAAGCCCCGTCAGATAGCCGCACCACTCCTCATAGGGAATGTTGTCCATAAACGTGTCATAGACCTCTGCAAAGCCTGAATATGCCTCCACGCTCTCCGCTCCTTTCCCATTTCCCGCTTTAAATAAAAAGCCACTACCTGCTTTTCAGGTAATGGCTCCTCCCATTCGACAGGACTACTGATTGCGGCCGCAGCACTTCTTATATTTCTTGCCGCTTCCGCAGGGACACGGATCGTTGGGGTAAATCTTGTGGCCTTCGCGGCGGACGGTTCCCGACGCCTTCTGAGCCTTATAAAGCTCTTTCCTCTTCTCCTCCGTCAGGATCTCCTCCCACTGGGGAAGGCCGTAAAGCCAGCTTGCCTTTGCCTCAACCATGTTGTAGTAAAGCTTTTCCGGATCAATTTCGATCTTCACGGACGTATTCTCATCCATGGTCTCGATGGGGTTCTCATAGCCCTTTAAGCTCTCGTTGATGCCGTCTAAGAAGCCGGTCATGATTAACAGATCCGTCTCATACTTGTCCGCCAGCTCTTTTACGGTTCCCTCAACCACCTCAGACGGATTGGAAAGGATTTTCTCATAGATGCCTTTTTCGATAGTAAAATATCCGCTCCAGAGCTGTTCTCTCTTTTTATCATCGAGACCGTCGCCGTAAGCGAGGTTTCTCCAGTTTTCCAGTAATGTTGCCATAGCAAATCCATCCTTTTCTTACTCATATTGTATCGTCTGAAAACAATGCTCACCTGATTATAGCATAATTGAAAAATTCTGTAAACAGTAAAATCCCGGCCTTTTCGCCGCATGAAGCCGTCCTTAAGGCCTGCACCGGCCGCAGGGATCGTATCCGTCATCCAAAAGCGCCTGGCGGCTTCCGGTGTAATCCTCCCGGTTTTCCGGGTTCATGTCCGAAACGCTGCTGCATTCCGGTTTGTGGAATTTCTTCGTGTTGGTGTTGAGCACATACGTGCCGCCCTCGTCCGTCTCCTCGGACAGGACAGCGGATTCTTCCTGTTCGCCGGCCCCGGATGTCTCCTTTGCCGGAATACCGTTCTGCCCCGCGGATTCTGCCAGCCGGCTTTTCCCTGTCTCATAGTCGATCTCGATTCCCGGCTGCACATTGTACACAAAGACGCAGAACTGGATGCCCTCACCGCCGTCTTCCACCGACTCCGCCTCCATGAGGACGCCGTCAGCCACCAGGTTTCCCCCGGAAAACTCCGGCGTCACCCGGTAGAGCACATGGTTCCCTGTCTCCTTGATATAGTCGGCCACCATATTTTCAAATGGCAGCATACCTTCTACATTCATGTATCTGGTTCCCGTAATCAGGTTCCTCTCGTTGGCATTTTCCGCCGTGAGCTGGTACCCGATCAAATGGCAGCGGTTATAGAGGTATTTCCCGTCCACGATATCATACTTCACCGTCTGCCAGCCGGACGGCTTCACCTGGCCGATGGAGCCGCGCTCTTCTGTCGGCATCAGCTCTCTCCCGACATTCGCAAACGCCGTGCCGCAGCGCCCGAGGCTGTCTAACTCGCTGTATTCCTCAAAAGCCGTTTCTGTAAAATCTTCGTCCTCAAAATACGGGACATTCCCGTTTATGACTGCATAAGGCTCTCCGTCATAGGAATTTTCTGCCCCGGAGATCACGGCATCCGTCTGCCCTGCTCCGGCTCCGAAAGCAACGGTCGTGCCGTCCTGGCAGCCGCCAAGAAACAGGGACGCCGCAATCGCCAGGAAAAGAAACCATGTCCTGCCAAACCGCTTCATCGCCCGTACACCTCCATCGTAATCGTTTCATGGGAGCTTCCGGGAAATTCCTCCGTCCGTTTTAAGGACAGCCCCTTAAGCAGGCCTTTGTCAAAATACTGGTCTGCCGGATACCGCCTGTTCCACCGAAACAGCACAAGCTCCGTCACGTCTCCGAAAACTGCCGCCGGATCCTGTCCCTCCAAAAAGCAGGCATCCCCTGACTGAGCCTTCGACAGAAAATCATCGTCAGCGAGAATCTCCGTCACACTTCCCGTCTCCATCCCGTCAAACTGCTTCCTGCTGTAATGGCTCATCAGGAGCCGCCGGCCGCGGGACGCTTCAAGGATCTTTTCCCGCACGGCCGAATCCATGCTGAGCCGCCTTCTGTTAAACATCGTCCCGCCGTTATCTTCTACGCAAATAAACAGCTTCATCTTTCGCATCTCCTTCTTTTCCAGATCATTTTAAGTCAATCCAGTACCGCCTCGTAATCCGCTTGACACCGTCAATTTCATTTTGGATTTTGTCCTGAAGGACTCCGCCGTTCTTTTCGATGACCCGGGCCGAACCAATGTTATCGTCATCGCAGGTAACCAGAACCCGAGAAAGCCCCAGCTCGTCTTTCGCATACCGGAGCGCCCCGGAAAGCAGCGCCGTCCCCATGCCTTGATTCCACCTGGAACACCGGACGCCGTAGCCGATATGCCCGCCGAACCGCAGAAGCGCCTCTGTCAGGCTGTGCCGCACCGATGCCTCGCCGATGAATTCCCCGCCGTCCACGAGCCAGAGATAGGTGGCTTTCACAAACCCCGGCGGCAGATTCCGCCCCTCTCTGGAATCCTCCGCCTGTTCGCAGATGCTGCGGGCGCCGTCCTTTAAAAACAGATGGTTAGTAATGCCCTTCTCTTCATATTCCCTGGCTGCCTCCCGGTAAGATTCATAATATGCCTCATTTGGAAAGATCAGTTCCATATGTCAAATCTCCTCTCCTGCCTGTAACTGCCGCACGGGCCGTGCCGGATACGCCGCCCTTTTGGCCCGCGGCCTGATGTCAAACATACGGACATCTTATCACGAAACCATGGCGCTGTCCACAAGATGTCCCGAAAAACTCTCCGACAAAAAGCATTGACACCCAATATTTTTCTGCATATAATGTAGGAATATCTTGTCGAAACAGATTTTTTCAGATTGGAGGACATGGACATGAACATCACCATACGAGCTGCCGTTTTGGAGGACTGTGAACGCATCCGGCCTCTCCAAAAAGAAATCGCCGACCTTCACCACGACGGACGGCCGGACTTATTCCGGACCGAAGCCCGCTATTTTAGCCAGGATGCCTTCAAGGAACGGCTGGAAGACCCGAAGCATACGATCCTGATCGCAGAAACCGATGAGGGACAGGTCGTCGGATACGCCTTTGCATGGGTCATTTCCTATCGGAACCACACGGCCCTCGTGGATCATGACAGCTTTTACATCGACGATATCTGTGTCCTGAACGCCTTCCAGAGGGCAGGCATCGGCCGGCGGCTGTTTGAATGCTGCAAACAAAAGGCTGAAGAACAAGGCTGCAAAACGATGGAGCTGGGTGTATGGGCCTTCAATAAAAAGGCCATCGCTTTCTATGAAAGCCTCGGCATGACGGAACGCATAAAAAAGATGGAATATCTTTTGGAGACATAGGCGGCGAAGTGCCGCTTTCTGTCTGCGGATCAAAAAATTTTCACGAAACGATTTTAGAATATCCTGCCTCTCAGGACAGACTTTCCTCATATTACTCCCCACACATTCCGTCATACCTTTGCTACCCGAAGCATCGAACACGGAATACCGCCTAAGGTACTGCAAACCATCATGGGCCACAAAGATTTATCGACAACCATGGAAATCTACGCTCATGTACTTCCCAATCCAAAAGCCGAAGAAATGCAGAAATTAAATGCGTTGATTTCTTAAATCGATTTTGTGTCAGTTTTGTGTCAGAACGCCCATTCGTCCTCTTTTTCCCATCTGCTCTTCCATCCGAACCATCCCCCAACCCCTGATAAAATAAGGAAAAATCAAAAAAATACCCCGTCTACTGCACAAAGCCAATAAACGAGGTATCAAAAAGGGGAGGATAAGTATTAATCTTTCTCTTTTGTTGATACTCCTATTATTACCGGAATTTTCCCGCCTATACATCCAACCGAAAAAAAATATTGATTTCACGAAAATCTTTTTCTATAATGATTTTAAAACCGCAAAAGACAGGAGAATACGCTATGAAAAATCTCATCATTGGACAGTCCGGCGGCCCCACTGCGGTCATCAACGCAAGCCTCTGCGGCGCCGTCGCGCAGTGGAAGCGCCAGAACCAGGACGGCTGCGTCTACGGGATGATTAACGGGATCGAAGGCCTGTTAGCCGGCCGGTACATGGAGCTTTCGGCACTCTCGGACGAAGAGCTCTCCCTCTTAAAGCTCACCCCGGCCGCCTACCTTGGCTCCTGCCGCTATAAACTGCCGGCCGATCCGGCTTCGGAGGTGTACACGGAGCTTTTTAAGAAACTTGAGGCATTAAACATCGGCTGGTTCCTCTATGTGGGCGGAAACGATTCCATGGACACCGTGGACAAGCTTTCCCGCCATGCCGCAGCAGCCGGAAGCGAAATCCGCTTCATCGGCATCCCGAAAACCATCGACAACGACCTGGTTATGACCGACCACACGCCGGGCTTTGGAAGCGCCGCGAAATACGTCGCCGCCACCGTCCGCGAAATCGTCCTGGACGCCTCTGTTTACCAGCAGAAATCCGTAACGATTGTAGAAATCATGGGCCGTCACGCCGGCTGGCTCACCGCCGCCTCCGCCATGGCAAGAAAAGAGGAAGGAGACAATCCGCTTCTCATCTATCTGCCGGAAGTGCCTTTCCGCCTGGAGGCCTTTTATAAAGATCTGGAAGCAGCCATGGAAAAAACACCGAACGTGGTTGTCTGTGTTTCCGAGGGCATCGCGGATGCAGACGGGAAATTTATCTGCGAGTACGCCGACGCCGCCAGGACAGATTCCTTCGGCCACAAGATGCTCACCGGCTGCGGAAAGGTTCTGGAAAATCTCGTCCGTGACCATTTCGGCGTCAAGGTTCGCTCCGTGGAGTTAAATGTGAGCCAGCGGTGCAGCGGCATGCTGGCCTCAGGAACCGATATTGAGGAGGCGTTCCTTGCCGGCGCTTACGGCGTTTCTGCGGCGCTTTCCGGGGAAACCGGGAAGATGGCGGCCTTCGTCCGGGCGGACGGCGCAGACTATTCCCTGTCCTGCCAGACCTTTGACGTATCGGCCATCTGCAACCAGGAAAAGAAATTCCCGGCCCAGTGGATCACGCCAGCCGGAAATGACATCACCCCGGACTTCCTCTCCTACGCCCTCCCCCTGATTCAGGGCGAGCCGGAAAGGATCATGGAAAACGGGCTTCCAAAATATCTGTACCGGAAATAATGTCCGAAAACGCGGCGGCTCAGAACCTGAAAGGTTCAAAGCCGCCGCGCTTTCTTTTTACGACACATCCCCAATATCCATAATTTCACATCCGGCATAAAACAGCCGCAAAATCTCCGCACAGCTCTTTCCTGTCTTCGCCATTCCCTGAGCGCCGTTCTGGCTCATGCCGGCGCCGTGGCCGTAGCCGCCGCCGTAGATGGTAAATTTCGTCACCTGATTTTCGTCCGTGCCCTCGTTCTCGATATAGATAAAAGCGCTCGGAAGCGTATCCCAGCCAGTGATGGTGTCATCGGCATTCCTGGTGTACACGAGGCTCGGATTTCCCAGGATCGTGCGGATTTTACTCTGACTCGAAAACGTCTTGGAGCCCTCGGTGCCCACGACTTTTAACGTCCGCGCAATCCCGCCGGGCCCTCTCTCCGTCACGGTCAGCCCCGTGATCCGGCCGACGCCGCCGATTTTTTCCGAAAGGATCGTGCTGTCGGTGGTTGTCTGCCAGCGGAACATGGCCGCATCCGCATCGTAAGCCCCGGAATTCTCATTCTGGATAAACGCCTTAAATTCCTCGTTGGAGGACAGGCTCAGCTCTCTCGCATTTTCGTCGATGGAGACGGCCCGCAGATACGGCGTCCCTGCCGGATCCGCCCCCCAGACACTGCCGTCAGTGCTGTGCCCGCAGGAGGTGGAATAATAAAACGCTTCGATGGGCTCTCCCTCGTAGGCAAGAAGCTGGCCGAAGGTCTCATTGACGGCCGTATCCGTGCTCTCAAAGGTGTTGGTGTTATTGTACACCTGATAATTGGTGCTGTCATCCACATGGGCGCCGTACTTGCTGTACGCGTTCCCCTGAATCTGGCGCCATGCATACGTCCTGGCGCAGATGGCCTGGGCCTTAAGCGCCTCCACCTCATACGTGGACGGCATCTCGCTGGGAACCACGCGCTTTAAATATTCCTCCAGATCCACCTCGTTTAAAAGCAGCAGCCCCTCATCCTCTTTCGTAATTTCCATATGTCCCGGATACACCGGCGTCCCCTGGGCCCGCTCGATGTTTTTCACCGTAATCATGCCGCCCTCGTTTGCCGAGCGGAACACGAGACGGCCTTCTGACAGCCGCGAATCATCCCCTGTGATCGTAAGCTCTTCCCCGGCCGCAATGGAAACAGACTCCCGGTTCTTTTCATCCCCGTATTCCAGCACGGCCATGCTGTCGCAGGAAAGGGTAATTTCCGAATGGAACAGGGAAGAAAAGCCTGTATCCATCAAAAGCACGCGGATGTTGTCAATCTCCGGCTTCTGGGTCGTCAGGGCCGCACAGATCTCGCCGCCGGCCACGACGAATTCCTGAAGGTGGTAGCCCACAAGGATGTCGGACTTCTGCTGTTCCATCAGGACGCCGTATGTACGGTAAATTTTGAAATTATCCGCCAGCGGTACAGCTCCGTAGCCCTCGATTTCAATCTCGTTTTCCCGCACGGAAAGGACGGTTCCCGTGATCCGTTCCTTCTTAAGCACCAGCCTGCGTGGATTTCCATTTTTCAAATACAGATCTCCTACCTGGCCGGAAATCTCCTCCTCGTCCTTTAAAACGCCCTTCACCGGGAATTTTCTCTGGACAGCGCCCACGAAAACCGTCACCTCGTTGTTGTCAAAGCCGGAAATCCAGGCGTTTTCATAGACAATCTCATCGGAAACCACTTCCACGACCTTTAAAATATCGTCGTCCCGCACGAGAAGGCGCGCCTTCCTGTCAATGTACGAGTCGAGATAAAGTCCCTCGAACCGGAATTTCCCGTCCTTTGTATAGGCTGTCCACGGAGCTGCTGCCTCCACATTGTCCGGCGTGCCGTAAATGTCGGTCTCCAGCTCCTCTACCTTGCCTTCCGTGTCCACGGCTGCAAGAAATGCATCATAAAATTCCCAGAACGCATTCTTGGACGGCGCCTGATCGGCCTTCTTCCCTTCCCCGTAGGAAAGCACCTCTGAAAACCCGGCCTCCGACTCCTTTCCGGCCGCCCGGACGAAACCGGCCAGCTCCCCGTATGTAATCTCCGAAAGGGCAGACTCCTCCGTCGCGGCCGTGGCCTCTGCGTCCAGGTACCCGGCCTCATAGAGATAATCCATATATTTTGCGTACCACTGACCGGCCGCCTCCCCCTCAAAATAAGAGGTTTCCGGCTGGCCCGCCTTAATTTCCTCCTGGCTCGCAGCCGCCAGCGCCACAGCCCTCGAGGCCGCAGCCCGGGAGACGCCGCCGCCGTCCGGCTCCATGACTACAATCACAATCAGAAGCGCGACAATTAACGTCGCCATGCCGGCTACCCAGTTGATAAAAGTCTTTCTCTCGTCCATAAGCCCTCTTCCACTTATTCTTTGCGGCTAATATATGTTCCGCTGTCCTCGTCAATCCGCTCTAAGCCCATATAATCATCCACATCCTGCGAAAGCTCTTTCTTCCGCAGACAGTGGTTCTGAATCTTTGCCACCAGGTCAAAAATAACCGCCGTGGCCGGCACTGCAATAATCATGCCGATAAACCCATAAAGCCCGCCGAAAAGCAGGATCGACGCCAGGACCCAGAAGCTGGAAACACCGGTGGAGTTTCCCAAAATCTTCGGCCCAAGGATATTCCCGTCAAACTGCTGAAGAAGCAGGATAAAAAGCACGAAATACAGGCACTGCTTCGGGCTGATTAAAAAGACAAGCACTGCGCTTGGGATTGCCCCGATGAACGGCCCAAAAAAGGGGATCACGTTGGTGACGCCGACGATGACGCTGATTAAAAGCGTAAACGGCATCTTCATCAGATTCAGGCAGAAAAAGCAGAGCAGCCCGATAATCAGGGAGTCGATCACCTTTCCGATCAGGAAACCGGAAAACACCCGGTGGATAAACCGGAATTCCGCCACCGTGGCATTGGCCGTCTTGAGCGGAAGCAGCGCATAAATGATCCGCTTCGCCTGGGCAAACAGAACATCCTTGATGTTCAGGAGATAGATCATGACAATGATCCCGATTAACAGATTATATACAAGATTTACGATGTTCATGACGCTGTTGGAAACGCCGCCGATGATCTTTTCCAGGCTTTGCAGCCCCTCAAGGTTCTGGAGATTCGGCACCAGCTCGCTCACAGCCCAGGTCTGGAAGCTGTCGGCCACCTGTTGATAAAGGGAGAGCACCGTCGCCTCCAGGGACGGATTGTCGGCAAACAGCTTTGTGAGCCAGACATTGATATTCTGGAAATACGTCGGCATCGCATAGAGGATCCCCATGATGCTGGAATAAAGCTGCGGGATAATCATGCTGCAAAGGCTCATGACAACCGCAGAAAGAAACAAAAGACTTGCCGCCGTCCCTGCGGTCTTCCCGATCCATCCGGCCGTCTTTTCACTGCGAAGCAGGCGCTTCACGTTCGCGTCCGTCCATTTTCTGCACACATTATAGACAGGCGCCATGAGAAAGGCCAGGACAGCGCCGTAAATAATCGGCGCCAGGATGGAAACCACCTTGTCAAAGGCCGCTCCGACCGCCTCCCGCTCCAGGAACAGGAACACGATCAGGATTGCGGCCGTAATGACGGATATGGCCGTAAGCCCCATATAAATATACTTGTTGAATGGATGATTTTTCATTCTCGGCTTCTCCTTAGAAGTAATTGTAAAAACTAGCTGTCCAACCATACAATACCATGTCCGCTCCGCGGCCATGGTGCCTCCGGCGGAATTTAGCGCCCGGTTTTCTGCGGTGAACGAAAAAAACCGGCGTGCACAGGTATAATGCCCGCTCTGCGGTCATCATACCATATTTCTTTCAAATAAAAAAGGGCGGAATGGAAAAAAGTGTGTGGCACCTGCCGGGGTTATGCAACGAAAGAAAGCAGCGATTTCTCGCTGCTTTTATCTTTCGCAATCCCAAAATGCCGTTTCCTGCAAAATTGACTCCTAGCCTTGCTAGGTGGGCAACCTCACTTAAACTTCTGCCTTCCACTCAAAAGGAGGCCTGACATCCGCTTAAAAATATTGGAATCCCTGACGTCATAATGTAGGTTCAAAATAAACAGGAGTGTCGAACATTTCAGGAATTGCGAACCGATCTTTGTTACGTGTCTATTATAGCGCAGATGTTTTAATTTTTCAAGTTCCAATTCCTGGTCTCATGGAAATCTCTTCCACAAATTTTCCGTCCGGCCCCACGAAGCCGTAAACCAGCTTCTTTTCCTCCGGTTTTTCGCTGCTGAACTCATAGGAAGAAAGAAGCTTTTCGGCGGCTTCCGGAAACAGTTCCTCTTTGTCCGCATAAAGCACGGCCAGCACGTCTCCCTTCTTCACAGGGTCGCCGTATTTTTTCTTTAACAGGATGCCGGCAGAAAAATCAATGACATCGTCCTTTGCGGCACGTCCTGCGCCAAGAAGCATCGAAGCCGTGCCGCAGCCCTCGGCATCCATGCCGGAGACGAAGCCGTCCTCTTCTGAACGCACCTCAAAGGAAAACGCCGCCTTCTTAAATTTCGCCGGATCCTTCAGGTAGGAAATATCTCCGCCCTGGCCCTCTGCCATTTTAAGGAACGTCTCGTAGGCACTCCCGTCCTTCAAGGCTTCTTCCGCCATCGCCATGCACTCGGGAAGCGTGCCCTTTCCTGCCGCCGCTAACATGTGAGCCGCCAGGTGCACGCAGACGATCTTAAGATCCTCCGGGCCGCCGCCCTTTAAGGTATCGAGTGCCTCCAGCACCTCCAGGGTATTCCCCACTGCCTCGCCAAGGGGCACATCCATATCCGTGATGACGGCCGAGCAGTTCTTCCCTGCGCCGTTTCCGATGGAAACCATGGTCTCTGCAAGGGCCACCGAATCCTCAAAGGTTTTCATAAAGGCGCCGCTTCCCGTCTTCACGTCCAGGACAATCCCGTCGCTTCCGGCCGCCAGCTTCTTGCTCATGATGGACGACGCGATAAGCGGGATGCTGTCCACCGTGGCCGTCACGTCCCGCAGGCCGTAAATCTTTTTATCGGCCGGCACCAGGTTCCCGGACTGGCCGATGACGGCGATGCCCACCTGGTTCACCAGATCAAAAAACCGCTCCCTGGAAATGGTCGTCTGAAAGCCGGGAATGGCCTCCAGCTTGTCGATGGTGCCGCCCGTGTGCCCCAGGCCGCGGCCCGACATCTTGGCAACCTTTACGCCGCAGGCCGCAGCGATGGGCCCTACGATTAGCGTCGTCTTGTCGCCGACGCCGCCGGTGGAGTGTTTGTCGGCCTTCACGCCCTCGATGGCCGAAAGATCCACAGTCTCTCCGGAATGCTCCATTTCAAGAGTCAGCTCCGTCGTCTCACGGCTGTCCATGCCCTGAAACCAGATCGCCATCAGCATGGCCGACATCTGGTAATCGGGGATTTCCCCGGCCGTAAAGCCCTTTACCATCCAGGCAATCTCCTCCCGCGTCAGGGCGCCGCCTCTCTTCTTTTTCTCAATCAGGTCATACATTCTCATGAAGGTGTTCTCCTTTCGTCCCCGTCACATACTCCGGCCCAAAGCTCTCCGGCAAAAGCTCCGAAAGCCGGTATTCCTTATATTCCGTCTCCGACTTCGCAAGAATCACAAGAAACTCCTCCGGATCCGAAAATTCCCGGAGAACCTGCCGGCAGATGCCGCAGGGCGGGCAGAAATCCGTGACAGCTCCGCCGCGGCCGCCTGCGATGGCAATGGCCAAAAACCTCCGTTCCCCGGCCGCCGCCGCAGAAAAAGCCGCCGTCCGCTCGGCGCAGCAGCCTGCCGGATAAGAGGCGTTCTCCACGTTGACGCCTGTATAGATCCGGCCGCTCTCTGAAAGCAGGGCTGCCGCCACAAAAAAGCCGGAATACGGCGCATAGGCATTGGGGAGCGCAGCCATGGCCGCACGGATCAGCTCTTCCTTTTTCATCGGCCTTCCTCCTCTTTTACAAGCTTCACAATCCGGCTCGTTCCAAGGCGGGAAGCACCGAGGGAGAGGAACCGCTCCGCGTCTTCCATGGAAGAAATCCCGCCGGCCGCCTTGATCTTTACGCCCGGCCCCACATGGGCTGCAAACAAAGCCACATCCTCGAACGTGGCCCCGCCTGTCGAGAAGCCTGTGGAAGTCTTGATATAGTCGGCTCCGGCCTTTGTAACGATCCGGCACATGGCGATTTTTTCTTCCTCCGTGAGAAGGCAGGTTTCAATAATCACCTTTAAAATTTTCGATCCGCAGATTTCCTTTAACATGCGGATCTCCTCCTCGATTTTCTCATACTGCTTCGCCTTCAGATCGCCGATGTTGATCACCATGTCGATCTCGTCGGCCCCGTTTTCCAGAGCTTCTCTCGTCTCAAAGGCCTTCGTCCCTGCCGTGCAGTAGCCGTTTGGAAAGCCGATGACCGTGCAGACAGCCATGGACTCCCCCAGGCTGTCAAAATATTTCCTGGCTGCCTTCACAAAAGACGGCGGGATACAGACGGAAGCCGTGCGGTACTTAACGGCATCGTCGCAGATTCCTTTCATGTCCTCCCAGACAGCGTCCTGCTTTAAAAGTGTGTGATCCACGCAGGCCAGAATTTTTTCTCTCTCCATCTCACCTTTCTCCCTTCCGGAAAAAGCGCCGGCCGGCTCCAAAAGACCGGCCGGCAAAAATCCTGTTTCCTATTTATTTTAAGATTTCCTTTAAAAAGCTTTCGCCCGCCACATCGCCGCTTACGCCAAGATATTCAAGAATTGTGGCGGCAATGTCGCCAAAGCATGCTCTCGTACCCAGGTTCGCGCCGGCTTTTATGGGCTTTCCTGCCATCACAAGGGGCACATACTCCCTGGAGTGATCCGTGGACGGCGTCGACGGGTCGCAGCCGTGGTCGGCCGTAATCATGAAAATATCTTCTTCCCCAAGGCCGGAAAGAAGCTCCGGCAGCCGCTCATCAAAATACGTCAGCGCCTTTGCGTAGCCGTCCACATCGTTCCTGTGGCCGTAAAGCATGTCGTAATCCACCAGGTTTGTAAAGCAGAGGCCGTTAAAATCCCGCTTTTCCCATAAAAGCGTCTTCTCGATGCCGTCCGCATTCCCCTCGGTACGCACCATGTCCGTGACACCGCTGCCGGCAAAGATATCGTTGATCTTTCCGACTGCCAGCACATCCTTTCCGGCATCCTTTAAATAATTGAGCATCGTCTTTTTCGGCGGCTCAAGGGAATAATCGTGGCGCCTCACCGTGCGCTCAAAGGGATATTCGCCTGTAAACGGCCTTGCGATCACGCGGCCGACACCCCATTTCCCGGAACAGATTTTCCGCGCCGCCTCACAGTACCGGTAAAGCTCAGAAACCGGCACCTTCTCCTCATGGGCGGCAATCTGAAGCACGCTGTCCGCGGAGGTGTAGACGATGAGCGCCCCGGTCTCCAGATGCTCCCTTCCGTAATCCTTGATGACCTCGGTGCCGGAATACGGCTTGTTGCAGAGGATTTTCCTCCCGGTAGCCGCCTCTAACTCCTTTAAAAGCTCCTCCGGAAAGCCGTCCGGGAACACCGGCATCGGCTCCGAGGACACCAGGCCTGCAATCTCCCAGTGCCCCGTTGTCGTATCCTTTCCCTTTGACTTCTCCGTAAGGCGGGCCACCGCCCCAGAAGGCGCACTCTCCCTTTCGCCGCAGGTCACTCCGTCAATATTAAAAAGTCCAAGCTTTTTCATGTTCGGCATGGAAAAATACGGGCTTTTGGAAGCTGCCTTTAAGGTATCGCTTCCGGCATCCCCGTAATCCGCCGCATCCGGCATCTCGCCGATCCCCACGCTGTCCAGTACAATCAAAAAAACTCTTTTCATAAATGCTGTCTTCCTTTCTGTTCCTCTATCTTACCATGTCCGCTCCGCGGCCATGGAGCCTCCGGCGGATTTTAGCGCCTGAGTTTCTGCGGTGCACGCAGAAATCAGGATGCGCAGGTAAAATGCTCACGCTGTGAACATTTTACCATATCTCCCCGAAAAAATCCATTTCAATCGAGATTCGGAAAAAATTGAAGACAAATGCCCCTGCATGTCGTTATAATAGATGGAAACAGAGGAGGAAAGATTCCATGAACAGCGGACAGCAGTTGGAGCGCCTGATCGGCCAGTATCAAAATCTTATATTTTCCATCTGCCTCCGCCTGACAGGAGACTATTTTGAGGCGGAGGACTTAGCCCAGGACACCTTCCTGTCGGCCTATAAGAACCTGGCGAATTTCGACGGGGCCAACGAGCGCGCATGGCTCTGCCGCATTGCCACCAACAAGTGCATCGACTATTTAAAGCGTGCCGGCCGCCGCTCGGTCCCCACCGACGACGAATTCTTTTCCTCCCTGACCGATTCCCGCTCTTCCCCGGAGGAGCTGGCCCTGGAAGAGGCCGTAAAAAAACAGCTCTACGACCGCTGCTGTTCCTTAAAAACCCCGTACCGCGAAGTGGCCCTGGCCTACTTCTATTACGAGATGGAAGCCGGAGAAATCGCAGCCAAAAGCGGGAAGAACTTAAAAACCGTACAGACCCAGATCTACCGGGCCAAAGGCATGTTAAAAAATCTCTATCGAAAGGAGGGGGGAACATGACAGAAAATCGCATTACCGAAGAAAACCAGTCCATAAAAGAACTCCAGTCCATCACCGACAGCGATTTTAAGCTGGAACTTTTCGCCGACCGGATCGAGGCTGATTTCATGGTTCCCGCTCCAAGGGATTTCAAGGAATCCGTCATGAAGGCGGCTCTCCGCCCGGAGGTACAGATCGAAAAGAAAACGAGAGAGCTTTCCCGGAAGGCACAGCTCCTTCTCTACTCCCTGAAGGTGGGGACGGCCGTCGCCGGCGCCCTGTTCCTTCTTTCCATAGCCCCGGATTTCTCCCATGAGGTCCCGCCTTCTGTCTTCAGCCAGGAGGCCATGCCCAGGGACTCATCCTGGAAGCTTAAAAGAGCAAATGACCGGCTGTCCGGCTATATCCGGCAGTTCTCCGACGATATCATTCCACAGTGGAGGTAAGAAACCATGATTAAAAAACGAAACCCATTCCTTTTATTCCTGGCATCCCTGATTCCGGGCGCAGGAGAAATGTACCTTGGCTTTTTCCGCCAGGGACTCAGCATCATGACCGTCTGTGCCGTCGTGTTTGCCATCGGCAACCTGACCCTGCCGCAGCTGATTTTCCTGGTTCCGGTTATCTGGTTTTACAGCTTTTTCCATTCCAACAACTTAAACTCCCTGCCGGACGAGGACTTTTACACCATCGACGACGATTATTTTCTCCATATCAATTACCTGTTCCGCAACAATGGCGCCCTTTTAAAGCGCCACTCCAGGTTCATCGCCGTCCTGCTCATCTGCTTCGGCGGTTCGATGCTCTGGAACAGCTTCAGCGACCTGATCCATTTTGTGTCCTACCGCGTTCTTCACCTGCCGGAGTCCGTTCTCGATCTTCTCTATTACGTGACGTCCGGCCTTCCGGAATCGGTCATCGCCGTCGCCATCATCTTCCTTGGCATCCATATGATAAAAAATAAAAGAGATTCCCTGGGCTCCGACTAACGGCCCAGGGGATCTCTCTTCTTTTTCCATTCTCTTGTCAGCCGCCTTTTCATGTACCGGGGATTGATGACAAAAATATAAACCAGGACATTGATAATCAAAAGCACTGTCCCGACGAAATACAGCCGGCTGTAATAGCCGAAAAACGCCGCCGCAAGCTGGATCAGACAGTACAAAAGCTCAATCCTGGCGTTTTTCTTATACTGGGCGGCATCCTTTTCATACCGGAGATTTCCGGCCATCCAGACGGAAGCCGCAAAAAGCGGGACAAACTTTATGGCAAGCTCCACGGTCTTCATGAACGGCGGATCCGTCTCACGAACCTGAGACGGCTGTATGGCCGCGTTTAAAAAGGAAGCCTGAAGGATAATGGCAATCAATGTCAGGTTCGTATGCAGAATCTTCCTGTCATCGGCACCACCGGCTTTTTTGTCTGCCGCCAGCTCATCCAGGGAAATCCCGTAAATGGAAGCCAGCGCCATCAGGTTTTCCGTGCTCGGCGCCGTCTGGCCGCTTTCCCATTTCGTCACGGCCTGCCGGCTCACGCCGACAAGCTCCGCAATTTTTTCCTGGGATACGCCTTTCTGTTTTCTGTACATTTTAAGCTTTTCGCCAAGAGTCATTCTCTCACCTCCTGGTTCTATCGTAACAGAATCCGCGGATTTTTCCACCAACTATCCGGCAACTATCGGTTGCCACAGGATTTTTTCCCTTAAAGCCCCTTTAAAAGTGAAAGAAGCTCCGCGGCCGTCCCGACAATCCACTCCGCCCCGGCGTCGGAAAGCTCTTTTTCGCTTCCGTAGCCGTAAAGGACACCGACAGCCGCAAGCCCCGCCTTGTGGGCGCCTGCGATGTCATGGCGCCGGTCGCCAACCATGATGATCGAATCCCGGTCAGAAAGCCCGCAGTTTTCCATCACGTACCGGATCACGTCGTCCTTTTCCACGCGGCTGCTGTCGTCATTGGCGCCGCCGATGAAGGTAAAATATTCCGTAAGGCCGAAATGCCCCAAGACGCGCTTTGCCATATCTTCCGGCTTCGACGTCGCCACATAGAGCTTCTTTCCCGCTGCCTTAAGCCCGGAAAGCATATCTTCCACTCCATCATAAACCGAGTTCTGCGCCCATCCTATTTCGTTATAATACTCCCGGAACACATAGACGGCCGCATCAGCGTCCTCTTGGGAAAACTGGTAGTAAGCTTTAAAGCTTTCAGGAAGCGGCGGCCCCACAAACGGGCGCAGCTTTTCCAAGTCGTCCTCGACGATCCCGTACCGCTTCAGCGCATACTGCACGGCCCGCGTAATCCCCGGCATGGAATCCGTCAGCGTGCCGTCCAGATCAAAAAAAATGTTCGTCTTCTCCATATACGCCCTCTTTCCTTAGAGAAATCAAGGGACGCAGCCATGAAAGCCGCGTCCCTTCCCCTGTCATACTCTTAATTTAATTCAGCAACAACCTTCTCAAGTGCTGCAAGCGCATCGTCCGGAAGCTTGTCATAGCCTTCCTTGGCCTCTGCGAACTCTTTGATCTCGTTGACACGGTCGTTCATGCGGGCCTTTAACTGGCTTACATACTCCGGATCGTTCATATCCGGCACGAAGCCCTCCCAATCCATGATCTCGATATCGGAGAACGGGCCCCACTTATGGAAGTCAGCCTTGCCCTCTACGATGGCCTCCAGGATTCCAAGGGTATCGGCAGGTTTTACCTTCTTGCCCATGAAATCACCGGTATTGACGATGTAGCAGTCTACGTTCTTCTCCTCTACCAGCTTTTTGAACTTCTCATAGTCGTTGGCAAGCGGGTAAGTACGGAACGGGTTTGCATAGGGAACAACCACCAGCTTGTTGGGATCTACGCCGGGAGCAAGACGCTCTGCGGAGGAACGCTTGGTAGCCAGGGTAGCGCCCATAACGGATGCCAGGGAAGCACCTTTTAATTTTACAACCGGCGGGATCGTCGGATCCTTCATGATCCAGAAGATCGCATTGACCGGAGCGTCAATTCTGTCCACACGGTTCGGAGACCAGAGCTTGGACTTGATGGCGCGGCCGTTGCCGTTTCTGATATCCTCTGTCACAATCTGAACCTTTCCGTCCTCATCAAGAGTAGCGGAGCAGTTCTGAACCGTCAGAAGGTACTTGTTGTCGTCGCAGCCGGTCGGATAATCGGCCGTCTTATCAAAGTAGGTGGGCTCAAGGGCGATGGACGCACACGTATCGGTGTTGATGATGAAGGCGTCATCGTGAAGAACCTTGATCTCATACTTTCCGCCGTGCTTTGCGTGGGTCAGCGTGGATTTTCCGGAGCCGGAAAGGCCATATACGGAAGCCACATATTTGCTGCCGTCAGCCAGCGTGTACTCCTTCTGGCCGCCGTGGCAGGAAGCGTAGCCGTTGCGGTTTGCGATGGCCCATGCCATCGTCAGGGTGCCCTTCTTGTGCTCGCCGAAATATCTCATGCCCAGGATGCAGGCGCAGTTGGTATCGGTGTTGAAGTAGCAGAGCGTCTTCTTCTGCGGGTCAGACAGGCAGTCTAAGGATACGCTCGGCCTGTCGGAGCCTGTCCACTGGGGATCCGAGAAGATGTAGATATCCGGCTCTTTTCCGTCTCCGACCGGTTTGGAATTCTTGTACATCTTCACATACTCCGTAGACATGTACTGGAAGTTTAACATCCAGTTGTACATGATGTTCTCCTCGCCCTCCGGGATCAGAAGGTGGGCCTTCACCATGAACTCCGGATCAAGTCCTACATAGACCTCTGCGTGGTACAGGGTCTTCCATCTTGCCTCGTAAACGGCGTCCATGACGACCTTGTCAAGTTCCTCGCAGTTTACGCCGGGCTCACCTGCAATCCGGCGTGCAGTTGCGTAACGGCCTGTGATTGCACCGTCGTTGAACAGAAGAACCTTCGCGTCCTTATCAAGGCCGAATTCCTCGCCGCGGTAAACCGGCATGTCGGTCACGATGGTGCCCGGGGAATTTTTAGCCAGCTCATAAGCCTCTCTCAGGGTGTTCACCTTTACGACGTTGTTCCCGTAGAAAGCCCCCTCGATGATGGAACGTGTTTTGGAAAAGCCAACCTTGCCCTTTCCAATTTCAGAAATCGGATAATACGCTTTTGTTGCCATTGGAACTCCTCCTCCTTATATGAGTCAATCATACTGCTATTATCCCATTCCGCCGCGGCAATGTCAATCAATTTCCAGCTTTATTTTATAAGTTTTTTCTAAATCTCAGCGAAATTTTTCTTAATTTTTTTAGCAAAAACGATAAAAAAAGAACCGGAACGATTTTTTCCGCCCCGATTCTTTCCAAAAATCCTTTGTCTATTTAAAAAATTCATGGTTCCCGTGCTGGAACAGGTAGTCCAGATGGCTGTCAAACCAGCGGACATTCTTTCCGGAAGATGCCCTGCGGTTCATGAAATAGAGCGCGCCCTGGGAATAATCCTCGCCGGCTAACGCCCGGTCCACCGCCTCAACGGTCTTCTCCGATACCTTACAGGTATTGATGGAGCCGTTGCTCACCGGGGAAAACTGGGATTTCTCGTAGACGACGCCGCGGATCGTGTCCGGGAATTCGTCGCTCTTTACCCGGTTCAAAATCACGTTTGCCACCAGGATCCGTCCCTTTAAATCACAGCCTCCGGCCTCAGCCTGAACGATCCGGAGAAGCACCTCGTAGTCGTCTGCCGAGCAGGCCGTCACCTGAACAGAAGCTTCGCTTCCGTCGTCCTCAATCTGTTCAAGGCCCGTACCGTTTGAAGCTTCTCCTGCCTCATCGCCGCCGTCCTGGTCTCCCGCATCACCGGGTGCCCTCGTCCCTTTAGCGGAACGGATTCCGTCAGTCATCTTTCTCTCACCGGAAAGCCCGGCCGCTTTTATTTCATCCTTAGAAGCGCCGTCCGATTCCTGACTGCTTTCGGTTCCTTCTTCCGTCTCCTGGCTCTCGGCTTCCTTTGCTTCCTCGGGAGCTGTCTCCCCGTCTGCTATGGTTTCATCTTCATTTTCAGCTTCGGTTGTCTCTGACTCATGTTCTGCCGCTTCCTGTACGTCTGTCTGAACAGGAAGTTCGTCCATATCCGGCTCTGCGGCAGCCTGCGTCTCCTCCAGTTCAGCCTCCGCGGGAGACGATGCTCCCGGCGTCTCGGCAAATGCCACAAGGGCATTCCTTCCGCCTCCATGGAAATCGCCTGCCGTAAATGCAATCACAGTCACGACCGCCACGCCCGTCGTCAGGACGGCTGCGTTCCGGTGCATCTTTTTCGATACATTCGCAAACAGTGATTTCACGAATTGGAAGACTGTCTGAAGAAATGAGTTCCATGCCTCCATAAAAAGCCCTCTTTTCTTCGCATTCTTTCCGTCCGGTCAGAACTGCGGCTTCGGTTTCCCGAACGTTTGCCGCCCCGGACTCTGTTTTTCGCGGACAGGAAAACGTCTGCCCGCAAGGTTTCCATCCAGCACATCCGGCTGGTGTCTGTGATTATAGGAGACGGGATGCAAAAATGTCAATAAGCGTTTTTCATTTTTGTTGCATTTTTCAATCGAAATTTCAAACTTTATTAATACTTTTAAACATTCTGCAATAGATTTTTCCGCATTATTGCTGGATTTTTATTCAGATTGCGAATAAGGCTTTTCTAAACATATTACAAATTTGTTAATTTTTATTTCCCACTCAGTCACCACTTTTCCACGGTTTTTATGTTATGTAAACTATTTTTCCTGCAAATCTGTGAACTTTGCCCCCACATAGGCTGCCAAATCTCTGGGGGAAACGACAACCTGTTGCCCTCTCATTCCTGCGCTTACGGCAATTTTTTCATAGGCAAGGGCCGATTCGTCGATGTAAGTCGGGAACCGCTTTTTCATGCCGATGGGCGAGCATCCGCCCCGGACGTAGCCGGTCACGGAGAGCAAATCCTTCATGTGCAGCATCTCCACCTTCTTATCGCCTGCCGCCTTGGCCGCCTTCTTTAAATTCACCTCGCCGTCCACCGGGATGCAGCAGACAAGATACCCCGTCTTCTCCCCCTTTAACACCAGGGTTTTGAACATGCTGCCGTGGTCGGCGCCCATCAGATCAGCCGCATGGCTGCCGGAGAGATCGTTTTCGTCCACCTGGTACTCCTTCGCCTCATAAGGGATTTTTGCCGCGTCCAGAAGGCGCATCACATTTGTCTTTGTCATGATCCAGTCCTCATTTCTGTTTGTGTTTCTTCTATATTATTTATAAGACGTTTTGAAGGCAGGTCAAAAACCGTTCCCCATATTTCCCGTATTTGTATTCCCCGACGCCGGAAACCGACAGCATCTCCTCCCGGTTTTTCGGCTTCACAAGGCACATATGGACAAGCGTCCTGTCGGAAAAGACAATATATGGCGGTACCTTCTCCTCTTTAGCAATTTCTGCCCGGAGAGCCCTGAGCGTCTCAAACAGGGTTTCTTCCTTTTCCCCAAGACCGGCGCCGCCGTCTTTCCGTCCAGCCTTTCTGGCAGCAGTCTTTTTCGGCTTCTTTTCCCTCTCCATCTCCTTTGCCATCTTCATCTCAAACTTCGCGCCGTCCTTAAGAAGCTCTTCGGACTGTTCCGTCAGCTTTACAATCATGTACCCGTCGTTGGTGGTGGCGAGGAAATTCTTTAAAAGAAGCTCGTTAAACACCTGCCTGAGCTTTGGAAGCGGCATCTCCTTTAAACAGCCGTAACAGGAAGCTTCCTCCAGGCGGTACTGTCGGATTTTGGCCGTGGAAGCGCCGCGGAGCGTGTCCAAAAGCACCGTGCTCCCATACCGCTCCCGGCACTCCTTCACGCAGCCGATGATGGCTTTTGCCGCCTCCGTCATATCAACCGTTTCAAAATGGCTCAGGCAGTTTTTGCAGTTCCCGCAGTAGTTGGGGCCGTACTCACCGAAATACCGCAGGATATAATCCCGCAGGCAGCCGCTTGTAAAGCAGTAATACGTCATCCGCTTTAACCGCTCTCTGTCCCGCTCTGCCGTCAGGGCGCGGGATACGGGGTCCAGCTCCAGATTTTCCTGGCTGTTTTCGATAAAAAGCTGATTCGTCACCACATCCTGACCGCCGTAAAGGAGAATGCACTCGGCCGGTTCCCCGTCTCTCCCGGCGCGGCCGGCCTCCTGATAATAGCTTTCCATGTTTTTCGGCATGTTGTAATGCACCACCCAGCGGACGTTGGATTTGTCGATTCCCATGCCGAAGGCGTTGGTCGCCACCATGATCTGAGCCCGGTCATAGATGAAATCGTCCTGATTTTTCCGCCGTTCCTCATCGCTCAGTCCGGCATGGTACCTGGTGACGGAAAACCCGTCCTTCATGAGTCTTTCGCAGACTTCCTCCACCAGCTTCCTCGTCAGGCAGTAGACGATGCCGCACTGCCCCGGCCGGCACTCGATGAAGTTTTTCAGGGCTTCGTACTTGTCCCTCGGCGTCTCGACGCCGAAATACAGGTTCGGGCGGTTGAACCCGGTGGAAGTTAAAACAGGATCCCTGAGCATTAAAAGATCCAGGATATCGTCGCGCACCTCCCGCGTCGCAGTGGCCGTAAAGGCGCCGATGACCGGCCGCTTTTTCAAACGCCCGATAAATTCGGGAATCTTTAAATAGCTCGGCCGGAAGTCCTGGCCCCACTGGGATACGCAGTGGGCCTCATCCACGGCCACCATGGAAATCTCTGCGCCTGCCGCAAAGTCCAGGAATTCCGGAGTCAAAAGCCGCTCCGGCGCCACATAGATGATCGGATAGCGGCCTGCCCTGGCATAATCTAACGCTTTATGGTACTGGCCGGGCGTTAAGGAGCTGTTTAAATAGGCGGCATGGATACCGGCCTGATTTAGGGCGGCCACCTGATCCTTCATCAGGGAAATGAGCGGCGAAACCACCAGCGTAATGCCGGAAAATAGAAGCGCCGGGATCTGGTAGCAGAGGGATTTTCCCGCACCCGTGGGCATGATCCCCAGAACGTCGCGGCCGGAAAGAAGGCCGTCGATCAAAAGCTCCTGTCCCTCCCGGAAGCTGTCGTAGCCAAAATACTGTTTCAGGATATGTAATTTTTCTGTCTCCAAACATAACCTCCATTTTCCTCCGCTCCGGCAGGAAATCGCTTTCAAAGACGGCTCAAAAAGGCGTCTGCGGTATGGTACTGTTTCTGGAAAAACTGCCGGAAAGGCGGCGGATGTGCTTATGATGATGGTGTTATTATAAAGGTTCCGAAACGGAAATGCAAGTGTTTTAGTGGGATAAGAGGAAGCGAAAAGCCGGCTCCCACGCCGGCTTTTCGCGCTTTCTATGCCAGGATCATCCTGTCGTTTGCAAGCTCCTCTCCGTTTGCCTCCTCGAATTTTAAGAGCAGGTCCTTTACGGTGAGCTTTTTCTTTTCTTCACCGGCCACGTCGAAAATCACCTTTCCCGCGTTCATCATAATGAGGCGGTTTCCGTGGGCGATGGCGTCTTTCATGTTGTGGGTAATCATCAAGGTCGTTAATCGGTCGCGTTCCACAATCTTATCCGTGATTTCCAACACCTTGGCGGCCGTCTTGGGGTCGAGGGCTGCCGTGTGCTCATCGAGAAGCAGAAGCCTCGGGCGCTTAAGCGTCGCCATGAGAAGCGTTAACGCCTGTCTCTGGCCGCCGGATAACAGCCCCACCTTGGAGGTCAGACGGTTTTCCAGGCCAAGGCCTAAAATCTCAAGCTGTTCCCGATAGCCGTCCCGCTCCTTTGCCGTGATTCCTTTCCTTAAGGAGCGGAATTTTCCGCGCCTTGCGGCGAGAGCCATGTTTTCCTCGATCTGCATGGTGGCGGCCGTCCCGGTCATGGGATCCTGGAAAACCCGGCCTAAAAAGTCAGCCCGTTTGTACTCCGGAAACTTCGTCACATCGACACTGTCGATTTTGATGGTTCCGGAATCCACGGCCCAGACGCCTGCTACGGCGTTTAACATCGTAGATTTCCCGGCGCCGTTCCCGCCGATGACCGTCACGAAGTCGCCTTCGTTTAAGTGGAGGGAAAGCCCGTCCAGCGCCGTCTTTTCATTGACGGTGCCTGCATTGAAGGTCTTGCTGATTTCATGGATATCAAGCACGGGGGGCGCCTCCTTTCTTTACCGGCTTCGGGAAATACCGCTCCCGCATATACGGCACCGCCAGGAAAACGGCGACGACGATGGCCGATAAAAGCTTTAAATCGTTGGAATTTAAGCCGAGCCACAATACCACCTGGAGCACCAGATAATAAATGATGGCGCCGAGGGCCACGGAAAGCAGCTTAAATGCAAAGTTCACGCTGATTTTCCCGAAAATCACCTCGCCGATGATGACGGCGGCAAGGCCGATGACGATGGCGCCGCGGCCTGCGTTGATCTCCGAAAAGCCCTGGTACTGGGCATAAAGAGCGCTGGCAAAAGCCACGATGCCGTTGGAAAGCATCAGGCCGAGGATTTTCATCCTATCCGTGTTGATTCCCTGGGCCCTGGACATGTTCTGGTTGGAGCCGGTGGCACGGATGGCACAGCCAAGCTCCGTTCCGAAAAACCAGTAGAGGACGGCAATCAGCACAAGGACGAGCACAGCCGCCACAAGGATCGTGTTTTTCTGGATCGGGACGCCCTTAATGTAGCGCAGGGAGACAAGAAGGTCATACTTGTCCACGTTTAATGCCTGATTCGCCTTTCCTCCCATGATCCGCAGGTTCACGGAGTAGAGGCCGAGCTGTGTCAGAATTCCTGCCAGGATGGCCGGAATCCCCATGGCCGTGTGCAGAAGCCCTGTCACGAGCCCTGCAAGGACACCGGCAAAAAAGGCCGCAAGCAGCGCCAGCCACACCGGCTGGCCGTTTAAGATCATGACGACGCAGACTGCGCCGCCGGTACACATGGTGCCGTCCACGGTCAGATCTGCCAGATCCAGGATCTTATATGTGATATAGACGCCGATGGCCATGATGCCCCAGATCAGTCCCTGGGCGCAGGCTCCCGGCATCGCGTTGAACAGATTCATTACGCTGAGGTTCAAGGCACTTCCTCCTCTGTCTTATTCCTCAATCGCCACGTAGTCCTCGGGAACCTGGATTCCAAGGGCCTCACAGTTGGCTGCATTGTATTTCTTTGTCACGGCCGGGGCATACTCAATCGGCATGGAAGCCACATCTGCGCCCTCTGCCAGGATCTCGTAAGCCATCTCGCCGGCCTTGTAGCCGATGTCATAGTAGTCGATGGACAGGGTGGCAACGCCGCAGCCGCTGCAGATTCCCTCTTCGCCTGCGATCACCGGGATGCCGGCCGGAATGCAGATGTTGTTGATGATGCCGGTGCTGGAGGCCGCCGCGTTGTCCGTGGGGATGTAAATCACGTCACAGGCAGACGCGGCGTTTGTGACAACAGAAGCCAGGTCGTTGGAGTCTGCGAAGGTATAGTCGGTGCAGGTGTAGCCCATCTCTTCCAGATAGCCGCGGATCGTGTTGACCTGGTAAGCGGAGTTGGCTTCTGCGGAACAGTAGAGAAGTCCCACGTTCTTGGCCTCCGGGAACAGCTCGTTCAAGATCTCGGCCTGCTTGTCAAGGGGCGCCAGGTCAGACGTTCCGGAAATGTTGGTTCCTGTGGAACCGCTCCAGTCGCTGATATCAAGGGCCGTCGCATAGTCCGTGATAGACGTTCCGAGAATCGGGATTTCGTTGGTTCCGGCTGCTGCCGCCTGGAGAGCCGCCGTTCCGTTTGCCAGGATCAGGCTGTCGTTGGAAGATACAAACTGGTTGATGATGGACGCGCAGGTGGCGGAGTCACCGGCCGCATTCTGGAGATCAAACTCCACGTTATCGCCGAGCTTTTCTTTTAACGCCGCCTGGAAGCCCTCCGTTGCTGCGTCAAGAGCCGGATGCTGGACAAGCTGGCAGATACCAATCTGATATACGGTGTCACCGGCTGATGCCGCTTCCGTCTCTTCTGCGGCTGTCTCTTCTTCGGAAGATGCCTCCGCCGCCGTCGTACTGGCCGTCGTGGCGGCCGCCGTTGTCTCCTGGGTATTTCCGGAGCTGCAGCCTGCCAGGGATGCTGCCAGAAGGGCTGCTGCTGCAAAGAATGCCAATTTTCTCATAATCGTTCTCCTCTCACTTCTTCTTTTTTGCATTGCAGTGTTGCGCTTTAACGCATATAAGCGTAAACTATTAAAACTATACTGCCGGAACGGGATTTCGTCAAGTGGTTTTGCTGGAAAAATAAGGGAAAATCCGGCCGTCTGCCGTGGTTTTACGGATAGTGTCCCACAAAGGGCGCCGCGCCATGCAGAATCCGGCCAAATCTCCGGACAGAGCCGCGTTCTGCAAGACATAGACTGTAAAAAATGGCCGCCCGGCTTTTCCCGGACGGCCCCTGTTTTTTATGCGTTTCCTTCGTTGATGTAGTTCACAAGCCCGCCTGCTGCGATGATTTTCTGCATGAACGGCGGGAATGCCTGCCCTTTGTAGGACTCGTTTCTCGTCTTATTATGGATCATGCCGCTGTCGAAGTCGATCTCCACCTCGTCGCCGTTCTGGATGGCTTTGGAGGCCTCGGGGCATTCGATGATCGGAAGGCCGATGTTGATGGCGTTCCGGTAAAAGATGCGGGCGAAGGTCTCCGCGATCACACAGCTTACGCCGGCGCATTTGATGGCGAGAGGCGCATGCTCTCTCGAAGAACCGCAGCCGAAGTTTTTCTGGCCGACGATGATGTCGCCCTGCTTTACCTTATGGATGAATTCCTTGTCGATGTCCTCCATACAGTGCTTTGCCAGCTCTTCGCCCTGGGTCGCGTTTAAATAGCGGGCCGGGATGATGACATCCGTGTCCACATTGTCTCCGTATTTGAATACTCTTCCGTTTACCTGCATATCGATTCCTCCTCCTATAACCCAAGCTCACAGGGGCATGAAATCTTCCCTGTCACTGCGCTGGCTGCCGCCACGGCCGGGCTCGCCAGATAAACCTCAGAATCCACATGGCCCATGCGGCCCACAAAGTTGCGGTTGGTGGTGGAGATGCACCGCTCCCCTGCCGCCAGGATGCCCATATAGCCGCCGAGACACGGCCCGCAGGTAGGCGTGGAAACCACGGCGCCGGCTTCGATGAAGATCTCTAAAAGCCCTTCCTTCATGGCCTGGAGATAGATTTCCTGGGTCGCCGGGATTACGATGCAGCGAACGTTTTTCGCCACTTTTCTGCCCTTCATGATCTCGGCAGCCTGACGGATGTCCTGAATTCTTCCGTTGGTGCAGGAGCCGATGACGGCCTGGTCGATGGCAACGTCGCCAAAGGTTCCGATTTCCTTCGTGTTTTCCGGCAGGTGCGGGAAAGCCACCGTCGGCTTTAAGGCCGAAAGGTCAATGGTGTAGACGGCGTCATACTCGGCGTCTTCGTCTGCCTCATAGACGGTGTACGGCTTATTTCCGTGCTCTTTTATGTACTCTACGGCCTTTTCGTCTACCGGGAAGATTCCGTTCTTCCCGCCGGCCTCGATGGCCATGTTGCAGATCGTAAAGCGGTCGTCCATGGTGAGGTTTTTCACGCCCTCGCCGGTGAATTCCATGGATTTATAGAGAGCCCCGTCCACGCCGATCATGCCGATGATGTGAAGGATCACGTCTTTTCCGCTGACCCATTTTGCCGGCTTTCCGACTAACTCAAATTTGATGGCGGACGGCACCTTGAACCAGGCTTTGCCCGTCACCATGGCCGCTGCCATGTCGGTGCTTCCGACGCCGGTGGAGAAGGCGCCCAGTGCCCCGTAGGTACACGTATGGGAGTCTGCGCCAATGACGGCGTCTCCGGCCGTCACAAGGCCTTTTTCCGGCAGAAGCGCATGCTCGATGCCCATGGCACCCACGTCAAAATAGTTTACAATCTCGTTTTCTCTCGCAAAATCACGGCAGCATTTGCAGTTTTCCGCCGATTTGATGTCCTTGTTCGGGATAAAGTGATCCATGACAAGGGCGATTTTCTCCTTGTCGAACACGGTCTGGTTTTTCATTTTCTTCATCTCGTTGATGGCGACCGGGGACGTGATGTCGTTTCCCAGAACCATGTCGAGATTTGCTTCGATTAACTGGCCGGCTTCCACCGTCTCAAGCCCTGCATGGGCTGCCAGGATTTTCTGTGTCATCGTCATTCCCATATGGAATTTCTCCTTTCCGCACTATGAATCTGTTGACATTCTAGCACACGTTTTACTATAATAGAAATACATAATACGAATGGCACCCATGAAAGGGGGTTATAAATATGGAACAGCACTTATCCCAGTACCGGATTTTCTACGAGGTGGCCCGCTGCGGCAACATTTCCCGCGCCGCCAAGGAGCTTTACATCAGCCAGCCGGCCATCAGTAAGGCCATCAGCAAACTGGAGGAAAGCCTGGACACCCGCCTTTTTCTGCGGAATTCCCGCGGCGTCCAGCTCACAAAGGAGGGCGAAGTCCTCTTCCAGCATGTGAGCACGGCCTTTGAATCCTTAGACCGCGGCGAAAAAGAACTGAAGCGGATCCATGATTTCCACATCGGCCATCTCTGCATCGGCGTCAGCAGCACCTTGTGCAAATACGTCCTTCTTCCTTATCTAAAGGGGTTCATCGGGAAGTATCCCCATGTGAACATTTCCATGGAGACCTTGTCCACGGCCCAGACCCTCGACCGGATCGAAAACCGGCGCATCGACGTTGGCCTGGTGGCGGAGCCGAAGAACCGGCGCGGCATTTCTTTTTACCCGGTCATGGAAATCCACGACGGCTTTGTCTGTACGCCGGCTTATATGGAAAACCTGCTTTTAAGGGAGGGCCGGGACGCCGATATCTTCCAGACCGGCAACATCATGCTTTTGGACCGCGGCAACATGACGAGGAACCACATCGACGCCTATCTGGCCGACAACCAGATTGCGGCAAACCAGCTTCTTGAAGTCACCAGCATGGATCTTCTGATTGAATTTTCCAGGATCGGCCTGGGAATCGGCTGCGTCATCATGGAATTTGTGCAGGACGATTTGGAATCCGGCGCGCTGATTGAAGTGCCCCTTCCTGCCCCCGTCCCCAGGCGTGTCATCGGCTTTGCCTGTTCCGCCCAGGATTCCTCCGATACCCTAAAGGAATTCCTTGCCTTTTCCCGCGAAAAAACGGCGGGTGCCCGGCTTTAATCGGCCGGTTCCCCGCCTTCGTTTAAAATCCATTCTTTTTTGATTTGCCAGAGGCCTGCCTGTACGCTTCCGATACCGGTCAGGTCTCCTTTTTTTATGGCTTCATGATGCCGGAACAGACGGTCCCAGCTTTTATAAATCTTTTCTTTCCAGTCGGGATAAAAGTCCGTCAGCATGATTTTCGTCTCGTCCAGGCCGCACATGGAAAGCTCCTTTCGGAATTCTTTCTCGTCCTTTTCATCCTCGCCCATGTAGCGAAGCTGCATGATTTTGTTCCAGTCGTACATGTCAAAGAACACGGCCTCGTCCTTCGGCACAAGGAGCGCAAGCGGCGGATTGTCCGGCGAGGCCTCCAGGCTGTAAAGATCCCGGAATGCCCAGTAGGGGAACTCGGCCCCCTCCGGCTTTTTCATATACTCCCCGGCGCGGCCGACGAACCAGCGGTAGGCCGTCAGGAAGATTTTTGCGCTCTCACCGTATTTTTTCTTCACATATTCTTCCTTCGAGAAACAGACGCCGTCCTCAAAAAGCACATCCAGAACCGTCTGCGTCTGGAGGGAATAGAGCTTTACTCCATCACATCCAATACCCATTCTTCTCTCAACTCCCATATGAGCCCGTATTTCAAATCGTTTCCAAGGAGAATCGTATCGTCGAACAGCCTGTCCCAGCTTGCGATAATCTCCCGCTTGATCTGGGGATAAAACTGGGACATGTAGGCCTTCACATCACTGACACGGTAGTCGGCAAGCAGTGTCCTGTGGCGTTCGGCGTCAGCCTCATTTGCAGGAATGTAGGAATAATCCATGATTTTTCCCCATTTGATGACGTTGACCGGCGTAATAAGTGCCTCATCCACCGACAGCTTTAAAATGACCGTCTCCGGGTCCGTCATGCGTACCGTTTCTCCGGAATAGGAAAGCCAGACCGGGTATTCCGCGTCAGCCGGCCGGTTTCCGGAACCCGGCATATGATCCACGAGCCAGTCGTAGGCCTCTAAAACAAGATACGCCTCATCCCCCAGATCCTTTAATATGTATTCCTTTTTCGCCGTGTACCTTCCGTCCTGACGCAGAAGCTTCCAGACGTTTTTATGCTGCTTCGTCCACATGATCCGTTTACCCATACCGTCCTCCTATGGCGTCATGCCCGTCTTTTTATAAAACTCCTCCAGGCTCCCGTATTTAAAGATCATTTTAAGCTCGCTTCCGATGCTCACCATCATGGTCTCGTCGGGCACTTCCTCCCTCGTAAACCAGCCGGCCTCGGAAAGCTCGTCCTCCTGGAGCTTTATGGAGTCGTCCCCGTCCAGCTCGGCGAAGAAGCCAATCATCTCCGTGTCGGAAAAGGCCCAGGGTTGGCTCTTATAGTAGCGGATGTTTTTAACCTTTAAGCCCACTTCTTCCATGACTTCCCGCCTCACAGTGTCTTCAAAGGTCTCCCCGATTTCCACGAAGCCGGCAATCAGCGCATAGCCGCGGTAGGGGTTATTGTTCACCCGGTATCTGGACATTAAAATCCTGTCGCCGTCGGTGATGGCGACGATGACGGCCGGGGAAATTTTCGGGTACTCGATCTGGCCGCAGAACGGGCAGACGACGGCGCGCTCCGTCTCGCTGTCCTTCGTCTCATGGCCGCAGCGGCCGCAGAATTTTCGGCTTTCCTTCCAGCGGTGGATCTGCGTCGCCGTGATCCCTGCAAAGGCCTGGTGCATGGGCTTCATCTTCCGGAAGGCCGAGGTTGGGCAGAGCTCATACTCCTCCCCCGCTTTTTTCTCCAGCAGGGAGGAGACATAAAAATACCGGAGCCCGTCAATGGAAAACAGGTAGTATGCCTGCTTTTTTAAGGCCTCCATCTCCTCCGGGAAATCCGAAAACCTGGGGATTTCGTGGTTTTCCTCTCCCTTTTTTCTCAAAAGTGTCTGATTGCTCTTTATGTACAGCACGTAGTCCTGATCCTGCGGAACCGGATGTCCGTAGGACAGGTCATACTGGTGCGGTGCGATGTCCTGAATCATGTCGCTTCTCTCCTTTCCGTCTTCTTTTATGATACGCCAGGCGGCGTATTTTGTCAAACGGAAGAGGCTTTAGAAAATCATTGACGAAAACCCTGATTTCCATTATAGTATAAAGGAGAGCCGCGGCTAGCCTGTGGTCTCTTTTTTATGCTTTTATACTTATGTGAAAGGAGCTTTCCCAATGACAACTGAAAACAAAATGGGCGTCATGCCGGTCAACCGGCTTCTTGTTTCCATGTCTGTGCCCATGATGCTTTCCATGCTGGTGCAGGCGCTCTACAACGTGGTGGACAGCATGTTTGTGGCCCAGATCAGTGAAAATGCGCTGACGGCCGTTTCCCTGGCCTTCCCGGCCCAGAACCTGATGATCGCCGTGGCCACCGGTACCGGTGTCGGCGTCAATGCCCTGCTCTCCAGATGCCTGGGCGAGAAAAATTTCGACCACGTCAACAAGACGGCCAACCACGCCCTGTTCCTGGCAATCTGCAACTTTATCGTTTTTGCCGTTCTGGGGCTTTTCTTCTCCAGGACATTTTTCCTTCTCCAGACGGATATTCCGGACATCGTAGAACACGGGACGTCTTATCTCATGATCTGTACGGTATTCTCCTTCGGCCTGTTTGGAGAAATCACATGTGAAAAGCTGCTTCAGTCCACGGGAAAGACCTTTTATTCCATGCTGACCCAGGGGCTCGGCGCCATTTTGAACATTATTTTTGACCCGATCCTGATTTTCGGCCTGTTCGGTTTCCCGAAAATGGGCGTAGCCGGCGCTGCGGCCGCCACGGTCTTCGGTCAGATCATGGCCTTTTTCCTGGGGATCTATTTTAACCACGCAAAGAACCATGAGATCAAGATCTCTTTCCGCGGCTTCAGGCCCCGGGGATTTGTCATCAAAAACATTTACGCCGTCGGCGTTCCGTCCATTATCATGGCCTCCATCGGAAGCGTCATGACCTTCGGAATGAATAAGATCCTGATCGCCTTTACGTCCACGGCATCGGCAGTATTCGGCGTTTACTTTAAGCTTCAGAGCTTCATCTTCATGCCGGTTTTCGGCCTCAACAACGGCATGGTGCCGATTGTGGCATACAACTACGGCGCCGCCAAGCCGGATCGCATTATTAAGACAATCAAGCTCAGCGTGATCTACGCCGTTTCCATCATGTTAATCGGCTTTGCCGTGTTCCAGCTTTTCCCGGACAGGCTGCTGGCGATTTTCAACGCCTCCGACAACATGCTGGAAATCGGAATCCCGGCTCTCAGAACCATCAGCTTCAGCTTCCTTCTGGCCGGCTTCTGCATCGTCTGCTCTTCCGTCTTCCAGGCCCTTGCCCACGGCATGCTAAGCCTCTGGATTTCCGTTCTGAGACAGCTTGTGGTGCTGCTTCCCGTGGCATTCATCCTTTCCAGGGTGGGCGGACTTTCGGTCATCTGGTTCGCGTTCCCGATTGCTGAGGTCTGCTCCGTTGTTATTTCATCACTGTTTCTGCGGTACGTCTATAAAAAAGAGATTCTGCCTCTGAAAGACCGCGTTCAGGGACAAAAATAAATCTCGTCATAGGAAAAGGGCACTGCCGTTTGTTTTCGCTGGCAGTGCCCTTTCTCTATGCCTTCTGAGAGCCGTCCCGTCTCTCCTGGCTTTTTTCCCGATTTTTCAGATATTCCAGAAATTCTTCGTCCTCCGACTCTCTCTGCTCTCTCGTAGGCGCAATCAGGAGGCCTAAAAATATGGCAGCGGCCGCAAGAAATACGCATACGATTCCCGCAGTCAGTATCCACGTCATAGAAGGGGCCTCCTTTCTGTTCCCGTTTTCTTTTATTCTGCCCGCCTGGACGCCGCTTTAAACATGCCGCTTATCAAGCCGCTCTTTCAGATAGAGAAGCGCCTGCACGATGATCAGGCCGTGATCCACCGCCAGGCCGCGGCAGTCCAGAAGCTCATAGCGCTCCTGGGGCAAAATCCCACAGGCGTCAAAGGTGACGGCTGCCTTTGCATACAGGGAAATTCCGTGGGCCTGGTTCTTTAAATCCAGCTCCCAGACTTCTCTCCCGTCTCCGCTCTCTGCCTTTGAAAGCCCGACTTCCATCCACAGGGCGTCGGCCGCATCGTCGCCGGCCCGGACTGCAAGCTCGCCTTCTGCCAAAGCCAGAAATGAGGTGGTGATGACGCGCCATCTCGGATCCCTGTCGTAAGCGCCCCATGTGCGAAGCTGCTGGAGCGGGAGTCCCTTCACGCCGGTTTCCTCCTCGAGCTCCCTTCTGGCGCCGGCCTCCAGGTCTTCCTTAAGCTCCACAAAGCCGCCGGGCAGCGCCCAGAAGCCGATGCTCGGATGGTTCCCCCGCCGGATTAAAAGGAGTTCCAGGGGCTGTCCCCAGCGCTCCAGCTTTCTTTTGCACCGCACCACTGCGATGTCCGTCGTATTGCTCGGGCAGTCGTATTTTTTCGGGTCATAGGCATCTAAAAATTCTTCCAGGCTCTGACCCGCCCGGTTTTTCTCCCCGGTGCCGTAAAACCGTTTCAGATCGTTTAAAAATGGCATCGTTCCCCTCCGTCTACCGTTTTTTCCTGAGCTTTGCCGCAAAAAAGCCCTCGTAAAGCCCGTCCGGCTTCACACAGAGCACGCCGTCCATGGCGGTCGGAAGGAACGGGATTCCCGGAAAGTCCTCCGGATGAAGGGGCACAAGCTCTGCCATTCCCGAGGACAGCGCCTTTTTCACGGCCGCCTCGTTTTCTGCCTCCAGCACAGAGCAGGTGGAATAGACCATCTCCCACCCCGGCTTTAACACTTCCAGGGCCTTTTTTAAAAGCTGCCCCTGGGATTTCGTGCATTTATTTAAGAAGTCCTTCGTAAAGCGGACCGGCGGCTTCCCCTCTTCCCAAAAAATCGTACCGCTTCCGCTGCACGGCGCATCCAGAAGAATCCGGTCGAAGGAAAAGAAGCTGTCGAGCCGCCGTGCGTCCTCCACCATCACGTAGACGCCAAAGGCGCCCTGCTTTTCTAAGTTGTACCGCAGCCTGTCTGCCCGGATCTTATCCCGCTCGCAGGCTGTGATCTGCGCCTTCCCGCCGGTCATCGCCGCCATCTGCGTCGTCTTTCCCCCGGGTGCCGCCGCCATGTCCAGGATGCTCTCGCCCTCTTTTGGAGAAAGAATCACCGGCGGCAGCATGGAGGACAGGCTCTGGAGATAGATCCAGCCGTTTTCGTACATGGGAAGCTTTCGGATTTCGCTTTCCCGCGCTGTCTCAAGAATCAGCGCATCTTCCATCCATTCCGCTCTCCGGTATGCGATTCCGGCATCTGAAAGCACCGCCTCCACCGCTTCCCTGTCTGTTTTCAGACGGTTGACCCGGAGCGTTGTGGGGCGTCTTTTCCTGTAACCGTTAAGAATTTCCCCGGCCGTCTCCTCTCCATACTGTTTATCTAAAAGTCCGTATAAATATTCCGGTATTCCTCGTTCCATTTTTCTGCCAGCCTTTCTTCGGCCGCATACAGGCCGCTTCCACGATTATAGCAACCGCGCATGGAAAAAGTCAATCATAAAAAGCCGGTGCCCCGTCATCCGAAGATACACTGGGCACCGGTACCTGTGCTGCCGTCTTTCTTTCCGCCCTACCAATGATTATAGGTAAGGATTTCCTCAAGGGCTTTCCGCGTCTTTTTCCTCGGGGCGCCGTTTCCTGCCGGGTAGCCCACCGTTATAATCAGGCGGACAGGGCGCTCCTTCGGGATCCCGAAGGCCTTGTGGAGTTTTTCCTGGTTCATGGTGCCGATCATGCAGGTTCCAAGACCCATGGACGACGCCTCCAGGCAGAGAGCCATGGCAGCCATGCCGATGTCCATCTGCGCGAAATGCTGGGAGCCGTAGTGCTCACCGACGCCAGGCTTTAAGTGGGCCTCATCCTCACAGATCAGGATGAACGCCGGCACCTTGTCTCCCCAGGGGCAGCCGGTCAGGCCGTTGTCGTCGAAGGCCTCCACGACCTTGCTGTGAGCCTCCGGCTCGTCGACGATGATGAAACGCCACGGCTGTGCATTGCAGCCGCTCGGGCTTAACCGCGCCACGTCCACAAGGTGTGCCAGGATCTCGCGGGAAACCGGCTTGTCACTGTACACCCGGCAGCTTTCCCGGATGTTCTGAAGCTCTTCAAATTTCATGGTTTTCTCCTCTTTTCTGCTGCCCTGCCGTCCATATCAGCGTGCAGGGACAATGATTCATATAGGGACATTGTACCATTGCCGCCCGGAATTCTCAATGATTTTTCTCTTGACTTACAGTGTGCTCTAAGGAGTAAAATAAAGATCAGAAACAGTATGTCTGTACCCTGGAAAGGAGAATAAAAAATGGCAGAACAAAAACCCATGCCGGGAACCGGCGGAGAGCATTATATCCCCTTTGAGGAGCGCACCGGAGGTGAATCCGCCGTATATTTTACGAGGGATCTCTCCGCAGAGGGCCTTCAGAAAATTTTTGACCGCGTGAAGGAGTCCATGACAGGAAAAATTGCCGTAAAGCTTCACACAGGAGAGCCGCACGGGCCCAACATCATCCCGCGGCCCTGGGTCGAATCCCTGATGAAAAACAGCCTGCCGGACGCCTCCATCGTCGAGACAAACACGTATTACGAAGGCGGCCGCTACACCACCGAGCAGCACCTTGAAACTTTAAAGGTCAACGGCTGGACCTTCTGCCCTGTGGATATTATGGATGCAGAGGGAACAGTGGCGCTCCCTGTAAAGGGCGGCAAATGGTTTACGGAGATGGAAATGGGAAAAACGATTCTCGACTATGATTCCATGTTCGTACTGACCCATTTTAAAGGCCATGCTCAGGGCGGCTTCGGCGGCTCTGCCAAAAATATCGGCATCGGCTGCGCCGACGGCCGTATCGGAAAGGCCATGATCCATACGACACCCGGCTCCGACAACATGTGGGACATCGCACGCGAGGAATTCATGGAGCGCATGATGGAGTCTGCAAAGGCCGTCACCGACCATTTCGGCGAACACATCACCTTTGTCAACGTCCTGCGGAACATGTCCGTCTCCTGCGACTGTGAGGGCACGGCAGCCATGCCTGTGGTGACGCCTAACATCGGCATCCTGGCCTCCCGCGATATCCTGGCCGTCGACCAGGCCTCCGTCGATCTCGTGTACGCTCTCAAGAAGGACGATCACAAGGCGCTCGTGGAACGGATTGAAAGCCGCCATGGCCTGCGCCAGCTCACCTACATGAAAGAGCTTGGTATGGGCTGTGACAGGTACCGCCTCATCGACATCGACCATCAGGATGCGGAAATTTCCCCGGCAGAAGCCGTAAAGGATGTGGTACCGTTTACGGGTGTATAAATTTCGGCGCAGGAACATGATTTATTCGGTTTCCCGCACCTGCAAAAGGACGGAGGCCGTCCCCCTTCCGGGAACAGCCTCCGTCCTCTTCTTATTTATCCTTCAATGGAAATAAATTTCTTCTCCGGAACCTCCGGCTTCTCCACCTTCTTCGGGATTGTCAGCCTTAAGATGCCGTGTTTAAATTCGCCCTTGATGTCCTCATGGGTCAGCTCTTCGCCCACATAGAAGCTGCGCTCGCAGGCACCTGCGAACCGCTCCCTGCGGATGTATTTGCCTGTCTTCTTCTCCTGCTCATCTTTGTCAACACCTTTGGCGGCGCTGATGGTGAGGCAGCCGTTTTCAAGGGAAACCTTCACTTCGTCCTTGGAGAATCCCGGAAGATCCATTTCCAGCTCATAGCTGTCTTCCGTCTCCCTGATATCCGTCTTCATCAGGTTCTTCCCATGGCGTCCGTACAGCTTTTTCTCCATTTTTTTCATATCCCTGTCATCAAAAAACGGGAAGTCGTTCATAAAATCATCAAATAAGTTATCACCAAAAATGCTGGGCATCAACATAAGTCATTCCTCCATATTTTTCTTTTTCTCCCGGCCCGTCCGGGGCCGGGGCGTCATGTTTTGTTCCAAATCCAAATGTTATCCTTCAATGGAAATATATTTCTTTTCTTCCACTGCCGGTTTTTCTTCTTTTCTCGGGATCATGAGGGCCAGCGTGCCGTTTTCAAATTTCGCCTTGATGTCGGTCTCCGTCACCTGGTCGCCCACGTAAAAGCTTCTGGTGCAGGAACCGCTGTACCGCTCCCTGCGGATATATCTGCCCTGGCTGTCCTTTTCGTCCCGGTTCGTATTGGACGAAGCCGTGACCGTCAGGTAGCCGTCCTTTAACTCTGCCTTCACATCTTCTTTCCGCACACCAGGCAGGTTCATGGTAATCTCATATCCGCCGTCCGTGTCCTTGATGTCTGTCCGCATCAAATCTGTACTTGTTCCTTTATAACTATCGAAAGGATTTCCGAAAAAGTCATCCAGCAAACTCTCTCCAAAAATACTAGGCATCAACATAAGTCATCTCTCCTTTTCTTTCACTATGTCTTTCCATGATTTTCGGAACCGGAGGAGAAACCTGCGGGATCAATTTCCTGCTTTCTGATCTCTCTTCCTTTGTTCTGCATGTACTATAACACATATTATTAGCACTGTCAATAGTTGAGTGCTAATTTATTTGTGAAAAAAGTGTGAAGTCCCGCGCTTTCCTGGTTTTACGGGCTTCACACTTTTCGATAGTTCTTATTTTACTCCGCCAATGTGACTTTGTATGGGGCGGCGATCAATGGTTCGTCTGTGACGGAAATATCATCGTAGTACACGTACAGCATATCTCCTATTTCAAAATCCAGAACCTGCTCTTCCAATTCTTCATTTAGTTGAATGGTAACTCCGCGGCCTTCTTCCACCTCATCAATGTCTTCTGTTAAACTGACCCACATCGTCTTTTCTATACGGCTCCAGCCTCCAAACAGCCCTGTCAGGCACTTTTTGCCGTCTAAGGACTCATCCCCCGCAGCCGAAAGCGGCTCACTGCTCTTGGAAGCAGGCGCGGCCGTGTGTTCTGTTTCCGGATTATTCGCAGCCAGCCCATCCGCCTGTGAACAGCCGATACATGCCGCAAAAATCAGCAGGCTTGCCGATAAGGTCAAGAATACTTTTCGCATAGGGATCCCTCCATATATATTTTTTAATCTCCGGAATGTGGATAAACAGCTTTTTCTCTTCATTCCCAGATGCCCACGCTCCCTACACATGCAGATCCCTGTAATAATACTCCAGATCCCTGTCCGTAATTTCACGGATCACCCGGCAGGGGTTGCCGACCGCAACGCAGTCGGCAGGAATGTCGCGCGTGACGACACTCCCCGCGCCAATGACGGAGTTGGCTCCGATCCGGACGCCTGGCAGGATGACGGCATTGCCGCCGATCCAGACGTTGTCTTCAATGATAACCTCAAACGAATACATCTCCCCGTTGGGGCGCAGCTTATGGTGAACCGGGTGGCCGGTGGCCGTAATCATGACATTGGGGCCGATCAGGACGCCGCTTCCGATTGTAATCTTATAGTCATCCACAAGCGTCAGATTGGAATTGATATAGGTTTTTGCGCCGATGGTGACGGTCTTTCCGAACGCACATGTGAGCGGCGGCTCAATCCAGACGCCTTCCCCTACCTTTCCGAAAATCTCCGGAAGCATCGCATTCCGCCTCTCGCATTCTGACGGATGAATGTGGTTAAAGTCAAAGCAAAGCCCGCGCGCCTTCTTCTGTGCCTCCAGCGCCTCTTTCGTATCTGTCCAGAGAAGCCCCTTCGCTTTTCTCTCTTCCATTGTCATAGCCGAATTTCCTCCCATTTTCTGATATCTGTCCTGATTGTTCCATGGCCGCAGCATGGGCGCTAAACCGCTTAAATATGAATCTGGAATTCCCCAAAGTCAAACACACCGCTCCCCTGCTTTAACTTCCCGGCCTCCGAAAGCTCACGAAAGGCCCTGAGCACCTGCCCTGCCATCGCCGGCGAAACGTCCATGCTGTGATGTCCGGGCAGAATCTGGCTGACTGAAAGGCCGCTTATCTTCTTTACCGACTCATAAAACAACTGCGGATCCGTAGTCGGATAAAACGCATCCAGGCATCCCCTGTAAATCAGGTCGCCGGAAAACAGGTATCCCCGCTCCGTGTCATAGAAACAGCAGTGCCCCGGAGAATGCCCCGGGGTATGAATCACTGAAAGTCTGCGGTTTCCAAGGTCGAACTGGCTGCCGTCAGAAAAGACAGTCCTCGGCGTTCCCTGAAAAATCTGGTAGCTTTCCAGCTCAAAGTCCTCCGGAAACTCGCATGGCCTGCAAGTCAGATTCTGTTTTACCGCCTTAAGAGGCAGGGGAAAATGACCGGAAAGCCATTCCTTTTCCGCCTCGTGGACGGCAATGTCCTCAAAATATCTGTGCCCGCCGATGTGATCCCAGTGGACATGGGTCGTAACCGCCGTGACCGGCAAGGCCGTCAGCCGGTCGACCTCTGCTTTTATGTTGGAAACGCCAAGCCCCGTGTCGATGAGGACGGCCCGTTCGCTCCCGCAAACGAGGTAGCAGTGGGTCTCCTCCCAGTGCCCGTACTCGCTGACCGCATACGTGCCGTTGTCAATCTGTTCGATAGTGAACCAGTTTTTCATACAGGCAGATACCCCCTTTTTCATGGAACCGCTCTCACCCTGGCGTCCCCACCTCAATCAAATTTCCGTCCGGGTCATAAAACCGCAGGGTCTTTTTCCCGCCGGGGAGCTCATGCAGAGGGCTCTCATACCGGATCCCGCCGTATCTTTCCAGCCGTTCGGCAAAACCCTCAAGATCCCGCTCTTCAAAATAAAGCTCAAACGCATGATTTTTTGCCGTCGGCTCCTTTCCCGTAAACTCCTTCCAGGAAGACGCCTCCTGAAGGACAAGCCCTTCCGTGAGAATCACATTTCCGTCGCCGTCGCGCACCGTTTCCAGCCCGAACAACTCCCTGTAAAAGCTTCTGGAACGCTCCAGGTCCCTGACAACAATCAAAATATTTTTAAGCCGCAACTTCACCGCTCCCTTCTGTCTTCCGTCATGTCATAACCGCTTTAAATATTTCTCCGGCACCTTTCCGGTGAGCCAAACGCCGTTGACCGACCGGAAAAACACATATCCGTCCTTTGCCATCCGGCCGCTCTCCACGAGGAAAACCACCGGCTTCCCATGGCGGCTCCCAACGGTTTTTGCCGTCTCCGGATCGCCGGAAAGATGCACATAGAGCCGGCTTTTAGGGAGCAGTCCCTTCTTTTCGATGGAAGAGACAAATTTCTCCCCCGTCCCATGATAGAGGAACTCCGGCGGTTCTTCCCGTTTCAGTTCCACGTCCACCTCAATGGAGTGCCCCTGGTTTGCCCGGATTTTCGTCTTGTCCTCATTAAAGGAATACCGCATCTTCTTATCCGTGCGGACAATTTCCTCGAGGATCTCCATGCTTATGGGCCGCGTCTTCCGGATCCCCTCCAGAAGTTCGTCCACCTTTGCCCATCCATGCCCGTCTAAAGCAATGCCTGCGGCCTCCGGCTTATGGCGCAGAATCAGGCTTAAAAACCGGCTCAACTCCGTAAGCTCCTTCTCCCCTGGAAAAAGTTCGATCCGCTCCACGCTCCATGCACCGGCCTCCAGATGAAGAACTGCCATGGTGACCGGAAGGGAAAACCGCCGTTTCCCGCAGCTTCCCGGATTCAGCCACAGTCTCCCGTCCCGCTCTATCTTAGCATATTTATGGGAATGGCCGAAAATCACGATCTGGCATTCGGAAAGCTCCCGCGGAAGATCCTCGATGTCATGCACTAGAAAAAAACGGAAGCCGCCCAGGTCAAAGCTCTGGCTCTCCGGCAGGAAGTCCATGAATTCCCTGTCGTTGTTCCCTCTTACCGCATAAAACTCTGCTCCCGGCTTCCTGCATGCCGAAACCTGTTCCCAGATCTCCTTCGTACAGAAATCTCCTGCATGGATCACCGCATCGCATTCGCCAATCCGCCGCGCCGCCTCCGGCCTCAGAAGGCCGTGGGTGTCAGACAGGACTGCAATCTTCATCGCTTACACCTCCATTCCAAAAAAGAGCGCACGGTCACATGGTTTTCAGCCGCTCTCTGACATGTTCGTTCTCCTCTGTCTCTTTAAGCTTCTGAAGGGCCGCCTTTATCCCTTCCGTTTCCTGCCATCCGGCGCCCTTCCAGTCCTCTAAGACATTGAGCGCCATGTTCCGGTTATTGATCACCGGGGACAGCAGGGCGGTTCTCACAAGCGTCTCTCCCTCGCCCGGCCATCTTCTGAGAAACTGGACGCAGTAACCCAGCATGTTGTACCGCGGTTCATTCACCGCAAAAGACCAGTCGGCCGGGCCGGTTCCGAGGGATTCCGGGAGCTCCCGCTCACAGATTTCTATGGCCCTGCTCCGAAGCTCCCTGTCTTCTGCCTCAAAAATCAGGAAAAGATCCACGTTCCTTTTTGGAAAATCCCTGTCGAGAGAGGCCAAAAGCGCCTCCTCATACTTCATGCCCAGCTTTTTTGCCAGGGCAAAGCCGCCAAGCCCTTCTTTCATGGCTCTCCCCAGCTCTCTCCGGCATTCCTCCGACTGAAGCAGCTTCTCCGCCTCCTGCCTGGCCTCCGTCCAGCCCATCTCATCGGCCTTGTCACGAACGGCTTCTACCGTCTCGTAATCCGAATACAGGAGTGCCCGTCTTCTTCCATGACCGAGGAAAGAAAGCAAGAGCCCCTGGGGATCCTCTAATTTTTCCGAGGAAATCCCGGGCAGCGGCCCCTCATCAAAAAGCGCCTGCAAAAGGCCGCCGGCTGCCTCAAATTCCCCGTCGGAAAGCAGCTCTTTCCGAAGCCGCTCCGAGAGCCCGCCCTTCACGGCGCAGGGAACGGCAGAATACGAGGGAAGAACCTCATTTCTCCAGCCCTCAAAAAACAGCCAGTCCCGCATTTCCTGATTTTCCGGCACCAACGCCTCGACCGCATGGATCCTGCCCCATCCGCGCACCTTTTTCGCCATGCCGAACAGCTCTTTTCCGGCATCCTCCCATGCCCTCGCTATGAAGACACAAAACAGCGTAAATTCTTCTGAGAGTGCCAGCGTCCGTACATGCTCCCGCCAGCTTCCCCTCGTCCCTGCAAAAAGTTCCAGCACCGATAAGGCATATTTCACAGCCCCTTTTTTCCCGCTTTCCGTCAGGACACGTTCTGCAAAACGAAAAACACGTTCTGCCGAAAGCTCCTGCCGGTTCGCAATGATCCAATCCTGAAGCCCGTCAATGCAGGAAAGCATCCCGTCCTGCTCATCAAAAAGGCCTTCCAGCTTCTCCAAAAGCGTCTCAAAAGAGCCGCCCTCCGATGCTTCCTTCGTTATCTCTTTCAAATGTTCCAGAAGCCCTTCTGCGCCCTGGCCCATGGAATGATACAAAAGGATCCCGTCCATGGCTCCGTCCGCAAACCGGATCCGGTTGGATGCAGGCGGCCCGCCCAGGGAAAAATCAGCAGGGAGCACCCCGTCTTCCCCTGCTGCTTTTAAAATCCGTCTGTAAATAGAGTCCATATATGATACCGCCTTTCTCACACTTTCATACGCCAGCCCCGCAGTCATGCGTTTTCTGCGGGAAGATACGCCGTCTCGATATGCGGCTTCCCGTACTCATAGCCAATGCTCTGATACAAATGGTTGGAAATCGGGTTTGTCCTGTCCACATACAGGTAGGCCAGCTTTCCCTGCTTTAAAATATCTTCCGTAAGCGCCGTAACCGTCTGTCTGGCAAACCCCTTTCCCCGGTATTCCCGGCGGGTAAATACATGGGAAATGCCGCAGAGCAGATCCGTTTCCCGCACTTTCCTCGCCATCGACACAATCTTCCCATCCATACGCACAACGGCAAAATCCCGGATTTGTGCCAGAACCTCCGCTGTCCGCTCCTGGAAATCCGTCTGCTGCGTGCCGGCCTCCTCCGAGAACTGCCCCATCAGTTCCGCAAGTTCCTCTGCCTCTTCTTCAAATGCCGCAGCCACAAGGCTGGTGTCCGCAGGCCTTGCCGACGTACATTTCATCATGTCCGTGGTATGTGACAATACATGCGTCCCCCCTGCCAGCGCTTCATAGCATTGGAAAAAAGCCTCCGTCGTTTCCGCGTCCGAAAGCACGCTGCCAAAGGTGAGCCCGTGTTCCTTAAGCCCTGCCGCAAGCTCGCCGCATAAGGTTCTGTCCCCGTATAGAACCATCGGGAAGATCCGATAGCGAATCGCCAGAAGACAAAGCTCCCCCTCTGCCGCCTTCACTGCGAACCCCTGGGACGAATCCTTCAGGTTTTCCGCATTGCTGACGAAAAAGACGGTTTCCAGGGGATTCTCTTTTAAAATACCGCGGTTGTCATTGAAAAACTGGTTTCCGTTTTCATAAATCCGAAACATGACGGCCTCCCTTCCTGTTCTGCTAATTGATAGAAATTATAATATAAATCTCCGGATATTTCTATTATTTTTGCGTAATATCCGCAAAAGTTTTGTTTATGGGGCAGGCATAACGCGTCAAAGTTGTACGCCTGCATTATTTTTTCTTGTGTTCTTTTATGGGATATGCTAAAATAAATACAAATATATAAAGTTGTTTTTATTCGTACATGAGGTGATGGGATGCCAAAGGTAGCTTATTCTGAAAAGGACAGGGAGCGGATCCGGACAGAGCTCATTGCTGTCGGGCTCGAATTGATGGCAAAACAGGGCGTACAGCATACAACCGTAGAGCAGATATATAAAAAGGTTGGTATTTCACGAACCTTCTTCTATTCTTTTTTCTCAACGAAAGAAGACCTGGTGGTTGAAGCGCTGTACTGGCAGCAGCCTAAAATTATCGAGTATATCAAAAAGCTGATGGCGGATCCTGCGCTTAGCTGGCGCGACGCCGTGAAACAATTTCTTTATGCCTGCTGTTACGGAGAACGGAACGGGATTGCTGTTTTGACAATAGAAGAACAGCAGATTATTTTTAAGCGCCTGTCAAAGGAAAGTTACCAGATTTTCCGCCGCAGGCAGCTTCAGCTTTTCGGAGAAATTTTAGAAAACTTCGGGATCCGGACAGATGAACGCCGGATCGGGCTGTTTACAAATTTAAGCCTTGCTACGATAGTGGTACGCAGGGCTCTCCCCGACACGCTTCCGTTTCTTGTCCCTGAAGCGGCTGACGAAACCGTAGATTTCCAGATTGCCGCGATTGTGGATGCCCTGGAAAAGCTAAAGATGGCTTCTGACTCTCTTCAAAAATAAATCTTCAGGAGGAAAAAAGATGGGGTTTTTCAGCAAATTGTTTAAAGGACCGGAAATTGATATGGAAAAGAGCCGCGCAAATGCAAAGAAAATGCGGGCGCTGTTTAACCATGTCGTCACAGACGGTGACGATTACAGGCTGATCTTCGGATATACCGAGGACGTGAGCCGCTTCAATTACGGCTTTGTCCATGGCAGCAAAACAAAAATCGGAAATCTGATTGTCGGCTGGAACGAAGCCAGCCAGACGATTGTGGCAGTTCCCACGGTTCCTGACCTTTCCGGCTGCGGTGATCCGACGTACTACCGCCGCTCCGAAATTTTGAAAGCCTACCGAAACAAGTACCCTACGGACGCATTTATCATTTATCCCGACAAGAAAGGGTATATCGGCATCAATGCCTATGACTGGCTGGAGGATGAAAAGCTGTATGTCTACGTGTCGCAGGATGAGGAACTGGCGGCATTTACTGACTTCTTTATGAACCAATTTGCAAAAAAGTGAGGGAAAGGAAGCCGCAGGCCCGCCAGCAAAAAGCTGGCCCCGCCTGCGGCATTCTTCTTCCTACGCCTCGTCAATGGCCTTTCCAATGTCATGGCGCATATATTTATTCTCGAAATTCACCCACTCGGCTGCCTTATAGGCATTCTCCCTGGCCTCCTTGAGGGTCGCCCCGTTGGCCGTCACGCCGAGCACGCGGCCGCCGTTCGTGACAATCTGCCCGTTCTCATCGAACTTCGTCCCGGAATGGAACACATAATATCCGTCCAGCCCCTTAAACTTTTCAAGGCCGGAAATCGGATAGCCCTTCTTATACTCCACCGGATAGCCGTCAGACGCCAGGATGACGCAGACCGTTGCCCTGTCGTTGTCAAATTTTAAGTCAACCTGATCCAGGGTGCCGTCGATGCACGCCTCAAACACCTCGATGATGTCGTTTTCCAGCCGCGGAAGCACCACCTGCGCCTCCGGGTCGCCGAACCTGGCGTTGTACTCGAGAACCTTCGGCCCGTCCTCTGTGAGCATCAGCCCGAAGAAAATGATGCCTTTAAACGGCCTTCCTTCTGCCTTCATGGCGTCCACCGTCGGCTGATAAATATACTTTTTGCAGAACTCGTCCACCTCTTTTGTGTAGAACGGGCTGGGAGAGAAATTTCCCATTCCGCCGGTGTTGAGGCCCTCATCGCCGTCCTTGGCCCGCTTATGATCCTGGGCCGAGCTCATGATCTTTACTATGTTCCCGTCCACAAACGAAAGCACCGACACCTCGCGGCCCGTCATAAATTCCTCGATGACGATCTCATTTCCGGCATCTCCGAACTTTTTATCCGTCATCAGGGTCTTCACGCCCTCGACGGCTTCCTCCCGCGTTTCACAGATCAAAACGCCCTTTCCGAGTGCCAGGCCGTCGGCCTTTAATACGATGGGCATTTTTGCCGTCTTAAGATACGAAATGGCAGCCTCCGGATCCGTAAACGTCTCGTATGCCGCCGTCGGGATCCCGTACTTCTTCATGAGGTTTTTGGAAAAGGCCTTGGAACCCTCCAAAATGGCCGCATTCTTCCTGGGGCCGAACACCCGGAGCCCTGCCTCCTCAAATTTATCTACCACACCGCCCACTAACGGGTCATCCATACCGATGACCGTCAGGTCGATCTCCTTTTCCTTTGCAAATTCCACAAGCCGGTCAAACTCCATGGCACCGATGGGCACGCACTCGGCCACCTCAGAAATCCCGGCGTTTCCCGGAGCACAGTAAATCTTCTCCACGCGGTCACTCTGTGCAATCTTCCATGCAATCGCATGCTCTCTTCCGCCGCTTCCAACAATCAGAACTTTCATGTTCGCCCTCCTCGCGTATTTCCCGTCAAAAATCTTCACCAAATAACAGACGGCCGCCGGTACCCGGCAGCCGCCCGCAAAAGCGTTTGTCTTGCTTTCCGAAATCTGCCGCAGCAGTCTTTTAAATCATTCCATTTGCAATCATGTGGATCGCCTTCGGGAGAATCTGCCACTCCGCCTCCTCCATGACACGCTTCTGGAGGATTTCCGGCGTATCGCCTTCCTTTACTTCCACGGCCTTCTGAAGAAGAATCGGACCGGAATCCATCCCCTCGTCCACAACATGCACCGTAGCCCCCGTCACCTTTACGCCGCGCGAAAGCGCCGCCTCGTGAACCTTAAGCCCGTAATATCCGACACCGCAGAACGACGGGATCAGTGACGGATGGACATTGATAATCCTGTTTCTGAATTTCTCAATCATCATGGGCGGGATCTTCACAAGGAAGCCGGCCAAAACAATGAGATCCGGCCTGCATTCCTCCACCCTGGAAAGCAGCGCCTCATTGAAGGCCTCCCGGTCAGAAAAGTCCTTCGGGGACACACACTCCGCCGCAATCCCGTGGTTTTTCGCACGTTCCAATGCATAGGCGCCGGGATTGTTGCTGATAACCTTGACGACCTCGGCATTTGTGACCGCGCCGTGATCCATGGCGTCTAAAATCGCCTGGAGATTCGTGCCGCCGCCGGAAACCAGGACACAGACTCTTAGCATAAGGTCACTCCCTTTTCGCCTTCCTTTACGGAACCGATCACATACGGCGTCTCACCGGCCGCCTTCATGGCCTCCATGGCCTTATGAGCGTCTTTCTCATCTACTGCTACGATCATGCCGATACCCATGTTGAAGGTATTGTACATGACCTTCTCCTCGATCTCGCCCTTTTTCTGCATCATGGCGAAAATCGGCGGAACGGGATAGCTGTCCTTTTTAATCTCGGCGCAGACGCCGTCCTTTAACATCCGCGGCACGTTCTCATAAAAACCGCCGCCTGTGATATGGCTGCACGCATGGATGCGGACGCCGGCTTCCTTCACGGCCTTAAGCGCCTTCACATAGATCTTTGTCGGCGCAAGGAGCGTCTCGCCCAGGGTCTTTCCAAGCTCGTCGTAATACGTATTTAAGCCTTCCTTCGTAAGCTCCTTCTCAAACACCTTCCGCACAAGGGAGAAGCCGTTGGAATGGACGCCGGAGGAAGCCATGCCGATCAGCACGTCGCCGGCCTTTAATTCCTTGCCGTCCACCATGTCCTTCTCGTCCACGACGCCGACAGAAAAGCCAGCCAGGTCATACTCATCCTCGGGATAGAAGCCCGGCATCTCTGCCGTCTCGCCGCCGATTAAAGCAGAACCGGCCTGCTTGCAGCCCTCGGCCACACCGGACACGATGGCAGCAATCTTTTCCGGAACCTGCTTTCCGCAGGCAATGTAATCCAGGAAAAACAGCGGCTCGCCGCCGGCACATGCCACATCGTTGACGCACATGGCGACGCAGTCGATGCCGACCGTATCATGCTTATCCATTAAAAATGCAAGCTTTAACTTTGTTCCGACTCCGTCCGTTCCGGATAACAGGACGGGATGTTCCATACCTTTAAAGGCCGCTGCGGAAAATGCGCCGGAAAACCCGCCGATCCCGCCGAGCACCTCGGGGCGCATGGTGCCCTTCACATGCTGTTTCATAAGCTCTACTGATTTGTAGCCAGCCTCAATATCAACTCCGGCATTCTTGTAATCCATATGTACCTCCAAACATCTTCCATGGTTTCACCGGGCAGACGGCCCGGCAGGCTCAAAAACTTGAAATCCGGCAGATTATTTCTTCATCCCCGCCAGATATTCTTTATAACCGATCTGGTCTAACTTCTCAGCCTTTCCGGCCACCTCATTCTTTAACTTCTCCGAATAAGCCTTCAGCCTGGAAAGAAGCGCCTCGTCGGACGTGGCCAGGATTTTGGCCGCCAGGATGCCGGCGTTCTTCCCGCCGTTGATGGCCACCGTCGCCACCGGGATTCCCGAAGGCATCTGTACTATCGAATAGAGAGAATCCACGCCGCCGAGATCCGACGTCTTCATCGGGATCCCAATGACGGGCATCGGGAAAATCGCCGCGCACATGCCGGGAAGATGGGCCGCCTTTCCGGCTCCGGCAATGATTACCTTGATTCCCTTCCCCTCAGCCGCCTTCGCGTACTCGTAAAAAATGTCCGGTTCCCTGTGGGCGGAAATGATCGTCATCTCAAAGTCGATTCCGAGCTCCTCTAACATATCGGCAGCCTGTGCCATGATGGGCATATCGGAGTCGCTTCCCATTACAATCCCAACTTTTGCCATTTTTTTCTCTCCTTTTCATCTGATGGTTATTGATAAGTTATACTAATATATTGGATTGAAATAAATATCATCTCTTATGAATCATAATACTAGTTTTTTACCGCCGCGTCAAGAGGAAATGGGGAAATCTAAATGGAAAGTTAAAAGATGCCATTCCATAGATGCCGGCAGCGGCACTGGCAGCCACATGGCTGACCAGTACAGCAGCCCAAATCCCATTTAGGCCCAGGCCCATACAGGAAAGCAAATAAGCAAGGGGCATCCGAACCAATATATAATAGAAAATCATCAGGAACATACTTTTTGAAGGTTTTCCCAAACCATTGAGGGCGCCTAAAAAACAATTTGTGACTGTGTTAAGAACATACCCAACACTGACAATCATAAAATATGTTCCGACAATACCTGCAACATCACTGCTTTTAACAAACAGGCCGGAAAGCTGTTTTGAAAAGCCTACGATCAAAAAAGAAAGGAGTGCGAGCAGGCCGCAGCCATATCCCAGTGCACATTTCAGATAGTCTTTTGCCCGGTCATATCGTCCGCCGCCGATACACTGCCCGATGATGGCAGTCAAAACCATATTCAAAGCCATCGCCGGGTAGAAAAGAATGGTTTCCAGTTTTCCTGTCACTCCATAAGCCGCGATTGCTGTGACGCTGTATGTACTGACAAGCGCCGTGAGGAACGTCGTACTGATTGCCGGAATACTCTGCTGAATGACAGAGGGAATTGCCTTTTGAACCAGCGGCCATACTTCCTTCTTATCAAACGCAGAGATTTTAAACTTGAACAGCTTTTTCTTTTTCAGATAAATCAGCATAAACAGCAGACAGATCGCCTGAGAAAGCAATGTGGCAATCGCGGCACCGTGAAATCCGATAAAATGGATAAAAATCGGATCTAGGACTGCATTCAAAATCGTTGATACCAGCATTGCTGCTGCCTGAAACATGGAATTGCCAAAGCTCCGTAAAACGGCGGTGAAGTAGAGATAGAGATAAACCGCAAAATACCCGAGAACATATATCGCCAGATAGCCGTATGCCATATCATAAGTTTCTTCCGGCGTGTTCAGAGCTTTCAAAATTCCCGGGAGAAAAATCTCAAGCAGAGCGGTGACGAGAAGTGAAAACACCACTGCGGCGCAGAACGATGTGGCAATCAAACCTTCTGTTTTTATCCTGTCCTTTGCGCCAATCACCTGGGAGAGCAAAATGGATACGCCATTCGTTGCACCCATCGCAACGGAAGTTAAAAGCAGAATGACAGGGGTGGAGTTTGTCAAAGCGGCGTAGGCTGTCTCACCAAGCAGATTTCCGATCCACAGGCTGTCTACAAGGTTATACATCATGTTAAGAAACATGGCGGCCATCATCGGGAGCGCCATTGCCATAAGGCAGCGCTTTGTATTTCCGCCAATGAAATCAATTTTTGTTGGCATTGTAAAACTTCCTTTCTTATTTGAATGAACATCATTCATTTTCTTGGGCTTTGAAAATCCCCCGACACAAAGCGGGAGATTTTTCAAAGATGCAGTGCAAATATGAGAAACTCTCGAATCCGTTTTGACTTATCTTCCTGCGTCAAATCGTCTGCCAGCAGGATGCCAAGCTGTCCATACACACAAAACATAGCGGCGGCCTGCAAATCGTCAAACTGGAGCTCGCCTTTCTGCCTGGCCCGATACAACAGTTTCTCCACAAGGGGAACCAGCTTCTCGCATACTTTGAGAGATAACTGATCGTGAAATTTTTTATTCGCCGCTCCGTGAAAGACAGAATAATATTTTGTGTCCCGCTCTTCCACCGTGGCAGGCATATCTTCAATAATCTGCCGCAGGGTCTTATGCCCGTCTTTTTCAGAGCTGACAAACTGCTCCACCAGGACGTCGGCGTATTGTTCAACCGCACTGTCAAACAGAGCCTCTTTCGACGGAAAATAACGATAGCACAGGCCTTGTGCCACACCGATTGCTTTTGCTATGTCTGTAATCGAGGTTTTTTCATATCCTTTTTCCCCGAACAGCTTAAGAGCGGTATCTAAAATCTCCTGTCTGCGTACTTCCGGTTCCTTTGTAACCCGCATAATCTGAACCTCCTTTCTACCAATTAGTATAGCACGCTTTTCTGAAAAGTCAATGAATAAAATTCATTCATTTTTGCTGTTAGCGGCATTATTTTGAATAAGCCAAGGCCACCGGCTGAACCGGTGGCCCTGGCAGCAATATCGTTTTAAATCAATCTGTCCAATTCTTCATTGAGCTCCAGAACCCCAGGAAGCACAAACCGCCCGTCCACAATCACGGGAATTTTCTTTCCGTCCGGAAGGACGGCGTCAATCCGGCCGATCTCTTTATAAGGAACCGTAATATCCGTATGGACGCCGAAATACGCCTTTGACGGGTCTTCCTTCCTTAAAATCGACACCTCGTTGTCCCTCGCCGTCATCTCTTTCCCGTCCGGGTTATACATGGGGCTGTCCTCCGACCAGCTGTAACACGTATCGCCCACGGCAAAGTGCGGCCCCATCTTCTCCACAATCAGGATCGGCAGCCGATCCAAAATCCCGAACTGCTCCGCCATGGCATAGGCCGCCGTGTTGGTTCCGATGGCAAATTCCCCCATGGGCAGGCTCTCGTGGCCGTTCATGATCTCCTGGATCACAAGCGTCCTTCCGGCCTCCGCTGCCGCAGCCTTTTCTTCCTCCGATGCCGTCTCTGGCAGTTCTGCAAGGAAATTATCGCAGGAAACAGACGTCACGCGGCCGTCCGCAAACCGGAGCTTTAAATTCTTAAACTGGATTTCGCCGATGTACACGGTGCCTACGTTTAAAAGCCCCTCTGTTCCGGAAAGCTTCGGCGACGTAAACACCTCGCCGAGAGGGATGTTCACATCATCCACGCAGTTTTCAAACCGCGTCTCCTTTTCCGGATCAGAAACCGGCGCCAGAGCGACCCGAAGGTCGGTGCCGTTTTCGCCCCGCCCTAAAACATGGACGTACTCGGCCTGATCGAGGGTGTCAATGAGGATCTGCTGGAATTTCTGGTATTTTTCATGATCCAGCGTATTGATGCGGATCGTCTCTTTAAAAATCGCCTCGAAATCCGGGCCGATTTCCGGGGTCGGAAACGCCATGATCGTAAAGCTCGTCTCATCGCCTGGGATGTAGGCGTTCGTCACCGGCATCGAAAGGTTCCTGAATTCCAGATAAAGCTTCTGCTGCTTTTCCGTAAACGCCCAGGCCTCCTTTTTATTTACCGGCGAAAAGCCCTCCTCGCCGAAAATTTCCAACACCGCCGGCCCGGCATAGTCCGCCGCTTCCTTTTTATATGTCTCATAGGCCGTCTTTAAAACGGAAAGCTTCCTGTCGCGGAACGCCTTGTCATAAAACAGCGCGCAGTCATACCGGTGATCGTAGTCATACTGCTTGTTGGGGGAGCTGCCGAACCAGCCGTTTTTCCCGCCGGGGTTCCGGCTGACGCTGGAAACAGCCGTCCGCGGGAAAATGACGGAAAGGCCCGCAGCCTCGAAATTTTTCACGGCCCGGCGGATTACACGCTCAAAGCCGAGAGGATAACGGATCGCCGCCGTCTTCTTTTTGGAGAGATCGCGTCCCATGACGGAAAAGCCGCGGATATAGCCGTCCGTAAAGGTATCAGCAATCCGCCGGATGGTCTCCTCCGGAAGTCCGGAAAGAAACTTTGAGAGGGAAATTTCCTGTTCTGAAACATACTCGCCGAAATCATAGAGGTAAGACGGCTCCGAAAGGTCGCTCTCCATGATGATTTTCTTTGCAAAATCCAGGGACGGATCCACGCCTTCGCGGACTCGGAACGCAGCCGTCTCGTCGCAGTAGTCGCTGACGCACCAGTAAATCACGTCCCGCACCTGCTTTTCCTCCGGGATTCCTTCCTCAAACAGGTTGTAAATCTCAATAAACGCCTCATTCCAGATCACAATCTCTAAAAGCCGGCCTTCAAAAGCGTAGACAATGTCGCCTCGGATTTCTGCATAAAGGAAGGAAAGAAGCTTTCCCATATCCTCCCCGAGCATTTTGGCCGCATATGCCGGATTGACATAGCTTTTTTCATAATTTCCCGGCAGGATACCGCCGTAGAGCCGTTCGTTCCAGGCCTTTTTTTCTTCTGTTTCCAAGCCCTTAAAGGCCCCGGACATGATAACCTCCCGCAGCTCGGATACCGCCAGCAAAAAGCCGGCCGCGTCCTGAAAATATGCCCGGAAAGGCTCACTTACAGTCTCCTCCTCCAGGATCCTGCGGATGCGTTCCATGGAAAGCGCATACCGCTCCAGTAAAATTGAATCTTCCATTTCTGCCTCCGTTTCTTTCTCAGCCGAGAGCAATAATAATCAGCCAGATAAAAACCATGACGCCGGCCGCCGTCAGGCTGATCTTTGCCAACAGGTAGTTTTTCTCTTTTTCAAAAAAAGAAAAAACGCCGTAGGCGATGGCCGAAACCGCCGTCAGGATGCTGGAAAACCCGAGCGCCGCCGCCGTAAGCGGCGCATTGCCCTGGGACATGTAGGAAAGGCCGACGGCTGCCGCTGCCAGAATGACAGACACCGCCGAAAGCCCTGCCGACACAAAGCTGTTTTTTGCCAGGGGCTTGCGAATATACGATACCTTATTGCCGATCCGTTTCACTGTACTTATGCCACACTCCTTTTAAAAGGCAGTAAACCACATAGCCCGCCAGGCCACCGATGGTGTTTAAAAGCAGGTCGTCCACATCGAAGCTGCCGACCTTAAAGACGAGCTGGGCGGTTTCCACGCAGAGACTGAAGGCAAAGCTTAAAAGCGTCGTCGTGTACCAGTGCTTTGTCCTGACCCAGATGACAGGAAGGAAAAAGCCGAAGGGCACGAACGCCGCCATATTTCCCGCGATATTTAAGACGACGGCCTTCCAGCCGAGCACATGGCGGTACATGATGAACCGCCTGATTTCACGGAACAGAACCAGGTTGTATTGATAATCGGATCTGGCCTCCGGGCTCCGCCCCATCTCCTCCGCAAAAAACAGGAAATATGTCAGAAGGATCAGATAAAGGACGAACAGGACGAACCCGAGGCTCCGATGCCTGTTATGTTTCAGCATGCTTTCAATCTCCATCCACAGAAGAAACGAGGCCGGGCGCTCTCCGGATTTCCCCGGCGAATTCCCGGCCTTATCTCATTCGTTTTTAAAAAGTAATTTCTGACTTTCTCTTAAGCAGGACGGCGCCGTTTACGATTGCCACAATCCCGGCCGCCATACCGACCGTCAGGATCACAATGCCGACGGCAACGCTGGCCGCGCCTGCATTCCGCATGGTCTTATAGATTCTTTCCATGACATGCACTCCTTATTTTACGCCGTACTGCTCGTAGTAGGCGTCGATGGCTGCCTTTAAGCTGTCATCGATGATGACCTTGCCCTTGTACTCCCTGTTGTAGAGATGCTCGACAACCTCTTTCATCGTAACGATGGCCGTCGTCTTAAAGCCGTACTTCTCCTGGATTTCAGCCAGGGCAGACTTCTCGCCCTGTCCTCTCTCACAGCGATCCACGGATACCACAAGGCCGAGCACGTTTACGTCGCCCTGGGCCTTGATGATCGGAAGCGTCTCCTCGATGGAAGTTCCTGCCGTCGTCACGTCCTCGATGATAACGACCTTGTCGCCGTCAGCAATCGGGCTTCCAAGGAGAATTCCCTTGTCGCCGTGATCCTTGACTTCCTTGCGGTTGGAGCAGTATTTGATGTCCGCGCCGAAATGCTCGCTTAAAGCCATGCTGGCAGCAACCGTCAGCGGGATGCCCTTGTAGGCCGGCCCAAACAGCACGTCAAAATCCGTGCCGAAGGTCTCCTGGATGGCTTTTGCATAGTATTCGCCCAGTTTTCTGAGCTGTGCGCCGTTGCGGTAAAAGCCTGTGTTTACGAAAAACGGGGTCTTTCTTCCGCTCTTTGTGACGAAATCTCCAAATTTCAGGACGCCGCAGTCCACCATAAACTCAATAAATTCCTGCTTGTATCTTTCCATATTCTTTATTCCCCTCTCTGGATCCGGCCGCCTGCCTAGCGCACGGCGCCGATTAACTCGTTGATATCATCCACGTGGTTTCTTCTCATGTATTCCTCAATCCCGGCCGCAATCTCTGCTGTTGCCGACGGATTGATGAAGTTGGCCGTCCCCACGGAAACTGCCGTGGCTCCCGCCAGGATAAACTCCAGCGCGTCCTCCGCCGTCAGGATCCCGCCCATTCCGATGACAGGGATTTTCACGGCATTTGCCGTCTGGTACACCATACGCACTGCCACCGGCTTGATGGCCGGGCCGGAAAGGCCGCCGGTCTTATTGGCCAGGGCAAAGGTACGCCGGTTGATGTCGATTTTCATGCCGGTCAGCGTGTTGATTAAGGAAACCACATCTGCACCACCGGCTTCCACGGCCCTTGCCATCTCCGTGATATCCGTCACATTCGGCGAAAGCTTCATGATGACAGGCTGTTTTGCCGCTTTCTTTACGGCCTTTGTGATGTCCTCCGCGCATTTCGGATCCTGGCCGAAGGCGATGCCGCCCTCTTTTACGTTGGGACAGGAGATGTTGATTTCCAGCATGTCCACGTCGGTCTCCGCCAGGCGCTCCACCACGTCCACGTAGTCTTCCTTCGTCTTGCCGCAGACGTTTACGATGATCTTTGTGTCGTATTTTTTAAGGAACGGGATGTCCCTCTCGATGAACAGGTCGACGCCGGGCCCCTGGAGACCGATGGCGTTTAACATCCCGCCGTACACCTCTGTCACCCGCGGCGTGGGGTTCCCCGGCCACGGAACGCTTGCGATCCCCTTTGTCACGACGGCGCCAAGGCGGTTCAAATCGACAAATTCACTGTATTCCATGCCGGAGCCGAACGTCCCGGACGCAGTCATTACCGGGTTCTTAAGCTCCACACCGGCCAGATTTACCTTTGTATTCATGACTGGCCCTCCTTTTTGACGGTTCCGCACATGCAGCCGCTTCCGATCCGCTCTCTCTGTTCCTCCGAGGAAAGAATCTCCACCTCTTCGGCCAGAAAAACAGGGCCGTCCTTGCAGACTCTCTTGTTTCTCACGTTGCTGTGGCTGTCCACGTCTTTGCTGTGGCAGACGCAGCCAAGGCAGGCCCCAATACCGCAGGCCATCTTTTCCTCGAGGGAGATGTAGCATTCGATGCCGTTTTCCATGGCATAAGCCTTAATGGCCTTTAACATCGGTGTCGGGCCGCAGGCATAAATAATATCTGCCGTCAGGCCGTTCTCCCGGATGGCGTCCAAAACATTCCCCTTCGTTCCGGCGCTTCCATCCTCCGTCGCATAAACGACGCTTCCGCAGGCCTCAAACTCCTCTTTTAAGAACATCTGGCTGTCGCGGTAGCCGAGAACGGCCGTCTTTTCGCAGTCGAGTTCCTTAAAAAGCTCCAGAAGCGGCGGGATCCCGATGCCTCCGCCAATCAGAAACGCCTTTTTGTCCTTAAGCGGGAAGCCGTTTCCAAGAGGCCCCATCACCGACACCATGTCCCCGGCGCGGTATGCGGAAAATTCAAGCGTCCCGCCGCCGGCGATCCGGTAAACGATCCTGAGCCTTCCGTTTTCCCGGTCGATTTCACAAATGCTGATGGGCCTCGGAAGAAGTTTTGCGCTGTCTTTCGGGTACACGGCAATAAACTGGCCCGGCTTTGCCGCGGCGGCCATTTCCGGCGCCTCCAGCCACATGCTGTAAATCCCATCCGCCATCATTTCCTGGCTGCAAAGCTTTACATTTTTCTTATTTTCTGCCATGGCGCCACCTATAATACGCGGTTGATATCCGCAATCATGTCGATCACTGCCTGTCTCGAAGCCTCGGCAAAATGTTCCGGGCCGAACTTCGCATACTTCTCCTGCTTGTAGGCCGCGATGATGCCGCGGGAGGAGTTTACGATGGCGCCGAGCCCGTCCTCATTGAAGCAGTGGCGCAAATCCTCTGCCGTACCGCCCTGGGCGCCGTAGCCGGGCACCAGGAAGTAAGTATGGGGCATCAGCTTTCTTAAAATCCGGCTCATCTCCGGATAAGTAGCGCCTACCACGGCGCCTACGTTGCTGTAAGCCCCGTCCATGGAGTCGGCGCCCCACTCGACAACCTTCTCTGCCACCAGCTCGTAGAGCGGCCGGCCGTCAATGAGCCTGTCCTGGAACTCGCCGCTGGAAGGGTTCGACGTCTTTACAAGGACGAACAGACCCTTGTCCTCTTCGTTGCAGACACCGACGAACGGCTTCACGCCGTCAGTGCCCAGGTACGGGTTCACCGTGATGAAATCCGTATTAAAACCGGAACATACATTGCTTCCAATCCGAACCTTTCCCAGATGTCCCACCGCATATGCCGAGGACGTGGAGCCGATGTCGCCGCGCTTTACGTCGCCGATGACGAGCAGTCCCTTCTGCTGGCAGTATTCCACAGTTCTCGCATATATTTTAAGTCCCTCAATGCCAAACTGCTCATACATGGCAATCTGAGGTTTCACTGAGGGAATTAAATCATACGTATGGTCAACAATTTCTTTATTGAACTGCCACACAGCGTCGGCAGCTCCTTCCAATGTCTCTCCGAACTCCTTAAAAGATTTCTGAACAATATGGGACGGGATGTACCCAAGCATCGGGTCAAGGCCGACACAGATCGGTGCTTTTGTTTTCTGAATCTTCTGTACGAGCTGATTTATCATGATTTCCTCCTTCAATGCAGTTCCGTTTTCTATCTATCCTGTCAATTTTAGCATAATCAGGAGATCCTTTCAAGCCAAAACCGCAGGCAGTGAAAAATTCCACATTTTATTTTTTCAGGAAGAAATAATGCGACTTCTGTTAAATATGGAAAACAATCGTACAAATGTACTCACCGTTCTTATAAACTTTCTTTAAAAACTGGTCTTCGGTCACCGTCTCCATATTCATCCACAGCTCCTCTGCCGCCAGCATCACATGGCACAGCATGATTCCGATGTTGAATTCCCGCATGGCCAGAAGTCTTTTCGTCTGGGGCAGGGCGTCCTTTCTCGCAAAGATATAGACCCGGTCGGAATAGACGATAAACCGCCATGGCTGAGAGTTGAACGACGACGGCGCCAGCCTGGCCGCCTTTAAAATCGACTTCAGATTTTCTCCCGGCTCATCCTTATAAGTACAGAGGTTTGCCAGGGAAAGCCGGTGGGCCGCCATGCTGTCGCGGTAGAGGCGCCCTTCCGGATAGCCGAAGGCGATTACCAAGAACTGCTTCAGCCCGTTTTTCACCGGCTCGCCGGCCTTCGTAGCTCCCAGGTAACAGCTCCCCACTTCCTTTTCCGTCATATAAAGCACCGCCTGCTCGGCCGCATAGCCGGCGTTTCTGGCCGACAGCCGCTCTTCCCCGCAGTAAACTGCCAGATAGTAGGGCGCCTCCGTCTTCCAGAGCCCCTTTACCTTCTGCTTTTTCTCTAAATTGTCAATGATCTCAAATTCCACCCGGCTCTGATTGTCCAGGGGCGAAATGTTATCCAAAAATTTCCTGAGCTTTGCCAGAAACTCCGCGTCCACCGGCTCCATGCGGAACTTGCGGACAGACTTCCGGCTGAAAATGGCCTCGTACAGATTCATAATACACACCTCTTGCCTTCCCATGCGCCGTCACCTGCGGCGCCAGATATTACAGACCAGATTCCCTTTCAAATTCATCAAGAAGCCCTTCAAACACCGCAAGCGCTTCCTCCACCGCCTGCGGAGTTTCCATGTCGAGGCCGCAGAGCTTCAAAAGCTCGATGGGCGTCCCGGAGCTTCCTCCCTTTAAAAACTCAAAATATCCCTTTAACGTCTTTTCATCCCCGGCAAGGATCCTGCCGGAAATGGCCATGGCCGCCGCAAAGCCCGTGGAATACTGGTAGACATAGAACGGGCTGTAAAAATGCGGAATCCTCTCCCACTCAAAATCAATTTCCGGATCAATGAACGCGTCATCCCCAAAATACCTTGCGTTGAGGTCATGGTACATGGCGCAGAGCTCCGCCTTCGTGAGAGGGATGCCGTCCCAGGCTTTTTTGTGGGCCAGGAACTCAAATTCCGCAAACATAGTCTGGCGGTAAATGATCTGGCGGAACCGCTCCAAAAACTGGCTCAGGAGAAAGACCTTCTCCTCATGGCTCTCTGCCTTTTTGATCCGGTCATTTAAAAGCAGGGCCTCGTTGACTGTCGACGCCACCTCGGCCACGAAAATCGTGTATCCCGCGTATGGATACGGCTGGTTTTCGTTGGAATACCAGGAGTGGAGCGAATGCCCCATCTCATGAGCCAGCGTCAGCGCGGAATGCAGCGTATCGTCGTAGCTTAACAGCACGTAGGGATGAACGCCGTAGACGCAGTTGGAGTAGCCGCCGCTTCTCTTTCCCTGGTTTTCATAGACGTCGATCCAGCGGCTTTCAAAGCCCTCCTTCACAATGTCCGTATATTCCGTTCCCAGGGGCTTTAAGGCCTCAAGCACCATGGCCTTTGCTTCCTCGTAGGGATAGCTTTTCTTAAAATCCGGCACCATCGGCGCATAGAGATCATACATGTGAACTTTATCGACGTCCAGGGCCCTCTTCCTTATGGAAATATACCGGTGCAGAAGGTTTAAATGTTTATGGACGGCCGCAAGGAGGTTGTCATAAACGCTCTCCGGCACTTCATTCTCCGAAAGATAATATGCCCTGGTGGACGGATACTTCCTGGCTTTTGCGTAAAAGCATGCCTGCTTTACGTTGCCTTCAAACATGGCGGCCGCCGTGTTGGCGAACTGGCCGTAGCTTTTATAGTAGGACTGGAACGCCGCCCTTCTCACGTTCCGGTCGCTGTTTTCCATGAGAAGCCCGAACCGGCCGTGGCTCACGGGAAGTTCGTTCCCGTCTGCGTCCGTTACCGGCTCAAAGGTCAGATCCGCGTTGTTAAACAGCGTAAAAATGGCGGACGGGCTCTGGGCCATGGAGACGGACGCGGCTAACAGCGTCTCTTCCTCCTTTGAAAGCATATGCGCCTTCTTTTTAAGCAGCCGCTCCAGATTCTTTTTATAGAGGGAGAGCTCCGAAGACGCCAGGAATTCTTTCATCTTCTCCGCCGGGATATCCAGAATCTCCGGCTCCGCAAAGGCTGTCTTTTCAAAAAACTTAAGGAACAGGCTCTGAACCCTGGAAACCATGGCCTGGCTTTCGGCGTCCGCCGTGTCCTCGTCGCTCTTTTGCTGGGCATAGGCCATGAGCCTGGAAAGAAGCTCTTCCTCCCGGTCATGGGTCGCAAGGTATTCCGCCAGGCGGACGGCCGACTGGCCAAGTGTCCCCGCAAAAGCCTCAAAGGACGGCAGGTTCTCTTCGGCCTGCTTTTCCATTGCCTTTTCCTCTGCGGCCGACGCAATCATGTCCTCCAGGTTCCATTTATACTGATCTTCAATCTCCGAACGCTTTTTTAACATCTCACCCATATGCTCTCCTCCTTATATCAGTCCTGACACCAGCGGGACGGCCGCCACGGTTAAAAGCCCTGCCACGGCGATGGCCAGGCTGCTCATGGCGCCTTCTACTTCGCCTAACTCAAGGGCTTTGGCCGTTCCGATGGCATGGGCCGCTGTTCCAAGGGAAAGCCCTTTGGCAATCGGCTCCCGGATTCCCACAAGCTTAAACCATGTCTCTGCTATCATGTTGCCCAAAATTCCCGTAATAATAATGCTTACTATCGTAATCGTCACAATTCCGCCGGCTTCCTCGGAAACACCCATGCCGATGGCTGTCGTGATGGACTTTGGAAGCAGCGAAACGTAGTGGACATGCTCCAGCTTAAAAAGAAGCGCCATGGCAAAAATGCTGGCGGCGCTGGCGATGACGCCGGAAAGGATCCCGAAAAACACCGCGGCCAGATTCTTTTTTAAGAGCTCAAGCTGGCGGTATAAGGGGATTGCAAGGCAGACCGTCGCCGGAGTCAGGAAATAGCTGATGTACTGGCCGCCTTCGTTGTACTCGTCATAAGGGATGTTCCCGACGGCCAGCACGGCGATTACCAGAAGGATCGCCACAAGCAGCGGGTTTAAAACAGCCCATTTCAGTTTCTTTTTGAGCCACAGACCGAAAAGGTACGCGGCAATGCTGATGAAAAATCCAAAGGTAACCGGCATTTATCTGTCCTCCCTGCGCTGAAAATGAAGAATGAATTCCGTCGTCTTTCCGGTCACGGTCATGACGATTAAGGTGGAAAGGAAGGTAATCACGAGAAACGGCACCAGGATGGCCCGCAGCTCCTCCATGCGCTCCAAAAGCCCGACGGCCGCCGGGATGAACATTAAGGGCATCAGGTCAAGAAGCAGGTCACCGGTGTTTTCCACATCGGAAAGCTTTAAAACGCCGCTGCAAAGAAGCGCCAGCAAAAGGAACAGGCCGTAGACGCCGGCCGGCACCGGAAGCGGGATCAGGCGGTTTAATAGTTCCCCTGCCATGGTAATGCCGAAGATAATCACAAGCTCTTTCAGATATTTCATACTGTCTCTCCTCATCTTCTGATGGGTACATTTTAGCACCGGATTTTTCCCCGGGCAATACAGGAAAATGATACAAATTTTCCCTTGAAAAAAGGCATTTTTCTGTACTATAATCAATTTGCCTCATCCGGCCGCACAAAAGAGCCGCCGCAGGCATATGTTTTCAACACGAAGGAGGTACGCCCCATGCCCGTAAACCGTCTTGGTTCCCTGGATTCTGAAAGCAAAAAAAAGCTTCATGAGCTTCTTTCCTCATGCAGAAAACACGAACCGGTATCCGTCTCGTTTCCCGAGGAGGAGGCCGATTTTTATCTCTTCTTTTCCGATGGGGACGGCCGCCTTCTCTCTGCCGCCGCCTTTACCGGGGCCGGCGAAGGGACTTACGAATGCACAGCCTTTACAAAGCCTGGCTTTCGCAGGCAGGGGCTTTTTTCTTTCCTTCTCTCCGAGGCGCTCTCCATGCTCCCGGAAGAGACGGAGCTTTTGTTTTATACGGACAATCAGTCTGCCGGCGCACTGGGCGCCCTCGCGGCCATCGGCGCCAGCCGCCTGTTTGACGAACATATGATGGAGCTGGCGCCGGGGCCGTATCCCGGGGCCAAAGATCCCGCCGTTTCCGAGGAGGCCAGCGAGGATCCGGAGACAGGCCGGGAGCTTTTCCTTTTTCAAAGCCCATACGGCTCCTTAAAGATTCTCTCTTTTCCCGGCCACTACTATCTCTTCGGCTTTGAAATCCTTCCGGAATTTCGCGGACGCGGCCACGGAAAGAAGCTTCTCTGCCATGTGCTCCATGAATTGTCCAGGAAAGCGCCGCTCCCCGTCCGCCTCCAGGTTTCCGGGGACAATGCTGCGGCCCTTTCCCTGTATGAAAAGACAGGGTTCCAGATCACCGAAACCCTGTCCTGTTACTTATACTAGCCCGCCGGCTCAGTCCCTGTCAAACGCCAGGAGCTTCTGTTTATCGGGGCTTGCCTTTTCATCAATTTTCCGGCGGATGGAGAGCATTTTTAAATCGGTCTGGGCTATGATCTCGGCACATTCCTTTAATTCCTCGCTGATCTCCGTGCTGTCCTCCAGATCTTTTTTATATTTCATCTGATGATCCAGGCTCGCCCAGAAATCCATGGCGATGGTTCGGATCTGCACCTCGACGCGCATTTTCTCCTTCCGGTCGGAAAAATACACAGGAACCTCGATAATCATATGGTAGCTTCGGTATCCGTTGTCTTTGGGACAGCGGATATAGTCCTTGACGGTCAGCACCGTCACGTCGTCCTGCCTTGCAAGCATCTCGGCTACCTGGTAGATATCGTCCACAAACGAACAGATCACCCGGATCCCGGCCACGTCATAGAGGTTGTCGTACACCGACTGGATCGTGATCGGATAGCCGCGCCGCTGGAGCTTTTCGATGATGCTGCCCGGCTTTTTCACTCTGGACTTTATCATCTGGATCGGGTTTCTCTGGTTCCGGACGGCCAGATCGTCGTTTAAGACCTCTAACTTCGTCTTTACCTCGCGGATCGCACAGGAGTACATCATGATTAACTCCTGGAACCGCTTTGCCTCGTTTAAAAAATTTTCCGGGATCTCAATCGCGTTCGGGGCGTTGACGGCAGACTGCACCAGCTCCCCATTGGGATTCATGTTCATTGGTACACCTCTTTACACGTATTTGCTGTTTTTATTATACAGGAAACCGGCAGTTCCTACAACGAAAGAAACCTTAATTTTCTCTAAAGATTTCGGCATGAGAGCCTGCCTCAAAATCCTCTCCAAAAAGCCCCTTCTGCGGCTTTACAAGCCATGGAAACAGTGCTATGATTAGCTTAAACGCAGATGGTCTGCGGCGATGCTTATATGATACCTGGGAGGAATGAAAATCATGAAAACATTAGGCTACTACAACGGCAAATTCGGGCCTCTGGAAGAGATGACTGTCCCGATGAACGACCGTGTCTGCTATTTCGGAGACGGCGTCTACGAGGCCACGCTGGCGAAAAACGGCAAGATCTTTGCTTTAAAGGAACACCTGGACCGCTTCTTCAACAGCGCAGGTCTTTTAAAGATCCATATGCCTTACACAAAGGACGAGATTGCCGCAATCCTTTACGATATGTTAGCCAAGCTGGACGACGACGAGATTTTCGTCTACTGGCAGATGACCCGCGGAACCGGCATGCGCCAGCACCAGTTCCCGGCAGGGGATGTGAAGCCGAACCTCTGGATCACCATGAAGCCGGGCAAGCACGGCGACATGACAAAGCCCTTTAAGCTCACGACGATGGAAGACACCCGTTTCCTCCACTGCAATATCAAGACCCTGAACCTGCTCCCCAACGTCATGGCGGCGGAGAAGGCCGAGGAGCTTGGCTGCGGCGAATGTGTGTTCCACCGCGGCGATATTGTCACCGAATGCGCCCACAGCAATGTTTCCATCTTAAAGGACGGCGTATTTAAGACTCATCCGACGGATCATCTGATTCTTCCTGGTATCACCAGAATGCATCTGATCCAGATCTGCAAGGACAACGGAATCACCGTGGATGAGACCCCGTTTACGATGAAGGAGCTTCTCGAGGCCGATGAAATCATCGTCTCCAGCTCCACGAAATTCTGTGCGACGGCATATGAGGTGGACGGCGTCCCGGCGGGCGGAAAGGCCCCGGAGACGGTGAAGCTGCTCCAGGAGAAATATCTGGAGAAGTTTGAGAACGAGACAAAATAAATGTGACTGGAAAATGCCCGTTAGCGGCCGTATGGCTGACAGCGGGCATTTTCACATGTAAAACATGATTCACATATTCAAAAAAGGGAAAACAGCACTACATTTTCCAGATATATTCAAGGGAATCCGTGCTCAAATTCAAGATAATATTTTCATGGCAGTATAAGTTTACAATCAAAGACTGATACGAAACATGATGATAAAGATATTCGACCCTTTTCCTCTCCACAAGACGGATCAATTTATCAAAATCAAATTCTATATACGATCTTCTGAATTTCGGAAATTTCCGTGTTTTCATCCGATAAATGTCAAACGTATCAATTAAGTGTATTTTTATTGTTAATGACCTGGCATTGGGGCAAAGATTCCGGATGGAATCGTGAATGGATATTCCCTGTTCAAAGTCCAAAATAAGGAAATCATCTGAAAGCGAGATTTTGTTGATTACACAATCGTGTGGTGCAGGAATTGTGGGCCATTCTGCCTTATCCAAATAATAAATCATGGACACCTCCTATTTGCTTTATCACATCTGCTCCCAGTCATTGATGCCATCCTTTGCTAAAAGCTCCTGGCACCGGAAGAAAAATCCCGCCTGTGCGCCTTGTTCCCCACAGGCGGGATTCGTTTTTAAAGCTTTGCCGCAATGGCTGCGCCTGTCTCAGACGTAGAGGCCGTCCCGCCGAGATCCGGCGTCAGAACCTTTCCTTCCTCCAGGACGCCTTCCACGGCGTCTAAAATCCGTTTTCCCCAGTCCTCTCTTCCGAAAAAGTCCATCATCTGAGAAGCTGCCCAGATGGAGGCCATGGGGTTTGCAATCCCCTTTCCGGCGATATCCGGCGCCGAACCGTGGATCGGCTCAAACATGGACGGATATTTCCGCTCGGGGTTTAAGTTGGCGCCGGCCGCAAGGCCCATGCCGCCGGAGATGGCAGCGCCAAGATCCGTCAGGATATCCCCGAACAGGTTGCTGGTGACGACTACCTCGAACCGTTTCGGGTCTTTTACCATGAACATGCTGGCAGCGTCCACGAGATAGGAGTGAGTCTCCACCTCCGGGTATTCTCTGCTCACCTCATGGAAAATCTGATCCCAGAATACCATCGAGTAATTGAGGGCGTTGGCCTTGCTGATGCTTGTGAGGCTGCGCCCCTCTTTTTTCGCGGTCTCGAAGGCATAGCGGATGATCCGCTCACAGCCGACGCGGGAAAAGACGCCGTCCTGGATCACCACCTCGTTGGGCTTTCCCTTAAACAGCCAGCTTCCGCTTCCCGCATACTCGCCCTCGCTGTTTTCGCGGATGAAGGTCATGTTGATGTCCTCCCGGCGCACATCCTTTAAGGGGCAGCCGGCACCCTTTAAGAGACGGACAGGCCTTAAATTCACATACTGGTCAAAGCCCTTTCGGATCGTGAGCAAAAGCTCCCACAGGGAAATATGATCGGGCACGCCGGGATAGCCGACGGCGCCGAGATAGATCGCATCAAAGTCTTTCAAAATCTCCATGGCGTCCGGATCCATCATCCTGCCGTTTTTCAGATAATACTCACATCCCCAGGGGAACCAGACATCCTCAAAGGAAAATCCCCCGTCCAGCTCTGCGGCATGCTTTAACACCCGCATTCCTTCCTTTAATACCTCCGGCCCGACGCCGTCACCCGGTATCACTGCAATCCTGTACTTATCCATAGGAACCCTCCTGCTCTTCGTCATATTGTTATGCCCGCACGGCCCACCGCATTTTCGTGGATCTGGCGCGGCTGTTTCTCGCGCATTCTTCCGCCGACGGGCGGATCACGTCTTTTGAAATATCGCTGTAAATCCCCTCCTGGTAAAACTCCTTAAAGGATTTCTTCACCAGCCTGTCCTCGCCGGAATGGAAAGTCAAAATGGCCGCGCGCCCGCCTGGCTTTAAGGCGTCCGGGAGCTTTGAAAGAAACGAATAAAGTGCCTCAAATTCCCCGTTTACGTCAATCCGCAAGGCCTGGAAGGTTCTCTGGCACGCTTTTTTCACAGCTTCGGCCTGGTCGTTTTTCGGAAGGAACGAAAGCGCCTCTCCGATGGTATCCCTCAAGGCGAAGGTTGTCCCAATCGCTTCCCCTTTTCTGAGCTTTTTCACAATGGCGGCAGCGATTTCCTCGGCGTAGGGCTCGTCGGAATTTTCCAGAAGCATTCCGGTAAGCTCTTCCCTGCTCATTTCCAGAAGACGCTCTGCCGCGCTCTGTCCCTTTAAGGGGTTCATCCGCAGATCCAGCGGCCCGTCGGCTTTAAAGGTAAAGCCGCGCTCCGGATTGTCAATCTGCATGGAGGAGACGCCCAGGTCTGCCAGCACGAAGTCAAAGCCGCCTGCCTCCCTGGCTGCCTGGTCGATGTCTGCGAAATTCATTAACTTCACCGTCAGAATCTCCGGCCCGTAGCCGGCCTCAAGGAGCCGCTTCTTCGTCTTTTCCGACTCAATCGGATCCACGTCCAGGGCGTAAAGATGGCCTTTTCCATCCAGGCATTCCAGCATTTTCCTCGTATGGCCGCCATAGCCCAGAGTCGCATCCAACCCGGTCTGTCCCGGTTCAATCTTTAAAAAATCCAGGATTTCCTGTACGCAGATGGAAATGTGCATGCCGGCCGGCGTGCCGCCCTTTTGGATGACATGGGCGATGGTATCGGCGTATTTTTCCGGATCCAGCTCCTTGTATTTTTCACTGTATTTTTTCGGATGGGTACCGGAGTACCGCACCCGGCGCTTATGCTGTTTCTCTTCCATGACAATTCCTTTCTTTCAGGTGATAAGACTAGAATAGCACGTTTTTTCATATTTTACCAGGTATTTGTCCGTCCCCGGCTGCACCTTCCGCTCCATGGATGGCCGGTATCCGAACCGTTCATAAAAGCCCCTGGCCCTTTTATTTTCCTCTAAAACCCACAAAAACACCTGCTCCGCCTTTTCTCTTTCCGCAATGGAAAGGAACGCTCTCATGAGACAGCTCCCCACGCCTTCGCCCTGGAAAAACGGGTCGATATAAAGCTCCCTAAGCTCCAGCTTTTTGATGCCGTCCTCTCCTTTTTCCACATGCATCATGCCCTTTACGATGCCGTCGTCATAGACGTAGATTTCCCTCAAAGCGTCCGGCCTGTCCCTGAAATCCAGCGCCAGATCAAGAACCTGCATTTCCTGAAAGGAGACGTAATCATTCTCAAAAATCGGGCGGTACGCCGTCCGCTTGGCGAAAATCAGGATCTCGGCCAGCCGGGACGCGTCCTTTTTTTCTGCTTTTCTGATGTTCATCCGGCAGTCCTCTCTTTCTCCTCAAGCTTCCCCTGGAAAACGGCTTGTGCAGCAAAAAAACGGTTTAAGATGCGCCCGAGGCTGGCAGGATTTTCTGTATTGACCTCATGGCCTGCATTTGGGATAACAGACAGCCGTGCGGCAGGAATCTGCCGCCTGAGTTCTATTGCCGCCCGCCGGTTGGCCCTGTCTTTTTCTCCGCAGACAACAAGAGTCCGGCAGAAAATCTGGCCCAGATCGTTCCGGAAATCCAGATTTTCCATGGAGCGGGAAAGGCTTAAAACCGTTTTTTTATCAAAGCCCATGGAGCCGAACGCCGCGGCCGGCATGATGCGAAAGACCGTATTCTGGATTTTCAGCAGCGTTTTCGGCACCGATGGCTGTGTTCCGATTAAAACCAGCGCCTTCACCTGTGCTTCATGCTCTGCCGCGTAGTTCAGGGCGAGCATCCCGCCCAGGGAAAGGCCGCATAAAGCAAGCGGCTCATCAAACTGGCCGCAGAAGCGCTCCATCTCCCGGTACAGGTCCCGGTAGCTGCCGCTTGTGCCGGAAAGCCACTCAGACAGTTCCGGACACAGAACCCCGGATTTTACGTCCAGCGCCTCTCTGACCGCATTCCAGGACGAGGCCGTCTGCCCCAGTCCGTGAAGCAGGATGTATTTCATGACATGTCCTCTCTTTCTTTAAGACCGCTATGCGGTTATTATACTGTCGTGACTGAGAGATGTCGAGCCTTTTGTATGCGGACATAGAATTTGGCAGGCATTCATTTTAAAAGGATAGAACACCGAATAACTCATGCGCCGGCGCGGATGATTGCTGTAAAATTTTAAGTTGATTTTAAGTTCCTTTTGTATATTATCAAGATAAGACGACCATGTGCAGCAAAGAAAGGAGGCAAGTTTTATGGCGAGTATTTTACCTGTATCGGATTTGAGAAATTGTAATGAGGTTTTAAAAAACTGCCGCGCAGGGGAACCTGTTTTTTTGACGAAAAATGGCAGGGGGCGTTTTGTTGTACTTGACATTGAAGACTATGAACGTGAACGTGCGGAAAAGAAATTGTTAATGAAACTGCGAATAAACCCTTTGGTTGTATCCGATTTGCAGGAAATAAGAGAGGACGAGACGCTCCCAGCTCCGGCGCCCCGTCCTCTCCTTCTTTTAATACAGATTTTTCACCTTAAAGTCCTTTTCCAGCTCTCTTCTCTGATCCTTCTTTGCGATGTCGGCACGCTTGTCATAGAGCTTCTTTCCGCGCGCCAGGCCGATCTCCACCTTCACCAGGCTCCCTTTGAAATAAACCTGGAGCGGCACCAGGGTCAGGCCCTTTTCCTGGAGCTTTCCCTTTAGCTTATTGATCTCGTGGCGGTGCATTAAAAGCTTCCGCTCTCTCAGCGGATCCTTGTTGAAGATATTGCCTTTTTCGTAAGGGCTGATGTGCATGCCGAAAATCATGACTTCGTTGTTCACGATCCGCACAAAGGACTCCTTAATGCTGCATTTGCCCATCCGCAGGGATTTCACCTCTGTCCCGGCCAGGGCAATGCCGGCCTCGAATTTCTCGTCGATAAAATAGTCAAAATACGCCTTTTTATTATTCGCAATCAGCTTAATGCTGTCCTTCCCCATATCATGCTCCGTTCCTCCGCCGAAGACGGCGGCATATCAATTTTATTTCCTCCGGAATTCCCGCACCGGCAGAAAGTCGATGGTCTTTAAGTACCGGTCGGCAGAAACCACCTGGATCCGGATCTTCTGTCCCAGCTTATACGTCCGTCCCGTCATCTCCCCGACGAGGCAGTACCGCTCTTCGTCAAACACGTAGTAATCCCCGTCCAGCTCACTGACCCGCACCATGCCTTCCACGGTGTTGGGCAGCTCCACATAAAAGCCGTAGCCGGTGACGCCGGAAATCACGCCGTCGAACTCCTCTCCGATATGGCGTTCCATGAATTCCACCTTTTTCATCTTGTCGGTCTCCCGCTCGGCTTCCTCCGCCAGCCGCTCCCTGGCCGAAGACCAGGCCGCCGTGTCCGGAAGGATTTTTTCGTAGTGGGCAATCCGCTTTTTCCCCAGCTCGCCGTGGAGGTTTTCCTTGATAATCCTGTGGATCTGAAGATCCGGGTACCTTCTGATCGGTGAGGTAAAATGGGTGTAGTAGCTGGCTGCCAGGCCGAAATGCCCGTCACAGCTGACCGTATATTTGGCCTGCTTCATGGAGCGGAGCGCCATCCTGGAAATGAGCGGCTCCTCCGGCTTTCCGGCCGCCTTGTCGAGAAGCTTCTGGAGCTCCTTCGGATGAAGCTCGCCGTTTATGAAATGCAGCGAGTAGCCGAAGCTCCCGATTAAGGAGGCAAACCGCCGGCTTTTTTCCTCGTCCGGCTTTTCATGGGTGCGGTAGAGGAACGGCACCTGCTGCCAGAAATATTCTTCGGCCACAGTCTCATTGGCCGCCAGCATGAAGTCCTCGATGAGCCGCGTGGCCGCGTTCCTCTGGCGCGGCTTAATGGCCTTCGGCCGTCCCTTTTCATCCAGAAGAATTTTGCATTCCGCAAAGTCGAAGTCCACGGCACCCCGTGCCCGTCTCCTGGCCCTTAGAAGCTCTGCCGCCTCGTTCATTTCAAAAAACATCGGCGCAAACTCCCGGTACTCCGAAAAACAGCCGCCTGCCTCCCCGTCCGTCAGGATTTCATTGACGGCCGTATAGGTCATCCGCCTGTCAACGCGGATCACGCTCTCGCAGATTTTATGGCTCGCCACATGGCCCTTTTCGTCGATATCCATGAGACAGCTCAAGGCCAGCCTGTCCTCACCGGCATTTAAAGAGCAGATCCCGTTGGAAAGCCTGTGTGGCAGCATCGGGATCACCCGGTCCACCAGATAGACGCTGGTGCCGCGCTTCTTCGCCTCCGCGTCCAGAGCCTTGCCTTCTTTTACATAGTGGGTCACGTCGGCGATGTGGACGCCCAGATGATAGACGGCTTCCCCGTCCACGATTTCCTTTGAAATGCTGACGGCATCGTCGAGATCTTTTGCGTCCTCGCCGTCAATAGTCACCATGGGCACATGGCGGAGGTCTGTGCGGCCGTTTTGAAGCTCTTTTTCCACCATGGCCTCCGAAAGAGACTCCGGTGCCTTCGCCGCTTCTTTCATGACTTCCTCCGGAAATTCTTCCGGCAGGCCGTATGCGCGGATCACCGACAGCACGTCGACGCCCGGGTCGTTTATATGCCCCAGGATCTCCTTTACCTCGCCCTCGGGATTTTTGTTTTTTCCGCCGTAGGACGTCAGCCGCACCAGCACCTTATGGCCGGAGACGGCGCCCATATCTTTTCCCTCCGGGATAAAGATGTCCGACGTAATCCGCGGGTTGTCGGGAATCACAAAACCGTAGCGGCGGTTCCTTTCATAAAGCCCCACCATCGTCTCGTTTGCCCGCTTTAAGATCTTTATGACGACGGCTTCCATCCGCCGTTTCCCGCGTCCTTCCTCTATAATAATCTGTACCGTATCGCCGTCCATGGCGCCGCCCGTGTTGTCCGGGGCCACGAACAGGTCTTCCAAAAAGCCCTCGGCCGTCACGAAGCCGAAGCCTCTGGGATTTGCCGTAAAAACGCCGGTACGGGAAAATAACTCTGCCTTTCCGTACTTCCCTTTTTTCGACACGCCGGCCTTTCCGTCGGCAATCAGCGCATCGAGGACTTCTTTCAGCTCCTCCCGCCTGCTTTTCGGGATATCCAGAAGGATCGCCAGCTCCTTAAGCTTCATCGGCACATAGCTTTCCTCGTTCATCAGGGCCAGAAGGGTCTCCTTCCGCTCCTTCATCAGATTTTCTTCCATTCCATCTCCTTTGGTTCTATCGCACATAGAAGCTGCGCCTCTGTATAAAAAACACCCTTGCAGAATTTCCGCAAGAGTGTCCGTTATCTTAGATAAACTTCAGGTTCAGGATAAAAGCCAGGATAAAAATTCCAAATGCTGCAATCTTTGTAAATTTCTCAAGCTTGCCTTCCATGGAACGTCCCCGGTTCTTTCCCCAGTAGCTTTCCGCAATGCCGCCGATGGCGCCGAGCCCTGCGGACTTTCCTTCCTGCATCAGAACAATGCCGGTCATGGCGATACATAAGATAACGAATACAATGGTCAGGATAATTCTAATCACCGCTCACACCTCCTACTATACAAACATAGCTATCATACCATACAATGTCCTGAAATACAACCTTTATTTCACGGATTTTCCAGGCTGGTCTCACGGAAGTGCCGGCGTCATCGTTATTTCCTGTTTTCCGTCTTTTCCTGAAAGCTCTCCTCGATCCTTAAAAGCGCATTGTATTTTGCCACCCGCTCCGACCGGCATGGCGCGCCGGTTTTCACCTGGCCTGCATTGACGGCCACGGCAAGCTCTGCTAAAAACGGGTCTTCGGTTTCGCCGGAGCGATGGGAAATCACCGTCTTCCAGCCGGCCTTTTTTGCTGTCTCGATGGCGTCCATGCTTTCAGATAACGTCCCGATCTGGTTCATCTTAATTAAGATGGCGTTTCCGGCCCCCAGGGAAATGCCCTTTTCCAGGCGCTTTTTGTTGGTGACAAACAGATCGTCGCCGACAAGCTGGATTTTTTCCCCCAGCGTCTCCGTAAGGAGCTTCCAGCCGTCCCAGTCCTCCTCATGAAGCCCGTCTTCCAGAGAACAGATGGGAAAGCCCTCGCAGAGCCTTCTGTAATACTCCACCATGGCTCTCGTGTCGCGCTCCACCTTGACGCCGTTCATGGCGCTCTCTCCCGGGAATTCGTACATGCCCGTCTCCTCATTATAAAGCTCGCTGGCAGCCGCGTCGATGGCAAGCTTCACATCGCGGCCCGGCTCATAGCCCGTCTCCCGGATGGCCCGCACAAGAAAAGACAGGGCTTCCTCCGAATTTTTTAAATCCGGCGCAAAGCCGCCCTCGTCGCCGACGGCCGTAGAATAGCCGCCGTCCTTTAAAAGCGCCTTTAAGGTGTGGTAAATCTCAGCACACATCCTGAGCCCCTCGGCAAAGGATTCGGCGCCCACCGGCATAATCATGAATTCCTGGAGATCGACGGTGTTGTCGGCATGGCGTCCGCCGTTTAATACGTTCATCATCGGCACCGGCAGCTCATGGCCGTACACGCCGCCCAGGTAGCGGAAAAGCGGAAGGTGCAGCGCCTCTGCCGCAGCCCTCGCGGCCGCCAGGGATACGCTTAAAACGGCGTTGGCGCCGAGCCGTTCCTTTCCGGCGCTCCCGTCAGCCTCGATTAAAAGCGCGTCGATCCGCCTCTGGTTCCTGGCATCCTCAAAAAGGACGGCTTCACAGAGCTCGCTGTTCACATGCTCCACGGCTTTTTTGACGCCTTTCCCCAGGTACCTCCCGCCGCCGTCACGAAGCTCTGCGGCCTCATATTTCCCCGTGGACGCCCCGGACGGCACGGAGGCACGCCCCACGGCGCCGCAGCCAAGCTCCACCTCGGCCTCCACCGTCGGGTTTCCCCTGGAATCTAAAATCTCGCGCCCATGTACTCTCACAATCTCATAATTCACATCCATAAAAAAATGGCCTCCTTACAGCAATTCTCATTACTGTAAGGATAGCCATTTTTTAACGGCTTATGCGCGAAGTTCGATGCCCATGCTCTGAAGGCCGTTTAAAATTTTGTTCATGACGGCTGTGATCTCTTTTTCCTCCAGGGTATGATCTTTCGCCCGGAAGGTGATGGAGTAAGCCACGGACTTGTGGCCTGCCAGGATCTGCGCACCCTCGTAGATGTCGAACAGCTCGCAGCTCTCTAAGATCTTTCCGCCCCTCTGGGCAATCATGTCCTCGATCTGGCCCACCAGGATCTCCTTCGGGACAACCATGCTTAAATCGCGCGTCACGGCCGGGTATTTTGCAAGGCCGGTGTACTTGCGGTCAAAGGAGGTGAACGGGATCATGGACGGCATGTCGATGACGCCCACATATGCCTTCTCGCCGATCTTATAGTTGTCCAGCACGTCCGGGTGCACCTCGCCCAGGTAGCCGATCACGGTACCCTCGTAGGAGATTGCAGCCTGGCGTCCCGGGTGAAGGAACGGCTTTCCGCTCTGCGGATCGTAATGGAGACGGCCGCTCATGCCAACCTGCTCGAAGAATTCCTCGATGACGCCCTTCATGGTGAAGAAGTCGCCGTCGCCGTACATGCCGAGGGTGAACTGCATCCGCTCGTCGGGAAGCTCCGTAAGCGGCAGGCTCTTCGGAAGGTAGACGTTTGCCAGCTCATAAAGGCGGACATTTTTGTTCCTTCTGTTGTAGTTGGTGGATAAGGATGTCAGCATGCCGTTTAACGGAAGCGTCCGCATGATGCTGAAATCCTCGCCCAGGGGGTTGGAAATCACGACGGTCTTTCTGAGCTCGTCGTCAGCCGGGAGCAACAGCTTATCGAACACCTTCGGGCTCTCGAAGGAATACGTCATGCCCTGGGAGAAGCCGCAGAACTCCGCGACAGCCCTGGCCGCTTCCTCAATCCGCAGCTTATAGGACAGCTTTCCGGTTGTGGCTTCGCCCGTGGGAAGCGTCGTCCCGATCTTGTCATAGCCGTAGAACCTTGCCACTTCCTCGGCCAGGTCAGCCATGCAGTGAATGTCCTGACGCCAGGTGGGAGCCACGATTTCGTTTGCGGCCTCGTCGTAGGAGAGGTCAACGGCCTTAAAGTATTCCAGCATGGTCTCCGGCGCAATTTCCGTTCCGAGAAGCCGGTTGATCTTTTCCGGCTCAAAGGCAACCCGGGACTCCACAGGCTTTTCGGCGCAGATGTCAATCATGCCGCCGACTACTTCGCCGGCGCCCAGCTCTTCGATGAGCTGGCAGGCGCGGTTTACGGCTTCCTCGGCCGTATTGGGATCAAGGCCTTTTTCATACTTTCCGGAGGCATCGGTGCGCAAGCCCAGCTTTCTCGCGGAAAGGCGGATATTGGTACCGTCAAAGGTAGCACACTCGAACACCATGGTCTTTACGTCGTCGGTGATCTTGGAGTTTTCACCGCCCATGATTCCGGCGATGCCGACTTCCTTTTCACCGTCGTTAATCATGAGGATCGTATGATCCAGGTTCCGGACCTGGCCGTCAAGGGTCTGGAAGGTGTCGCCGTCCTTGGCGCATTTTACGATGATTTCATGGCCGGCAAGCAGGTCGTAGTCGAAGGCGTGCATCGGCTGACCGTACTCCTCCATGATGTAGTTGGTAATATCGACGATGTTGTTGATGGGGCGGATGCCGGAGGCCGCCAGGCGGCGCTGCATCCACTGGGGCGACGGCGCCAGCTTGATGTTCTTTACCATTCTCGCGCAGTAGCGGCGGCAGAGCTTCGGATCTTCAACGGAAATCTTTAAATAGTCGTTGATGTCTTCGCCGTTTCCCGTAGGCGTTACCACCGGCGGGCAGAATTTCTTCCGGAACGTGGCGGCCGCCTCGCGGGCGATGCCGATGACGCTGTAACAGTCCACGCGGTTGGACGTGATCTCATACTCAAACACCACGTCGTGAAGCCCCAGGACTTCGATGGCGTCGGTGCCGACCTTCGTGTCCTCCGGAAGGATGTAGATGCCGCTTTCCGGCGCGTCCGGGTACATGTTACGGTCGGAGCCCAGCTCTTCGATGGAGCACATCATGCCGTTGGACTCGATGCCGCGCAGTTTTCCCTTCTTGATGCGGATGCCGTCCTCGGGAAGTGGGCCGCCGTCATGGCCGCCTGCCACCTTGCCGCCGTCTAAAACCACCGGCACTTTGTCGCCGACTTTTACGTTGGGCGCGCCTGTGACAATCTGGGTCGTCTCGGTTCCGATGTCCACCTGGCAGACGATGAGCTTGTCTGCATCCGGGTGTTTTTCAATGGACAAAATCTGTCCCACTACGATTTTTTCCAGGTTTTTATCGAGGCACTCATAGCCCTCCACCTTCGTTCCGGAAAGGGTCATGGCATCCGTGTACTCCTGCGCCGTGACATTGAGATCCGGGACGTATGCTTTAATCCAGGATAATGCTGTATTCATGCTTTTCTATCTCCAATTTTCCAAATTTTGATGTTTCCTTTGGGAAACGCGTTTGAAGGCGTCTTCTTAAAACTGTTTCAGGAAACGGATGTCGTTTTCATACAGAAGGCGCATGTCGTCGATCTCGTATTTTAAAAGCGCGATCCGCTCCAGGCCTACGCCGAAGGCGAAGCCGGAATACTCGTCGGGGTCGATGCCGCACATCTCAAGGACGTGGGGATGCACCATGCCGCAGCCTAAAATCTCAATCCAGCCGGAGCCCTTGCAGAACCGGCAGCCCTTGCCGCCGCACTTAAAGCAGCTCACATCCATCTCGGCACTGGGCTCTGTGAACGGGAAGTGGTGGGGACGGAATTTTACCTTCGTCTCCTCGCCGAACAGCTCTTTTGCGAACTCGGCCAGCGTTCCCTTTAAATCAGAAAGAGTGATGTTCTTGTCGATGACGAGGCCCTCGATCTGATGGAAGGACGGGGAATGGGTCGCATCCACCTCATCGGAACGGAACACGCGGCCCGGCGCGATGATGCGGATCGGCGGCTTCCTCGTCTCCATGGTGCGTACCTGCACCGGGGAGGTCTGGCTTCTCAAAAGGATGTTGTCGTTGATGTAGAAGGTATCCTGCTCGTCTCTGGCCGGATGTCCCTTCGGGATGTTCAGTTTTTCAAAGTTGTAGTGGTCGTACTCCACCTCGGGGCCTTCCACAACCTCGTAGCCCATGCCGATGAAGATCCGCTCCACCTCCTCAAGGGCGATGGTGTTGGGATGGCTGTGGCCGATTTTCATCTTCTTTGCCGGGAGCGTCACGTCGATGACTTCCTTCTTCATCTGCTCCTCGCGTGCCCGCCTTGCCAGGGCCTTTTTCGTTTCCTCAAGCTTTTCCTCGATCTGGGCTCTCGCGTCGTTTACAAGCTGGCCCACCTGCGGCCTCTCCTCCGGCGCTACGTCCTTCATGCTCTTTAACACACTTGTCAGCTCGCCCTTTTTCCCGAGATAAGCCACACGGATCTCGTTGAGCTTTTCCAGGGCGTCGGAAGCCTCGATCTTTGCAAGGGCCTCCGCTTTGATTCTCTCCAACTGTTCTTTCATAGCGACTCCTTTATTTCTTGATTTTTCGGCGTTTCGAGGGGGACAAAAAAAGCCCCCATGTATTTTCAGCAAATACATAGGGACGAAATAAACCGCGGTACCACCCTGCTTCCTGCATCCTGTGCAGGCGCCTCTGCCGCGTAACGTGCGGAACGCGTCGCAGCCTACTGGTTCGTTCAGCCGCGCAGCTCCGGTGGGAAATTCAGTTCTCTGCCTGAACCTGGAAAAGTTTTCAGCCGGTGACTTCTCCTCTCTGATGGAAAACAGGAACCTTAAAACACCTTCATTGCCTTTATTTATGGATTAAAAATCTGATACTTATCTTAACGTCCCCGTTTTAAAAAGTCAAGGGTTTTGTAAATTTTCCGTGAAAAAGAGGTGAATTTTACCGGCTTTGCTTGACTTTCCCCGGATTTTGTAGCATAATCATCAAAAATCTCAAAGGAGGGATTTTCCATGGAAAGACTTACGATGACAATCGGAAGGCAGAAACAGATCGCCCTGATCGCCCACGACAACAAAAAGCGGGAATTGATCGAATGGTGCGAAGAACATAAAGATATCTTAAAGAACCACTTCCTCTGCGGCACCGGAACCACGGCCCGCATGATTACCGACCAGACCGGCCTGCCGGTCAAGGGCTATAACAGCGGCCCCTTAGGCGGCGACCAGCAGATCGGCGCCAGGATTGTTGAGGGCCGGGTGGATTTCGTGATCTTTTTCTCGGATCCTTTAACGGCGCAGCCCCATGACCCGGATGTGAAGGCGCTCCTTCGAATCGCACAGGTTTACGACATCCCCATCGCCAACAACAAGGCGACGGCAGACTTTTTAATCACATCAAAATATATGGCCGAAGAATATGAGCACGAGGTCATAAACTTCAGCCAGAACATTGCGGAGAGGGCAAAGACCCTGTAATGACGTTCAGACGGCGTGCCCTTCCAGGCGGTGCAGGAATTCTTCCGCGGCCTTCCTGCCGTTTTCAAAGAGCGCCAGGCTTTCTTCTCTCCCGATATCAAAATCTGTCGCATTGACGTACCGAAATCCCTGCCGGGTCTTCACTCTGGCAGGGATTTTTATGGTGCGGCTCAAATCCGAAGCGGAAATCCGGCTCCTGTCCACGGCGCCAAGGCAGGTGGAGACGATGGATTTTAGATACTCCACGATGTTTTCGCCGGCACCGTCCGCCGGAGGCCGCCCTTCCTCTTCGCCGGAAAATTGGAAGCCCAGGGTGCTGATGGCCGTCTCTTTCTCATAGCCCTCAAACATCCAGATCGGATAATTGCTTAAAAGCCCGCCGTCCACGATCATGTGGACGCGGCCGCTTCCGTCCTTTAAGCGCACCGGCTCAAAATAGACAGGGATGCTGACGCTCATGCGGACGGCTTCCGCCACCGAAAAGGCTTCGGGATCCAGCCCCAGGGATGGAAGGTCGTCGGGAAAAAGAAGAAGCTTCCGGTCAGTCAGGTCGCTGGCCGTAATCCGCAGGGTGCGGCCCGAACCGCGAAGGTCTCCGAAGGTTTTCACGCCCTTTTTTAACAGCATCCCCTCGACCCAGTTCTTCAGGTATTTCGTATTGTAAATCCCGAGGGTGAAAAAAATGGACAGGGCCTTTCCGGCTGCCCCGAAATAGTCCACGAATTCTGCGCCCCGGAATTTCATGTAATCCAGGGTCTCCATCTCCTGTTTCAGTTCTTTGCATCTGTAACCGGCCGCCAAAAGGGCCGCCACAATGGCCCCGGCCGACGATCCGGCGAGCCCGGCAAACCGGTATCCGGCCTCCTCCAGCCGGCAGGCCGCTCCCACGTGGCCGATGCCGCGGACGCCTCCGCCTTCAAACACTCCGTTGCAGGTTTTCGTACCGCATCACGCCTTCGATCCCTTTTTCCATGCATATGCCGCGCTGCCGCCGTCCATTCCTGTACATGGCCCGTCAGATAAGGCCCTCTTTTTGAAGCCACTCCTCCAGCTCGCCGATCTGGGATTCCCCGGCGATAAAAAGCCCGGCCTCCTTAAGAAGCCTTGCCGTCTTTCCCATGCCGTCGGTGAGTTTATGGGAAAAGGTTCCGTCATAAATCCCCGTGGAACCGCAGGAGGGGCTTCTCTCCTTTAAAACTGCTGCCGCACAGCCAAAGCTTTCCGCCGTCTTTAAGGCGATCCCGGCTCCCAAAAGGAACTCGGCCGTCACGTCTTTGCCTTCGGTATTGACGACGGCGCCGCTTTCCTTTTGAACTTCTGCCGCCGGCCGCGGAACCGGAAGCCCGCCGTCCCGCTCGGGACAGACAAGATGGAACACGGCTTTCCCCTTCATCCGCTCCATGAAGGAAATCACTTCCTCTCTCCTGTTGTTCCCGCCGTCCCATTTGCAGTTTTCCCCTGCCAGGCAGGCGCTCATCAGAATATGAATCATGATGCTCTCCTTTCCCCAGAAGCCAGTAAAGAGGCGCTTAATCGCCTGTTCCCATCCCCGCACATCTTGCCTGGGGCTTTGCTTTTTTCACGGTTTCCACAATCTTTTGAACCCATCCGCCGCGAAACAGCTCACAGGCATACGGATCCGGCCCCATGATGTTATCCGGAGTGCGCTCCAACGCCGCGGCGCGGCAGCCTCCAAGGCACTGATTTGCGTATTCGCAGGCGGCACATTCCGGATTCAGCCGCAGATACTCCGACGCCCTGGTATCGATCAGGCGCATATACCGGGAATCCGTGATGCATCTGGCCAGGCCAAGCTCCGGTATCAGCGGGAACTCCTGCTGAATATCCATGCCCGACAGGGCCATACAGGGAAGTGCGCGCCCTTCGGCAGAGATATACATGACCATGCGGGCATGGCCGCAGATGCAGGTCTTTTCCGTATCACCGCAGTTTTTCAACAGCGGGATATCAAACCAGTCCGGGTCCCGGGGAGATGCGCCAAAAAAGCCGCCGAGCTGAAGGGAAAGGGGCATTCCATCCTCATAATACTGAGGGATGTAATCCAGATAGAGCTGATACAGTTCCTCCATGGAAATAGCCTCGCCGTAGCCGCCCTTTTTCCATTCTCCCACATCCGCAATGGGATTTGTCTTGAGAGAACGGCACCCCCATGCCGCAAGGTTTTGGACACTTTTTCTTAACGTATGTTTGTTGGCATTATGGATGCACATTTCCGCCCCGGTGGGAAATCCCTTTTCCTTACAGCGGAGAAATGCTTCTTTTACAATCTTTTCCGCACCCGGGATTCCTCTCAGCCAGTCATGATGGCCTTCGCCGTCGTAGCTCATGTTAAACTCCGGAAAGACCTTCCTTTCGGCCAGCTCATCGAGCAGCCTGTCCGTTACCAGCTTTCCATTGGAATAAATGGTAGTAATATGAATGCCCCGCGCAAGAAGTGCGTCCACAATTTCCATAAAATCCTTACGCACAAGAGGTTCGCCGCCTGTCAGCGATACGTTCATGATACCGCATTCCGCAAGCTGGTTCACAATGTCCATCATCGTTTCGTGATCCAGTTCGCCCAGCCGGGCATCCGGCGCCGACATGTAACAGTGCTTGCAGCGGTAGTTGCACTTACCGGTGATCGACCAGTGGGCTGTCCGTATGTATCTCGCCGGGTACTGGTGATACGCCTGTCCCGGCTGCATGGACGTTCCGGGGGGACAGGCCTCGATGATTCCATTTTTTTCCAATATAGGAATCATATCTCTCAGTTTCTGCGGGATAACCGCAAGGGACAGATCGACAGAACCATCGCACAGCCGTAAGACATCCATTTCACTGCCCCGGATAAACAGCGTTTGTCCGGTATTTGCATCTACCAGGGCGTATGGAAGCTTTTCCCATCCGCGAAGAAGCAAATTCTTTTTCAGTATATAATACATATCTCTCCTCATTCCGGAGCGCCGCCAGGTTTCGTTTCGCCGCAATCGGGGCAGACTGTCAAAACCATTGGCGGCGCTCCGGCCTAATCAGGCATGAAGCCTTTTCTTTATACAGAATATCTGATTAGCTGACTGCCTCACCGCCGCCGCCAAGCATGCAGATGCAGCGTAATCCAGACGTCCCGACCGCATAGTAGCCCTGGCCGTAAAAGGCGCATGCACAGTCTCCCTCTTTGGGCCTGGTGGCTGTTCCGCCGCCTCCTACTACGCATCCACATGTTGCTCCGCCTGCTACCGCATCCAATTCATCATCTGACAGCTCGGCGGATTCTGCGAAATCTGCTTCCGTAAGAGTAATTCCTTTTGATGCGGCATGTTCCATGATTTTTTCCTTCTGCGCCTGGACATGCTCTTCCTCCAGCTTATCCATCTCTTTTCTGAATTCCTCATCCTGGGAAATCATCTCCAAATACTTCTTCATGTTCTCCGTCATCTTCGTTTCCTCCTTTATATTATGGTTCAGTCATGTCTGGCCTTTTCTTCCGGCCAGAACTCTCACCTTATGTGGTGTCATATTTATATACGAATAAATCCGCCGCAGGGCTTGCTTTTTTATAATTTTTTTAAAAAATATTTTTTTGCATTCTGTCTCCCGTTTTGTGTACTATTGTATCATTAAAACAATGCCATTTCCAGAAAAATTTCATTGCCGGTATGAAAAAAGAGACAATCTCACCTGGAACCCGGGGCATAAAACCCGAATTCCGTGAAATTGTCTCTTTCTGTATTCCTAGAATAAAAACAGCTGTCCCTTTTACTGGTTCTTCCTGCTTATCATGGCTCTCTTTCTGAGGGTCGGATCAAGGATTTTCTTCCGGATCCGAAGGCTCTTCGGCGTAACCTCCAAAAGCTCATCAGTGTCGATGAAGTCCAGACACTGCTCCAAGCTCATCTCCTTCGGCGGCGTAAGCTTTAAGGCCTCGTCGGAGCTGGAGGAACGCGTATTCGTGAGCTTTTTCGTCTTGCAGACGTTGAGCTCGATGTCCTCGGCTCTGGGGCACTCGCCGACCACCATGCCGGAGTACACCTTGACGCCCGGCCCGATGAACAGCGTGCCGCGCTCCTGGGCGTTAAAGAGGCCGTAGGTGATGGACTCGCCGGCCTCAAAGGCAATCAGGGAACCGTTCTTTCTGTAACTTAAATCGCCCTTATAATCGGCATAGCCGTCGTAAATCGTATTTAAAATGCCGTTTCCCTTCGTATCCGTCAGGAATTCGCCGCGGTAGCCGATGAGGCCGCGGGACGGGATGGAAAATTCCAGACGCGTATAGCCGCCGCTTACCGGGCTCATGCCCTGAAGCTCGCCTTTCCTGCTTGTGAGCTTCTGAATCACGACTCCCGTATAGTCCTCCGGCACGTCCACATAGGCAAGCTCCATGGGCTCTAACTTCCGGTTGCGCTCGTCGTAATGGTAGATAACCTCAGCCTTGCTGACGGCAAACTCGAAGCCCTCACGTCTCATGTTCTCGATCAGTACGGAAAGGTGCAGCTCACCGCGGCCGGAAACCTTGAAGCAGTCGGCGGAATCCGTCTCTTCCACCCGGAGGCTCACGTCGGTGTTGAGCTCGCGGAACAGGCGGTCACGGATGTGGCGGGAGGTGATGTATTTTCCCTCCTGGCCTGCTAACGGGCTGTCGTTTACCATGAAATACATGGCAATGGTCGGCTCGGAAATCTTCTGGAACGGGATCGCCTCGGGATGTTCCGGGGAACAGAGCGTATCACCGATATGGATGTCCGGGATGCCGGAGATGGCCACGATGGAGCCGATTTCTGCGCTCTGCACCTCTGCGCGGTTTAAGCCGTCAAACTCGTAGAGCTTTCCGATTTTTACCTTTTTCATCTTGTCGGGGTCGTGGTGGTTCACCAGGACGCACTCCTGGTTGACCTTTAAGGAACCGTTTTCAATCTTTCCGATTCCGATGCGGCCCACGTATTCGTTGTAGTCGATGGTGCTGATTAACACCTGGGTATCGGCCTCCGGGTCGCCCTCCGGCGCCGGGATGTAGTCGATGATTGTCTCAAAGAGCGCGCTCATGTCCGCATCCGGATCGTCTAAATTCTTCTTTGCGAAGCCGGCGCGGGCAGACGCGAACACGAACGGGCAGTCAAGCTGCTCGTCGGAGGCGTCCAGATCCATGAAAAGCTCTAACACCTCGTCGATGACCTCCTGGGGCCTTGCCTCCGGGCGGTCGATTTTGTTGATGCAGACGATGACGTGAAGATCCAGCTCCAGCGCCTTCTGAAGGACGAATTTCGTCTGGGGCATCGGGCCGTCGAAGGCATCCACCACAAGGATGACGCCGTCTACCATCTTAAGCACGCGCTCCACCTCGCCGCCGAAGTCGGCATGGCCTGGCGTGTCCACAATATTGATCTTTACGCCGTTATAGGATACTGCTGTATTCTTGGAGAGGATCGTGATCCCTCTCTCCCTCTCGATGTCGTTGGAGTCCATGACACGGTCCACGACCTCCTGGTTCGCGCGGAACACGCCGCTCTGCCGCAAGAGCTGATCCACGAGGGTCGTCTTGCCATGGTCTACGTGGGCGATGATCGCCACATTTCTGATCTCTTCACGCTTGATTTTCATATAGAAACCTCTTTCCTGGTCTTCTTCCTGCGATTTTCGACACATGATTATAGCATCCCATACGGCAAAATGCAATAAAAACCTTATTTATTCCTCTGTCTATAATCATCCACAAATCCCTCATATCTGCTTCGGGAACATAAAACTTAAAATTATATATTTTTCAAAAAATAGAGCCTGCTATACAAGCTCTATTCGATACTTTCACTATATACAATGCTCGTTGTTATATACATTTATCCCCCATTGGATATCCTCTTGATCTGCCGGATCATCAAAATAACTATTCCAATAGCTGATATCACTTGTTCCGGAAAGTATCTGCACAAACCCTGCCGCAGTTTTTAATGTTGTTTCCCCGAAACAAGTACTACCAACATATCCGTAATGAAAATTTCCAATTGTTTCACCTGTCATCGTCGCTTGCAGTTCAGATTCAAAATATCTTGTTGTCGTTCCAAGTTTGACTTTATAATCCCATATTCCACCGCTGCGGACTCTTTCTGCAAAATACGTTCCAGCCACTATGTGCGCCGTCCCGAATACTGCCGAATCATACACATCTTGTAATTCTTGTGCATGTTGTCTGGTTTCTGGCATAAGATCAATGATTATCTCTCTCCGCGCAGGACTTGGAATATTCGATATATCTGGTGCTGGCACATGCATAATTTTCAAACCGCTATCGACCTTTATTGCGCCTCGATCAACCAAAATATTTAAACGGGACAGAAAATCATTCAGTATCTTTGCTTCATTATCAGACAGTTTATCAAGGATATGTGGATCAATAGTAATGTCATCTGACATATAAACTGATGATATATTATTAAGCAAAAATGCATACGCAGAATAATCATCCACAACTACTTCCTTTCGTACTGCAGTAGATTTGATTCCACGCCTCAGTATCAGACGCAGCCACCCGTTTTACTATTCATATGTAGGTGTACCTCTTTATCTAGGTAAGAATACTCTTAATTTATCTCACTATGTGAGCCTGTTTTTCTGCGATAATCCGCGATTTTGACACATTCTGCTTTCTTTCCTTTCGCACTATTCCCCCCTCAAAAAGCCAGAAATATAAGGAAATTTATGGCTATACAGAACATCAGCAACGTAATATTAACTATTAAAAATATCAAGAAAAATATTTTTCCTTTTTTATCGATACCAATATGACAGCGAATAAGAAAAATAGATAAATTTGAAACTTCTGTCATAGAGAATACATAAAACAGAATAAAAGTTACATAAATAGGTAGTGAAAAAAATATTAGAAATAATAACAGCCCTACCGAACTGAACAGTAGCAGTAAACTAATGATACAATGTAATTTTACATCTTTTTTCGTAATATTCCCCCTTCCTAACAAAAACCGTCAGTGTTCTTTTGGCTTAAAATTCGTTTTACCCTGCCACAGCCCCTCCACCAAAACCATTCCTTCCTTGTTTAAAATCTATTATATACTTAGATTTTAACAAGCTTTCACAAAATAATCAACATTTTTTAATCTTGTATTGATATTTTATGTTCAATTATAAATTTTCTCTCTACATCTCTCTTCAGGGAATTTATCCATACAAAATCAGGTTGAATTGTGCCTTTACAGATTTATCCAGAGGATACCTCTATGCGTAAAAACACTTATCTTTAGAAGAACGCCCTGCCATTAAATCCATGCCAGACAACTCTGCTTCCTTTAAAGCCGATAAAACCTGCCGCATCAAACGCTCATACTCCGAAATTATATTTATGACTCAAAAATAATTGTCTCTTTATTTAAAAGGCCATACCAGGTCTCGTCACCCTTTAGAAGCTTTGCCGTCCCGTTTGTCCCCTCGGTGATGTCGGCGGCCAGGGCGTCGTACTGGGCGGCCGGAACCAGCAGGGAATACGTCACCTTATCGGTGTAGGAGCTGTCGAGCACCGTGATCCCGGCCTGTCCCAAAAGGTACTGGATTTTCCCAACACCGCCGTAAGCCGTCTCCACCTCCATGCGAAAGCCCCTCTTTTTCTCCACCACGCAGGCGGCCGAAAGCCCGGCCTTTACGGCGCCGGAGTACGCCCGCACAAGGCCGCCGGTCCCGAGAAGCGTGCCGCCGAAATACCGCGTCACCACAGCGCAGACGTTATGGATGTCCTCGCCGAGAAGCACGTCAAGCATGGGCCGCCCTGCCGTCTGGGCCGGCTCTCCGTCATCGCTGCACCTGGTGAGCTCATGGTTCCTTCCTATTGTAAAAGCCGAACAGTTATGGCTGGCATCCCAGTATTTCTTTTTCATTTCCGCAATAAAGGCGGCGGCCTCCTCCTCCGAATTCACCGGCCGGAGCGTGGCGATGAACCTGGACTTCTTTTCCACGATCTCATTTTCGCCTCCTGCATAGAGAATTTTATAGCTGTCTCCCATCTGGCTTCCTCCCTTAAAACTCCCCGCGTTTCCTGCGGTTTATTGTTTTTTTATATTTATGACCTGTTTTTTCCAAATACCGTAAAAAAGTCTTCATAACTTCCCACTCAGGTGTCAAAAATATCATAATACAAACCAATCTTTTCCACAATAACTATTTATTATTGGAAAAAACTTTGCTATAATGAGGAAATGATAAAGGAGGCTTCCTGAATGAATTATGGAAAAGATGAAGTGGCAAGAAAGCTGCGGCAGATCAATTCCAGGGCCGAGAAGGTGCAGACGAAGTTCATCCTCTTTTTTCTGAAGCTGATTTTCATCGTCTGCTCGCTCTGCGTGATCCTTGGTGCCAGCTTAGGCTACGGCGTATTCAAGGGGATCCTGGATTCTGCCCCGGAAATTGATGTGGCCAGCATCGAGCCGAGCGGCTTTGCCACAATGGTATATGACAGCAAAGGGAACCTGACGGAAACCATCGTCAAGTCCGGTGCCAACCGTCTTGAGGCGTCCTACGAGGAACTGCCCCAATGCCTGATTGACGCCTTCGTCGCCATCGAAGACGCCAGGTTCTGGCAGCATAAGGGAATCGACCTGCGCTCCATCATGAGGGCCGTGGTCGGCGTCCTCACCGGCGACAGCAGCGCCGGCGGCGGCAGCACCATCACACAGCAGCTCATCAAAAACAACGTATTCTCCGGCGGAAACGAGGATACCTTCGGGGAACAGCTGGAGCGGAAAATCCAGGAGTGGTACCTGGCCGTCCAGCTGGAACAGATCATGAGCAAAGAGCTCATCATGAAGAACTATTTGAATACCATCAACCTCGGAAACAACACCCTGGGCGTCAAGGCGGCGGCCAAGCGGTATTTTGACAAGGACGTCTCGGAGCTGACTCTTTCCGAGGCAACGGTCATCGCCGGCATCACCCAGAACCCCTCGCGGTTCAATCCGCTTTCGGAAAATGGCCAGAAGAACAACGAGGAAAAGCGCCGCGTCATCCTCCAGTACATGTACGAGCAGGGTAAAATCTCCAAAGAGGATCAGGAGGAAGCCCTGGCTGACGATGTTTACTCCAGGATCAAAAACGTGGATCTCGTGACACAGGAAAACGACAGCCCGTTCACCTATTTTACGGACGAGCTGATCGAACAGGTCATGACGGCGCTCCAGGAACAGCTCGGCTACACGGAGACCCAGGCCTACAACCTGCTCTACTCCGGCGGCCTCGAGATTTACACGACACAGGATCCTGATCTCCAGGCCATCGTCGACGAGGAGATCAGCAATCCCGACAACTACACTGTCGCTTATTACTCCCTTGACTACCGGCTTTCGATCCAGCATGCCGACGGGACGACGACCCACTATTCGGACGAGAGCATGGCAAAATACATCCGAAACGACTTAGGGCAAAGCTCCTTCAACGGCTTATTTGACAGCAAGGAAGAAGCCCAGGCTGCCGTGGATCAGTATCGGGAGGCCATGACCGGCGAAGGCGACACGATTCTCGGCGAATCGGTCTACTTTATCCTCCAGCCCCAGGCGTCCTTCGTCCTTATGGATCACAATACCGGCTATGTGAAGGCCATCAGCGGCGGCCGCGGCGAAAAGGAAGTAAGCCTCTCCTTAAACCGCGCCACCAACACCCTGCGCCAGCCGGGCTCCACCTTTAAGGTTATCACGGCCTTCGCGCCGGCCCTGGATGCCTGCGGCGCAACCTTAAGCACGGTTTACTACGACGCGCCTTATACCGTCGGCACAAAGACCTTCCGGAACTGGTATTCCAGCCGCGGCTATTTCGGCTATGCAACGATCCGCGACGGCATCACCTATTCCATGAACATCGTTGCCGTCCGCTGCCTGATGGAGACTGTGACGCCGCAGCTCGGCGTGGAATACGCGAGGAATTTCGGCATCACGTCCCTCACGGACACCGACTACAACGCGGCAACGGCTCTCGGCGGCATTACGAAAGGCGTCTCCAATCTGGAGCTGACGGCTGCTTACGCCACCATCGCCAACGGCGGCATGTACACGAAGCCTGTCTTCTTTACGAAGATTTTAGACCACAATGGAAAAGTCCTCTTGGAAAACGAGCCGGAAACCAGGCGCGTCCTCAAGGATTCCACGGCCTTCCTCTTAACGGATGCCATGACCGATGTGGTGGAAAGCAACCGCATGTACGCAACGCCGGGCGTCAGCTTAAACTCCACCGGTACGGCCGCGAAAATTTCCGGCATGTCGACAGCCGGCAAATCCGGCACGACGACGGCCAACAACGACATCTGGTTCGTGGGCTACACGCCTTACTATACGGCCGGCATCTGGTCTGGCTGCGATGACAACCAGAAGATTTCGGCCATCGGAAGCACCACAAGCTACCACAAGGCCATCTGGAAGAACATTATGACGCGGGTTCACGAAGGGCTGGCCGACACCGGCTTCCCGGTTCCGTCGTCGGTAGAAACTGCCCAGGTCTGCCGGAAATCCGGCATGCTTGCGAGCCCCGGCGTCTGCCAGTCAGACCCCAGGGGAAATGCCGTGGAGACGGAATACTTTGCAAAGGGAACCGTTCCCACGGAGGTCTGCAACCACCATGTACGCATCACGGTCTGCTCCGCTTCGGGCGGACGGCCGACGGAATACTGCCCGGCCGATACCAGGGTGTCCGGCACCTTCATGGTGCTGCCGGAGGGCGAGACGGGAGCCACAGACGACTCCAGATACGCCATCCCGGGCTACTGCAATGTCCACACGGCCGCTTCTACCATCATCACTCCGGGAGAAACCGATCCGGCCGGCACGGTGACGCCGATTACGCCGGAACCCACATCTCCGCTTGGGCCTGGGTATATCCCCATCAGCCCGCAGTAACCGGATATTTGAATTTTATGCAGGCATGATGCCGCTTGCCGGGTTTGTGCAGCAGAAAAAGAGACCAGCACCTGTCCCCTCTTTTTTGGGGGAGCAGGCAGTGGTCTCTTTTTTCTTCCTTATAATTCCCTATAAAAGCCCAGCTAACCGCGGCAGTCCAAGGCTCACGACCGGCACATATGTCACGAGAAGAAGCCCGATTAAAATTGCCGCATAATACGTCAGCATGTACGGCATGACTTTGGATAAGCTGGTGCGGCCCACCTTAATCGCCACAAACAGCGTATTTCCCACCGGCGGCGTGATGTTGCCGATGCAGAGGTTGTAAACCAGGATCAGGCCGAACTGCACCGGATCCATACCGAAGGTCTTGACGACCGGAAGGAATAACGGCGTAAAGATCAGGATGGCAGGCGTCACGTCCATGAAGGTTCCGGCAATCAGAAGGATCACGTTCATGATCAAGAGAATGATGACCGGATTCTGCGTCAGTCCCAGAAGGGCCTCGGAGATGGCCTGCGGGATCTGGGTAAAGGACATGACCCAGCCGAGGATATTGGACACGCCGATTAAAAATACGACCATGCCGCTCATCTTGGCGCTGTCCACCACGATGTTCCAGAAGGACTTTAAGGTAATGTTCCGGTAGCAGATGCCTAAGATCAGCGCGTAGACTACGGCGATGGCCGAGCCTTCGGTGGCTGTGAAGGCGCCGCCGATGATGCCGCCGATGACGACGACGATCAGGGAAAGGGCCGGGATGGCGCGGAGCGTGCAGACGCCCAGGTTCTTCCAGTCGAATTTCCCCGGAAGTCCTTTATATCCCTTTTTCTTTGAAATCAGGATGGCGGCCGCCATACAGCAGACGGCCCAGATTATTCCCGGCACATAGCCTGCCATGAAAAGGGCTGCGACAGAGGTTCCGCCTGCCGCCAGGGAGTAAGTAATCAGTGCGTTTGACGGCGGGATCAGGAGGCCGGACGGAGCCGACGCGCCGTTGGTTGCGGCACAGAGGGCCTTGTCATATCCCTGTTCCTCCTCGCCCTTTTCCACCATGCTTCCGACGGCCGCTGCTGCTGCCGAGGCGGAGCCGGAGATGGCACCGAAAAGGGCGTTTGCGCCGACATTCGTCACAAGAAGGGCACCCGGCATTTTTCCGAGAATCGCCATGACGAAGTCCACGAGGCGCTTGGCGATGCCGCCCTGGTTCATCAGATTCCCTGCCAGGATGAAGAACGGGATCGCCGTCAGGCTGAATTTGCTCATGCCCACGAAGATGCGCTGTGCGCCTGTTACCACGGACACATCAAGGGCGACGGTCTGGAGAATGCAGATCAGGGAGGAAATGCCGATAGCATAGGAAATCGGCACCCCGACAATCAGAAGAACCGCCAGGATCACAACAATAATGAGTAAAGACTGGATTGCCATCGCTTATACCTCCGCCTCCTTTGCTCCGAAATCGCCTTTGCTGATATCGGCGATATTTAGTACGGTGTAAATCATGTTCAGGACGCCGCAGACCGGAAGCACCACATAGAACACGCCGACGGCCACGCCCAGGGAGGACGTCATCTGGCCCATGGCAAGGTTCGTGATCTGGATCCCGCCGTAAACGAGGATTACGGCAGAAAAGGCAAAGGCTACCAGCTCGCCGAAGATAGAAAGAGCCTTTCTGGCTCCCGGGCCCATGCGCTCCACCAGAATCGGGATGTTCATGTGCCCTCTCTCACCGGTGATTAAGGACGCCCCAAAGAGGCTGGCCCATGCAAACAGATAGGATACCAGTTCCTCCGACCAGGAGGACGGGTTCTGAAGGACATATCTTGTAAAGACCTGCCAGCAGGTCAGGATTACCATGGCGATAAAGCTGACGCCTGCCAGCACGTTTAAAATCCTGTTTAAAAGATCTCTCAATGCTTTCATCTCTTATCCCCTCCTCCTTTTAAGATTCCGCAGCAGGATACATCTCGTTGTATGCCTGGATTTTTTCGTAGATCGGCGCCAGCTCCGGATACTGGGCCAGCATGGACTCGTGCATCGGGGCGCAGGCCTCCTGGAACGGCTTCGTATCGGGATATAAGAAGTTTACGCCCTGCTCGTTCGCTGCCCGCTCTTTTGCGTTCTCCACGGCTGTCACCCACTCTTCTCTCTGCACCGAATTGACAAGCGCGAAGCCTTCTTCAAAGATGGCCCGCTCTTCCTCGGAAAGTCCCTCTAAAAAGGCGTTGTTGCCGATGAGGATATCCGGGATCATCTGATGCATGTCGTAGGAATAGTATTTGCAGACATCGCCGTGGCCGTTGTCTGTCAGCGCCATTTCGTTGTTCTCGGCGCCGTCGATGATTTTCGACTGGAGCGCCGTATAAACCTCGCCGAAGCCCATGGGCGTTGCGGAACCGCCTAAAAGGTTCATCATCTGCACGTTAGTCGGCGACTGCTGGACACGGATTTTTAATCCCCGCAGGTCGGCAACGGTCTCGATGGGCTTATCCACCGTGTAGAAGTTTCTCGTTCCGGCATCCAGCCATGTCACGGCCTCAAAGCCGGCCTGCTTTGTGGATTCAAAGATCGGCCCTGTGACCTCCCCGTCGTCCATGGAGGCGTGGTAGGCCTCCGAGGACGCGAAAAGGTAGGGAAGGTTAAATAAGGTATAGTTTTCACTGAAGGTCTCCAAAAGGGAGTTGGAGGCGACGCAGAAGTCGATGGCGCCTGTCTGGGTCAGCTGCACCATTTCGTTCTGGGAGCCTAAAAGCTCGCTCGGGAATACCTCCACGTTGTATTTATCGCCGAGCCGCTCCTCGATGAATTCCTCGAAAGCCGCCAGCGCAATGTGGGTCGGGTGGTTGGTGGACTGGTTGTGGCCGATACGGATAATCCGCCTGTCGTCCCCGGCACTCTGGCAGCCGGTCAGGGCCCCCGACGCAAGGGCAAGGGCCGCCATGCATGCGGCCGCGCGAAATTTGTTTTTCCTGTTCATAAGACTGCCCTCTTCCTTTTATCCGAAGCCTGTTTTTATACTCCGGAATATGCGGCGTACCCGCCGTCAATCGGGATGCAGACGCCGGTGATGAAGCCGGCCGCATCGTTGTTTAATAAAAACAGCACGGCGCCCACAAGTTCTTCCAGCTCGCCGAACCGTCCCATGGGCGTTCCCGCCAGGATTTTTGCGGTTCTGGCCGTCGGTGTCCCGTCCTCGTTAAAGAGCAGGGCACGGTTCTGGTTTCCCACAAAGAAGCCGGGGGCAATGGCGTTTACGCGGATACCGGATTTTGCAAAGTACGTTGCCAGCCACTCGGTGAAGTTTACGATGGCCGCCTTTGCGCCGGAGTATGCCGGGATTTTCGTAAGGGGCGTGTAGGCGTTCATGGAGGCGATGTTTAAGATATTTCCATTTCTGTCTATCATGTCTGCGGCGAACACCTGCGTCGGAAGCAGCGTGCCCAGCCAGTTTAAGGAGAAGACGAACTCCACACCGGACTTATCCAGGTCAAAGAAGGTCTTGCAGTTTTCGATGTCCTTGGCCTCATGATGGAACTCATTGTCCGTCGTCGCACGGGGGTTGTTGCCGCCGGCGCCGTTGATTAACACATCGCAGGGGCCGAGATCCTTTAAAATCTGTTCATGGGCGGACTCCAGGTTTTCCCTGTCGAGGACGTTTGTCTTATAAGCTTTTGCGATGCCGCCCTGGGCTGTGATCCCATCGGCCACCTTCTTTGCCGCTTCCTCATTGAGATCAAGCACAGCCACCTTGCCGCCGGCAGCCGCCAGCTTCTCGGCAAACATGCCGCAGATGGCTCCGCCTGCACCTGTAACTACGCACACCTTTCCGGTCAGATCTGTGTTCAGTACATTCTTTTCCATAATCACGCTCTCCTTTTTCTTCTATTTATTCCATGATTTTTCACATGCTTCAAAAAGTCCGTTCAAGTAGGCAGCTCCCAGGGCCCTGTCGTAAAGGCCGTAGCCCGGTTTCCCGGTCTCGCCCCAGATCATGCGCCCGTGATCCGGCCGCACATAGCCGTCAAAGCCTGTCTCCACGAGGGCTTTCGTGATTTCATACATATCCAGGGAGCCGCAGCCGGAAAGATGGGCCCGCTCCTCAAAGGAACCGTCGTCCATGATCTTCACGTTCCGCATGTGCATGAAGCCGATGCGTCCCATGGCAGAATATTTCCGCACCATGGCCGGGATGTCGTTGAACTTCGCGCAGCCTAAGGAGCCGGTGCAGAGGCAGAGGGCGTTGGACGGGGAATCCACGATGGAAAGGTACCGGTCCAGGTTCTCCTCACAGGTGATGACCCGGGGCAGTCCGAAAATCGGATACGGCGGATCGTCGGGATGGAGCGCCATGACGACGCCGCACTCCTCGGCCACCGGGATGACGCGCTTTAAAAACACCTCAATGTTGTTCCAGAGGCCTTCTTCGCCCAGCTTTCCGTATGCCTGGATCAGGCCGCGCACCTCGTCCTGGGTGTAGCTGGCATCCCAGCCCGGCAGGTTGATGTCGTCCGTTAAGGGATCTAATCCCTTCATCTGATCCCAGTACATCACAAGGCTCGTGGAGCCGTCGTCCGCCTTCTTGTCAAGCTGTGTCCTTGTCCAGTCAAAAACCGGCATGAAATTGTAGGTCACGCATTTTACACCGTATTTGGCGCAGCGGCGGATGTTCTCACAGTAGGCGTCGATATGGGCGTCCCTCTTTTCTGTTCCGAGCTTGATGTCCTCGGACACGGGGATGGACTCCACCACATCGAATACGAGCCCGTGGGCCTCGCAGTCCTTTTTGATCTTTTCGATGCTCTCCTCGGGCCACACCTCGCCCGGCTTCACGTCATAGACGGCAGAGACGATGGAGCGCATGCCCGGGATCTGGGAGATGTATTCCAGAGAAACCGGATCCGACTCCCCATACCAGCGAAATGACATTTTCATACTTGCTTTCCTCCTTCTTTTTTGCTTTCCGCTATTTGCAATTTTCCTGAATCTTTATTATAATGATAGCAGGTTGTCCGTGATTTCTCATCGGATATACTGCTTAAAATCTGGTATAAATTGCTATAATCCATAATTATATACAAAAACAGCGAGGTATTTTTGTATTATATGCACAAAGATATTTTTTCTCTCCGGCAGACTATGGTTCGTCCGGATTTTGAATGCTACCACTATTTTGATATTATTCCCCCTGTGGTGGACTTTCATGAACATGAATTTTACGAGGTGTTTTTCTTTCTGTCCGGCAATGTCTCCTACAACATCGAGGGGCGCACCTACCTTCTCCGGCCAGGCGACATTCTTTTAACCGACAACAAGGACATCCACCGGCCGGACATCCGGCCAGGAAAGCCTTATGAACGGTTCGTCCTCTGGATCATGCCGTCCTACCTGTCCCAGATTGCGAAATTCGGTTCCAGCCTGACGGACTGCTTCGCCGACGCCAGCGCAAAAAAACACCAGCTCATCCGCCCGGAAAGCGGCCTGGTGGCGCGTCTTAAAAACATTTTAGAGAAGATCATCGAAAACCGGGACGGAAAAGAGCTTGGAAGCAGCGTCCTGGAAAATATCTACCTGATCGAATTTATGGTCTATTTGAACCGGGCTTACTATGCGGACTCTGCGATTCTCCCGAAGGACATCACGGAGAATGAGAAGATCAATGCGGTCGTCGCCTACATCAACGATCATCTGGACGAGGAGCTGACCCTGGACCGGCTTGCGGAGACCTTTTTTGTCAGCAAGTCCTACCTCTCCCACCAGTTCAAGGCGTACACCGGCCTGACGCTGTTCCAGTTCATCATAAAAAAGCGCCTCACCGTGGCCCGCAACATGATCTCCGAAGGCGCCGCCATGATGGATGCCTGTATGCGCTGCGGCTTCAACGACTATTCCAACTTTCACAAGGCCTTTAAAAAGGAATTCGGCCGCAGCCCCAAAGAATATAAAAGCCAGTAAGCCGGCAAAGGCAGCCCGTCCCCGGACATGCCCTGCCGGCTCTTTTTATCTCCAATATGGCTGTTTTTCCGGTGCACCGGACACGCGGCGTTTTAGCTTTTCATCTTCGGCTTAAAAATCAGGGAACCGAGATAGCCGAAAATCAGGGCGCCGGAAATCCCGACGGCGCTCGCCGTAAACCCGCCCTTAAAAATCCCGAGGAAGCCGTCCTCGGACATGGCCTTTGAGATCCCTTTCCAGAGGGTGTTCCCGAAGCCGCTTAAGGGTACCGTGGCCCCGGCGCCTGCCCACTGGGCAAATGGTTCATAAAAGCCAAGATATCCTAAAATCGCGCCGCTGACGACTAAAAGCACCATGATCCGGCCCGGCATCAGCTTCGTCTTATCCATTAAAATCTGCACCAGCATGCAGAGGATGCCGCCCACAAGAAACGCTTTGATATAATCCAAGGTATCTACCGCCTTTCTTTTTTCATTCTTCGCAGCTTTCAAGCACCGCAGCATGGGCGATGCCCGGGACGCTCTGGCCCTCGTTGAAGCTTACGGTGGATAGCAGCGCCCCCGTCGGAAGAAACAGAACCCGCTTCCAGAGGCCTTCTTTGATCCGCGGGAGAATATAGCCGCAGAGCACCGAGGCCGAACAGCCGCAGCCGCTTCCGCCGGCGTGGGTGTCCTGGCTGGCGGCGTCAAAGATTTCGATGCCGCAGTCCATGTAGCGGCTTTCCGCGTCATGTCCGGCCTTGTCTAGGAAGTCCAGAAGAAGCCGCTTCCCCACCTGCCCCAAATCGCCGGTGATAATTTTGTCGTAATGGTTCTCGTCCACGCCAAGGTCATGGAAGTTCGTAAGGATCGTATCCACGGCCGCCATCGCCATGGCCGCCCCCATGTTCATGGAATCCCGGATGCCCATGTCGATGATTTTTCCCGTCGTGATGGCTGTCACCTTCGCCAGGGACGTCTCTTTTTTCTTCCCCTTTTTGGCCGCCGAAAGAATCACTGAGCCGCAGCCTGTGACCGTCCAGGTGGCTGAGTAGGGACGCTGGTTCCCGTATTCCAGGGGAAAACGGAACTGTTTTTCCGCTGAGGCAAAATGGCTGGAGGTCGTCACCATCGCATGATCTGCGAAGCCGCCGGCCACAGCCATGGATGCCAGCCCGATGCCCTCTCCCATGGTGGAACATGCGCCGTAAAGCCCGAACATCGGAAGTTCCAGATCGACGCTTCCAAAGGAGGTGGCGATGATCTGTGCTAAAAGGTCACCGCCGAACAGATACCGGATGTCCTCTTTCTTTAAGCCGCTCTTTTCCAGCGCAAGCTTCGACGTCTGGCTCTGAAGCTCGCTCTCCGCCTCCTCCCAGGTCTTTTTCCCGAACATGGGATCGCCGGAAAGAATCTTGTCAAAATACGGCCCGAGAGGGCCCTCGCCTTCCTTTTTTCCGACGATGGATGCCGCCGCTGTGAGAAGAGGCGGATTTTCAAACACAATGCTTGCTTTTCCTGCCTGCATGTTTCCTGCTCCTTCCTGCCTTTCATCTTCGTTCCTTTATTCTTCCTGTACTATCTCCAGCTTTCGGGATTTTATGCTTATCCGTATGAAAAAAGAGGGTGCAGCAAACTGCCGTACCCTCCTGTCTGGTTCCGTTTTTCCTGTTGTCCCGCCTAAAACTCCAGCGGCTCAGCGTCCTCCATAACGTCTAAAAATTCCTGCATCTCTTTCTCAAACTCTTTGATGGCCTTTTTGATCCGCTTTCCTGCTTTTTTGTCACCTGTCGCCGTATAGAGCGTGTCTGCCGCCAAAAACAGGATTTCATTTTCCGCCGTGCACGTTTCATGTTCCTTCAAATGGCGTTCCGCAAGCCCTGCGGCAGTCTCAAAATCTCCGCGGTCGATGCAGACGAGGATAAGCGCCGCCTGGGCCATGACATCCCCGGAGTCTTCCTGGTACCACTTTTCACAGAATTCTTTCGCCTTTTCCAGTTCCTTCCCGTTCCGCAGCGCCCAGGCAATCTGAAGCCGGTATTCGGACGGCGAAACCTCTTTCCACTGGAACAGCCCGAGCAGGGTCTCACACACGGAAATCAGCTTTTCCAGGTATCCGCGGGTTCCCAGCTCGTCCATATAGTCTTCCAGCCAGCCTTCCACATCATAATCGTAATCCGTGCTCTCATCCAGCTCGTAAAGCTCTTTCGCATATTCCGGGTCTTCCTCGCGCTCCTGCTTTATGATGTCCAAAAGCACCTCAAAGGTTTCATTCCACAGCTCTATGTCCCCGCTCTTTGTAATCATATCGGTATAGCAGTCGGAAGTTCTTTTTTCAAACTGGTTCCATCGTTTTTCCATCTGTCTTCTTCCTTTCCGAATTTCTCCCTGTGTTTCCGGCTGCTGCCGGGATGTATTTTCACCATTATAATATAATGCGGGGCATGTGTCAAATTTTGGCAGGGGCGGCGAGGCCTTTGCGGTACTGGTTCGGTGTGAGGCCAGTCTGCCTGCGGAAGCACACGGTAAAATAGCTCTGAGAGGAAAAGCCGGTCTGCGCCGCGATTTCGGCAGCGGAAAACTCCGTGCTGCCAAGGAGTTCCATGCTCCTTTCAATGCGGTACTCCATCAGATACCCGAACATGGTCTTCCCTGTCATCCTCTTAAAAAAGCGGGCACATTCCTCCGGACAGAGAAACACCTGCTCTGCCGCCTCCCGGAGCGATACCTTTTCACTGTAATGGCAGTTCAAATATGCAAGAAGCATCTGGAGCCGCTCGTTCGACCTGGCGTTCCCCCGGGACGTTTCCCCGCGAAAACAGCATAGAACTGCCGGCCAGGCCATGAGAAGCTCGCCCCATAAAAGTTGTTCCCAGCCGGGCCGTTCCCGTTCCATGGACAGACTCACAATCCGGTGCACGGCTCTCATAAGCCTGGCCCCGTCGGGATGGCTGCCGTCAAACAGAAAGCACGGAGCACTCTCTTCTTCCTCAAAAGGCGCCAGCATCCGCGCCCACAGTTCTTCACATGCCGCGGGGCAGAGAAGCTCCGGCGAAACGTCGACACAGTAATAGGCCGATGATGGCTGGCGCGGCTCGGCCATATGTGCCAGCCGGCGGTTGATAAAAATCCCCGTTCCGGCAGGGACATTCCATCCCCTCCCGGCAGCCGAAAACAGCACTTCTCCTTTTGTCACACAGCATAGCTGGAAATCATCATGCCAGTGCCAGTTGACCCGTTGATAATCCCGCCTGGAAAAATCCGTCTGGTAGACGGAAACGGGAAATCCCGGCAGAATCCTCTGAAGCTCCTCTTCGCTGTCTTTTCCTACTTTCAAGCTGTTTATAATCATAACTCCTCAATATAATGATAATTTTAGGCGTTTTTTTGATAGACTGTCTTTATTAAACCTCTATATAATAAAAAAGTCAATACATTCAGCAAAATAGAAGGGAACCATCGACATGGAAAAACATTTAAGCAGACACACGTACGGCGTCCTCTGCTGTATAGCCGGTGCCGTCAGCTGGGGTATCTCCGGCGCCATCAGTGAAGCATTCTTTCAAAGATACACAGCAGACCCGGTCTGGGTGACAGCCGTCCGCATGACCGCGGCAGGGATTTTTCTCATGGTCTGGGTCACCGCCAAAAAGCAACTTTGCTTCGGCGACCTCATGAAAGATAAAAAATCACTGTTCCAAATCGCCGCTTTCTCCCTGGCAGGCCTTATGCTCTGCCAGCTTGCATATCTCAATGCAATCCGCTGGACAAATTCCGGCACGGCAACGGTGCTCCAGAACCTGTCCATCGTGTTCGTCGCAGTCTTTCTCTGCATTACTTCGAAGAAGCTGCCGGAAAAACCGATCCTTATTGGCATCGCACTGGCGCTTTTCGGCGTCTGGCTGATTTCCACAGGCGGAACCCCGGGCAGCATGGAACTGACCCCCAAAGGGCTTTTCTGGGGTCTGGCCGCGGGCCTCGGCGCCGCCAGCTACTCCCTTCTCTCCAGGCGGCCGGTGGAGCGTTGGGGAAGCCTCCCCGTTACGGGCATGGGCATGCTGATCGGCGGCCTTGTCCTCTCCGCGGCCGTCAGGGCATGGGAAATTCCGGCCGGACTGGATCTCTATGCACTGGTACTTTTATCAGCCATTGTCCTTCTGGGCACCGTCGGGGCATTTTCCCTGTTTCTCCAGGGCATCCGCATGGCCGGCCCGATGAAGGCCTCCCTGCTCTCCTGCCTGGAACCTCTGACAGCCGCTTTCCTTTCCGCCTTCTGGCTGCATTCCAGCTTTTCTGCGGCAGAGCTCGTTGGCTTTGCATGCATTTTGGCAACAGTTTTTCTGATACGGGAGTGATGCGGGGTTTGTGCAGTAAAAAACAACGGGAGGGCTGCCCGCATAAGGCTGTCCTCCCGCTGCCGGATCTGCCTGCGGCCAGAAAGCCTCTCCCCGCTTTCTACACGCCGCAAGCTTCTCCTTACTTCTCTCCTATCTGACTCTTCCACTTTATTCCGTCTTCATTATACTTGATTTTTTCCTGTTAGAATGGCTGGTCCGCGAATCATGGGGGATTTGTCCGTGAAAAACAGCCGGACTTGACGCACTTTCCTGTCGGAATACGTCTATCTTGGCACATACTCCAATCTCGTATAAGAACCGTCTGCATTTTTGCTGTAAGCAGTAAACCGCAGGCTCTCGATCCCCTCTTCCGAATATCCATAGCTGATATGTTCCGACATCCCATATTCTCCGTCTTCAAAGTCGATGAAAAACCATTCTGCGAGAAACTTCTCACTGCTGCCGCCGCTCCGGTCAGTAAAAACAATCATCCCGTCCGGATCCGGATACACGGTCTGCCGTGACTGCTCAACCGGGACGCACAGCTCATCAATATTGTCCCGATTCACCGATGCTGCAAATTCGTAAGCTTCCAGAATGCTCTCTCTGTCCTTCTGAGGCAGGGACGCCAGCCATTCTTCATCAAGCCCATACTCCGCATGAGCGTCATGCACATCCTTCGTCTCCTGATTTTGGATTTTTTCCAAGTATTCCTCTGCGGCTTCCTCGGATGCTTTGCTTTCATCGAATGGCAGTGTAAACAAGGCATTAAAGCCCTCGTATTCCTCATTTCGTGATATTGCACCGGAACTTTCGTCAAACAAATACGCAGCCTTCATGCTGCCGGCTGTTTCTGTTGCACAAAGATACACTGTGCGGCTGGCAAAGCTCTCCAGATTGTCGCATTCTGCTAACCAGTATAATACGCCGTCTTCCACAAAGCATGCGGCATTTCCATGGAAGGAATGGATGTTATAGCTCCATGGTTCATATCCTTCTATGAGCGGCGACACAAAAAATTGATCCAGATACCCCTTTTGATATCCATTTTCATCTTTTTCCGTCATTCCGCTCCCATCAGACTTTGTTATCGCCAGCGCAGCATACGTTCGGTCATCAAGGCGCTCCTCCTTTATCATGGATTCCAGTTCAGACAAATCCTTCCCGGACACTATGCCCAACAGCGTAAACGTATAGTCTCCAATCCTCTGCGTTTCATTGATTTCGGCTGTCATGTTCTCCCGGAATGCTTTTGAAAGCTTTTTATCTCCTATCCTTTCTGCGACATGCGCCGCATGAAAATATTTTGCTGCCGCCACGACTCCAATCGAACTGAGCATCACAAAACATATCGCCAGGGCCGCAGCCGCCGGATTCTTGATCCGCCTTCTCTTCGCATAATTCCCCTCTCCAATTTTGTCAATAATCTTTTGATTCAGCCAAACGTCTGCCTCCCATGAAGGTTTCATCGCGTTTTTTATTTTGGTGTCAAAATCATGATTCATAATACTTCCTCCAGCTCTTTATATAAGCGTTTTCTTGCCTGAAACAGCCTGCTTTTGACTGTCCCTTTCGGTATATGAAGGATATCGGCAATCTCCTCGACGCTTCTCTCCTCCATATAATATAAAAGTGCTGTGATTTTCAATTTTTCAGGCAGTTTTCTCACGGCATTTTGGATTCTGGCATTCGTATCGTTTTGCATGGCTATCGCTTCCGCCGAATTTTCATGTCTCATTTGAAAATCGTTCTCATTTATGCAGGAAACATCTTCTCTGCAAAAAAGCCTGCCTGCATTTAAGTCCTTGCGCCGCTTGTTTTTCCACAATTTGCAGGCAATGCTTAAAAGAAAGCTTTTCGGATTCCGGTCAAGCGTTATCCCCCGTTCCATCGCCTTTACAAACGTATCCTGGTAAAGGTCGTCTGCCTCCGTTCTGTTTGCCGTTAAATAACAGCAAAAGGAATATACATCTTTTCCGTATCGGATAAGGTACAATAAGTTTCGCAAATTGAAAAGTAGTTAAAAAGAGACATGGTTTGCAGCCCTCTGGTAGAATGAAGTCACGACACACCATTCTGAAAGGAGACAACAAACCATGTCCGAAAAGATTGTACAGCTTAACGAGGAAGTAATCAAGGGTCAAATCAAAGAACTGGTACGAGGCAGCGTAGAGGAAACCCTCAACGAACTGCTGGAGGCCGAGGCGGAGAAGCTGACCCAGGCGGCCCGGTACGAGCGCAATGAGCAGCGTCAGGGCTATCGCAGCGGCCACTACAACCGTAACCTCACCACCACTTCCGGGGACGTCACTCTCAAGGTTCCCAAACTCAAGGGAATCTCTTTTGAAACCGCCATCATTGAGCGGTATCGCCGCCGGGAGAGCAGCGTGGAAGAAGCCCTCATTGAGATGTACCTGGCAGGCGTATCCGTTCGGCGTGTGGAGGATATTACCGAGGCCCTCTGGGGTAGCAAAGTCTCTCCCTCCACTATAAGTGAGTTAAACAAGAAAGCGTATGTCCACATCGAGGATTGGCGGAACCGTCCTCTGCAAGGCGGACGATATCCGTATGTCTATGTGGATGGGATCTATCTGCGCCGTAACTGGGGCGGCGAATTTGAAAACGTAGCCATTCTTGTGGCAATTGCGGTCAATGAGGACGGATACCGTGAGGTTCTGGGTGCCGCCGAGGGCATGAAGGAGGACAAGTCCAGCTGGGTCAGCTTCTTCCAGTGGCTGCGTGGCCGAGGTCTGGACGGTGTGAAACTCATTGTTGGAGACAAGTGCCTTGGTATGCTGGAGGCCGTGGGAGAAGTATTCCCCGAAGCCAAGTACCAGCGCTGTACCGTCCACTTTTACCGCAATGTATTCTCGGTCACGCCTCGCTCCAAGGTGAAGCTGGTGGCAAAGATGCTCAAGGCGGTCCACGCCCAGGAAAGCAAGAAAGCAGCCCGGGAAAAGGCCAAAGCTGTGGTGGAAGAACTGCGCTCCATGAAACTGAAAGAGGCGGCCAAGAAGGTAGAGGATGGCATTGAGGAGACGCTGACCTACTGCGATTTTCCCAGCGAGCACTGGACTCGCATCCGTACCAATAACGTTATTGAACGACTCAACCGGGAGATCCGCCGCCGTACCCGTGTGGTGGGCAGTTTCCCGGACGGCAATTCCGCCCTTATGCTGGTCTGTGCCCGGCTGCGCCATGTGGCCGGCACCCAGTGGGGCAACAAGAAGTACATGAACATGAAGCACCTGGAGGCAGCCCTTGAAGATGCCTCCATTGCTGGCTGACTTCACTCATGCCAGACCCTGCAAACCATTTTGCGAAAAATACTTGACACTACCCCGTATCGTGCGATACATTTTTCTATTTCCGACTTTTTCATCACTGCTCCTTTTTTCTGCTGCTTTTATAAGGATTGCAATCTTTATATGATATAGTTGTTTTTAGGGGATTGTTTGGTTCATTTTATTTGCGGGAGATTTATAAAAGAAACCGATAATCGCTGGAGTGCGGTCATCGGTTTCTTTATCTGGGCTCGTTTATATGCAATTTTGATTGTTTTGGAACATTGGATGATATTTTAATTGTTTCTTCTTTCCTGGCAGAGAGGCATATTTGTGGTGGTTGGGTGTGGGTTTATTTTTGGGTTAATAAGACAACCGTCTCGACATGCCCAGTCCCCGGAAACATATCCACCAAACAAATCTTCTCAACAACATACCCCCCATCCATCAGCACCGCCAAATCTCTCACCAGACTCGTCGGCTTGCAGGACACATACACAATCCGTTCCACGCCATAATCCATAATCTTCGGCAGCGCCTTCGGGTGGATCCCATCCCGCGGCGGGTCGAGAACAATCAAGTCCGGCCGTTCCTCAAGCGTATCCAGCACCTTTAACACATCCCCGGCGATAAAATCGCAGTTGGAAAGCCCGTTGAGCGCCGCATTCTCCTTTGCCGCCTCGACGGCCTCCTCCACGATTTCCACGCCTGTCACATGCTCGGCCACCGGCGCTAGAATCTGGGCGATGGTACCGGTACCGCTGTACAGATCAAACACCCTCTGTCCGCTCGTATCACCGATATACTCCCGCGCCGTCGAATATAAGACCTCAGCCCCCAGAGAATTGGTCTGGAAAAAGGAGAACGGCGTAATCTTAAACTTTAATCCCAAAAGCTCCTCATAGAAAAAGTCCTGCCCGTACAGAGTTTCCGTCCCGTCATTCTTCACCACATCGGCCAGGCTGTCGTTTTTCGTATGAAGGATACCGGCAAACGTCCCGTCCAACGGAAGCTCCAGAAGCCGCTTTTTCCACTCTTCCAAAAGCTCCGCCTCGTTCCATCCAAGTGCGCTGATTCCCTCCGTCTGCGTCGTCGTCACAAGATCCACAAGGATCTCTCCGGTCTTCACGCCGCGGCGCACAAGCAGATGCCGCAGGTATCCCACATGCGAAAGCTTCTTATAGAATCCCGTCCCATGCTCCCGGAACAAAGAAAGCGTCTCCGACAGAATCCGGCAGCAGTCCGGATGCACCAGACAGCACTTGTCCACGGTCACCACATCATAAAAGCTCCCCCTCTTATGCATTCCCAGCTCCAGAGGCCCGTCCTTTTGTGCATCACCGAAAGAAAACTCCATCTTATTCCGGTACCCTTCCGTGAGCGGGCTGCCCTTAATCCCCTCAAATTCATATCCCCCGCACACGCCGTCTAAAAGCGCGCGCACCTGGCTCTCCTTGAGCTTTAACTGCTCCTCATATGGAAGCGACTGATACGAACAGCCGCCGCAGACACCGGCATGGGGACAGCGCGGCTTTTCATACTCCGCTTCCGACCGCAAGACCACCGACAAAAGCCGTCCCTCATACTTTCCCTTTCTCTGCTTTGTCACGGCAAACTCCACGGTCTGTCCCGGCAGCACATGTTTTACCGTGACCTTTTCGCCGTCCACAAAAAGAATCCCCTTATTGGGGAAATCGACTCGTTCCACAATGCCTGTATAAATCTCGCCTTTCTTCATTTCCAGTCTCCTGTTCCCATTTTATCATCCAAACGCCCGGCACCGGCTGCCTGGCTCCTGCAATCCGTCCCATTACATGAAAACAGGGCTGTGCAAGCACTTTGCATCAGCCCCTCATGTCAGATTTTATGCTTCCGGTTTCTCTTCCTTCTCCTCTGCTTTCGCCGGCTTCTCCTCCTCATCCTCGAAGAAGTCATCGTCGAAATCATCGTCAAAGTCATCCTCAAAATCTTCCAGGTAATCCGGCGTAAAGAAACGGTACACGCCGTAAGCGATTGCTGCCACTGCCGCTACCGCGCCAATGATGGCCAACACCCAGAGGATGCAGTTTTTCTTTTTCTCCTCTTCCTCTTTCCTGTGGAGCAGTTCATTCAGTCTGGAAGCGTTTACCAACTCCTCCATCTTGCTCAGAGCATCCTTACTCATCAAATCGAACTTATTCATGCCTGCACATCCTTTCTGTTTTCTTACAAACAAAAATTCTTTTTAACAGTATAACATCATTCTGCGAATTTTACTATCCTAAATTTAAAAATTTCACAGCTTTTTCAGCTTCGCAAACGACGCAAACATCCTTTTTACGCCAAAACGGTCAAATTCCACGGCCACCTCAAAGTCTTTGCCGCCGTCACTAATCTCCTTCACAGTGCCCTCTCCGAACCGCGCATGCAGCACGCGGTCCCCGACGCCGTACTCCGGAGTCTCCTTCGTCACGGAAAACGTCTTTCCGAAAGCCGGCTTCCCCGGCGTTTTAAGCGCGTTCGACAAATAAGCGCTCTTTCCTGCCTGCGGCCGGCTTCCGTAGCTTTCCGGCCTGGAACCGAACATGCTGATGCCGGAAGAACGCTCCTCATGGCTTTCGGAGGATTTCCCATAGGCATTCCCCCAGGGCAGGGCACTGTCATCAAAGTCCTGCTTTTCTCTCCTTGCCGGCCGGAAAACAGAATCCTCCTGCATCTCCTCATCCATAAGCTCCTCGGGAATCTCCTTAAGGAACCGGCTCGGGATCGAAAACCGCGTCTCCCCCTTCACCATCCGCTGCCTGGCCGCCGTGAGCATTAACTCCTCCCTGGCCCTTGTGATGCCCACATAACAGAGGCGCCGTTCCTCTTCCAGCGCTTCGGGATCGTCAGACATCGCCATGGCGCTCGGGAACAGCCCGTCCTCCATGCCGCTCAAATAGACATAAGGAAACTCCAGTCCCTTGGCCGAGTGAAGCGTCATGAGCACCACACGGTCCTCCGACTCATCCAGGCTGTCCACATCGGCCACCAGAGCCACTTCTTCCAGAAAGCCGTCTAACGTCGGATCCTCGGCCGTCTCCCAGTAAGCTGCTGCCTTGTTTACCAGCTCCTCAATATTCTCAAGCCTCGTCTCGGCCTCCACCTCGCCTTCCTCTTTCAGTTCCTCGGCATACCCGGTGGATTCCAACAGCTCCTCGATCACCGTCCGGATGTCCGCGCCGTCCCGGACCGCATGCCTGAAATGCAGAATCTGATCCACAAACTTCGTGATCTTTCCGGCCGCCTTCCCAACGCCCGGCACAGCCTCGACCCGGACAAGGGCATCAAAAAAGCTCATGTCCCGCTCAGCTGAAAACATGGCGACGCGCCCAACCGTGGCAGCGCCGATGCCGCGCTTCGGCACATTGATGATCCGCTGGACTGCCAGGTCATCCCGTCCGTTGGCGATGGTCTTTAAATAGGCCAGAATGTCCTTGATCTCGCGCCTCTGATAGAAATTTACGCCGCCCACCAGCCGGTAGGGGATCCCGTAAAACACCAGCTTTTCCTCCAGAAGCCGCGACTGGGCATTTGTCCTGTAAAGAACGGCATCATTCTTCCATGGTTTCCCACGCTTCATCATGTCGCGCACGATGCCCTCGGCCTCATCGTAGGCCGTATCAAAAATCTTCACACGGATTTTTTCTCCCTCGTCATTGTCCGTCCAGAGGGTCTTTTCCTTCCTGCCCATGTTATTTTTAATCACATCGTTGGCCGCTGCGAGAATCCGCTTCGTCGAGCGGTAGTTCTGTTCCAGCTTCACCACATGTGCCCCGGGAAACGTCTCCTCGAAGCTTAAAATATTCCGGATATTGGCGCCGCGGAACCGGTAAATGGACTGGTCGTCATCGCCGACAACACAAAGGTTTTTATACTTTGCCGCAAGAAGGCTTACCAGACGGAACTGGGCCGTATTGGTATCCTGGTACTCGTCCACCATGATATAGCGGAACCTGTCCTGATAATACTCAAGCACCTCTTTCTTCGCCTCAAAAAGCTCCACGGTCTTCATGAGAAGGTCATCAAAATCCAGGGCATTGTTCTTCTTAAGCTGCTTCTGGTACTCCGCGTAAAGCTCGCCGATCTTCTGGAGCCGCATGTTCCCCTCAGCCCTGGCACTCAAAAGGAATTCCTCCGGGCCGATCAGCTCATTCTTCGCCGACGAAATAATGCCGAGCAGGTTCCTGTCCTTAAACTGCTTGGGATCCAGGCTCGCCGCCTTCACGATCTGCTTCATGAGCGTCCGCTGGTCGTCGGTATCATAGATGGTAAAATTCGTGCCGTATCCCAGGTTCTCAATGAACCGGCGCAAAATCCGCACGCAGAGGGAATGGAACGTGCTGACCCAGACGCTGGAAGCACCGTGCTCCACCAGCCCGTCCACACGCTCCCGCATTTCCCCTGCCGCCTTATTCGTAAACGTAATCGCCAGGATGTTCCACGGCGCCACGCCCTTTTCTTCAATCAGATAGGCAACCCGGTACGTCAGCACTCTTGTCTTTCCCGAGCCGGCCCCCGCCAGCACGAGAAGCGGCCCCTCCGTATGGAAAACAGCCTCTCTCTGCTTTGGATTCAATGTATCGTAGTTTGTCATTTCTTTCCCCTTTCCGGGTCATCATACCATGTCCGCTGCACAGCCATGGTGCCTCCGGCGGATTTTAGCGCCCGGCTTTCTGCGGTAAACGCAGAAACCGGCATGCGCAGGTAAAATGCCCGCTGTGCGGTCATCATACCATATTTTCACGTCCCTGTCACTGTCGGATGGAAAAATCTTTTTCTGCTTCCGATTTTCGTCTCTTTTGCCTCTTGTCATCTGGTTTTTATTACTATATAATAGAGCATGAAAGGAGCCATCATGTCATGAAAACCAACGAAGAAAAGCTGCAAATGCTGTTAGACCGCCTTGACGGGCTCAGCCATATAAAGCTCGGCGAAATCCCCAAGATCGACTTATACATGGATCAGGTGACAACCTTTATGGAAGACCATTTAAAAGACATGAAGCGGTATCCGGAGGACAAAATCCTGACAAAGACCATGATTAACAATTATGCCAAAAACAATCTTCTCCCGTCGCCTGTGAAGAAGAAATACACCCAGGAGCACCTGCTGCTCCTGATCTTTATCTACTATTTTAAAAATGTTTTAACCTTCAACGACATCGAAGCCGTCCTCTCCAATGTGACTGAGAACCACTTCGGCGAAACTGCACTGCCGCTCTCTGAGATCTATGACGAGGTCTTTTCCATGGCCCACGATCAGAAGCAGCGGCTGAAAGACGATGTGACGGCGAAATTCGAGGAGGCGCAAAAAAGCTTTTCAGGCGTGGAGCAGCCGGAACGGGATTCCCTCCAGCTCTTTGCCTTTATCTGCGAGCTGGCCTTCGACGTCTTCCTGAAAAAGCAGATGATCGAGGCCCTGACCGACGAGATCCGAAAGGAAACCCCGCCGAAAAAGAAAAAATAAAAACGATCCTGAAAGGAGGATTGATGCGTATCAACCCGTTTGCATTCCGTAAGCTCTCCTATGGAGTTTACATCATATCCACTCTGGACGGAGAACGCCCCACCGGCTGTACGGCCAACAGCGCCATGCAGATTACTTCGGAGCCGGCTTCCGTGGCAGTCAGCATCAACCATGACAACTTCACAAATTCCTGTATCCAGAAAACAGGAAAATTTGCCGTCTCCATCCTCTCAGAGGAGTCGGATCCAAAGCTCATCGGAACCTTCGGCTTCCAGTCCGGAAAGGACAACGACAAGTTCGCATCTGTGGAATACGAGACAAAAGAAGGCCTTCCCATCGTAAAAGATGCCTGCGCCTACATGGTCTGCGAGGTCATTGACAAGATGGAAACCGAGACCCACACCGTATTCTTAGGGCGCGTGCTGGATGCCGACCTTTTAAAAGACGGCGAAGCCATGACATATGCCTACTACCACAACGTCATCAAGGGAAAGAGCCCGAAAAATGCCCCCACCTATATTAAGGAGGAGGCAGAAGAAAAACCGGCGGCTGCCAAATACGTCTGCGGTATCTGCGGCTATGTCTACGATGGCGAAACGCCGTTCGAGGAGCTGCCCGACGATTATCACTGTCCCGTCTGCGGCCAGCCGAAATCGGTATTTAAAAAGGTGGAATAACTTAAGAAAGGGATCTCCGGCGCATGATTTTTTGCCCCGGAAATCCCTTTTTTCCACACTCTTATTCCCCGCTCTTCTTCTCCTCAATCCGCTTAAACACCATGTCATAACCGTCATTCCCATAATTCAGCGACCGGTTCACACGGCTTATGGTTGCAGTGGAAGCGCCCGTGGTCTCGGCAATGTCGAGATACGTTTTCTTTTCCCGAAGCATCTTTGCGACCTCATACCTCTGGGACAGCGACAGCAGTTCATTCACCGTACAGACATCCTCAAAAAACGCATAGCACTCTTCCGGCGACTGCAACGTCAGGATCGCCTCAAAAAGATGATCCACAGCTTCTGTCTTAATTTTCTTGTTCATTTTGCAATTCCCCTTCTCGCGTAAAATTTATGAATATAACATCTTCCAGTTTTTGCCTTTCGCATTCACATTTTAACACATTAAAGTTATTACGTCCAGCATTTCCGCGAAATCGTTATAAATTTGTGTAACAGTTCAGCCATGCCATTCATAATTTGACGGATTCCATTATATTTAATAGAAGAAAAATGGTATTGGCCGTCAAATTATTCATGTCGGGCGTTCACCGTATAGAACCATCTGGCAAAATACTGCTTAGTGAGCAAGCTCCCACACAGCATTTTGCCAGATGGTTCTGCATGGCTGAACTATTACAAATTCACCATAAATTTTTCCACCACCAGCGCAACGCCGTCGTCATTGTTGGAGGCAGTAATAAAATCTGCCGCCTTCCTGACCGGAAAAACCGCATTCTTCATGGCAACGCCGAGGCCGGCAAAGCGGATCATGGAAAGGTCATTATAGCCGTCGCCGCAGGCGATCATCTCCTCTTTCGTCATCCCAAGCCGTTCGAGAAGCCTTGCAAGGCTCTGGGCCTTGTCGATGCCCCGCGGAAGAATTTCCAGGAAAAACGGCTCCGACCGGTAAACGCTGAAATTTTTGCCCAGTGCCGCCTTCACCTTCGGCTCCACGGTCGCCAGGTAGTCCCCGTCGTCAGCCAGCAAAAACTTCGGCACCTGGAAATCCACATAGGATGCCATGTCCTCCTTTTCCACCAGTTCCATATGGTTAATCGAACTTTCCAGCTTCACATAAGGGCATTCCCGGTTGTTTGTCACCAGGTGATCTCCCTCATATGTCAGATAATCCACACGGCTGTCCTCAGCCAGCCAGATGATGTTCCTGTTTGCTTCGATGGGAATCTGTCTGGAAAACACCAGCTCCCCGGTGGCACAGTTTATGATATTTCCGCCGTTAAAAGAAAGGATGTAGCCGCCGTATTTTTCAAGCGAAAGCTCCCTCGCAAGCGGCATGACGCCCATCGTCGGCCGCCCCGAAGCCAAAACGACAATCTTTCCGCGCTCCTGGGCTTCCATAAGCGCTGCCTTCGTCCGCGGCGTGATCTTCTTCTCCCTGTTCGTCAGCGTCCCGTCCAGATCCAGGACGATGATCCCGTAGTTCTTCTTTTCCATTTCCTTCCCTGCATCCTTTCTTCCCGGCCAAACTCGAGCCGGTACTTATCATTTTAAATGCAAACAGGCCGTCTGGCAACTGTTTTTCACGGAAAAAACGGCAGGCCCCAATCGGCCCGCCGTCAGTCACAATATCCTTAATCGTAAATGCTCTCCTTTTCCCAATCTGTCACAGCGCCCGCAGAGGCGTCGATCTCAAACTCATACTTGTCTGTTCCATGAAGGAATTCCCCCTCGTAAGTGAGGCGGCCGTCGTCATAATCCTGCTCGAACTCCACAAAGGTCACATCGGAAACCTTAAGCCCTGCCTGGGCGACAGCGATTTTCTTTGCCTCCTCGGCGCTTACCGGGCTCCCTCCCGCCTTCGTCTCCTTTACGGCCTTCACTTCAAAATCATAGCTTACGATCTCCCCGCTCTCCGTGTCGATCTCATAATCATACTCCCGGAAATCTTCCGTGAAAAACTCGATCTCATAAACCTGGCGGCCATCGTCGTAATCCGTCTCTGTCTTTAAAAATACGGCCTGATCCTCGGAAACGCCGGCATGTGCCAGAGCCGTCTTTTTCGCATCCTCAAGCTTCACCTGTCCGGGATTTTCCTGTGCTTTTAATGTCCCGTTGTGGTAGCGTCCCTCTTCCCTGGCCTTATCTGCCTGGTAATACTCTGCGTCGTAATCATAAGAAAGGATGTTTCCCGTCGACACCTCAATTTCGTAGTCATATTCCATATAATCCGTCGTATAGAACTCCACGTCATAGACCTGGCGCCCTTTTTCATACTCCAGTTCCGTCCGGCTAAAGGCAATGTGATCTGAGGACACGCCGGCATGTTCCATGGCTATCTCCTTCGCCCTGGCTTCACTTACTTCGGCTCCCATCGCATGAAATGCAGTCGGGACAAGGATTGCTCCCATTACAAACGCAGCAGTCAGAACTCGAAACATCTTTTTCATCGTATCGTCTCCTCCTTGGAAAATTTATTTTTCATGGATTTTGTTTCTTTGTTTATGCCCTTATGATACCGGAGAAAAATTAAAAGAACATTAAAACAAAAATTATTTTTTCTCATCATGGAAACGGCCAAAGAAATGTGGTAAACTTTAAGCGTTCACAAAAAACCGGGAAGAAGGCAAACGCACATGGACAAAAAGAACCTGTTCACCATCGGCGAGCTGGCAGATTATCAGAATATCTCCAAGCAGACTTTGATCTTTTACGATAAGACCGGCCTTTTTAAACCAGCCTGCGTGGATCCCAGAAACGGCTACCGCTATTACAGCGCCGGCCAGCTCGACGACCTGGATACGATTTTAATCATGAAAAAGATCGGGTTTTCCCTGGAAGAAATCCGGGAATACATGGAAAGCTCGAATCTTGAGACCAGCATCGCTGTCTTAAAAAAACAGATGTCTGCCATCGAAGGAAAACTGAAAGAGCTGACGCTCATAAAAAGCCGCCTGAAGCACCGCTGCGACAAGATGGAAGAAGCCGCAAAGCCGGAAAACCGGGAGTTTTCCGTGGAAAGGGCGGAAACTCAGTACATTTTCTGCCGGGACGTGATGCCGCCCTATTCCCTGACGGAAGTGAGCCTCGCAACGAAACAGTGCTACGCCCAGGCCTTCCGGGAAAACCTGCCGGTCTTTCTCCAGTCCGGCGTCATCGTGCCCCTGGACAAAATCAGGGCCGGGCGCTTCACCGAGGCCTCCACGGCCTTCCTTCCCATTGAAAGCTCCCAGGAAACCGGAGCCATCAAAAAACTGCCGGCCGGCACCTGCGTGACCATCCACCATTTCGGCTCCTATGAGTCCATCGGCCTTTCCTACCAAAAGCTTTTGGACTACTGCGCCGCCCATGCCCTGACTTTATGCTCCGATTCCTATGAGTTCTGCCTCCATGACTACATTACCGCCAGGGACAAAAACGAATACATCACGAAAATCCTGTTCTACATTCAGGAAAACCCGCCTGCACCTTAATTCCTGTAATCACATTTTCTGCACTGGATCATCGTGTTTTCATAATCCTCCTTATGGAAGGCACCGGCCCAGCGGCAGATACTCTGGAGAATGGGGACGACGGATTTCCCGCGCTCCGTCAGGCTGTATTCCACCCGCGGCGGAATCTCGTCGTAGGATTTCCTCGCCACAATCTCATCGGAAATGAGCTGCTTTAAAGAGGCAGCCAGCACCGCGTCCGTAATATTCCCCATCTCTCTGCGAAGCTCGCTGTACCGCAGCGTCTCCTTTTCCGCCAGCACGCAGATAATGCGGGACGCCCACTTTCCGCCGAAAATCTCAAGCCCGTATTCCAGCGGGCAGCGGATATCCTTTTCTATTTTTCTCTGGTACATGAACCATTCCCCCTTTCTGTTTTCATTGTAACTGCCTGTCAGCAATTTTACAAGTTACTATGAAATTTCATATCAGCTCATAAATTTGCTTATATCTTCCTCTGCCGCAGTTTTTCTCCTATAATGAAGCCATCAAAAACGAAACGGAGGAAACAAAACATGAAACTAAATGAAAACGTGACAAAGCTCTTAAACGAACAGATCTGGTACCTGGCAACCTGCTCCGACGAGCCAAACGCCGTTCCCGTGGCCTTTAAGGCCGTGGCAGAAGACGGCACCCTCACCGTCGGCGACGTCTTCTTAGAGACCACGCTGAAAAACATCGAGGCCAACGGAAAAATTGCCGTCTCCGCCTGCGATCCCGCCTCCATGGAGGGCTACCAGATCAAAGGGACGGCCGTGTACACCACTGAAGGCCCCGTCGTCGACACCTACAAAAAGCTGGTATCCGACATGTTTAAAGGCGCCGCCACTGCCAAGGGCGCTCTTATTATCACCCCGGAAACGGTTATCGTGACGACACCCGGCGCTGACAACAAAAAGGTGTTGCTGTAAAAACAAAAAATCCCGTCTAACATACACAAAACCCCTGGCTTCCCAAAAGAAACCAGGGGTTTTTCTTTCCAGACTTTATTACAGGCTTTCCACCACATCGGCCGCATGATCCAGGAAATCTGCGTCGATATACTCGACGGTTCCCTCGTCCACAGCCCTTGCGATTTCCGGCCGGATCGGGATCTGAGCCAGAACCGGGATGCCGTATTCCTTTGCAACCTCTTCCAGGTGGCTCTCACCGAAAACAGAAATCTTTTTCCCACAGTCCGGGCAGGTGAGATAGCTCATGTTCTCCACAAGGCCCAGAATCGGGACATTCATCTTCTTTGCCATGTTCACGGCCTTCGCTACGATCATCGACACCAGCTCCTGCGGCGACGTCACGATAATGATGCCGTCCACCGGAAGCGACTGGAACACCGTAAGCGGCACGTCACCTGTTCCCGGAGGCATGTCCACGAACATGTATTCAATATCCTGCCACAGCGTCTCGCCCCAGAACTGTTTGACAGCGCCGGCAATGACCGGGCCTCTCCAGATCACGGGATCCGTCTCGTTTTCCAGCACCATATTTGCGGAAATAATCTCAATTCCCGTCGCGCTGACGCCAGGGATCATCAGTTTCCCGTCCGGCGTCACGCCCACCGGCTCATGAAGGCCAAAGGACTTTGGAATCGACGGCCCTGTAATATCTGCATCCAGGATTGCCGTCCTGTGGTTCCTCGCCCGCATCCGGCACGCCATCATGGATGTCACAAGGCTCTTTCCGACGCCGCCCTTTCCGCTGATAATTCCGATTACCTTCTTTACCGAGCTTCCCTCGCTCAGTTTCTCCTCAAAGCTGTTTTTGCCCGTCTTCCTGCTGTCGCAGTCCAAAGAACAGGTGCTGCAGCTTCCGCCGCAATTTTCTGGCTCACTCATCGTTTCTTCCTCCAATGTTCCATATGATAATGATCCTGTTTAATCCTTAAGCTCCGTCTCGATCAGTTTGCAGACAGCCTCAAGGGCCTCCTTTTCGTCAGGCCCCTCGCAGCAGACCTCAATCTCCGTCCCGCATTTGATCCCGGCCGCCATGACATTCAGGACGCTTTTGGCGTTGATTTCCTTGTCCTTATACAAAAGATTGACTTTTGACGTAAATTTCATCGACGTCTGGCAGACCAGCCCTGCCGGCCTTAAATGCAGTCCCGTCGGATTTACAACCTGTATTTTTTTTGATACCATAATATCCCCTTCCTCTCTCTTGCATTCTATAATAGAATGTCCCGGCTGTCAAGGAGACGCGGCCGCCTGTTTTCTTCTTTCCTCTCTGGAAAAGACGCAGCCGCAGTAATCCTGCCGGTATAAATGATGAAGGGCGGAAAGCTCCGTGGAACGCTTGTAGCCGTTTTTCTTCTTAAAATCCGACGGAAGGAAGCGCACTCCGGCCGCCTCCCCCTCTTCCTCGCCAATGGCGTTGAGCCGTTTCGCGTCCTTTAACGGGCTTATGGTGAGCGTCGTCGTAAAAAAGTCAAAGCCGCCTTCTTTCGCCTCCCTGGCCGCCTCCCGAAGCCGCAGCTTAAAGCACTCCGTACAGCGGCGTCCCCCCTCCGGCTCTGCCTCCAGGCCCTTTGCCGTCTCGTAAAACCGCTCGGGATCATACGTCCCCTTTAAAAACCGCACCGGATGGACAAATTCCATCTCCGAAATCAGCCGCTCCTGCTCGGCCTCCCGCTCGACGTACTCCTCGGGCGGGTAAATGTTCGGGTTATAATAAAAAACCGTAATGGCAAAATACCTGGACAGATATTCCAGCACATAGCTGCTGCAAGGCGCACAGCAGCTATGGAGAAGGAGCGACGGCACCCGCCCTTCCTTTTCAAGCCCCTCTATGATTTTATCCAGTTCCTTCTGGTAATTCCTCTGGTTCATGGCTTCCTCCGCCCATGCAAAGAGGACAGCCGGCCTCGCCTGCTGCCCCCTTTTCCATTTACAGGAAATCCCGGATCCGCTTGCTGCGGACAGGATTTCTAAGTTTCCTCAATGCTTTCGCCTCAATCTGGCGGATACGCTCCCTGGTGACGTTGAATTCCTTTCCAACTTCCTCAAGCGTCCTCGGATGGCCGTCCTCAAGCCCGAACCGGAGCACAATCACCTGGCGCTCCCTTTCCTTCAAATCTCCGAGCAGGGCGTCGATATGCTCTCTCAGCATAACGGACTCCACATTCCCCTCCGGAGTCAGCGCGTTGCTGTCGGCAACGAAATCTCCCAGGTTGGAATCGTCCTCCTCGCCGATGGGCGTCTCCAAAGATGCGGGCTCTCTGGCAATCTGCATGATCTCCATCACCTTGTCCTCGGACATTTCCAGGGCATCCGCAAGCTCTGTCACCGACGGCTCATAGCCAAGTTCCAGCGTAAGCTTTCTCTGCATTTTTGACATCTTGTTGATGGTTTCCACCATATGCACCGGCACACGGATCGTCCTGGCCTGGTCGGCCAGCGCCCTCGTCACCGACTGTCTGATCCACCAGGTAGCATATGTACTTAACTTATACCCCTTCGTGTAATCAAACTTTTCTACGCCCTTAATCAGGCCCAGATTTCCCTCCTGGACAAGATCCAGGAAGCTCATGCCGCGTCCCGTGTAGCGTTTTGCAATGCTGACTACAAGACGCAGGTTTGCCTCGATCAGACGCTCCTTTGCCGCCTCGTCCCCTTCGGCCTTCCTCTTTGCAAGCCTCAGCTCCTCGTCCGCAGACAAAAGCGGAACCGTGCCGATCTCCTTTAAGTACATGCGGACCGGATCCTCGGTTCCGATGCCCTCAAGAAGATCAATGGCATCCAGGTCGATGTCCTCTTCACCCTTGTCGATAAAATCGCCGTCCAGATCGTCCAGGAGCAGGGAATCATCATCCGCAAGCAATGCGTCGTCGATTATCGGAACCACATCAATGTTGCTGTGCTCCAGATAATTATAAATCTCCTCCATCTGCTCCGGGCCCAGATTGTCTCCGGCAAAAAAGTCATTGATTTCCGTCACGTCCAATGCATTCTGCTTTGACCTTCCAAGCTCGACAAGTTTCTTGAGTTTTTCTAAAAATACTTCTTTCTCCACAAAAAACGCCCTTTCAGGTGGAATCTGCCTTATGTTACGTTCTTCCACAACGGTTCATTATATACTATCTAATTACATTTTTCAACAATTTTCTTTCTGGATTCTGCGGCTTCTTTCTTTGGTTTTCCGGCGTTTAAGGAAACTGCCCGGAACACGTTTTCGATCTCCGTCTCCGTAATGGAGCCGCCGAACTCCCCGTCCAGGACCCAGTCCACCGGTTCCTCCGATGTGACCTTTAATTTATCCGTCTTAAACTTAAAGACATAGTCGTTTTCCTCTTCCTTAAGGAACATATAGGAGATAATATTCGAGAAATCCACAGGCGTTCGCGGCGCGCGGATCAAAAGCACCTCAAAAAGCCCGTCGTCCATGACTACGTCCTGAGTCACAAGCCCCTTAAAGCCGGCCACGCTGACCGAGTTCGTCACCATGCCGAAAATAAACTCCTCCTCCAGCTCGTTCCCGTCCCATTCCACCTTCATTTTATGGGATTTTAAGGACGACAGGTGCTTGACGCACTCTAACATATAAGCCTGGTGCCCCAGGATATTTTTCGTTCCCTGGGATGTTTTATAGGAGACCTCCGTAAAAGCCCCAAAGGCCGCAATGTAGACGAAATACTGGCTGCTGCCGAACCTGCCGATGTCAAGCGTCTTCGGAATGCCGGTGACGGCAAGCTCCGCTGCCTTTTTAATGTCTGAGGGGATTTTCATGCTCCTTGCAAAATCGTTGGTGGAACCGGCCGGAATATAGCCGAGCCTCGGCATTTTTTTCCCTTCCATGAGCCCCGACACTACGCTGTTTAACGTCCCGTCGCCGCCGCTGCACACCACGAGATTTACATGGGAACCGAGCTTTTTCGCCTGCTCCCTTCCGTCCCCGGGCTTCTGCGTCAGATAAACCGTCGGATAATAGCCGGCCTTGCAGAAAATATCGAGAACCTCCATCAGACGCCCCTTCATCAGTTCCTTCCCTGACCGCGGATTCACAATAAACAGCATCTTCTTCATGGCTTCATCCTCCCTGTCTTTCCTCCAGAAGTTTTTTATAAGCCGCAAAGGCACTTGGAACCGCATACCTGCCCTGAAGCTCGCCGTACTCTGCAAAGATCAGGCCGCCCGGGAGCGCCTGGTTCCAGCCGTCCGGAAGGTTTTCCGGAAGACGGATCACGTATCCCGCCATGTGCCATTCCGTATGGCTGAAAATATGGCGCGCCGAACAGGTGCTCTCCGTCTCCACAGGAAACGAAAACAGCGCCTCTATCTCTGTCTGAGCAAGCTTCCCCGGAAGATTCGGGAATTCATAGAGGGAAGCCAAAAGTCCTTTATCCTCTCGCTTCCTTATGGCTATTTTATCCCCATATTCCAGTAATAATACGGTTTTTTCCTCAATTTTCCTCTTCTTTTTCGGCGCTTTCACGGGAATTTCCCCCGTAAGCCCCTGTTCCCTGGCCGCACAGACCGTATAAAACGGGCATTCCGGACAGAGCGGCTCCCCGTTGGGGACGCAGACGATGGCTCCCGTCTCGATTAACGCCTGGTTGATGTCACCGGCGTCTCCGTCTGCAAGAAGCGTCTCTGCCAGCGCCTCCATCTTCTTTTTCGCGGACTGCTTTAAAATGTCTTCCCGGCTTCCCGTCACCCTTGATAAAACCCGGAGCACATTGCCGTCCACGGCGGGACACGGAAGGCCGTATGCGATGGAAGCGATGGCGCCTGCCGTGTAGCTCCCGATCCCGGGAAGGGATAAAAGCGCCTCCCTGGAAGCCGGAAGGACGCCGCCGTACTCTGCCTTGACAATTTCCGCCGTCCGCTTTAAATTCCTGGCCCGGCTGTAATAGCCAAGGCCCTCCCAGCACTTAAAAAGCTCCTCCTCGCTGGCCGCCGCCAGAGAAGAAATGTCCGGGAAATGTTCCATGAAACGGAAAAAATACGGTTTCACGGCCTCGACTCTCGTCTGCTGGAGCATGATTTCCGAAATCCAGATCCGGTAGGCGTCCCGGTTCTCTCTCCATGGAAGCTCCCTCTTGTGCTCTCCGTACCAGGCAAGCAGTGGCTTTTTCGCCGCCAGAAGCCGTTCCTCCGGCTGAAGCTCCCGGCCTTTCGGGAAGACCGTCTGGATCCCTCCGTAGAGGTTTTTCCTAGACGTATCCATAAATCCCCCTCACGGAAACCTCTCCCGAAACCACATGGGAGACCGTCCCATCCTCACGCCTTACGATGAGAGAGCCCTGGTCGTCGATGCCCTCGCAGATCCCGCGAAATTCCCCGGACGGCGCCAGCACGCAGACCTCGCGTCCTAAATTCACCAGGCTCTTGTTGTACTGTTCCATGAGCCCCGACATGTCTTCCGTCTCTGCAAAAATCTCATAGTATTCCTCAAAGGCCTTCATGATCCCTGCAATGATGCGGCTCCTGTTATGGGTTTTCCCGGTCTCCAGAAACAGCGACGTGGCCGTCTCCTTTATCTCTTCCGGAAATTCTTTTATGTTTACGTTGATGCCTGTCCCGATCACGACGTACTGGATCTCCATGAGCTCCGTGCTCATCTCCGTCAGGATCCCGCAGATTTTTTTCTTATTTAAAACGAGGTCGTTTGGCCACTTGATCTCCGACTGGATGCCCGTGGCCTCAAAAATCCCCTTTTTCGCCGCCAAAGCGGCCACCAGGGTCAGCATGGACGCAGACACCGCATGGATTTCCGGGCGTAACAGAAGGCTCATCCAGATCCCGACGCCGGACGGCGATTCCCATGTCCGGCCCCTCCGGCCTTTGCCGCCGTTCTGCTGTTCCGCCGTCACAAGGGTTCCATGAGGCGCATGCTCTTCATCTGCCAGGCGCCTGGCCTGGATATTCGTGGAATCCGTCTCGCCGAAGCAGATCACCGGATGTCCGGCCCACTTCGTATGGATGGCGCTCTCCAGCTCTTCTGCCAAAAGGACATCCCCGACTCCCGTCAGAATGTATCCCTTATTCCGGACGGCTTCGATTTCATATCCCTCTTCCTTTAACTGATTGATAACCTTCCAGACGGCCGTCCTGGATACGCCGAACCGCTCGCAGAGCTCCTGTCCCGATATGTAGCCCTCTGCCTCCTTTAAGAGCTTAAGAATCTCGCTTTTCATTTCCTACCTCCACCAGATGCTGACTGCGCTTATGATACAGAGCACCAGAAGGAGAAGGCCGAAAAACATCTGAAGGACGGCCGATAAACGGCGTTTCTTGTCCCGCCCGCTGCGGCCGAGCCTGTAATTTCCCGTCACCAGGTTCAAAACGGCCGCCAGCAGAAAAATTAACGGGAACAGCGCCATGTTGCCGTCCGGGTCGATGAAAGAAATCACCGCCAGAACGACAACGGCCGCCCCAATCACAATGTGCATGGCATCCAGGCCGAAAGAGCTGTTCTGGATTCTTCTCCCTTTGTCTTTTCCAGTCATCCGGCATTTCTCCTAACTATTTCTATGCATTTTTCCCGTCGTCCCCGGCTCCTGCAACCTCTGTCAAGCTCTTTACAAGGCCTGCAATGGACTGGATTTCCGATGGGATGATGATCTTCGTGGCTCTTCCGTCAGCCGCCTTCGCAAAGGCCTCGAGGCTCTTTATCTGAAGGACGGCCGCATCGGCGCCTGCCTCTTTAATCATGCGGATGCCCTCCGCGTTGGCCTGCTGAACCTTAAGGATCGCCTCCGCCTGGCCTTCTGCCTCGCGGATCCGCTTCTCCTTTTCCGCCTCGGCGTGAAGGATGGCCGCCTGCTTGTCAGCCTCGGCATCCAGAATCGCCGACTGCTTCTTTCCTTCTGCCACAAGGATTGTGGACTTCTTCTCGCCCTCTGCCCGCAGGATGGCTTCACGGCGCTCCCGCTCTGCCTTCATCTGCTTCTCCATGGCATCCTGGATGGCTGCCGGCGGGATGATATTCTTTAACTCCACGCGGTTTACCTTGATGCCCCACGGATCAGTGGCCACATCGAGGGCAGCCCGCATCTTCGTGTTGATGGTTTCCCTGGAGGTCAGCGTCTGGTCAAGCTCCAGGTCGCCGATGATGTTCCTGAGTGTCGTAGCCGTCAGGTTTTCAATGGCCATGATCGGGTTCTCCACGCCGTATGCGTAAAGCTTCGGATCCGTGATCTGGAAGAACACCACCGTGTCGATTTTCATCGTGACATTGTCCTTTGTAATCACCGGCTGCGGCGCAAAATCCACCACCTGCTCCTTTAAAACCACACGCTTCGCCACACGGTCAATGAACGGCATCTTAAAATGGAGTCCCACGGACCAGGTATCCAGGTACGCTCCAAGCCGCTCCACTACGACCGCGCTGGCCTGGGGCACGATCCGGATGCAGGAAACCAACAGAAGGAGCACAATCAGCACAAGAATTGTCACAAGTATAAATCCCATATTTCCGTTACCTCCTATCCCTCTTTCACTCTCTCAACAATCAGCTTCACACCGCGGATTTCCTTCACAACAACGGTTTCCCCTTCCGGAATGACCTGGGCATCGTCCGCCGACCTGGCGGTCCACTCCTGGCCGTTTAAGACGGCCGCCCCGGCAGAAATCCCGTTGTTGATTTCCGAAGTTACCCTGGCTTTTTTCCCTACCAGGCTCTCCGCATTTGTTTTTATGGTTCCCTTGTTTATGAACCTTGCGGCAAAGGGCCGCGTAAAGATCAAAAGCACAAAGGAAACCGCCAGAAACACGACGAGCTGCGCGTTCACCGGCTGGCCTGCCAGGGCCATGAAAAACGCCGCCAGGGCGCCGCCGGCAAACCAGATGGTGGTAAGCGCCATCGTCATCACTTCGATCCCGATCAGGATCACAAAAACAATCAGCCAGCCTATCGCCGTCATACGCTCACTCCTTTGTCTGTCGAAAGCCGCCTCTGCCTTGCGGCCTCAAACATCAGAACCGAGGCCGCCACTGCCGCATTGAGCGACTCCACCTTACCGGCCATGGGGATCTTCACCCAGGCATCAGCCGTCTGCGAAAGCGCATCGCTCAGGCCGTTCCCTTCGTTCCCGATGAGAAAGCCGGTATTACCAGTATAATCTTCCTGCTCATAATTATTCCTGCCCTTTAAATGGGCTGCATACAGCCTGACGCCGCGTTTTTTCATCTCCGCGCATGCTTCCAGGATGTCCTCTGTGTAAAGAAACGGGACACGGAGCGCAGAACCCATGGTGGAGCGGATCACCTTGGGATTATAGATGTCCACCGTATCCCGGCTCATGATGACGCCGGTGATTCCCGCTCCCTCACCGGCCCGGACGATGGTGCCCAGGTTCCCCGGGTCCTGGAGGCTTTCCAGGATCATAAGATGGGCCGCCCCGCCTCTAGGGAACATGTCGTCAAACGTATAGGCGTACTGGCGGACGATTGCCAGAACACCCTGCGGCGTCCTCGTATCGGCCATGGATGCGAAAACGGAATCGCTCACCTCTTCCGTCCGGCAGCCCTCAAACTGCTTAAGGAAACGGCTCCCGTCACTGCCCTTTAAAAAGCTTTCCGAAAGGAACAGCCGCTCCACCCGCTCCTTCGGGATTTCCTGGCAAAGCCTTGTGCCCTCGGCCACAAAAAGCCCTTCTTCGTTCCGCGTCTTCGCCTTTTTTAAAAGCTCTGCCGCATGCTTTACCTGTTCATTTTTTGTGCTTGTAATCATGCTATGCTTCCTTCGGCTTTATTGTTTCCAGTTCGTCCATCCACACGCGCCTTGCCGCGTCGCTCGGCATCCTTAAATCGCCTCTCGGCGATACGGCCACGGAACCCACCTTCGGCCCGTCCGGCAGGCAGGAACGCTTAAACTGCTGGGAAAAGAACCGGCGGTAGAAGGTGTTTAGCCACTTATAGATTACCTCAGGGCTGTACTGGCCTTCAAATGCAATTTTTGCCAGGCGGAAAATCTTTCCCGGCCGGTATCCCAGACGAAGAATATAATAGAGGAAGAAATCGTGAAGCTCATAGGGCCCCACAAGATCCTCTGTTTTCTGGGAGATTTTTCCGTCCTCCGGCGGGAGAAGCTCCGGGCTCACCGGCGTATCCAGGATGTCCAGAAGCACTGCGCGAAGCTCTGCGTCCCCGCAGGTATCGGCGTAGTAGCGGACGAGATGGCGCACCAGCGTCTTCGGCACCGAGGCGTTGACGCCGTACATGGACATGTGGTCGCCGTTATAGGTGGCCCACCCAAGCGCCAGCTCCGACATGTCGCCGGTTCCGATCACCAGGCCGCCCGTCTTGTTGGAAAGATCCATAAGCACCTGCGTCCTCTCCCTGGCCTGGGAATTTTCGTAAGTCACATCATGGTCATTCATGGAATGGCCGATATCCTTAAAATGGATGGTGACAGCCTCTTTTATGTTGACCTCTCTAAGCTCTGCGCCGAGCTTTTTCGTAAGAAGGCAGGCATTGTGGTACGTCCTGTCCGTCGTCCCGAAGCAGGGCATCGTCACCGACAAAATATTTTCCCGCGGGATCTTTAACATGTCAAAAGCCCTGGCCGTCACGAGAAGGGCTAACGTGGAATCCAGGCCGCCGGAAATTCCCACGACCGCATGGGCCGCCCCGGTATGGGCCAGACGCTTTTTAAGGCCCATGGCCTGAATCGTCAGAATCTCCTCGCACCGCTCTGCCCGCTCGCCTTCATCGGAAGGCACAAAGGGCGCCGGATCAATATAGCGGTTCAGGGAAAGCTCCTCGCATGCCAGCTCAAACTCCGCCTGCACATAGCCGGCCGGTTCCTCCGGCTCAAAGGTCGTCATCCGCCGCCTCTCATTTTTAATCCGCTCCAGATCCAGGTCGGCGTATATAACGCCGCCGGAAAACCGCTTCGAGGAAGCCAGAATCGTCCCGTCCTCGGCAATCAGGTTGTGGCCGCCGAACACCAGATCCTGAGTGGATTCCCCCTCGCCGGCGTTGGCGTAAATATAGCCGCAGACAAGCCTTGCCGACTGGCCGGAAATCAGGCTGTTCCGGTAGGCATGCTTTCCCGTTGTCTCATCGCTGGCCGAACAGTTGGCAATGACTGTGGCGCCGGCCTTTGCGTGGGAAATGCTCGGCGGATCCATGACCCAGACATCCTCGCAGATCTCCGCCGCAAGGATAAGCCCCGGGACATTCCTGCATGGAAACAGGATGCGGCTCCCAAAGGGCACCCGTTCTCCCCGCCACTCAATAAACTCCGGCACGTCGTTTCCCGGCTTAAAATGGCGGAGCTCATAAAATTCCGAATAATTGGGCAGATATTTCTTCGGAACGACTCCGAGAAGCTTTCCGCCCTTTATGACAGCCGCCGCGTTATAAAGCTTTCCGCCCTTTTCCCATGGAAGCCCCACAAAAAATACCATGTCCATGTCTTTCGTGAAGTCCACAAGGGTCTCAAACTCCCTTTTTACCGCCAAAAGCAGGCTGTCCTGAAGAAACAAATCGCCGCAGGTGTATGCCGTCAGGCAAAGCTCCGGGAACACCATGACTTTGGCCCCGGCCTTTTCTCCCTCTTTCATCAGCCTGCATACCGCTTCCCGGTTGAACACCGGGTCGGCAACCTTCACCTCCGGCGTGGCCGCAGCCACCCGCAGAAATCCGTCTTTCATATCGCACTCCTCTTTTTATTCTTCTTCTGGAAGCCATTTTCCCCGCCATGCATAAAGAATATCCATGGTTGCCGTGCTGGCCCAGGTGATCGGGTAGCAAAGCAGGACTGCCTCGTAGCTCGGGAAAAACGGCACGAAAAGGTTAATATAAATCATACGCAGGATACACATGTTCCCCACGGAGATCATCATGGAAACAAACGTCTTTCCGGCGCCGCGCATGGTGCCCATTAAAACCTGGTGGATCGGGATCGCCATGTAAAACGGGATCACGAGCCGCATGGTCAGGGTACCGTACCGCACCACCTCCGGCTCTTCGCTGAAGATCGCCGTCAGCACCGGTGCAAAAATGTAAAGCAGGATACAGGCAGCGCCGGCATAAAGGAAACAGATCACCAGATTCTGAAGCATACCTTTTTTCACACGGTCGTACCGCTTCGCGCCGATGTTCTGTCCCGTGAACGTGGTGGCCGCCAGGCAGAAGCTCTGCATCGGAAGCTGTGCAAAGCCCTCGATTTTCAGGTAAGAACCGAAACCGGCCATGGCCATGGCGCCGTAGGCGTTGATGTTGGCCTGGACGATGACGTTGGACAGCGAGATGATGGACTGCTGGACCCCGGCCGGAAGCCCCTGGGTCATAATCATCTTCACCATAAGCGGATGGAGCCTCAGCTTCTTAAAATCCAGCCGGTAAATATCCTCGGTCCTCGTGAGCGCCCAGAGAGCCAGACACATGGAAAGGCACTGGGAGGCGACCGTTGCGATGGCGACGCCTTCTACGCCCATGCCGAACAGCACCACAAGGGCCACGTCCAGGACGATATTTGTAATGGACGAGGCACAGAGATAATAGAGCGGGCGCCTGGAATCCCCCACGGCCCGCAGGATGCCGGCCGCCATGTTGTAGGTTAAGTTAAACAAGGAGCCGCAGAAAAAGATTCGGAAATAGATAACGGAGTTTACCATGACCTCCTCGGGCGTCCCCATGAGCCGCAGAATAAACGGCGAAAAGAGGATTCCCACAAAGATCAGGATCACGCCGCCGATCATGCACAGGGTGATGGCCGTGTGAACGGCCTGCTGCATCTTTTTCTCCGCCTTTGCCCCGTAATACTGGGAAATTACGACGCCGGCGCCGGTGGAAATTCCCATGAACATGCCGATAATCAGGTTGATTAACGAGTTGCTGGAGCTGACGGCCGCCAACGCCTCACTTCCGATGAACTGGCCCACGACGATGGAGTCCACCGTATTGTAAAGCTGCTGGAGCAGGTTTCCCAAAAGTAACGGCACGGCAAAGCCGATGAGCTGCCTCCAGATCACGCCGTCTGTCATCATGGTTGCTTTCTTTTTCTGTTGTTCCCCCAAAATCATCTTCCTCCCGTTTCTGCCCGGAACGTCCCCCAACGTCCGGACGCAGTCTTACGCCTCTGTTTTTTCTGAAACCGGGACGCTTTTTCTCCATTATACACGGTTTTGCAAAAAAAGGGAAGATATGTTAGAATAATGAAAGATTCCGGCAGGCAGACGCCGCCGGATGGAAATGGAGACTCATGGATGAACAGAGAAATTTTTACAAGAACGATTCAGATTTTAGGCGAGGACGGCTTTCTGCGCCTTCAAAACGCTTCTGTGGCCGTTTTCGGGCTCGGAGGCGTCGGCTCCCACTGCGCCGAAGCCCTGGCAAGGAGCGGAATCGGGGCGCTTTTCCTCGTGGATGCCGACCAGGTGGCCCCCTCCAATATCAACCGCCAGAGCATTGCCCTTTTAAGCACCGTAGGGCGGAAAAAAACAGAGGTCATGAAGGAAAAGCTTTCCGACATCAGCCCCTCCTGTCAGGTCACGGTGAGCGACGCCTTCGTACTCCCGGAAAACCTGAACGAAGTCTTTGCTTCTTTTCCCGGGAAGCCGGACTACATCATCGATGCCATCGACACGGTGAGCGCCAAGCTGGCTCTGGCCGTCTATGCCAAGGAAAACGGACTCCGTCTGATTTCCTCCATGGGGACGGGCAACAAGCTGCACCCGGAGCTTTTTAAAATCGCCGACATTTACGAGACAAACGTCTGCCCCCTCTGCCGCGTCATGAGGCGGGAGTTAAAAAAGCGGGAGATTGCGTCCTTAAAAGTCCTCTATTCCGAGGAAATCCCAAGGACGCCTGACATCCCAGGAGAGCTTAAAAACACAGGCCGGCCAGCACCAGCAAGCATCGCCTTTGTCCCGCCGGTGGCCGGGCTTCTCATTGCCGGCGAGGTGATCCGCGAGCTTTCCGGCGTTTCGTAATTCACGTCTTCTCCGCCAGGCATGTTCCTCTGCACGAGGCACACCCGCAAGGCAAAAGGCTGCATTCCCCCAATGAATGCAGCCTTTCTTCACGTACAATACCTCACCTTATACAGTTTCACGAAATTGATACCCCTTCAACTTCATTACATTGTGTAATATAGCAGATTTTTCCCGTTTTGTCAACGGATTATCTCGTAAAATATGCACAAACAGAATATAGTAAATTCACTGACAGCCCGTGGCGGCGCCTGCATAATCTTTCATGCTTTGGGGCATATTAGAGGACAAAACATCTGCATCATATGCCGAAAGGATGAAATATGAAGATTTCCTCAGATATCAAACAGAACATGGAACATTTTCACAGCCTCTTTGACGTGTCCAAAAACTTCGACATCGTCTATCATACCATCGAAATCGGCGGGAAACAGGCCTGCCTGTATTTCGTGGACGGCTTCACAAAGGACGAGGTGCTTTTGCGGCTCATGCAGGGCTTCGCCTCCATAAAGCCTGCGGACATGCCCGAAAATGCCCATGATTTTTCCAAACAGTATGTGAGCTACGGCGAAACAGGGCTTCTCTCCGAGGACAGCCAGATTGCCGTCCAGCTTCTCTCCGGCCTCACCTGCCTGTTTATCGACGGGTACGGCCAGTGCATCACCATCGACTGCCGCACCTACCCGGCCCGCGGCGTCACAGAACCGGACAAAGACAAGGTGCTGCGCGGTTCCAGGGACGGTTTTGTGGAGACGTTAATTTTCAACACGGCCTTGATCCGCCGCCGCATCCGCGATACGAATTTCACCGTGGAAATCCTGTCGGCCGGCGACAGCTCCCACACGGATATCGCCGTCTGCTATATGAAAAAACGGGTGGACGAAAAGCTGCTTTCCACCATCAAGGAGCGGATTGAAAAGCTCCATGTGGACGCCCTCACCATGAACCAGGAGAGCCTGGCCGAGTGCCTGTTCCCCTATAAATGGTACAATCCTTTCCCGAAATTCCGTTTTTCCGAGCGGCCTGACACGGCGGCTGCGTCCATTTTGGAAGGCAGCATCGTAATCCTTGTGGACACCTCTCCGGCCTGCATGATCCTGCCCTCGTCCGTCTTTGACATCATTGAAGAAGCCGACGACTATTATTTTCCGCCGGTCACAGGAACGTACCTTCGCCTGTCCCGCATGACCGTAAGCCTTCTCACCCTGTTTCTGACGCCGGTCTGGCTTTTGCTCATGCAGAATCCCCACTGGATCCCCGACTGGCTCCAGTTTATCCTGCTGGCCGACGAGATCCATGTGCCGTTAATTTTCCAGCTCTTGATCCTGGAATTTGCCATCGACGGCCTGCGGCTGGCTGCCGTCAATACGCCGAGCATGCTGACGACGCCTTTAAGCGTCATTGCCGGTATCGTCCTCGGTGAATACTCGGTGAAATCCGGCTGGTTCAACAGCGAAACCATGCTCTACATGGCCTTTGTGACGATTGCCAACTACTCCCAGGCAAGCTTTGAGCTCGGCTACGCCTTAAAATTCATGCGCGTGATCCTGCTGGTTCTGACTTCCCTGTTGAACCTCTGGGGCTTTCTCATCGGCACGGCCCTCGCCGTCCTTGCCGTCGTCTTCAACAAGACTATCGCCGGGAAGAGCTACATCTACCCTCTGATCCCGTTCTCCTGGTCGGAGTGCAAAAAACGGTTCTTCCGCGGCCGCCTTCCTCACGCAGAAAAGTAGCCAAAACCCATGGACTTTTGCACCTGGACATTGTATTCTATAAGAAATGAAAAAGGGCTGCGCTCTTTTGACGGCGCGGCCCGAAAACCACCTTGGAAAGGACGGAAAAGCGTATGTTTCTTGAACGGATTACATGGGTACAGGCAAAGGAATATTTTGAGAAAAACGACACGGTTATCATCCCGGTCGGCAGCACGGAAAACCACGGCTCGCAGCTTTCCCTTGGGACGGATTTTCTGATTCCCAGGAATTTATGCGAGCGGATGGAACCAAAGCTCTCCTGCCTGGTTGCGCCGACGGTTCCTTACGGCGTCGCGGATCAGCACACCAATTTTCCCGGCACCATCACCATCGGGGCTGACGGGCTCTACGACCTCTTAAACAGGATCACCGATCAGCTCTACGGCTTCGGCGCCCGGCACTTCGTCTTCTTAAACGGCCACGGCGGAAACACGCCCGTGCTCCAGAGGCTCTGCCTCGATCTGGATAAAAAAGGCGCCCTCGGCTGCATGTTAAACTGGTGGATCCTGGCCGGGGAATTAAATCCCGACTGGAAGGGCGGCCACGGCGGCGGGGAGGAGACGGCGGCCATGCTGGCAGTCGACCCGTCCTGCGTACATATGGAGTATTTCATGCCCTTTGAGCCCATAAACTTGAGCGATGACCTGACCTTTGGCGGTGCCTCCAACGTGAATTTTGGCGGCGTCTCCGTCCCGGTTCCCCGCCATGTGGACCGGTACTCCGCAAGCGGCTGGTACGGCCCGGATTCCCCAGAAAAAGCCACGAAAGAATGGGGTGAAGCCATGCTGGCGGCAACGGCGGACTTCTGCGCGGAATTTATAAAGAAGTTTATGGATGTGAAGATTGAAAGGGGATAAAACGGCGTTTTAGGAAAGAAGATCAGCATTTTAATGGTTGAATTTCATGAACCAATATGTTAGAATTTAAAGCAGAAAGCACTCATGACAGGAGTGGCGGCCTCTTTTTGGTGTACCCGCAAGGGAATACATAAGAAGGAGGTGGTGCGGATGACAGCTTATGAAACTGTTATGGTCGTATTAGGGATTCTGAGCCTGCTCGTATCCTTCAGCGGTCTGATTGTCGCACTTATTTCCTTTCTGAAAAAGTAAGTAAGAAAGTTAAGAAATAAAAAATGCCCACCCTGTCTAACCCCCAGGATGGGCGGTGTCCGTTAGGACGCTAATCACCTAAAGGGCATCCACTGTTGGAGTGGGTGCTTTCTTTTTATTATTATAATCGCTTTCTCTCTCTTTTTCAAGTGCTTTTCACGCTTTCTCCAAAAGGCGCTGAATTTCCCTCTCCATCTCTTCCTCCAAAAGCATACACCCATGCCCTCCGATAGCGACGGCCGGCTTGACCTTCCCATGGAAATCGCTGCCGCAGGTGAGGATCAGGCCGTGCGCCCTGGCATACGCCGCATAAAATTCCCGCTCTTTTTCGCCGTGATAGCTGCAAAAAGCCTCGATTCCGTCCAGCCCCAGCTCACGCATGGGCTCCAGCAGCTCTTCGCGTCCCTTTAAATTGTTTCCAGGGTGGGCAAGCACCGCCTTTCCGCCGTTTCTGTGGATGACGGAAAGCGTCTCTTCAAAGGACGGATACTCCATGGCCGCATGGCAGGGCTTTCCCTGGGAATAGTAGTCCCAGTAGAAATTCACATACGGGTTATCGCTCCGCTTCCCGCCGGGCCGGTACGGCAGAAGGAGCGGCGAATCCCGGTATTCCTCTTTGGCAAGCAGAAGCTTTCCAAAGGTCTCTCCGGCCCACACATGCTTCCAGTAGTTTCCGGCCGTCTCCTCATCCAGTTCCTCTTCCGTGAGGAAAAATCCAAGCGCTCTCGTCTTGTTTAGCCTTTCATGGGACGCCTTTTCACTCTGCTCTGCAATCCGTTCCTCGATCTTTGCAAAATCCTGGCTTTCATATCGGATCCCATAGCCAAGCACATGAAGGTCCGTCCCGCGAAACGTACAGTCAATCTCAACGGCCGGCACTGACCGGATCCCAGCCTCTTCGGCCGCCGAAAGAGCCGGCCCGCAGGCCTTCGTACAGTTGTGGTCGGCCACAGCCATCACCCGGATTCCTGCTTTTTTGCACAGGTTCACCAGCTCCTTTGGCGAATACTCCCCGTCGTCGCTGTAAAAAGAATGCATATGAAGGTCAAATGGCACCATAAGCTTCCCGCCTTTCCATGTTTTTCCGAAACATTTTTCATACAGAAAGAATACCGCCTTTTTCCAGTTGAAGCAACTAAATTTCCGCCCTATAATATAAAAATAACGACTGAAAGGAGGACTGATCCCATGGCCTTAAATTCCTGCGCCCTGAACCTTGATGGAGACCGCCGCGAACTTCTCCCCCGCGGGGACGCCTCGTTTCCCTGCGCCGGGTACCGGATGTCCCTTCAAAAGGCCGGAGACGCTGTCATTCCCTGGCACTGGCACCAGGAACCGGAATTTCTTTTTGTGGAACAGGGCTCCCTCCGTTTAAAGATGCCTGACGGCAGCCTGCGCTTAAAACAGGGGCAGGGCGCCTTCCTCAACTCCAACGTCCTTCACGGCGCAGAAGCAGAACATGCCTGCACGCTTCTCTCCCTGGTGTTCGATCCGCGCCTGATTTCCGGCCATCCGCAAAGCAGCATCGAGACGAAATATGTGAACCCATTGACTGCATGCCCGGCCGTAAAAGCCGTCCTTCTCGATCCCGCGGAAGACTGGGCCGCCGAAGCCATTTCCTGCTTTTTGCTGGCTTTTTCTGCCCTCGAAAACGATGCGCCCTGCCATGAATTCACCGTCCGGGAACAGCTTTCGGCCATCTGGAAAAATCTCTATCTCCGGTTCCGGCCCATTCTCCTTACGCCTGCCGGAAAGGAGCCGCCGGACGCCAGACGCATCCGGCAGATGATGCATTTTATACATGAACACTATATGGAACCCTTATCCCTTTCGGAAATTGCCGCCTCTGCGGGAATCGGCGAGCGGGAATGCCTGCGCTGTTTCAAGCGCAACATCGGGATTTCTCCTGGACAGTACCTCGTAAAGCACCGCATGGCAAAAGCGGCCGTTTTCCTCAAAGAAACCGACCGCTCCGTCACCGGAATCGCCGCCGACTGCGGCTTTGAAAGCCCCAGCAACTTTTCGCGCACCTTCCGAAAATATTATGATGCCACGCCGCTGGAATACAGACGGCAGGCGGGAAACCTTTAAATCCGCACTGGCTTAAATTTTAAGCGACCACTGGCTCATGTCCCAGACCTTCGATACCAGCCCTTCGTAAAACTCCGGCTCGTGGCAGATCAAAAGGACGGCGCCCTTATATTCCGAAAGCGCCTTCTTAAGTTCTGCCTTCGCATCCACATCCAGATGGTTGGTGGGCTCGTCTAACAGGAGCACGTTCGTCTCCCGGTTGATGAGCTTGCAGAGGCGCACCTTCGCCTGCTCGCCGCCGGATAAGACACGCACCTGGCTTTCGATGTTTTTCGTCGTCAGGCCGCACTTGGCAAGCGCCGCTCGCACCTGGTACTGGGTGTAGGACGGGAATTCCTTCCAGATCTCCTCGATGCAGGTAGTCGTATTCCCCGGCGCCATCTCCTGCTCAAAATAGCCGATGGCCAGATAATCGCCAAGCTCCACCGTACCGGACACCGACGGGATCATGCCGAGGATGCTCTTTAAAAGCGTCGTCTTCCCGATTCCGTTGGCTCCGGTGACGGCGATTTTCTCGCCCCGCTCCATGGCAAAATTGAGGGGCTTTGAGAGCGGCTCGTCATATCCGATCACCAGATCCTTCGTCTCAAACACCACCTTGCCCGTGGCCCTGGCATTCAGGAAGTGGAACTCCGGCTTCGGCTTCTCCTTTGCTAACTCGATGACCTCCATCTTATCCAGCTTCTTCTGCCTGGACATGGCCATGTTCCTGGTGGCCACACGGGCCTTGTTTCTCGCCACAAAATCCTGAAGCTCCGCAATCTCCTGCTGCTGGCGCTTGTAGGCCGCCTCAAGCTGGCTCTTCTTCATCTCATAGACCTCGAGGAATTTATCGTAATCGCCCACATACCGGTCGAGCCGCTGGTTCTCCATGTGATAAATCAGGTTGATGACGCTGTTTAAAAACGGGATGTCGTGGGAAATCAGGATGAACGCATTCTCATACTCCTGAAGATACCGCTTTAACCATTCAATGTGCTGGACATCCAGATAGTTGGTGGGCTCGTCTAAAAGCAGGATGTCCGGCTTCTCAAGGAGAAGCTTTCCAAGAAGCACCTTCGTCCTCTGGCCGCCGGAAAGCTCCGACACGTCCTTATCGAGGCCGATTTCATCGAGTCCGAAGGCATGGCCGATTTCCTCCACCTTCGCGTCAATCACATAAAAATCATGGGCCATCAGAAGATCCTGGATCGTGCCGAGCTCCTCCATCATGGCCGTCATTTCCTCTTCGCCTGCCGTCCCCATCTGGTCGCAGATGGCGTTCATCTTTTCCTCTAACTCAAACAGGAAGGAAAACGCGCTCTTTAAGACCTCACGGATCGTCATGCCCTTTTCCAGAACCGTATGCTGGTCAAGGTACCCGACGCGGACATTTTTTGCCCACTCCACCTTGCCCTCATCCGGCATAAGCTTCCCGGTAATGATGTTCATAAAGGTGGATTTTCCCTCCCCGTTGGCTCCGATCAGGCCGATGTGCTCGCCCTTTAAAAGCCGGAAGGACACATCCGTAAAAATGGCCCGGTCGCCGAAGCCGTGGGTCAGATGTTCTACATTCAAAATACTCATGAAAAAGCTCCTTTATCTTCGCATCGCTCCATCTACACGAGAAGCGTCATAAGCGGAATTGTTATAAAAGAAAAAAGCGTATTGGTAAGCAGGCATTTCGTCCCGTACACGGCGTCAGCCCCGTATTTTTCCGCGAGAAGCGCCGTCGTGCTGCCTGCCGGCATGGCTGTTAAAATCACGGCGCAGGCCGTCATCACCTCATCGCCGCCGCAAAGACGCATGAGCGCCAGAGCCAGAAGCGGCAAGGCAATGAGCCGCACGGCCGCCAAATACACGGTGCTCCAGTCCTTAAAGGATTTTAAGGTCAGGGCCGTCATCATGGTTCCGACGAGCATCATGGAAAGAGGCGTTGTGCTGTTTCCAAGGCCTGTAAGGGCGCTCTCAAGAAAAGCCGGCAGCGAAATCCCCGCCACGCTCCGGATAATCCCCAGGAACACGGCAATGATGCAGGGATTTAACAGGATCTTTTTAAAGGCCTGCTTTTTGTCCGACGTATCCGAAAAAATGGAGATGCCGGCTGTCCACATGAAAATCCGGTTGGGGATGATAAACACCGTCGCCAAAAGAAGCCCCTCATCCCCGAGAACCGAGGAAATAATCGGAAGCCCCAGAAACGCGGCGTTGTTCACCAGCGTCGCATACTGGAGAATACTCCTTTTTTCAAAGGGATACATGCAGTAAATCCATTTTCCCGCCAGCCAGGCGGCCGCACAGACTAAAACAGCCACCAGAAGGCAGAGAGACGCCTTAAGAAGCACCTCCGACGTGAGCTTCGTGTTGAACGACTGGAAAATCATGCAGGGAAGCGTCACTCGCAGCACGAAATCCGTCATTTTCGACTGGGTGTGCCTGTCCACAATGTTCCGTTTGCTGCAATAAAAGCCGACGCCCATGTAAAGAATCAGAATGAGCTGCGTCGACAGCATCTTCATAAAATTATCCATCTTTTCCCCCTTGGCCCAAACCGGCCTCCAACGCAGACAGGCCGCCGCGGCGACAGTCGGTCCCGTCCGCCCGCGGCAGCCTGTTATTCGTCTTGTCTTATTCGTCCATGCTGTAATTGGGAGCCTCTTTCGTGATATGGATATCATGGGGATGGCTCTCTTTTAAGGCAGCAGCCGTAATCTTGATGAAGTGGCTGTTCTCCTGAAGCTCTTTGATGTTGTGTGCGCCGCAGTAGCCCATACCGGCACGGAGGCCGCCGAGCATCTGGAACACCGTATCTTCAACATAGCCCTTGTATGCAACGCGTCCCTCAACGCCTTCCGGAACCAGCTTCTTCGCATCCGTCTGGAAATAGCGGTCCTTGCTTCCGTTTTCCATGGCGGCGATGGAGCCCATGCCGCGGTAAACCTTGTACTTTCTTCCCTGGAACAGCTCGTAAGTTCCCGGGCTCTCGTCGCAGCCTGCAAACAGGCTTCCCATCATGCAGACGCTTCCGCCTGCGGCCAGGGCCTTCGTAACGTCTCCCGAATACTTGATTCCGCCGTCTGCGATGATCGGGATCCCGTACTCTTTGGCAACCTCATAGCAGTCCATGACAGCCGTGATCTGCGGAACGCCGATGCCGGCCACCACGCGGGTCGTACAGATGGAACCCGGCCCGATACCGACCTTTACGGCATCCACACCGGCCTCGATTAAAGCCTTTGTGGCCTCGCCCGTCGCAACATTTCCTGCGATTACCTGAAGCTCCGGATATTTCTCCTTAATCATCTTCACGCAGCGGATGACGTTTGCGGAATGGCCATGGGCAGAGTCAAGGACAATCACGTCCACCTTCGCATTCACAAGCGCCTCCACGCGCTCTAAGACGTTTGCCGTAATGCCGACAGCAGCGCCGCAGAGAAGTCTTCCCTGTGCGTCTTTTGCGGAATTCGGGTACTTGATCTGTTTCTCAATATCCTTGATGGTAATTAAGCCTTTTAAGTTAAAATCGTCGTCGACAATCGGAAGCTTCTCCACTCTTGCCTTCGCAAGCATCTTCTTGGCTTCCATCATCGTGATGCCTTCCTTTGCCGTCACAAGATTCTCAGAAGTCATACACTCCTTAATCTTCTTCGAGTAGTCCTCCTCGAATTTCAGGTCGCGGTTCGTAATGATGCCGACTAACTTCCGTCCCTCGGTAATCGGAACGCCGGAAATACGGAATTTCGCCATCAGCTCGTCTGCGTCCTTCAGTGTATGCTCCGGGGATAAATAAAATGGGTCTGTGATGACACCGTTCTCAGAACGCTTTACCTTGTCGACCTCTTCGGCCTGCGCCTCAATCGACATGTTTTTGTGAATAATACCGATGCCGCCCTGTCTTGCCATTGCAATCGCCATGCGGTGTTCTGTAACGGTATCCATTCCTGCACTCATAAAAGGAATGTTCAGTTTTACTGTTTTCGTCAGGTATGTAGAAACATCGACCTGATTCGGAATTACTTCGGAATACGCCGGGACTAACAGCACGTCATCAAAAGTAATGCCGTCTCCAATAATCTTACCCATTCAGGTTCCCTCTCTTTCTTTTGACTGTAAATGAGTTCTCACACTTCTCCTGTTGCTGCTCAGAAGTATTTTATAGAGTATAACAGCTTTGTCCGTTTTCTGCAACCACCGGGCCGAAATAATTTTCAACAAGATTTTATTAAAATTTCTAATAAAGGCTGTCAATCATTTCCAGAAATCTCCCGTTTTTCTCCCTGGAACCGACAGAAACCCGGTAAAACTGCCCGTCAAGGCCGCGGTAATTGGCACAGCTCCTTATTAAAATGCCGCCGGCCAGGCACTCCTCGTAGAGCTTTCCGTCCCCCCGCCCCGGGATATCCTCAAAAAACAGATAGTCGGCCGCCCCGTCATATACGAAAAAGCCGCGCTTTTTAAGCTCCTCAGAAAAATACGGCCGCTCCTTTAAAAGGAACTCCCGTGTCTTCTTAAGGAAAGCTTCCCGTTCAGGCCCGAAAGCCGCCGCTCCGGCCGCCTGCGCCGTCACAGAGACGCTCCAGGGCTGCCTCGCGGCTTCCATCCGCTCCCTCACGGCCGCATCCGAAAGAAACCCGTATCCCAGGCGGATTCCCGGCACTGCAAAGGTCTTCGTGATGGCCTGGAGAACAAGAAGCCCCTTTTTCCCGGCACGGACGCGGTCTAACACCGAATGCCGTTCCGGTTCCATGACAAATTCCAGGAAGCACTCATCCACCACGGCAAAGATGCCGCGCGTTTCGCAGAAATCCAGAATTTTCCCCATCTCTGCCCTTTCCGTAAGCACCCCCGTGGGATTGGCCGGATTGCAAAGGAATATCATCTCCGGCTTTTTTTCCTCCAAAAACGAAAGGAACCTGTCTGCCGGAAGATGGAAACCATCCTCTTTCTTTAACAGGAAAAAGTCCGCCGGCACATCAAAAGCCGCAAGGGCCGTCTCGTATTCCAGAAACGACGGCGCCGTTATGACGGCACGCTTCGGCCTCAGCGCATGAACTGCCAGGAAAATCAGCTCTGCCGCCCCATTCCCAAATATAAGCGTATCTTCTGAAACACGGTACCATGCGTCCGCCGCCGACCGAAGCTTCCGGCACCTGGTGTCCGGGTAACGGCTCACGTCATCAAGGCTTGATGTCATGGCCTTTTTTATGAAATCCGGCGTCCCAAGGGGATTGATGTTGACGGAAAAATCCAGGACGACGCCGCGATTCCCGTACACGTCCCCGCCATGCTTTGCAATCATTTGTCCTCTCCTTTTAGCTTCATTGGAATCCCGCAGATCACCCGGTAAACCTCGCGGGAATGCCCGGCCAGAAACTGGCAGGCCTCGCCGGAAAGATCCCGCCACAGCCTGTCCGCCGGGTCAATGGGGACAATGCCGCAGCCAAGTTCCCGGCAAATAACGATGGCCTCCGGATTTTCCTTTAAAAGCCGCCGCAAAAAGGATTCTGTCTTCTCCCTGGCCGCTTCGGCGCTCTCCTCTTTTGCAAATTCCCGGATATACTCCTCGAGCCGGTTCACCACCGGCCGCTTCATCACTGCTTCAAAATCCGGGACATAGCTGCATTCTGCCGGGCGGCCACAGTTTTCTTCATAAAGGCGCAGCGCAAAGGAACGCTTTCCCTGGCACGCACCGCCGACAATCAGGATCACGGCTCATTTCTCCTTTCTGCACGCTTTAAAAAGACCGGGATCCCGCAGACCACCTCCACGGCCTCATCGGCAAGCGCTGCGATGTCCCTGTTTAACCTTCCCAGTCTCTCCATATACTCCTTCGTCTCTTCCGAGTACGTCTCCCCGTCGGAAAACACCTCGTTCGTCACCACAACAAGGTTCGCGGCCTCCCTGCGTATCTTAAGAATCCCGTCTAAAATCCGCTGTTCCGGCGTCCCGCTCACTGCCTCTTTATCTTCCCGGTACATTTCGTTGGCCGTCAGGTTGGAAAGGCACTCCAAAAGCACGTCCTTTCCCTGAATCCCGTCAAGTTTTTTGAGATCCAGCGGGCATTCCACTGTGACAAACTGCTTCTTTTCCCGCATCTTCCGATGCCTTTTGATCCGCTCCCTGCACTCCGCGTCCCAGGGGATCATCGTCGCCGCGTACACCCGCTCCCCGCCGAATTCCATCAGCCGGTTTTCCGCCCACCGGGATTTCCCGCTGGCGCTTGCCCCGGTCACCAGGAGCATCATAACAGGCCTCCTTCCGGCTCTCCGAAAAGCTCCGGGCAAAAGTACGCCGCCGCCACGGTCACTCCGTTTCCCGCCCATTTCCGGAACAACAGGCGGCTGTTTTTCGAGACCTCCATGCAGGCCGCCATGGCCGCCCGCTCGCAGACGTTTCCGATGCCTGTCGTCTGACGGACAAAGGCCGAATCCGTGTAGATGCCGGGCACCTCCAAAAGCTCTTCCCGGGAGTATGTAAGGAACGGGATCCCGAGCTCCCTGGAAAGCTCCTTAATTCCGGCTTCTTCCTTCTTAATGTCGATGCTGGAAAAGACGCAGATGCTTCTCATGTCCAGCCGGTTCTTTTCCATGGCCTCCGAAAGCGCCTCCCTGATTCTCTCCTTATTTGTCCCGCGTCGGCAGCCGATGCCCACGGCCACGCAGGAGGGGATCAGCCGCAGCATCCGGTCGCTGGAAAACAGCCGTCCCTTCTTTTTGCTGATGGTGATCCAGATGTTGTGCCGGCACATGGTATTGGAAAAAAGCCCCTCAGGAACGGCGCCGCCCGGCGGGAAATCGCAGAAAAGCCCCACCGGCTCCCCGGCCAAAAGGTCGGCGGAAATGCTCTTCGCCGTGGCGATTTCGTCGATGACGAGGCCTTTTTTCCTGGCAAAGACGTCCACGGAAAATTTTTTATTGATATCCGTCGCCGTCGTCACCACCGGCTGTGCCCCCAGCGCCCGGGCCGCCGTCACTGCCAGCTCATTGGCGCCGCCGATATGCCCGGAGAGAATCGGGATTACAAAATTTCCGCCCTCATCCGTCACCAGAACGGCCGGATCCGTCTGCTTATCCTTTACAAACGGCGCAATGGCGCGGACGGCGATCCCGGCAGCGCCCACAAAAACAAGGGCATCCGCCTTCGGAAACCACTCGCCGGCCCATGGCACAAGGCCGCCCGCCCGGACGGCTGAAAAGCTGATCTCGTGATCCTTCGCCGCCGCCTGAAGAGCATACGTTCCAAGCACAAAAGGCATCGTCTGATGGCCCGCAGCAGAAAACGCACGCACCAGCCGCTTTTCAGTTTTAAACCCGTTTTCCGTAAAACAAATGAGTGTAATCTTCAATTTCCGGCTCCCGTCGTTTTTTCTTTCCTCTATTATATTTGATTTTCAGGAATCTTTCAACGCCTCTTTCTTCATTTCCCGTTTGCGCTTCGTAATCAGCCCGCCGATCCGCCCGCTCTCCTTTGCGGTCAGGCACCGCCAGCCGCCGGCAATGACCTTGTCGCCAAGCCCAAGCTCTGTGGCAATCTCAAATTTCAGCTTGTCCTCCGGCTTCAGATTTTCCGGGTCAAAGGGCTCCTCTGTCTTCTTTTTCGGCATATCGAAATCTCCTTTCCTGTGATGATAAGAAGTATTTCCCATTTTCTGCCGCCTATACACCTGCCCGCCCCGGGACAAACTGCAAAGAGGAGAGGCACCAGGCCTCTCCTCCTCGCAAAACAATATCCTTAAACCGGTTCCTGCGGGATAATAATCGCCGCAATCAGGTAAGCAATCAGTCCCGGGCCTGTACAAACGAGAATGGCCCAGATCAGGCGCACCAGCGTGGAATCCACATTCAAATACTCTCCGATTCCGCCGCAGACGCCGAAAATCATTTTATCATGTGCCGACCGGTATAACCGCTTTGGTTCCATAAAATCGCCTCCTCTAATAGGAAAGGGAAATACTTCCGTCGTCCCTTGCCTCTGCTGTCAAAATATTTTCTGCCTCCTGGTTTCCAAGCAGCACGCCTTCCGAGTTCCGGAACATCCCGTCCGGGCATACAATCTCCCCGTCGTGGCAGTCCAGGCGGATATTATAGTCCTCCCCGCTTCCCGGCATGTTCATTACCATGTTTCCGCTGCTGCACACGGCGCTCAGCTCTTTTACCGGCTCTCCGGAACCGCTCCACACGGCATTTCCGTCCTCACATACAAGGGATATTTTCCCGCCGTAACCCTGTGAGACAGACATGTCGCCGCCAAGGATGTGAAAATCAGCCGTCTCCGCCCGGAGACCGTCAAAAGCAGACTCCCCATCGTCCACCACAACCGAAATGCTGTCCAGAATCCATTCCGACGGGATCGTGAGCCAGTACCGTTCGCCGTCCTCCACTGTCAGGGTAAGGCTGTGATTCGAGCCGGACTCCGAATAGGATGTGCTGTTGATGTCCCCGCCTTCTCCGCGGATGGAAAATACCTCTGCCCCATCAGACGTCTCAAATTCTATGCTTCCGCCGTTCTGGATGATTTCAAGATCCGTGAGTGCCGTGTATTCTGCATACCAGTTTCCGTCGTAGGGTTCCTCATCCTCAAAGGCATAAACCGGATCCGCCTCCTCATAGGCCGCCTCCGCGCGAGTGCCTCCTCTTGTCATCACGCTGACCTGCCATTGATGGTCGAAGGGGTTCCTCTCCTCAAGCAGCGTCTCCATCTTCTCGAAGCTCACCCCCATGGCCAGGGCCGCCGTGCAGATGCCCGCTCCAACCAGAATCAGCAATATCCCGGAAATAATCGTAATCTTCAAAAATTTACTCATGTTTCTTCTCCTTCCCCCTGCCGGAAAAGCTGCCGGCAAGCTTTACAAGGCACCGCCACAAAAACGGCAGAAACATTCCGATAAATGCCACAGTCATCGCCAGCCCAATCAGTCCGCATCCCAGGCTCACGGCGCCGCCGCCGATGAGCAGAAGCCCTTCTAACGGGCTTGCAAACATGAAGACGATGCCGCAGACCGCTAAAATCACAGCGATGAGGAACGCCACCCCCGTCAGGCATACGACTGTAATGATAATGCCGAACAGGAGAGACAAAACGCCCGCCAGAATCCCGAAAAGGATGCCGCCGATCCCCAGAAGGAACGGGCTTGCAAGAATCAGAAGCACAGCCAGAAGCACGATTTTTAAAGGCTTGCTGGTCCATCGCTCCTGTTTTACATGGCGGTAGGTTTCATGCACCTTTTTCTCCCTGTACTCCGTATGGCTCTCCTGCCTCTCAGGCTCTTTTTTCTCCGGCAGGTCATACCGCTTCGCCACCTGGTAATTGGGATCACGGAACCGCTCATCTTCGTATCCTGTTTCCGTGAAAGAACCGCCGTCCTCCAGATTTCCCATGAGATCCGCCCGGATAATGGCTGCCACCCGCTCCGGGCTTCCGAATTCCCCGATGACCTTCTCCTCCCGCTCCGGGCCTGCCTCTTCCAGATAATCCCTGTAATATTGAAGCGCCTCTTCCTTGTCCTGCTCCGGCATATCCTGGAGCAGGTACTCAAGACGTTTAAAAAACTCTTCCTTTCTCATATCCTTGCCTCCTCAAAAATATGGGATATTTTTGCCGAATAACTCGCCCATTCCCCCTTATAGAGCATAAGCTGCGCCCGGCCGGTCTCCGTCAGCTTGTAATACCGCCTGTTCCGCCCGTCTATGGCCAGGTCGTAAACCTCCAGGCACTTCTCCTGTGAAAGGCGCCGCAGCACCGGATACAGCGTCGACTCGGAAATGTCAATGGCCTTCCGCACGTCCTGCGTAATCTTGTATCCGTACGTCCCGTTCTGTTCCCGGGAGACAACCGCCAGCACAATCGCATCCAACAGCGCCGCTCCTGTGTTAAATACCATTAGGCCTCCGCTCCTTTCCGGCTCCCTTCGATAAAACGAGAAAGCCTCATAAAAACCTTCAAACAATATCTTTATATCTTTTATAATACTATACGTTGTATAATATTGTGCCTATATTATATGACGTATAATATTATATGTCAATAGGATTTTACAAATTTTATTCCAAAATGTACTGCGGAAATTTCCAGACTGCATGGGAAGGTCTGACGGACTGTACCTTTAAGAAAGTGTGCGCTGCTGCGCACACTCGCGCCGGAGCGCGGCTGCGCCAGCAAACGAAACAGGCCCGGCCAAATCCGGCCGAGCCCGTTTCCCATCCTTTATCCCTGTTCTTTTTTTCAGTGAAGCGCACCGCTTTCATCCGGCGTAAAGACACGCGCCTCCGTAAGCATTCTTCCGTCCTCATTCAGATAGTAAGTTTTTCCGTCCACTGTTACAAAGCCCGTCTCCATCCGTCCCGTTTCCGGATCCAGATAGAACCAGTCGCTTCCGTCCCAGAACCAGCCTGTTTTCTTCTGTCCCTGGTCGTAGTAGTACCAGCCGTCACTTTCTTCCAGCCAGCCATGGCGCTCTGCCGTTTCCCCGTTTCCAGCGCCGTATCCGTTCTCACCCTGGAAGATCACAATTTTATAGGCATTCTGTCCGCCGTCCGCAGCCGGCCAAACAAGAAATTTCACACCAGGCTGAAGGTTTTCTGCAAACACCATGTTTCTCGTCAGATAAGGAAGCAGGATCGTTTCCCCGCTCACCGCATACTGGTTTCCCGCCAGCGTCTCCACCGTGTACGTGCCGTCACCATTTGCCGTCAGGGATGTCACGGTCTCATAGGAGGGAACGACTGCATCCGCCGGGATCCCTGTAAACACCAGCTCCGCATTGGTAATCGGCGGCAGGCTCATGGTCATTGCCGGGCCTGCGTAGACCCGCACGCTTTCCCCTTCTTTCAGGCTGTCCGCTCCGGCCGGGAATCCGTTCACTGCGTCCAGGATCAAGGTTTCCTCTGTGAGATTGATAACCACCTCTTCTGTCCCGGATTCCAGGACGCGGTTCATGATAAAGCGCCCGTCCTCCATACTGGCCACCGTTCCGTCAAAGCAGGCCGCCGGCAGCGCCCCCTGGCCGTTTTCCGCCAGGCTTGCAAAGCTCATGGCCGCCGCAAGACCTGCCGCACAGATGACTCCCATCCATTTCTTCCATTTTCTCATAGTACAATCTCCTCTCTGCATGTTATCATTCAGAATTGTTTTCCCTTTTGACGGTAATTGTACCATGAATTTCCTAAAAATCCAGTCTCTTTTTGTTTACGGATTCATTACGGCTTTCTTTAGGGAAACGCTTTAATCAGCGTTTCCCGTGCCGGATTTGCGCTGCGAAGCAGCAATTTCCCTTGCAAATCCGTGCACATCCACCGGAGGTTCTAATCCTCCCCCTCTTTCTTCTTCACGAAAAGGGGATTTTATGGTATGCTTGTTCCCAGAAGAAGGAGGAAATTTCATGGAAATCATCCGCATGCATTACCATTTTTACGGCTGTGTCCAGGGCGTCGGCTTCCGCTTCCGTGCCTCCCACGCGGCAAAACTTTATAATCTCACCGGATGGGTCCGAAACGAGTGGGACGGCTCCGTGGAGCTGGAGCTTCAGGGCCCATCCCAGGATATCGAACAAGCCGTTTCTGCCATCTTTTCCTCTCCCTATATCCAGATCAGCCGCACCGAAGCCGGGCAGATCCCGGCCGTCTCCGAAAACGGCTTTTCCGTCCGCTGGTAGCTAACGCCGTTTCCCAGACGCAAAAGGGACACTGCATCCGGCTTTTTCTGCCGTGCAGTGTCTCTTTTCTTTCGTACATAAAAGGGGATTGATCCTTATTCCTCTTCTGTTTCCTTTGCAACAGCCTCAACGTCCACATCAGCCACATCGGCATCCTCAGCCGGTGCCGTATGGGCAGCTGCTTCCATTGCCTTGATGCTTAAGCTGATCTTCTTGTCTGCCTCGTTGAAGTCCACGATCTTAGCCGTGATCTCCTGGCCGATGGACAAAACGTCAGACGGTTTTGCAACATGCTCTCTGGAAATCTGGGAAACATGAAGCAGTGCGTCAACGCCCGGCTCCAGCTCAACGAATGCGCCGAAGTCGGTCATGCGTGCAACTTTTCCTGTTACGATATTGCCGGCAGCATATTTCTCTGCGGCATTTGCCCACGGATTTGTCTCCGGGAACTTCATGCTCAGGGCGATCTTCTCGCCGTTGATGTCTTTAATCAGGGCCGTTACCTTCTCGCCTACCTTGAAGACCTTCTTCGGGCTCTCCACACGTCCCCAGGACATCTCGGAGATATGAAGCAGGCCGTCTGCGCCGCCAAGGTCGATGAATGCACCGAAGTCGGTCACATTCTTAACGGTTCCTTCTACCTTCTGGCCAACTGCGATTCTCTCGAACAGCTCTTTCTGCATCGCTGCCTTCTTTGCAACGATGAGCTGTTTGCGGTCACCGATGACTCTTCTTCTCTTCGGATTGAACTCAGTGATTACGAATTCGATCTCCTGATCTGCATACTTGGACAGATCTCTCTCATATACGTCGGATACAAGGCTTGCCGGGATGAAGATCCGTGCCTCGTCAACAAGGACGCTGAGGCCGCCGTCCAGAACCTGAGCAACCTTTGCGGTCAGGACTTCATGGTTCTCAAACGCTTCCTCTAATCTCTTGTTTCCTCTGTCAGCTGCCAGTCTCTTGTAGGAAAGGGCAACCTGGCCTTCGCCGTCGTTTACCTTCACTACCTTGGCTTCCATTTCGTCGCCGACCTGTACAAGGTTCCGCAGATCCACATTGGACTCGTTTGTGTACTCGCTGCGGGTGATGATGCCATCTGATTTATAGCCTATATTCAAAACGATCTCGTCTTCTTTTACGTCAATGACCTTACCAGTGACAACCTCTCCTGTACGTATTGTTTTTAATGATTCCTCCAACATTTGTTCAAAACTTAACTCGGACATTAGTATGAACCTCCTCGATAATATTATTCGGGGTGGACGCCCCGGCCGTAATACCTACACTGCTCACAGAACCTATACATTCAGGATTTAAGTCGCCGAGGGTCTGGAGGTAATACGTGTTCCTACATTCCTTCTGGCAGATCTCGTATAGCTTCTGCGTGTTGGAACTATGCTTACCGCCAATGACAAGCATTACATCCACCGAAGAAGCTATCTTCTTTGCTTCCACTTGTCTTTCCTGTGTTGCATTGCAAATCGTATTTAAAACAAGTATATCATAACGCGTTTTAGAAATTTTTTCAACTAAATCTTGAAATTTATTGTAATTAAATGTCGTCTGGGCCACGATGCAGAGCCTGCTGCCCTCCGGAAGCTGCAAATCGAGGAAATCCTGCTCATTTTCGATGACTTTTGTCCCGGAATCGCCCCATCCGCGGATTCCCTGAACCTCCGGGTGGGCCGCATCGCCGACGATTAAGACCTGTCTTCCGGCTTTGCTCTGCTCCTCCACGATCCTGTGGATCTTTTTCACATATGGGCAGGTGGCATCCACGATCTCTGCGCCGTTTTCCTCCAGAATCCGGTAGACATCCTTTCCGACTCCGTGGGAACGGATGACCACGACGCAGTCCCTGGCGGCCTTCAGTTCCTCGAGGGAGTCTATGACCTCCACGCCCTTTTTGCGGAGATCCTTCACGACCTCCTCGTTGTGGATGATCGGCCCGTATGTATAGATCGGCTTCTCGGTCTTTCCAATCTGCTCATAGACCTTCTCCACGGCCCGCTTCACGCCGAAGCAGAAGCCGGCTGTCTTAGCGACAATCACTTCCATCTGCGGTACCTCCGCCCTATGCTTCTCTTTTTTCCCGGATCATGGCCTCGATGGTTTCCACCACCTGACGGAGCGTCATATCGGAACTGTCTAAAAGCACGGCATCCTCAGCCTGGGAAAGAGGGGAATTTTCCCGGTGCATGTCCCGGTAGTCCCGGTCGATGATGTCCTTCTCGATCTCTTCCAGATTACAGGAGATCCCCTTTTCCGTCAGCTCCTTATACCTGCGCTTTGCGCGGACAAGGGAGCCGGCCGTCAGATAAATCTTCACATCTGCCTCCGGAAGCACGCACGTCCCGATGTCCCGGCCGTCCATGATTACATCCGCCTTTTTTGCCAGCTCTTTCTGGAGCTCCACCAGCTTTTCCCGCACGAGCCGGTATCCGGAGGTGGCCGATGCCATGTTCCCGACCTCCTCGGTACGGATCAGGCCGGATACATTTTCCCCGTTTAAAAACACCTGCTGGACACCTGCCTCATAAGAGATTGTGACAGACACCCTGCGGCATGCCTCCGAGACTGCCGCCTCGTCGGACGGATCAATGCCCTCCCGCAGAAAATATAATGCCATGGCACGGTACATGGCGCCGGTGTCCACATAGATAAAATTCATCTCTCCGGCAACCGTTTTTGCCACCGTGCTTTTTCCCGCACCGGCGGGGCCGTCAATCGCTACGTTGAATGACATGGACTTCCTCCTCTATTTTACTTCTGTTTCCAGGATTTTATACATCTGTCTGCCGCCTGGACGGCCGTCTTGTACCATTATATCCGAATTGGGCGTGTGAAGCAATTATAATTTTGAAAAAATCCCCTTTCTCACGGGCTTACGAAAGGAAGAAAGCCGGGATCTTCGTACGGATAGCTTCCCCGGACGGCATCTGCCTGCGTCTCTGAGATGGGGACTTCCTGCTTCGGGCTCTGGCCGTCCGTGTAAAACCATGGATGTTCCGGGTCCCGGTTCCCATCGTAAAGGACGGCTTCCGCAAGGGAAAGCCGCAAGCCGTCAAAGGCATAATACTCCCAGGCCGAATCTGCCGCCCCGCTCGAGCTTTCATTTGCAATTTCCCCGTTTTCACAGAGATAATACCGGTTCCGCTCCCATCCGCTTAAAACATGGAGAAGGCTGCCGTCCGAAACCGTGTAAAGATCATAGACCACGTTTCCCTCTCCCAGGAGAAGCTCGTCCGTCCCGTCCCCGTCAAGGTCAGCGATCCGGTACCCCGGCGCACCGAAATTTTCCTGTCCCAGGGCGTAACTGAAGCCGTAGGCTTCCGGAACGCCGGCGCCGGAATCCCGGACATACCTTTTTGCCGCCTCAATGACAGGCGCATAGGCCTCCTGTGCCCCCGCGTCTTTTTTCGCGGCATTGAAAAACAGGCCGGAAAAAGCCGCCAGCATGCCGGTCAAAATCAGTACCTTCATAACACCCCTCCTAACCGGCTGTCGGGAATTCAAACGTAATGGCCCGGATGATGCCTTGTTCATCCGCCATGAATCCCACGTATTTCGGCAGTTCGCCGCCGTATAAAACCTCTGCAATCCATATTTCCGCAAACTGTTCGCACCAGCCGTCCGGATAGGACGCAGGGTTCCAGCCTGACGGTTCTTCTGTGCTGGAGAGAAAAAGCCCCGGAAGGATTTTTTCTGCCTCTGAGACCGGCATTCCCACATGGATCCCGCAGCTAAGCACCACATTTTCCCCGGTAATGGCATAGTTCATATTCTGGAAAGAAGCCTCGCCCTCCAGCTGGAAATAAAAAAATGTGAAATCCCCGGACACGACCGTGTACGCCGTTCCAGGCGAACCGCCGTACACCTCCGGTTCGCCTTCCGGCAGGATCCCCATGTCTTTCGTCACAGCCTCAAAATCCAGGTTTTCCGGGAGGCCTTCAAAAGAAACACGTTCCTCTTCTATGCGCGGGATGGCCCGGCCCCCTGTCGTTTCTTCACTATCTTCCGGTGTGCCTTCCTCTGCCGCATTCGTTTCCATGGCGGCTGTATCCCCGCCGTTGATTCCCAGAAACTCTCTGATATCCGCAGGAATATAACTCAGAAATTTCTGCTCTTCCTCCGAAAGCCCGTTATATGCGGAAAGCCACTGAAGGGTATCCTCAGACAAACGCTCCTTCGGAATCCACTCTTTATCAAATCGCACCTCGATGACGGCCGTATCTGCCTCATCTTTCTCATTGTACCCCACCTTCAGCCGCCTCCAGCCGTCCACGGGCCAGACATCCTCCGTACCTTCTTTGGACGCCTCCGGCTCTCCCCACGCGGCAAGAAGCTGTTTTCTTTTGTATCCCGAAAGCATTTCGTCTGCATATCCGCTTCCGTTTTCCATCACCTCAGCCAGAGGCGGAAGGCTGTCCGCATTTTTCCGTTCCCTGGACAGGAACAGGAAAAGTGCCAGGACGCAAAGGACGGCAGCAGCGCCGAAAACAATGCCGGCCTGTTTCATGCTTTTTTCCATTCAGATCCCCTCTTTCCTTGGATGGGCAGCAGATACTGCCCTCTATGGAATCATTGTAGCAGAGGACGGCGAGGGCTGCTTTAAGCTTCTCTTACGTTTTTTTGACGATTTTTTCCAGATGGATGGGAGTGTTCCATATAAAAAAACAGGCGCCCTGCAAAGGCAGCAACTCATAAGGAAATATTACAAAAACTTATGATTTATGCCAGGTAAACGAAAAAACAAAAAATGCTATGCAAAAGGTTCGCCGATTGCATAGCATTTTTTATGTTGGCAAAATATTAGGATTCGATTTTTTAGCGTTTCAACGGAACGCGCAGCCATCGCCGCAGGCGATGATCTCAGGGGTTTGGGGGCGCAAGACGTCCGGTGGACGTCTGCCCTGCGCAGACCGAAGCGGAGCGGAGAACGTTACCAACAAGCATTTTAGGCAGGAATACCGGCAACGGTTTCCTGCCTAAAATACGCAATCTTACGGAAGATTGCATTGCTTGCCGATATATTTCTCGAAAGATAAGCGATAACTTATTTAGTTAGCTTGGCATTGATTTAGGACATTTATCATTTAATAAAAAATTAAAGTATAAAGTATTTATTTTTCTCGGAGCTGGTCTCTGTATTTTTTGGGGGACATACCATGATGCTCCCGAAAAACTTTCCCGAAATAGCTCGCGCTGTTAAAGCCGCATGAAATAGAAATATCTGACAGGGTTCTGTCTGTGCTTGCAAGCAGTATGGTGGCTATGGATAGTCGATATTCTGTAAGATATTCAATCGGTTTTTTCCTTAAAACAGTCTGAAAACAGCGAAAAACCTCGGTTCTGCTGATAGCGGCTGTTCTTGCCATATCGTCTGCGCTGATGCGCTCACCATAATGTGCATGAATAAAAGTCATAATCTTTTGTAAGCGCTTAGTCTGAGTACTTTTTGAAATAGGTGTGAGCAGATTTTTGTTTGCACTTATTTGCTCTACCAATAAGCGGAATATTTTACAAACAGCTTCCATGCAGCGAAGTTCGTATGTTTGTTCTGTCCTGTTTATTTCATATAACTCTTTTAGGCCGGACAAAATGGCAGCGTTGGACGGATTGCTTTGTGCAAAAACCAAACATTCCGTCCCCGATTCCAGTATAGGGTAAATATTCTGATGATAAATGGTACGAAAAGATTCTGTATTAAAAAAATTAGTCGGCAAGATGATGCCTGCCATCACTGTACCCGGTTCGAGTCCTTTGACACTGTGAAAGCATCCGGCATTCAGGAAAATACCATCGCCTACGGAGATTTTATGTACTGACAATTGCTCGTGTTCATTATAAATCGTGTATTCTACAACGCCTTGCAAAACAAGTCCAAACTCAAATTCGTCATGCCAATGACAACCCCATTCTCTGTGCAAATAATCGTCGAAATGGTCGCTGCAAACAGCAAGCGCAAGAGAGTCGCTGTCATATAATATATTTTCCCGAAAATTTTCCGCAATTTGAAGCGTCTTATACTCCATGAGTTACCTCCTTTTGTGAAAATGGAACGATTTTTACAAAAATATGTACTATTCTCTCTTTGTTTCGCTCAATATCGGTATTATAATCATATGACGTGCAAATGTCAACAAAAGGAGGAGGTACGTTATGAACAAAGTCATTACCATCAGCAGGGAATTTGGAAGCGGAGGCCGGGAGCTGGGAATGCTTATCGCCCAGCGGCTGCAGATCCCATTTTACGATAAAGAGCTGATTTCCCTTGCTGCTCAGGATAATACCCTGTCGGCTGAAGTAATTGAACAATATGAGGAACATTTGCAATTAAATACGCTTTGGAGCGCAGGACAAAATCTGCTCCCGTTTTATCAGCAGCCCATTACGGATCAGATTTATTTTAGGCAGTGTGAAACAATCCGGAACTTGGTGGCAAAAGGCTCTTGTGTCATTGTAGGGCGCTGTGCTGACAAGGTGCTGGAGGAAGCAATTCATATCTTTGTATATGCGGATCTGCGGGCGAGAGTAGAGCGCAAGATCCAACAGGGAGTTAACGGCCCTGCGCAAGAGGTGGAACATCAAATCAAGGAAACCGATCAAAAGCGAAGCCGCTATTATGAGCATTATACAGATTCCAAGTGGGGATCTATGAGAAACTACCATCTCTGCATCGACACCACATACAATTCTTTGGAAAGCTGCGCCGATGCTGTGGCTGTCTTTGCAGAACATTTCAGGAGGTAAATAGGATGGATTTGCTGAAAAGCCCAATCAAGAAATTATACAGGAGTTATTTGGTTCCGTCATTATCCGCAGCAGTTGTAACTTCTGTCTATGGGTTTGTGGATACGATTGCCATTGGACAGGGTGTGGGGCCGGACGGGGCTGCGGCTCTGGCCATTGCGCAGCCGATTTTTGGCGTTGTCTCATTTTTCGGTTTGCTTTGCGGTATCGGTGGCAGTGTATATTTAGGTAAGGCCCGCGGCAAGCAGAAAATGGAGAAATCAAATGCGTATTTCTTCGCTTCGCTATGCCTTGCCGTTGCTTTAACGCTGATTGCATGGATCACCTTTACTGTATTTTCGACTCCAATTTATACATTTTTTGGCGCTACCCCCCGATTGATGCCCTATGTGCAGGATTATACAAACTGCATTGTCTGGACTATGCCATTTTTCATTCTGTCAGCGTATCTTTCCTGCATAGTACGCAGTGATGGCTCCCCCAATCGAGTGATGGCAGCAGTGGTGATTGGCGGCGTATTCAATATTTTTGGCGACTGGTTCTTTGTATTCCCTATGAATTGGGGAATGACAGGCGCAGCATTGGCTACCGTACTTGGTACTGTGTTGCAATTTATTATACTGTGCAGCCACTTTTTTACAAAAAATTGCCAGCTTCGGATTGTAAGACCATTCCGTATATTGAAAGCATTTCGCAATGTATTGTTTGCTGGTATCAGCTCCAGCGCCATCGCCATTTCCTTTATTATACTGACAGTTATTCTCAACAAACAGGTGCTTGTCTATGGCGGAGAATCGGCCCTGGCGGTTTTTGGCGTTGTCATTTCGTTCTCCTCATTGTTCCAGAACCTGTTTGCAGGCGTGGGGCAGGCGATACAACCGATTGTTTCAACGAACTTTGGAGCCGGCTTAAAGCTGCGCATCCATGAGATTAGAAACCGTTCCATTTTCACCGCTTTGCTTATGGGAATTGGCTTTGCTTTTGTAGGCGTGGCCTTCCCCATACAGATTACAAAGCTGTTTATTGCGGTAACCCCGGAAATTATAGAAATCGCCCCCGGCATCCTCCGGGTTTACTTCCTTTCCTTCCTCCTAATGGGCATCAATTTCCAGGCGATTTATTATTTGCAATCGGTTTTGATGACAAAGCAGGCCACCATTTTGGCTTTGCTCCGTGGCTTGATTGTCAGTGGAATATTCGTCTATACACTTCCATTGATATGGGGTGTCAGCGGCATATGGTGGGCAATGGTGATTGCAGAAGTCGTGTCGGTTGTTGCTGCATTGGTATTCTCGAAGCGTGCAGACAATTTGCCCTCCATGCAATGATGAAATTTATGAAAAGAGAGGTACTTTACCATGAACAGACCTTATATTACCTGCTATATGCTGAACTCCCTGGACGGAAAGATCATTGGGGGGTATTTCAATACCGGACGAGGCCGTGAATACATCGCCAAATATGAGCAGTTTCATGACAGGATGGACGCAAAGGCCTGTATGTTCGGGCGGGTCACTTTTATGGATTGGCCCTGGCAATTAGCCCCCGGAAACAAGCCGGAGCTTCCAGAAAATGTTCCTCATATAGACCGGACGGACTATGTGGCGGATGTGGAGGCGGATAAATACTGCGTCGCAATCGACCAGTCGGGGAAGCTGGCGTGGGGAGCGAATGTAATGCTTCGCGGCTCATCCGATATTTACACAAACCGGGTGGGCGACCATATCATTTCTGTCCTGACGGAAAGAGTTTCTGACGCCTATCTGCAATACCTCCGAAATATGAAAGTTTCCTATATCTTCGGAGGCAAGGAGACACTGGATTTCAAGCTGGTGGTTGAAAAACTGTATGCCCTATTTGGGATCGACCATCTGCTCTTGGAAGGGGGCGGACATCTGAACGGCACTTTCATCAGGGAGGGGCTGGTAGATGAGTACACTGTGCTGCTGGTTGCCACAGTGGACGGCGGTTCCCCGAACGAGCCGACCAAGACCTCTTTCGAGGCGAGTCTAAATCAAGAGGCGATGGTTCCGGTTGATTTTACCGTGAAAGAGGTGGAAAAGATTGACAACACCGGCCTGCTGATAACATTTACCAAAAATAAATAAGCGACAATTTGCAAAGGAGAGGATTTTATGAAACGTATTTTAGTGATACAAGGTGGCGGAAGACCAAACGGAAACACGGCCCAGCTTATCGCTGCTTTCGTGGAGGGAGCTGAAAGCGCCGGACATCAGACAGAAGTTATATCGCTTCTCAAAAATGAGGTAAAGGACTGCCTGGGCTGTAATGCCTGCCGGTATGGGAAACCCTGTGTACAAAAGGACGCTTTCAATGAAATGGTTCCCAAAATTAAATCGGCTGATTTAGTTGTGTTTGCTTCGCCGCTGTATTACTGGACATTTTCAGCCCGCTTGAAAGCCTTTATTGACCGCTTCTATTGTATGGCAGAGGAATGTGAACCTTCGTTGGGGAGGTATGAATCCTATCCTGTCAAAGACAGCGCCCTTCTGATGACAGCGGCAGATAACTTTTTTTGGACCTTTGAGCAGGCGGTGTCCTACTATCAATTTTCATTGGTAAACTACATAGGCTTCCACGACCGGGGAATGATTCTTGCCGGGGGCTGCGGGGATACCAACAGAACAGGCAGGATCAAAGAAACGGAATGGCTTGAAAAGGCGTTTGCGTTTGGAAAAAATATCTATCCCAACGAGTACTATGGCTAAAAAGCTCAAAATAGAGAAGCATTGCATTTGACAATCGTTAGGTGGTGGTAATATGGGAAATTAGCTGTATTGGATATATCTGAAACCGGTGTACAGATTGGTGAAAAATTAGCACTCCTGCTTAACGAAAAGCAACAAAAAGAGCTTGCTCAATATCTTCTTGAGGATATAGTATCAATTGTTGATGCAGGTGCAAATTCAGCAAAGCATAACTGGCAGCAGGATAGTCCTCTCACAGAAATACGGGAAGGCGATTTATACCTCTGCCTGGAACAACGGCTTGTAAAAGTCCGTGAACAGGAAATTTTTTTGACTGCAAAAGAGTTTGATATATTGTTTTTACTTGCCAGCAATCCGAAACGAGTGTTTACCTATGCCCTTATCATGGATTTCGTCTGGAACGAGGGCTATACCTACTATTCCCGGAAAGCAATTACCGACCATGTGAGCAATCTGCGCAAAAAATTAAAGATACGGCCGGACGATCCCGATTATATTAAAAACGTTGCCGGAATCGGATATAAATTTGAATGACAATAGATTCACACCATAGGGCAAAACCTGCGGTGTGAATTTTTTTGTATTTTTCAGGATAGACGGCAACTTTTTCCTGAAATATGTACTGAATAATGGAGGGAATTTTGCGTCTGCCCTTTTCTGACAAGGCTGATTATGAATTTTTTGAGAATTTTTCAAAATACCCCCGTAATTTTGCCCGAAAAATGTCCTGTATAGTGAAGGGATATTTTTTGACGGTCAGGAGGTGAGTATATTAAAAATAAAGGCTATGTCACAACAAACAGTTGATAAATAGCCATTTTTATAGGGGAGTATCAGAACTCCCCTATAAACTGTTATTTGCAGTTATCTATACTCATTTGGAATTTCGATATGAAGTGTCTCACACAATAACTTCACATCATGTGCATCATTTTCATCAAACTCGTATCCCAGATGGAACATTACTTGACTATATGGTTCAATACAGGAAACCTCTATTTCCTCAATTCTTCCTTTACCCGAAAAAGTTTCTACCGGAAAACAATCCCCATCATAAAGAATTTCACCTTCGTCCGTATATTCAAAACAATGCAAATCAATAATTCTGTTTTTCAAATCTTCCCATACAGTATGGTTCAATGTTGTATATTCCATCTTAATCTCATAAAAGCCATTAGCTTTCATTATTTCTATAAAGTTCTGATAATCGTTCTTTTCTACAAAAATGTCAATATCATTATGGGCTCTTGACTGATATCCAAGAAGAGCATCTACACCCCAGCCACCATCAAGAAAGACTTTAATCTCCGCATCTATTGCAAATTGAAGAATCTGTTTTACATCTGTTATATTGACCATCTTATCATCTCCACAAATTCTAATTAGGCGACCAGAGGAACTGCTGGTCTGTTTGATAAATCTCTGCATTTAGCAGTTTTCAATGTTGCCAAAACGAAAGTTAAGAAGATGTTCCTTTTCTCCATGTCGCTTTCTTTGGCGTAATTTACAAGGTTATTCCACACAAGATAGTTGTTCAGATACTTGGTAGAAACACCGTTAAAGCCACGCATAAACCTCTTTAGCTGGCTATGGTAGCTATTGATATGTTGGATATTATAAATGCCTTTCTTGGCTTTGCCAGTCTTTAACTGCACAAGGTCAATGCTATTGGCATTTGTAAATCTCACATAGGAGTTCATCTTGTCCGTAACAAGAGTGGAATTGGTCTTAATCCTACCATCATAAATATGATGTAAATCTCTTGTAGAAACCCTACCAGTATTCGTAATCTTGGAGATAGACAAGCCATTCCTATTAACCGCACAAGGAACACATACCTTTTCTTGGGACAAGCCTCTGATATGTGTAGAATGACCACGCTTATGAGCCTTGCGTGGCATAGCAAATGTCTTACTCTTGCTATGATTGCCCTTGTACGAGATGGCGAAAAAAGTTTCGTCAGCCTCAATAATGCCGTCAAGGGTAACATCGTCTGCCATATTCTGAAGTGCATCCAAAATCTTGTGTCTCCAAAGGAATGCGGTGTTTCTGTGAATCCCACAAGCAACAGCAGTCTTACGAATGGATAAGCCATTCATCATACAATCAATGTACTGCTCCCACACGGACAAGTCTTTTCTTGTACCAGACACAATGGAGTTCGTAGCAATCACGAAGGACTTGCCACAATCCTTACATACATATCGCTGTGTGCCATCTTTACGATGACCATTGCGAACCACATGGATACAGCCACAAAGAGGGCATACACGACCATTTGCAAAGCGTTCCTTTGCTACGAAATCTTCAATATTCAAAGACTTTACAAAGGCAGGACTTAAAAGCATTGTTTTAAGGCTTTCCTGCTCTGCGACAGTCAACTTACCGATAATATCTAATGCGTCTTTGATAGTAGGCATATCCAATTACCTCCTTCGGTGGTACTGTTTCTTACTATTATTATACGCTATTTCTCGTCAAAAATCAACCATTTGTTGTGACAGAGCCAAAATAAAATATGGGGCATGGATTACAGGCAGTACCGCAGGGCAAGGAAATTAGTCCATGTGTGCTGCAATTATGACAACGGAAACTGCATCTTGCTGGATGATGGGGAGGAATGCGTCTGTGTTCAGAGCATTTCCTATTCACTTTTATGCAGATGGTTTCAGATTGCGGTTCTTCCGCAGGACAAGCCTTTAGAGGCAGCCCTGTTACACAGGGACAGTATGAAGCGGTGTGTTGTCTGTGGTCAGCCGTTTCTCCCAGGCTCCAACCGGGCGAAATACTGCAAGCCCTGTACGGCAAAGGTACATCGAAAACAGAAGAATGCTAGCGACCGCAAAAGAAGGCTTCTATGCGGACAATTAGGAGCGAAAAAACCTTGATATTACTGGCTGTTTCAACACTTGTCAGCGGGCAGGCTTTATAAATCCCTTCTATGCCCGAAAAACCGGCCTGAAACTGTCCGCAGAGGCAATTTCACCTATCCGGGATTTTCCCGGTCAGGCATCTATCTGTTTCTCTTATAGTTCAAGTATCCTTGCGTTCCCGCCCAAACGGGGGTATCCTGTCCTGGAATTTCAGAGACTGGAAAAGCGGACGCTCTGTACGGCCCCAAAACTGTCTTTCCGGCAGTGGGTATTCCGACCCTTTGGAGAGCCGGAAATTAGACGGAAATCAAAGAGAAATAAGTAAATGATAAAATAGTCAATATCAATCCAATCAATCAGGATGGATTGATGGAAAGGAAAATGTATGCAGAACAATATTTTTATCCCTTACAAAGCGGACTCAGCAGTGCCGCCTTATCTGCCGTTTCCACGATTTTTAATTCCATTGGATTTATCCAATGACGCCAAGGTGCTTTATGCCCTGCTTTTTGACCGGGCAGGCATTTCAAAGGAGAATGGCTTTATAGAAGCAGACAGAACTGTGCGGCTGTATTTTACCGTACAAGAAGCAAAGGAAAAGCTGCACCGTAGCCGTCAGGTAACAACCTGCGCATTTCAGGAATTAGAGCGCAGTGGCTTGATTGTCCGCAGGAAACAGGGGCTTGGCAGACCGGCGGTAATTACGCTGAGGATTCCTGCAGGAAAGGAGGACTGACTAAATGGCAGAGAAAAAAGATTTAAGTACACTTCCGCAGTTTCTAAAACCGGAAGTGGCGGAACGTGTGGCAGAGCATTTCAAAGACGGCGCGTTTGAATTTGATTTTGATACCGGGGAACATATCGCCGTGGAGGGCAACACGGTTTACCATGTCATTCCCCATTATGCCGGTGACGGCGCGGAAAGCGTGCTGGACAAGCTGCGACGGATGATTGCAAAAAATATGGAGGAAATATAAATGCGGGAGGCTGAAAAAGCAGGAAGAATACGTTATAATACAGGCAACCGTTTACCTGGCTGTTATCCCTTTTACGGGAGGAAAGGAGCTACTTATGAATCAGCAGCCAGACGTGTCCCCGAACGGGGGTAAAATTACAGCTTTATATTGCCGTTTAAGTCAGGATGATGCCCTTGACGGGGAATCCAACAGCATTACCAACCAAAAGGCTCTGCTCTCCAAGTATGCAGCGGAACACGGCTTCCGCAACACTATGTTTTTTGTGGACGACGGATTCTCAGGAACGAATTTTCAACGACCTGGATTTCAGGAAATGATGAAATATGTGGAGGACTATTCCGTGTCTACCCTGATTGTCAAAGACCTGTCCCGGCTCGGCAGGGAGTATTCCTATATGGGGCGTTTGCAGGATTTCATTTTCCCGGCTTACGATGTCCGTTTTATCGCAATCAATGACGATGTGGACAGCGCCAAAGGGGAAAATGATTTCGCCGTTTTCAAAAATGTGTTCAATGATTATTACGCAAAGGACACCAGCAAGAAAATAAGGGCGGTTGTCAAAATGCGGGGAGAAGCCGGAGAACACCTTGCCAGCAATCCGCCTTATGGATATGTCAAAGACCCGCAGGACAAGAAGAAATGGATTGTGGATGAAGAAGCGGCTAAGGTGGTGCGGCGTATCTTTGATCTGTGCATTGCAGGGAAAGGGCCGATGCAGATCGCAAAAATATTGACAAATGAAAAGGTACTGACTGTTACCGCCTACCATGCAAAACAGAAAGGCTGGACAATGCCGGAGCATTTGTATCAATGGTGTGCAAAATCGGTTTCCGGTATTTTGGAACGGTGGGAATATACCGGCTGTACCGTCAACTTCAAGACCTATACCAAATCCCTGAAATTTAAGAAACGGCTGCAAAATCCAAAAGAAAACCAGCGGATATTTGAGGGAACGCCGCCGGCAATCATTGAGTACGGACAATGGGAACGGGTACAGGTCCTTCGGGAAAATAAACGCAGGCCGACAAAAACCGGTAAGACGAGTATGTTCTCCGGCCTTGTCCGCTGTGCTGACTGTGGGGCAAAATTCTACTACTGTACCTGCAACAGCTACAAAGATGATTCGCAAGACCATTTCGTCTGTTCCAATTACAAGAGCAATACCGGTTCCTGCCGGATTCATTATATCCGTGAAATTACGCTGTATAAACGGGTGCTGGAATGTGTTCAACGGACGCTGACTTATGTTCGCGCATTTAAGGATGATTTCACACAGGAAATGCTGATGCAGGACGAGGCCAGCCGGAAAGCGGAACTGACACAAAAACGAAAAGCCCTCTCCGGTGCACAGAAGCGCATGGAGGAGTTGGATAAAATTATTCAGCGCCTTTATGAAGATAGTGTATTGGGAAAACTGAGCGACCTCCGTTTTCAGAAGTTATCAGCACAGTATGAGACAGAGCAGGCAGAAATCCGGCAGCTTTCCGAAACACTGGAGCGGGAAATCCAAGAAGAAGCTGAACAGGTTTCTGATGTAGGGCGTTTCTTACAGCTTGCAGAACGGTATTCCGATATACAGGAACTTGACGCCGCGACAGTCAACGAACTGATTGAAAAAATCGTCATACACAGCCCGGAGAAAATCGATGGGAGAAAGCATGTGACGATTGAGATTTATTTTACTTATGTAGGCAAGATTCGGATTCCGCTTCAGAAACCGGAACTGCCTGCAAGCACGGAAAAACCGGCGTGATTTCCAACACGCCGGTTCTGCCGGGAAATTTTATTTACTTCCTTATGAGCCTCCGGCTAATGAGGGCGCCGTTATCCTTTCTTTCCTATTCATGACTCTCCACCGGCACAAACAGCCGGCTCTTTGTCCCGCCCTCTGCCCGTCTTCTCTCCTCCTCGGCAGCCGCAATGGCTTCCTCGCAGAAGATCATCTGGGAGTTTACCGGCACTTTGCCGCGGCGGTCAGGCTTTTCGTAGGTGCCGTCCGGCATCAGGACGTGGGCTTTCATGTTGTCGGCCAGCTCCAGCTCCATGATATGACGGACGCGCTCCTTTAATTCCGGACGCAGGACGGGGAACAGAATCTCCACCCGGCGGTCCAGGTTTCTCGGCATCCAGTCGGCGCTTCCCATGTAGATCTCCTCGCAGCCGTCATTTTCAAAAATGAAAATCCGGCTGTGCTCCAGGAAATTCCCGACGATGGAGCGCACCTCGATGTTCTCGGAAAGGCCCGGGATCCCGGCCTTTAAAGAGCAGATGCCGCGCACCACAAGACGGATCTTTACACCGGCGCAGGAGGCCTCATAGAGGGCCGCAATGATGTCCTTGTCGCAGAGGGAGTTCATCTTCGCCATGATGGACGCCTTCTTTCCGGCGCGGGCATGCATGGCCTCCCTGCCGATGAGCCGCAGAAATTTTCCTCTGAGCCAGAGCGGCGCCACCGAGAGGCGGTTCCAGTTTAAAGGCTCCGAATAGCCTGACATCATGTTGAACACGGCCGTCGCGTCCTCGCCGATCTGCGGGTCGCAGGTCATGATGCCGCAGTCCGTATAGAGCTTTGCCGTGGAGTCGTTGTAGTTTCCTGTTCCAAGATGGACATATCTGCGGATCCCGTCCTCCTCACGGCGGACGACCAGGGTGATTTTGCTGTGGGTCTTTAAGCCCACCAGGCCGTAGATTACGTGGCAGCCGGCTTTTTCCAGCTTTTTTGCCCATAAGATGTTGTTCTCTTCGTCAAACCTGGCTTTTAATTCCACGAGGACGAAAACCTGCTTCCCGTTGTCGGCCGCCTCTGCAAGGGCCGCGACAATGGGCGAATTGCCGCTGACGCGGTAGAGGGTCTGTTTGATGGCCAGAACCTCGGGATCCTTGGCCGCCCGGCGCACGAAGTCCACCACCGGGTCGAAGGTCTCATATGGATGGGATAAAAGGATGTCGCCTTTTCGTATGTTCGCAAAAATATCGTCGTCGTTCATCAGGGCCGGAACCGGCTGCGGCGTGTATTTCGGCGCCTTGAAAAGCTCAAAGCCCTCCAGTCCGTACATTTTCATAAGGAAGGTCAGATCCAGGGCGCCGGGGATCTCATAGATGTCCTCCGAGCTTACGGAAAGCTCCCTTTTTAAGATTTTCAGCAGCCGTTTATCTGCCTTTTCCTCGATCTCCAGCCGGATTACCTCGCCCCACTGGCGCTTTTTCAACTGCTTTTCGATCTCCTCGAGAAGATCCATCGCCTCCTCTTCGTCCAGGGCAAAATCGGCATTCCGCATGATCCGGAACGGATGGGAGGTCACAATATCATAATTTAAGAAAAGCTGGCGAATGTTCCGCTCAATGATTTCCTCAAGGAAAATCACCTTCCTGACCGTCTTCCCGTCAGCATCGGTGGTGGACGGCAGTTCTACGATCCTCGGAAGGCCGGAAGGCACCTGTACCATGGCAAACTCCAGCTCTCCGCCGCCTTTTTTCTTCTTTAAAAGTGCCGCGATGTTAAGGCTTTTGTTCCGGACAAGGGGAAACGGCCGTGACGAATCAACAGCCATGGGCGTCAGCACCGGATAGACATTTTCTTTAAAATACTGGTCGGCAAAGGCTGCCTCCGCCTCATCCAGATCTTCATGGGAGGTGATGACCGTAAGCCCTTCCGCCTTCAGAGCCGGGAGCAGCGAGCGGTTATAGACGGAATACTGGTGGCCCACAAGCTCATGGGTCTTTTCACTGATCCGGTCAAGCTGTTCCTGGGCCGTGAGACCGGCAATATCCAGCTTTGTATAGCCTGCATGCACCATGTCCTTTAAGGATGCCACGCGCACCATGAAAAATTCATCCAGGTTCGAGGCTGTGATGGATAAAAATTTCAGGCGTTCAAATAACGGCGTGTTCTTATCCCTCGCTTCTCCAAGTACACGATAATTAAATTCCAGCCAGCTCAACTCCCGGTTCACGTAATTGGCCGGATTCGTAAATTTCGTTTCCTGCTCATTCATAGTTATACGCTCCTTTTCTGCTTGAGAACCGGCCGGATTCCGAAGATTTCCTCAAAAAATTCTGCCTTCTGTTCAAAGGACATGGCCTCCAGCGTGATGTCTCCGGGATACTCCGTGGAAACGATCAGTTTCCCGTTTTTCACGGTGATCCGGCAGTTTTTTAACTTCTGCCTGTGGCCGCGGTCCATGGAATTTGCCAGCCGCAGAATGGCCGTAAGCTTCGCCGTCAGGATCGTTGCATCCCGGTTTTCCGCCATGCCCGTCTCCTCGCGCACCATGTTGTAGTCAAAGTCACGGATGTTGTACCGCACAATATCTGCAATCATCACCCGCTCCGGGTGGGAAATGCCGATGATTTCCGTCGACATGATGATGTTGTAGGCGCACTCGTTGGAGTTTTTCACGCTGATGAATTTCCCGCAGGCGTGGAGAATCACGGCAATCTGAAGAAGAAGCCGTTCCCTGGCCCCCATTCCATGATACTTTTTCATCACGTCGAAGATTTCCAGCGCATATTTTTCCACCGCCTCCGCATGGGAGCTCTGGCAGCGGTACCGCTTTGCCATGTTCCTGGAGGCGGTGATAATATCGTTGTCAAAATTATGCTTGAGCCGGAGCTTTTTGCTGTCCATGGCATACTCCGCCGCGATCCCGTCGCAGAGCCGGATGCCGGGAATCCAAAGCATCTCGGCGCCGCTTAATTCCATGATCTTTTTATAAATGATGGCGCCTGGCATCAAAAGGGCGGCATATTCGGAATTGACGCCGAAATGCTCTTCCATTTCCGACTCGCTCATCCTGGAAAGCCGCTCATAAAAAGCGTCAAATTCTTCCCGGCTGACCCGCTCCATGGCGGCCCCTCTGTTTTCAAACCGGAACATGTAGAGAATAATTTCCCCGATGCCGATGACATGCTGGATCTGCCGGTCTTTTAAATACATTTTTTTGTAGTTGAAAAGCTCATTGTCCACCATCTCGGCAATCAGCTCCCTGTTTTTCTCCAGGGTCGTCCGCACCGGCGAAAGGAGACCGCGGATCCTCAAAACGCCAAGAGGAAGATTCTGGGTGGAAATCAGGAGATTTTTGTCAAACAGGGAAATCTGCATGCTTCCGAAGCTCACGTCCACAATCGCCGTCCCGCTCCGGATGTTTTTATCGAATTCGGCATCCCGGGAAGCGACAGCCTTGTAGCTTAAAAACCGCTGTTCTGAGTTGCTGATGATGCGGACTTCAATGCCTGTCCGCACCCGGATCTGGTCGATGACAATCTGGCTGTTCCTGGCTTCGCGCATGGCGCTGGTGGCATAGGCGCGGTAGTCCTTTACCCGGTAGGTTTTCATGACCGCAGAAAAATCCCCGAGCACCTGGCAGAGCTCTTCCACCATGCCGTAGCTGATCTTTCCATTTTTGTATGTCTCGCTCCCGAGGGAGATGACATGGCGCATCCGGTCGATCTGGCGGATCCCGCTTCTGGCCGATATCTCATATATGCCAAGCTCCAGCTCAAAGGAACCCACGTTGATTGCTGCAAATGTGTCGACAGCCACTCCAATTCCTCCTCACATCCATCAGTAGTTTCCAAGTATCTTAAGCACGGAGGCCTCGGCGCGGATCCCGTTTAAGGCATTCTGCACCGCCGCGTCGCCGAGGTTCCCCTCAATATCCACAAAAAACCGGTACTCAAACGGCTTTTCCGGAATCGGCCGCGATTCGATCATCACCATGTTGACATGATTGAAAATCACGTTGCCCAGGATGTTGTACAGGGAGCCGCTGACATGGGGGATCTCGAAGCTGATGCTGATTTTCCCTGCGTGTTCCTCGTAAACCGGCTCTCTGGAGAGGATGATGAACCTGGTCGTGTTGCTTTTTGTGTTGTTGATGCTCTCCGCCAGCTCTTTTAAGCCGTAGAGCTCGCCGGAGGTGCGGCTTGCAACGGCCGCCTGGCTCTTATCCCCGTCCTCCATGACTTTTTTTGCGGCCACAGCCGTGTTTTCCATGGCAATCTGGCGCCATTCCTTATGGCTGTCCAGGTATTCCGAGCTCTGCATGAGCGCCTGGGCATGGGAATAGACCGTCTTTATATCGGAAAGCTCGGCGTCTTTTAAGCCCAACAGCATGTGGCTTATGGGCACGTAGACTTCTCCGACTATGTAATTTTTGTATTTTGCCAGCAGGTCATAATTCTTGATGACAAAACCGGCCGTGGAATTTTCGATGGGCAGCACGGCATAATCGGCGCGGCCTTCTTCCACCTCCCGCATGGTGTCCTCAAACTCGGCCACGTGGTAGGTCTCCGCCTTGCTCCCAAAGAATTTTCTTGCGGCCGCATGGCTGTATGCGCCCTCGACGCCCTGGAAAACCACGCGCACCCCGTCTTTTTTGAGCTCTTTTACTTTTACAAAGCCGGTCGGTTCTGTCTTTCCGTTTTCTGCCAGAAGCCCATACTGGAACCGGCGGCTCATGGCCATAAGCTGCGAAAAGAGCTCGCGGACGGCTTCCTTATTGAAATCGCCGTGGGCCAGCTCCCGGACTGCGGCAAGCTTCTGCTTCTCGCGTTCCGCGTCATAAACAGCCTTTCCTGTCCTGATTTTATAGGATGCCACATCGCCGCAGATCTGCATCCTCTCCTCAAACAGCCGGACGATTTCCTTGTCGATCACGTCCAGCCGGTCCCTGCATTCCTGTAAATCCAAAGTTTCCATCCTTACTTTCCTGCCTCTTCCTGTAATTTTTCCAGCATGCCGATTATGACGTCCCTTGTGTAGGCGCCGGCCTTTTTCCTGTTTTCCGGCTCCAGCTCTTTGATGTAAAACGGCTTTCCATATTCCACAATCACATGGGCCGGGCGGATGAACGGGATGTGCTTTTCAAACACGTCCGCCGTCCCGAACATGGCCACCGGAACCACCGGGCACCCCGATTTTTCTGCGATTTTCAAGCTCCCCTCTTTAAACGGCAGGAGCTCTAAAATATCATCGTGCCGGTTCCTCGTTCCCTCCGGGAAAATCCAAACGGACACGCCGTTTTTTACCTTTTCAATCCCGTCTAAAATCATTTTGAGGCCGGCCTTGATGTCGTCCCGGTCGAGAAATAAGCAGTTCACGTTCACCATCCAGTCGGAAAGGAGCGGATACCGCAGCATTTCTTTCTTCGCCACGAAGCCCATGAGGCCGGGAACCGTCGTGTAGCCCACCAGAATATCAAAATAGCTCCTGTGGTTCCCCACGTAGAGGACGGCGCTGTCCTTCGGGATGTTTTCAAGCCCCCGCACCGTCACCTTTACGCCGGAGACCCGCAGAATAAAAAGGAACATGGTCTGAATGATTTTAAGACTTTCCAGATCCCTCTGATGGGGCTCCTTTTTTCCAAGGGAATTCTGGGCCGCAAGAAGCGGGAACCCAAAAATCAAAAAACCTATGACGGTAACTGCCACCACTATAAACCTTATCATCTGCAACCTCTTTTCTCGTTGGTTTATCGCATCTATTATATAAAAAGATGCGGGCAAATGCAAGGATATCTATGGCGTTTTCTTCCTGGTGATCTGTTCAAAAAGAAGGCCGGCGCCGAACCAGCAGGGAGCAAAATCCAGGCGGATCAGACCGTCCACGTTGAGGCCGCGCCCCGTGTAATCCCAGGGACAGATTCCCGCGCTTTTTAAGAAAAAGCCGGTGACGTATTCGACGAGGAAAATTAAAACCATGTCGTTTACGCCGTGGCGCCAGAACATGTCGGAAAGCTTAAGGCTTCCCCTATCGCCCAGCCAGCCGTCTAAAAGGCGTCCCAAAGGGCCTAAGAATGCGCCGAGGCCGTAAATCGGGAACATCAGAAGGGACGTGCGCCCCATGAGCCGCAGATCGCCGGCCGCTATGGATTCCATGGAGGTAAACAGGATTTCCATGCACCAGCCGGCTACGCCGCATTTTAAGAAATTCATGCAAAATTCTTTTATCACATCTGTTTTTTCCATGGGGTTAGTATGACTAAAAAAAGAAAACCTATACGAAATCTGACATGCCAAAGGACGGCTTACCCTGATTTTTCTCCGGGAAGCCGTCCTGCATGTCATACATATTGATTTTTTTCGCTGTCATAGCGGTAGTCAATCCCGGAAAGCGTTTCATCCAGTTCCTTTCCGTCGATGGCGAGCGCCGCACAAAGCTCGTCCTTGCTGTGATAAAAATCACGAAGCTGGGTATTGATATAGCTTAGGAGCATCACCGGGTCTTTTGGGATTCCTGACATACGTTCCACCTCCTGTTTTCCAGCCGACTATATCACAGATTTTCGGAAAAAGCCACCATGTGAATGTTGAAATTTTTGCCATGAACGGCTATACTGACAATAGAGCATTTCTGCCGTTTCGGCAGGCCAATACAATCCAAGGGAGGAAACATGACCATGAAACACATTCTGCTTCTCGGGACCGGCGGCACCATCGCCTGCAAATGCGGGGACTCCGGCCTGACTCCGCTTCTTACCGGCGACGAGCTTTTATCCTACGTCCCCGATGCCAGGACCTTCTGCGAAGTGGAAACCATCCAGGTCTTAAATATCGACAGCACCAACATCCATCCGAAGCACTGGCTGATGATCGCCAAGGTTCTCGAGGATAATTATGACAATTACGACGGCTTCGTCATCTGCCACGGCACCGACACCATGGCTTACACGGCGGCTGCCCTTTCCTATCTTGTGCAGCATTCCAAGAAGCCCATCGTCATTACAGGCGCCCAGAAGCCCATCGACCTGGATGTGACTGACGCCAGGACAAACCTTCTCGACAGCCTGAGATTCGCCTCCTGCGAGCGTGCCCACGGCGTCACCATCGTGTTCGACGGAAAGGTCATCGCCGGCACCCGCGGCAAAAAGGAGCGCACCAAGAGCTACAATGCTTTTTCCAGCATCAATTTTCCATATCTCGCCGTCATTCAGGAGGAGCACATCCTCTTTTACATTGACGACAAGTGGCAGGATCGGGAAAGCGTCCGCTTCTATCATGAGTTAGACAACCGCGTGGCCCTGCTTAAGCTGATCCCGTCCCTGGATTCCAGCCTTCTCGACTACATGGCAGAGCATTATGACGCCGTCGTCATCGAGTCCTTCGGCGTGGGCGGCCTTCCGTCTTACGATTCCGGAGACTTTTACAGCTCCATCGCCCGCTGGATCGAAATGGGGAAGACTGTCGTCATGACAACCCAGGTGACGCAGGAGGGCAGCAACATGTCCGTCTACGAGGTCGGGCAGAAGATCAAAAATGCCTTTGGGCTGATCGAGTCCTACGACATGACCCTGGAAGCCACGGTGACGAAGCTCATGTGGGTTCTTGGACAGACGAAGGATGCGGAGAAGGTGAAGGAGCTGTTTTATAAGACAGTAAATCACGATATTTTATGGAACGTGGGATCGCATTAACGTAATTTGACGTATTTTTTTCAAATTTCCGGAAACAATAACAAAATGGATTCTGGAAAAACGCCAGCAAAAAACTGACAGGGTGAAACCAACTGAATTTCACATACTAGGAGAGGAGCAGAAACTGCCCTCTCTTATCTTTTGCTGTACAAGCCCGGCAAGCGGCATCATGCTTGCATGAAATGCCATTTGCCGGGCGTAAGGACATGAAGCACGATAGTGCGGAATGTTCGTGTACGATGATCGAGCAGGGGAAATCTTCCCCTACTCGATCCAAAAACCGGGAATACTCTATTTCGCGGCAGACAAACACGGCAAAATGCAGGGCAGCAGCTCCGATGCTTTGTCCGTTTTAACGGCAGACGCCGTGCAGGGCAAAGTACATGCATCTGGGTATTTGACCCGCGGCATGTGCCGAATGGACGCACATCTGTATCCGCCCGGCGCATCGTCCGCGGGAATAAAGGAAAAGGAGGTTTTGCCGTGACTAGGAAAGAAAGATTTCATCGGATCCTTGTCTATGTGTTCTGGTGTTCTCTTGTTTTTACCGTCGTTTTTTCCTGGTTTTACCTAAAACAGGCTGTTCCGGACCGTTTGAATCTCGTGGCAAATGAGGAAGAAGTTTTTGATTTTTCTCTCCCGTTCGGAGTGACCTTCGAGAGCGAAAGCGAAGAGGTGGTCGTCGGAAACAGCTCCAACATCCCGGCCGGGCAGGTGAGAATCCAGGCGGCGGAGCCTGTTTCCATGTATGGGAAAAACGAAGGCAGCTATCAAATCGGAATGAAGCTGTTCGGCCTCATTGACTTAAAAGAAATCCAGGTTGATGTGGTCGATACCATGTATGCCATCCCCTGCGGACTCCCGGTCGGCATTTACTTAAAATCCGACGGCGTCATGGTCATTGGCACCGGGCAGATCGAAGACGCGTCCGGGAACGTCTCGGAACCTGCCATCGGCGTCTTAAAATCCGGCGATTACATTGAAAAGGTCAATGGAGTGGAACTAAAAGATAAGGAAGACCTGATCGGCGCCGTCGATGCCTCCGGCGGAAAAACCGTGGAGCTGGAAATCCGGCGGGATGGGGAAATCATGTACGTCAATTTGGAGCCTGTCCTCGCGTCGGACGGTTCCTATAAGCTCGGCGTTTGGGTGCGCGACGACACCCAGGGCATCGGGACGGTCACTTATGTGGAGCCTGACGGCGGTTTCGGTGCCCTTGGGCATGGAATCAGCGACAGCGATACCGGCATGCTTGTAAATATTGAAGGCGGGGAGCTTTATGAAACACAAATTCTCGGGATTGAAAAGGGCGCCTCGGGAAAACCAGGCGTCATGTCCGGCGTCATCTATTATGGGAGCGGGACGAAGCTGGGAGAAGTGGACTCCAACACGGAGGAGGGAATCTTCGGCCAGGTAAACGAAAGCTTTCTGGAGACGGCAAGCGCCCCGGCTGTACCCATCGGCTTCCGCCAGGATGTCCACAAGGGACAGGCTTATATCCGAAGTGATGTATCCGGGGAACTGAAGGATTATGAAATCGAGATCCAGAAGGTAGATTATTCCGCTTCCCACAAAAACAAAGGGATCGTCCTTCAGGTGGTGGACGAAGAACTTCTCTCCCTCACCGGCGGCATCGTCCAGGGCATGAGCGGCAGTCCCATCCTCCAGGATGGAAAGCTCATCGGCGCCGTCACCCACGTTTTCATCCAGGACAGCACACGCGGGTATGGGATTTTTATTGAAAACATGCTGGAGCATTAGAAACGGAGCAGCCAGGCTTTTACGGCCTGGCTGCTGGCTAATGTCTGGGTTTGCCTGTCCGGATGGGAATGGCGAGAAGTGATGTGTGCCGTACTTGACAAACTTCATAATTTCGTTATAATGAAGATAGAAAAGGGCATTGCCGATAAGCGGTTAACCCAGTAAATTTTAGTTAGTTAAGCACAAGCCTAAGAAACCGTCACTTTGCCGAGTGGCGGTTTCTGCTTTTTACTTACAGACCCGCCCTTCCGCGCATCCGTGGTTCATATAATGGTCGTAATAAGACGCCCAGTTCTCCCCAAAGGCATCGGCCAGATCCTGGTTGTTCTCCTTATAGGCATGCACCTCAAAGCTCTCGCAGCCCTGCCGCCCCTCGGCCATTCCGTTGTCCAAAAAATGCCTCATGAGCTTGTCCGCATCTGCCCCGATGGCCGTCTGGAGATCCGGGTTATTCTCGTAATAATAATCCGCATCAAAAACCAGCGCAATGTTTTCCGGCACAGCTTTTTCTGTCTCTGCCGGCTGCGCCTGCGTCTCTGTCACTGTCACACTGTACGGGCAGACACCGTTTTCATGAAGGTGAGCCGGATGGCCGCCGCAGTGGTAATGATAGCTTCCGAGGCCGCTGGCATTTTTGTTGTCCCTGTGGCCGCCCTTGCTGTCCGTCCGCCCGGAATGCGCCTCGGACACGATCAGAAGCCCTTCCACCGGTTCCGCGCACGGCGCCGCGCCGACCATCACTGCCAGCAAAAGAGCTGCCCCGCGTTTCCATGTTTTTCTCATTTGTAAATCCCCCTTTTCCTTACTGAATCCGTTTCTTCGTCTCCTCTGCCAGCCGCTTCATCTCCTCCGCGCTCTCCCGCACCTTCTCGGTGATCTCCGCGCCGCCAAGGAGCCTCGCCAGCTCGTCCACCTGCTCTTCGTGATTTAACATGTGGATTTTCGTGACGGTCTTTCCGTCCTCCACCGACTTTTGGATTTCAAAATGCGTATCCGCCATGGCCGCGATCTGCGGCAGGTGGGTGATGCAGAGCACCTGGTGCTTCTTTGCAATGTAGGAAAGGCGCTCGGAGACCTTCTGGGCCGTCCGGCCGCTGATGCCGGCGTCGATTTCGTCGAAAATCAGCGTCGGGATATCGTCGCTGTCCGCCAAGACAGTCTTGATCGCCAGCATGATTCTGGACAGCTCTCCGCCGGATGCCACTTCCCCGAGGGGCCTCGGCGGCGCGCTTCCAAGGTTCGTGGAGATACAGAATTCCACCTCGTCAAACCCGTTTGCCGTCATGTGATTCATCCGCGCCATGTTGATCCGGAAATCCACCTGGAGGAAATTGAGATCCACAAGCTCCTCCTTAATCCGCTCACAAAGCACGCCGGCTGCCTTCTTCCTGGCCTCGGAAAGCCTGAGACAAATCCCATAAAGCTCCTTTTCCTGGGCAGCCAGCCCGCGCTTCGCCTTTTCCAGGCTCTCCTCATAATGCTCCAGCTCCGAAAGCCGCGCCTTCTTTTCCGAAAGCCGCCCGAGCACCGCTTCTTCGGAATTCCCGTACTTTGCCATCATGCCGCGGATGAAGTCCAGCCGCTCTTCGGTCTCCTTAAATTCCTCTTCGTCAAACTCCATGTCTTCCATATAATCCGCCATGGAGCGCCCGAGATCGGAAAGCATGTTCTCCGCGTCGGAAAGCTGGCCCACGATATCCGAAAGCCTGTCGTCATAGGCAGCCACCGACTCCACCGACCGCAGCGCCCGCCCGATCTCATCGCTGTCCACGGCCTGATAGGCCGACTGCATGGCCTCCATGATTTTCTGCCCATGGATGAACCGGCGGTACCTGGCCGCCAGCTCCTCTTCTTCTCCGGGACGGATCCCGGCCTGCTCAATCTCGTCGATTTCAAACCGCAAAAAATCGGCCTCCCGCCTTCTCTGTTCCCCGTCCATGGAAAAGCTTTCCGCCTTCGTCTTAAGCTCCAGATACCGCTTGTACGCCTTTGCCGTCTCGGTCTTCAAGCTTTCCGTTTCCTGTCTGGAGTATTCGTCGAGAATCTCCAGATGCTTCTGGCGGTGGAGCAGGGACTGGTGCTCATGCTGCCCGTGGATGTCAAGAAGCAGGCCTGTCACGGCTTTGAGCTTCGACGCAGTAACCGTCTCGTCATTGATCCGGCTGGTGCTCCTGGCCTGGGAAATCTTCCTGGAAATGATGAGAAGCCCGTCCTCGTCCGGATACACGTCCAGGGCCTCCAGCTCTTTTCTCTTTTTCTCTCCGTCCACGGAAAAGACAAGCTCGATATACGCATAGTCTTCCCCGGCACGGATCATATCCTTTGATGCTTTCGCTCCAAGCGCCAGCCCCACCGATCCGATGATGATGGATTTTCCGGCGCCGGTTTCTCCCGTCAGTATATTGAGGCCCCCGGCAAACTCTACCTCGGCCCGCTCAATCAGGGCCAGGTTTTTCACGCGCAAGCCAAGCAGCATGCAGCCACCCCCTATTCTGCCACGATCTTCCTTAACTTGTCCATTAAAAGAATCGTATCGTCCACGGAACGCACCGCGCACATGATTGTGTTGTCTCCGGCCACACAGCCTACAATCTCGTGGAAGTTGATGACGTCAAGGGCCTCGGCCACGGCCATCGCCATGCCGGAGACCGTCTTGATGACAAGGATGTTCTGGGCCATGTCCATGGTCACAAAGCAGTCCCTTAAAATCCGCAGGTACTTTTCCCCGAAGTCCTTCTTGGCCTCCATCACGGCATAACACTGTTTTCCGCCGTCCCGCGGCACCTTCGTAAGCTTTAACTCCCTGATATCCCGGGACACGGTCGCCTGAGTCACCTTGTAGCCGGCCTGCTTCAAATACTCCGCTAACTCCTCCTGCGTCTCAATCTGGTACTTCCCGATCAGCTCCACGATCTTGCTGTGTCTGTCTACCTTCACCGGTTTTGACTCCCCTTTCTATTCTTCAAACATCTTATGCTTTAAAATCTCCAGGAACGAACGCTGATCCAGCTTGACAACCCGCGTCACAAGCTCTGACTTTTCGATCTCAATAAAATCCCCCTGCTCAAGCCCCACGTAGGAATCGCCGTCAAAGGCTGCCGTCTGTCCGCCGCTGTTGGCTCTGGAAATTTCCAGGCGGATTTTGCTTCCGGCCTCCAAAACGATGCTTCGGGACGTGATCGTGTGGGGCGAAACCGGCGTCAGGATCATGAGCTTTGCCCCCGGCGCCGCGATGGGCCCGCCGGCCGAAAGGTTGTAGGCCGTGGAACCGGTGGGCGTCGCCACGATCATCCCGTCGGCGCTGTACACATTTAGAAGCTCTCCGTCCACATAAATCCGGAATTTCAGGACCCTCAAAGGCCCTTCCCTTGTGAGGACAATGTCGTTTAAGGCGATGTTTTCCGCCGTCATGACGCCGTTATGGTACACCCGGCCGGTCAGCATCATCCGCTCCTCGATCTGATAGCGGTCTTCGATTAACGCGTCCAGGTGGCTTTCGATGTCGTCGGTGCCGGCAATCTGGGTCAAATACCCCAGCGTTCCCATGTTGATGCCGATGATCGGCAGGTTCCGGCCGGCAAGATCCCTGGCCGCCTGGATTAACGTCCCGTCGCCGCCCAGGGTGATGACGCATTCCGTGTCCTCCGGCACCTCATCCGGCTCCGTATAATGATTCTGCCCTGAAAACGCCCGCTTCGAGCTTTTGCAGGTACAGCCGCGCGCCTCAAGATATGCGGCAATCTCGTCCTTTGCCTGCTTTGCGCGCTCCTTTTCCGTGTTTGCTATGATATAAAACTTCCGCATCAGTCCAAAGCCCCGTGGGCCTCCTCCACAATCCTTCCGGCCGCGATTTTCGTGTTTTCAAACGTCCTGCCGTCCGTACAGTTTTTAAGCCAGAGCAGGTATTCGATGTTTCCCTCCGGCCCTTTGATCGGCGAATACTCCAGTCCCAGTGCCTCAAAACCGATGGAACCGGCGAACATGGCGACGCTCTCAATGACCTCCAAATGGACGGCCTTGTCCCGGACGACGCCTTTCTTTCCGACCTTCTCCCTGCCGGCCTCAAACTGCGGCTTGATTAAGCAGACCACCTGGCCGTCCGGTTCCATAAGTGCCTTCACAGGCCCCAGAACCTTCGTAAGAGAAATGAACGACACGTCGATGGACACGAAGCCCACCGGATCCGGGATATTCTCCGGCGTCACATAGCGGATATTCGTCTTTTCCATGCAGACGACCCGCTCGTCATTCCTTAACTTCCAGGCAAGCTGCCCATGGCCCACGTCCACGGCGTAAACCTTTACGGCCCCGTTCTGAAGCATGCAGTCCGTAAAGCCGCCGGTGGAGGCGCCCACGTCCATGCAGATTTTCCCGGCAAGGGAAACGCCGAAGCACTCCATGGCTTTTTCCAGTTTCAGCCCTCCGCGGCTTGCATATTTTAATGTATTTCCGCGCACCTCGATCTTTGCCGTCTCCGGGAAGGTCTGGCCCGCCTTGTCTTCCTTCTGCCCGTCCACATAGACGATGCCGGCCATGATGACCGCCTTCGCCTTCTCCCTGGACTCCGCCAGGTTCCTCTTTACCAGCAGAACATCCAAACGCTCCTTCATCCTGTACTCCTTTTATCTGCCGTCCTCTCCCGCCATGGAAAGGTACTCCTGTTCGATTTTCTTAATTACAGAATCGCTGTCGATCCCAAGCATCTCCCGAAGAAGCGAGACGTTTCCGTGCTCCACGTAGGCGTCGGGAAGCGCCACCTGAAGGACGCGGACGTGGGGGTAATGCTCGTGGATATATCTGGTGGCGCACATGCCCATACCGCCCCGCAGGACGTTTTCCTCCATGGTGACGATGAGCTCGTGGGTCTTGCAGAGGTAATCCAGCATATCCGTGTCCAGAGGTTTTACAAATCTGGCGTTTACAAGGGTGCAGGCATGGCCCCTGGCCTTTAATTTCTCCCGCACATGTTCTCCCGTGCTCACCATGCTCCCGAGGGCGAAAAGCGCCGTCCCGCTCTCCTCATAGAGCATCTCCGCTTTCCCGTATTCGATGGGCGCTGCAAATTCCTTAAGGCCGCGGTACGCCTGCCCTCTCGGGTAGCGGACGGCCAGCGGCCCGTCAAAGCCCACGCCGAATTCCAGCATGTTTTCCAATTCCCAGAGGTTTTTCGGCGCCATGATGCTCATGCCGGGCACCAGGCTTAAAAAGGAAACGTCGAAAATCCCCTGATGGGTCTCGCCGTCGCTTCCCACGAGACCGGCCCGGTCGATGCAGAAAAACACCGGCAGCTCCTGGATGCAGACGTCATGAAGCACCTGGTCGTACCCCCTCTGGAGGAACGACGAATACACGGCCACCACCGGCTTTAAGCCGGCAGACGCCATGCCTGCCGCTGCTGTGACTGCATGGGCCTCAGCGATTCCCACGTCGAAGAACCGCTCCGGGAACTTCTTCGCAAACCGGGAAAGCCCGGTTCCGTCCGGCATGGCCGCCGTCAGCGCCACAACATTTTTATTTTTCTCCGCAAGCTCACAGATTTTTTTGGAAAACACATCCGTGTAGCTCGGGTAAACCTTTTCTTTAAGCGGCTTCCCCGTCGCAATGTCAAAGGGCTCCACGCCGTGAAACCTGGACGGGTTCTTTTCCGCAGGGGCATAGCCCTTTCCCTTTTTCGTGATGACATGGACAAGGACGGCATGGCGGACGCGCCTGGCCTCCTTAAAGGTCTGCACCATCTCTTTCACGTTATGGCCGTCCACCGGCCCTAAGTAGGTGATTCCCATGTCCTCAAACAGCATGCCGGGCACCAGAAACTGCTTAATCCCGTTTTTTGCAAGATACAGCCCGTAGGACAGGCTTTTCCCCACAAGCGGAATCGAAGAAAGCGCCTTGTCCACGCCTTTTTTTAAGTCGGCATAGCTCTCCTTCGTCCGGACGCTGCTTAAATATTTCGACATCCCTCCGACGTTTTCCGAGATGGACATCTCGTTGTCGTTTAAGACGATGATAAAATTTTTCTTCATCTGGGCCGCATTGTTTAAGGCCTCGTAAGCCATGCCTCCGGTCAGCGCCCCGTCGCCGATGACGGAAATCACGGCATAATCGTCGCCTAAGATCTCCCTGGCCTGGGCGATGCCGAGGCCGGCCGAGATAGACGTGGAGCTGTGGCCCGTGTCGAAGGCATCGTAAGGGCTTTCCTTCCGCTTCGGGAAGCCGCTCATGCCGCCGAACTGGCGCAGCTCGTCAAAGCCATCCCGCCTGCCGCTTAAAAGCTTGTGGGTATAGGCCTGGTGCCCCACGTCCCAGATAATCTTATCCGTCGGGAGGTTAAAGGCCAGATGGAGCGCCATGGTAAGCTCCACAACGCCCAGGTTCGAGGCCAGATGGCCGCCGGTATGGCTGATTTTTTCTAATAAAAACTGGCGGATTTCCTGCGCTAAAAGAGGGTAGTCCTCTTCCCTCAGATTTTTGATGTCCGATGACCGCTCTATTTTCTCCAGCAGCATATCCTATCCTACTCCTTCGTTTTTCCGAGGACAGACGGCCCCCGTTACTTCTCCCGGCTCATCAACATCGTAATCAGATCCTTTAAGAACCGGTTCTCTCCGGGAAAGCCCGAAATCATTTCCATGGCCTCCTCCGAAATTCGTTTCACATCTGCCCTGGCTTTCTCAAGCCCCTCCAGGGTCACGTAGGTCGTTTTGCTGTTTTTTTCGTCGCTGAACACAGGCTTTCCCAGCACCTCCTGGCTGCTGGTGACGTCCAGGATATCGTCCTGGATCTGGAACGCCAGCCCCACATTGGCCGCAATCTGCTCCGTCTTTTGTACCTGCATTTCATCCGCGCCTGCCATGACGGCTCCGATCATCATGGACGCCTCCAAAAGCGCCCCGGTCTTTAACCGGTAGATGAAATCCAGCCGGTCGGCAGGGATATCTTTTCCCGTCATCTCCACGTCCACGGTCTGACCGCCGATCATGCCGTAAATCCCGGTCTTTTCCGCCAGGATTTTCATAGCCGCAAGGATCCGCTCCGGCTTTCCGCCCAGCTCCCATGCCTTAGCGGCCGTCTCAAAGGCGTAAATCATAAGCGCGTCGCCGGCCAGCACCGCCATATCATAGCCATAGGCCTTCCAGGTGGTCGGCTTCCCGCGCCGCAGCTCGTCGTTGTCCATGCACGGCAGGTCGTCGTGGATTAAGGACGAGGTGTGGATCATCTCGATGGCCGCCATGAGCGGCTCAATCGCCTCCCCCTCTCCGCCGAACATCCGGTACGTCTCCCGCATGAGGAGCGGCCGGATCCGTTTCCCGCCTGCCTTCATGCTGTAATTCATGGCTTCAAAGATTGTTTTCTGCGGCCCTTCCTCGGCCGGAAGATATTTATAAACCGCCGCCTCCGTCTCCCGGACGGCCTGCTCCATTTCTTCCTTAAAAGTAGACGACATCCTCTTCTTCCTCCGTCTTGTCTCCGCTTAAAACCATAACCTGTTTTTCAATGGCATCAATTTTATCATTGCAGCTCTTCACGAGCTTCATTCCCTGTTCATAGTTCTTAAAGGCGTCCTCCAAAGAGCCCTCGCCGCGCTCCAGCTTATCGATCAATGCATCCAGCGCCTCAAAGGTCTCCTCCACGCTCATGGCCGCCAGGCGCTTTTCTTCCTCGTCTGCGCCTGCCTTTTCGTTTCGTTTTACATCAGTCTCCGGATTCCTGTTTTCCAACCTTCTCTTCCTCCGTTTCCTTTACCTCCGCGATAATCCGCCCGTCCATAAGCCTTGCGGCAAACAAATCGCCGGGCTTCACCTGGCTTACGGACTCCAGGCGCCTCCCGTCCGGCCCCGTTAAAAAGCCGCAGCCGAGGCTTAATTTCTTAAGGGGCGAAAGTCCCCAGAGCTTTCCGCTCATGATGGCCAGCCTGTTTTTATCCCGCTCGATACGCCCATAGATCCCGCGTTCCAGGGATTCTTCCATCTCCGCCAAAAGGAGCCGCTTTTCCTGAATCTGGTGGCGCGGGTGCCAGACCTCGATCTGAAGCCGGTCATGTTTTAAATAATCCCGCATCCTGTCAATGCGGTAGCGCATTTCCCGGACAAGTTTTCGCTTCCTGGCGCGAAGATCTGCCTCAAACTGCTCATAGTCGAAGACGGCTAACTCCGCCGCGGCCGACGGCGTCGGCGCGCGAAGGTCAGCCACATAGTCGGCGATGGTGACATCTGTCTCATGGCCGACGGCCGAGATCACCGGCGTCCTGCATGCAAAAATCGCCCTTGCCACCATCTCTTCATTAAAAGCCCAGAGATCCTCGATGGAACCGCCGCCGCGGCCCACAATCAGGACGTCAAGCCCCATGGCATCCAGGGTTTCGATGCCCTTTGCGATGCTGTATTTCGCCTCCGCCCCCTGGACAAGCGCCGGGTACAGCACAAGCTGGACGTAAGGGTTCCGCCTTTTGCTGATGTTTATGATATCCCGGACGGCAGCGCCGGTGGGCGCTGTGACGATGCCGATTTTCGTGGCGTACCTGGGAATGTCCTGCTTATATTCTGCCGCAAACATCCCCATTTCCTCCAACTCGTTTCGCAGCTTTTCAAACCGCAAAAACAGATCGCCGCGGCCGGCAAGCTCGATTTCCGCCGCGTAAAGCTGGTACTTCCCGTCACGCTCATAGACGTCCACGTTTCCCTTTACAACTACCTGCTGGCCTTCCGCGAGACGGAAGGAGAGGCCTCGTCTCTGGCCTGCAAACATCACGGCCGACAAGGTGCCGCCTCCGTCCTTTAAGGTAAAATAGATGTGGCCGGACGTGTGATATTTGCAGTTGGAAACTTCCCCCTTTACCGAAATCCGGCGAAGAAGGAAGTCCTGGGTAAACATATTTTTGATATAAGAGTTGACCTGCGAAACCGAATAGACTCCTGTCATGGCTGTTTCTTCGCAAATTTCGCAAGGATCCCGTTTACAAAGGACGAAGATTCGTTTCCGCCGTATTTTTTTGCAAGCTCCACGGCCTCGTTGATGGCCACCTTCTCCGGGATGGATTCGTCCTCTTTTATCTCATAGACGGCCAGCCGCAGGATCGCAAGCTCCACCCGGCCGATGCGCCTGGTGCTCCAGCCCTCTGTCACCTCGTTGATCTGCCTGTCCAGTTCCGGGATCCGGGCCACGATTTTCTCCACCCGCTCCTCCAGGTACTTTCTGTCCTCTTCGCCAAGCTCCACCTTGTGCACAACCTCATCGGAGCCGTCCTGGTTCGTAAGCACCTCGTCCGGCGCGTCAAAATAGCTCTCCAACTGCTCTTCCTTCTCCTCTGCCGGGTAAAAATCCGTGCAGAACAGCATTTTAAAGCAATGCTCCCGTAATTCCCTTCTGGTCATTGGGTACCTCCGTTTATCTCTGTCCATACATTTCTGAATTATGATTATACATGAAAATGCATGCTTTCACAAGTCTTTTGTTTCCGCAAAAGAGGGGCTATTGGGCCTGATCCCACATTTCCGTCCGCACCATGTCTGCCATGGCCTTTCTCGGCCTGGGCTCCGGCGCCTCATCAGGGTAGCCGACGGCGATGAGCCCCACCACATAGCAGTCCTCCGGCACATGGAGAATGGGGCGGATGTCTTTCTGCTCGAACCAGCAGGCCCAGCATGTGCCAAGGCCCAGGGTCACGGCCTCTAAGGAGATGTGCTCCATGGCGATGGCGCTGTCGCGGATCATCATTTTCAGTTCCGGAAGCTCCGAATAGTCGTCCACCGGGCGGAAAACTCCGTCGTGGAACCGGCTTTTTGTGTCGGCCACGCAGACGAGCAGCATGGGGACTTCGGCAAGCCATTTCTGTTTGTGGGTGACATAAGCTAATTTTTCGATGGTGTCGCGGTTTCTTACGATGATAAAATTCCAGGGCTGGGTGTTGCTCCCGGACGGGGCAAGCCTGGCGCTCTCCAAAAGCTTTTCTATGAGCTCCGGTTCCACTTCTTTTTCTTTATAATGCCGGATGCTGCGGCGTTCTTCGATTTCTTTCATGGCGTGTCTCCTTTTCTTGGGGTTTGCAGGACATGCAGGAAAGGAAGGCCGCCTTTCGCGTCACCTTCCTCTTTTTTTCCTGATATTTATGCCATTTCTTTTTTATCTTCCAGGCTTACGCCGGCAATTTTTATGTTGACCTCCAAAACGGTCAGACCGGTCATGTTTTCTATGGCGTTCTTGACTTTTTCCTGTACGGTCTCACATACGGCCGGGATGCTGTAACCGTATTTTAAGTTTAACGACAGGACGACGGAGACGTGCTCTTCTGTTACGTCAACTTTGACGCCCTTGGAAAGGTTTTTCATGCCCAGTTTTCCGACGAGCTCGTTGGTGATGTTGCCGGCCATGGAATCGACGCCTTCCACTTCGGTTGCCGCCAGGCCGGCAATAATTGCTACGACCTCATCGGCAATCCGAACTTCGCCGATTTTTTCTTTTTCATATACTTTATGATTGCTTCTCTCTTCTTCCGGTGTCACAATAATTACCTCCTGTTGGGTGATGAATGTGTAATCTGATAGGAACAGTATATCACACTCCGCCTTTTTTGCATAGGCTTGATTTTTGCTTTCACAGGGACAAAAAACGGCCTCGCCGGGAGCATGTTCCGCGGCGGGGCCGTTTTTGATTCTGATCTTATTTTACGAATGCTGCCTGAACGTCGGCATTCTTTGCACCGTCCTCGATGATGAAGAGGTTGTTGGTGTCAAAGCCTGCGTCTTTCATGACGGAGATTGCTGTCTTCGCGCAGTTCTTGCCGCTGTAACACAGGATGTAGACAGGTTTCTCTTTGTCTAATTCTGTGGTGGCAAGCTCGTACATGGCTGTCTGGGCAGCCGGGTCTTCGATTTCTTTTAAGCCTACCTGAAGGGAACCCTCTAAATGGCCTTCTGCATAAGTAGCGTCGTCACGCACGTCCAGGATCTGGATGTCAGCGTTTCCGACTGCTGCGACTGCATCTGTGCCGGACACATACTGCCAGTCGATGTTCTCTTCCGTACGGTTGGTTGTCATGGATTTCTCAGAGTTCAGAGCCTTTGCGCCGCCCTCTACGGTGTAGATCAGGGATGCGTCGATGCCTGCCTCCTGGAGAACGCCGGTGGCCTTCTGGGCACCTTTCTGGCCGCTCATGCAGATGATGTAGATCTCTTCGCCGTCGTTTAAGTTGGCCTCAGCAAATGCTGTCATAGGCTCAACGAGAGAATCGTCGTCAAGCGGGAAAATCGGGCACCAGATGGAATCTGCTACTCTGCCGCCTGCATAGTCTTCCCATGCTCTTACGTCCAGCACATGCGCGCTGCCGTCCTTTGCTGCTGCAACGGCCTCGGCCGGCGTTACGAACTGGTACTCTCCTTCGGCTGCTGCCGCTGTCGTCGTTTCTGCCTCGGCTGCTGCTTCTGTTTCAGCCGCAGTTGTATCTGCTGCTGCCGCTGTGGTTTCTGCTGTGGTCTCGGCCGGAGCCGCTGCTGCGGTTGTCTCGGCTGCGTCCTGTCCGCATCCTGCAAGCACTGCCATGGATAAGGTCAGTGCAAATCCCAATGCTGCTATGTTCTTTTTCATTTTACTTTTCCTCCTGATTCTGGTACGAAATTTTGTCCATCCCCCATTATAGGAACATCCGTTCCTGAGGGCAACCAGATTTCCATTGTTTTTTTGTATGCAGTTTTTTGCTGCATCAGTTTTTTCTATACTATGTCTATTCCACCGCGCCGCCGCAGCTTGAGCCCTGTCCGGCCGTACAGCCGTAGCAGTGATTTCCGAAACAGATTTTTCTCGGCGCATATGGCTTTCCGACCAGATCAAAAATCGTCTCGCCGGTGGAAACCGGAAGCTCTGCCGCCTGGTTGAAATCACAGTCATAAAGGCTCCCGTCATAGCCCACGGAAAGCTGGAACCGGCACATGAGCCCGCCTAAGGTTCCGCCGTTAAAGGCGCCGCTTAGCTTCTGCATGTAGCCGTTCAGGTTCCCGCTCCTTTCCAAGAAGCCGTAAAACCGGCCGGTGGGGTTGTTGGTGATCGTGAAAAGCTGGTTGAAAACGATGCCGTAATCTGCCATGAGCCGCGTCTTATATTCCCGCTCCATGGCCGCCTGTTCCGGCGGGAAGAACGCGCCTGCCGGGTTATAAACCATGTTGAGCACCAGCCCTTCTTCCTTGCCGTAGCCAAGCCCGTTCAGGATTTTGATCACACGGATGGCCGCATCGAAGCTTCCGTCGCCGCGCACCCGGTCCATCTCCTTTGCCTTGTAGTATGGCAGGGAACAGACCACCTCGACGCCGTGATCCTTAAAAAACTGCGGCAGATGGCGGTACCCCTCTTCCTCTAAAATCACCAGGTTGCTCCTTACGATCACATGGCCGCAGATTTTGGAGGCTTCTTCCACAAACCACCGGAAGTCCGGGTTCATCTCCGGCGCGCCGCCTGTGATGTCGATGGTCTTTACCTTCTGTTCTTTGCAGACGGCAAGGCAGGCCTCCATAACCTCTCTTCCCATGATTTCCGTGCGGTTCGGCCCAGCCTCCACATGGCAGTGCTTGCAGGCCAGGTTGCAAAGGCGCCCCACATTGACTTGGAGCACATCCAGCGTCTTTTCCGTATATTGAAACGGCTCGTCCACGCGGCTTTCAAAAGGAGAAAGCCCTTCCAGTGCGTTTAATTTTACAAGGGATTCTTTCATAGGATTAAAACTCCAGCTTCTCAATGATATTTTTCATCTGTACTCCGTGAACCAGCGTCGCGCCGCCGCGGATGGCCGCTGCCACGTGGACTGCCTCCATCATCTGCTCGGGGCTCACGCCCTTGTTCAGGCAGTCGTTGGTGTAGGAGTCGATGCAGTAGGGGCACTGCACCGCGTGGGCCACGGCCAGGGCAATCAGGGATTTTTCCCTGGCTGTCAGCTCGCCTTCCGCAAAGACGGAGCCGTAGTAATCAAAAAATTTTTCCGCAAGCTTCGGGGATTCCTCTCCGATGGTTCCGAACTTTGCAAGATCCTCCGGGTTGTAGTAGGTATTCATTTCTTTTTTCCTCCCTGCCTTTCCATATAAATTTTTCTAAGCATGACGATGAGTGCCGATAAGGCAAACAGGATCATGAGCCCTGTCACAAAAAGCTTTGCGCCGCCGGTCAGCATGCCGCCCACATAGGAGTAGACGATGGTAGCCGGAAGCTGGCCGATGCCCGTGGCCACGAAGAAGGACCAGAAGGACATGGACGTGAGCCCTGCCGCGTAGCTTACGATGTCAAAGGACACGAACGGCAGAAGGCGGCAGATTAAAATCGTATTTCTCCCGTATTTGTCAAAAAAGCCGTCGATCTGTTCCAGTCCGGCCTTGCTGGTGAGCTTTTCCGCCGCGTCGCGCCCCAGTACTCTGGCGATAAAAAAGCAGACGGCGGCTCCCGCCATGGCGCTCGTCCAGGAAAGGATTGCGCCCTGCCACCAGCCAAAGAGATTGGCGTTTGCAAAGGTGATTAAAAAGGCAGGCAGGGGCGCCGCTACGGACTGAAAAATCATCAGTGCAAAGGAAACGGCGGCCGCATAGCTCCCGTAGGAAGCCACAAACTCCCTGACGACGGTGAAATCCCCGGTGGCAAACATCGCTGCGATCTGTCCGCAGAGTGCTTTTACGGACGGGATAAAGAGATAGCTGAAAACTGCCGCAGCAATGCAGGCAATCACAATCCCTTTCCCGAGCCAGTTTTTCTGTTTCTTTTCCATTCTGTTCTCCCTCTTTTTCTATGTGATCATGTATTTTAAGCCCGCTTCAGGACGCCTTCCACATAATTTAAAAAGTCCCAGGACAGATATGCCTTTAACTTTTCAAAGGTGGACTGATTGAATAAGAGCCTATCCGGCCTCTGGTATTCCACCCAGGCCATGGCACACCAGGTCACACCCCGCAGGCAGGTGATGGGAATATACGTGTACGTCCGTTCCCGGATCCCTTCCGTGTCAAAGCGGCCGGAAACCTGCTTTTCGTACTGACGGATGAATTCGGCGGTCTCCTCCTCGCCAAGGATCACGTCGGTCTTCCAGAAGGTGGTGGTTGGCGCCAGGAAATGCCCAAGGTCCTGGGCCGGTTCGCCGTACAGGGGCTTTTCCCAGTCGATCAGAAAGTTTCCGCCCTGCTCCCCGCCTATCAGGAAGTTGGTGGAATTGAGCTCCGTGTTGATGCAGCAGGCATAGTCTGCCTTTTTTCCGCTTTTTAAAAGCCGCTCCCATCCCATGTCTAAGAGGCGGCGCAGCATGTCCTTTTTCTTCGCATCTTCTCCCGGCGCGTCCATGTAGACCTTTACCATGGCCTCGCACTCCTCAAGGACGGCCCTAAGAGGATCCTCCGGCCGCAGCAGGTGGGTGTCATCCCCCACCGGGACGCTGTGGATGTCCGCCAGGCAGCCGGCAGCAAAAGACAGTTCCGTCCGGTAATTTAATTCATGTCCCGGCAGAAATTCCATCACCAGGACGCCGTGGGGCAGCTTCTTCAGACTCCCGTCCGCATAGTACGCCCGCGGCGTGCGGCCGGAGTTCTCCAGAAGCTTTAAGGTGTCGTACTCGTACTGAATCTGGTTTTCCAGGTGCATCTGGCTCCCGCAGTTGACGCGAAGGAGCAGCTTTTTTCCTGTCACCGGATGGGTGAACAGGTAGTTTCGGTTATATTCCCCCTGGGCCAAGAGCCTGTACTGTTCCGTAACCTCTCCCGGAAGCCCCAGGGCCTTTCGGTACGGCTCCCAGGCCACATATTCTTTTAAGCCTTTGATTTCTTCCATTTCCCGCTCACCTCACATCCCGGTACAGCCGGTCGATTTTTTCAATGGGAACCTGATCCCGGTACATTTTCCGCATCCGGTTCATCTTCCACATAAACTTAAGCTTCGGAACCGTCCCCGCGGGGTAGCGCCTGTCCGACGTATAGATGCGGCGCTTCGCCATGCCGAGCCGGACGCCCATCTCCTTTAAGGTCAGGGAAAACTGATAATCCTCCATGATGGGGATCTCCGGGAACATGCCGGCCTCAAAGAACAGCTCCCGCTCCAAAAAAATCCCCTGATCCCCGAACATGACCTTCCGGTCCTTGATCCGGTGGTTGGAAATGACGCGGCAGGTGAACATGAAAAAGTTCCAAGAGTGATAGGCGATACCGAAGCACCCGGCCCTGTAATCGCGCATGACGCGGCGGATCTCCGCCAGGGGTTTTGACGGCAGCTCGCTGTCACAGTGGAGGAAAAACAGGATGTCCCCATGGCTTTTCATGGCTCCCGCATTCATCTGCTTCGCCCGTCCTTTTTCCGAATGAAGGAGCGAAAAACCAGGCCGGATAAGCTCTGTCGTCTCGTCGGTACTCCCGCCGTCCACAAACAGGATCTCGCACTTGTCACGCAATGGATCAAGCTGATCCTGGAGGGCTTCGATGGTTTTCGCCTCGTTGTAGATGGGGACGATGACGGAAATGGGGCTGGTTCTTGCCAGGTATTTTCCGGTGGCCGTCCCCTTTAATCGTTTATCCGCCCGCATTCTTCGCCGGTACGCCCGAAGATCTTCCGGCTCGTCCATGTCCGAAAGAGTTTTGATAAAGCCGGTGGAAAGGCCGGCCTCTTGGATGCTTTTTACCGTATCCTTGAGCACGGAGCCTGTTCCGTAGGTTTGATTCCGGAACATGCCGGGCGTCGGCTTTTTCATGCCGGCCAGGTAATAGCCGCCGTCCGTCGTCGGCCCTAAAACCACGTCGTGATGCTCCAAGAGGGAAAATGCCTGTTTCAAATCCTCTGCCTGCACCTCCGGCACGTCGGAGCCAAGAAGCAAGCAGGCGTCATACCCCTTTTCAAACACACGGCAGAAGGCGCGGTGCATCCGCTCCCCGAGGCCGTCGCCCTCCTGCGGGAAATATGACGCCCTGGCGGGAAGAAGCGGGCGCAGGATTTCTTCTTTTCCCACCGGCGTATAACAGATAAAAAGGTCTGCGCCGGTTTTTTCCGTCTCCCGCCCGATGTCCTTTAAAAAGCAGGCATGGAGTCTCGCGCACGCCTTTGGGGACAGCTCCGGCATCATCCTGGTTTTCGTCTTTCCGGGCAGGGGCGCCCTCGTAAATAAAATAATGGCTTTCTTCATTTACACCATGTTCTCCAGAATTTTTATGACGTCCTTCACGATCCGCGGACAGAGATCGAACATCAGGCCCTTTTCCAGCACCTTCTCCATCTCCCCGGGCTTTGAAATGTCATGGCCGAGAAGCTCCCTGCACATGCAGGACGGATATTTTTTCCCAAACTCTGCCTTAAATTCGGAGACGGCCTGGGACATCCGGCTTTTCTGCTCCTGATCGCCGTCTATGAAATGGCCGTACTTTAAGCCCAGCACCATCAGCGCCCCGGTCACGGCCCCGCAGGTCTCGCCGCACTGCATGCCGCCGCCGAAGCAGGCCGCCATTTTCCGCATGGTTTCTTTATCAAGCCCCGTCTGTTCTGCGAACGCTCCTGTCACCACCTGGGAACAGTCGATTCCGGCCAGAAAGGCCTGTTTGATTTCTTCCGTTGTCATACTCATCCTGATTCTCCTTTTGGTTCTCAATAAAATTTCATCGCCGCCCTGTTGAGCAGGGACTTTTTTGTATCCGGCTTTTCGCCGGTGTTAAGGATTTCCGTCAGCACATGGACGGCCTCACCGCAGCCGTTCCTTGAAAGGTTTCCGGCGCAGGAAGCGCAGTAGGTATAAACGCGCGCATATCCCCGTTCCCCGATTTTACGGGCCATGGCCCTGGAAAGCTCCGGCTCTTTTTTCCCGGCACAGCCGCCGAGGCCGCAGCACTGGGTATTTGCAAGGATTTCCGGCTCCTCCTCCAAAAACGGGGAAATCCAGGAGAGCCAGCGGCGCTTTTCCCTGTCCGGGCATGGGAGAAAGAATGCGGCCTTCCCCCTGATGGTTGTTCCCAGACCAAGGCTCTTAAGCTTTTCATAAATGCTCACCACCGGCACCGAAAGCCGCCCGTTTAAATAGTCATAGCAGTTGGGGCACACCATGACAACTTCCCTTGCCCCGCTTTCCTTTATGCTTTTTTCCAGCCGGCGCAAAATCGTTTCTTCTTTATTTTTAAGGCCCAGCTCTCCCACCGGCTTTCCGCAGCAGTCAAACAAGACGCCCATTCCGGCCTGTTCGCGCAGAAGCCGGATCATGACCTTTGTGGTTTCCGGATAAAAGGACGGAAAGTTGCAGCCAGGAAACAAAAGGCTTTCGCACTTTTTATGCCGCCCGTTCCGAAACATGTAATTTTCCTTTTCCATCAGAAGAAAGCCGTACCCTTTTTCCGCCGCCTTTCCATGGTTCTTCTCCGCCCGCTCCCGGCGCATCGTAAGCACGATGCCGCGCCCGTCGATGCCCAGGGGGCAGACCTCGGAGCAGACGCCGCAGAGGAAGCAGTGGTAGGACAGCTCCCGCAGTTTTTCCGTGTCTCCGATGTCCATCTGATATTTGGAAAGGAAGGCGCAGTGTTTCTGACAGAGATGGCAGTGTACACACCGGTCTGCGTCCAAAATTCCAGTCGTTTTTTCCATCGCTCTCCCCTTTTCTTAACAGGCAACGCTAGTTTTCCGTCTCACAAGCCGCGGCCCCATATTTTTTCTTAAAAAGCACGCCGAAGACCGTGACTGCCGCCGCAGTAAGAACGGCAATCCCAAAATACAGCGCCCGGTTCGTCTTATCCGCAATGCCTGCGGCGCCCACCGTGTACATGGCCGTCCCCGGCAGCATGAACACAAACGACCACAGGGAATAGGCCCCAAAGGAAATGTCCGTCACACCGTAGGCGAAATTCTGGAGATTATAGGGAAATAACGGAACAAGCCGCGTAATCATGAGCACAAACAGTTCATTTTTCCCCGTCTCGTCAAACAGCCACTTTTTTATGTGCCGGTTCTTCATCACCACCGGCTTGATACTGTCCTTTAAAAAGTACCGGCCTGCCAGAAAGGAAGCCATGGCGCCGGCTGTTGCCGCCGCCGCACAGCAGACAGTTCCTAAAACAGGCCCAAAAAGAAGCCCGGCCAAGATGGCAAAGGTGACGCCCGGCAGCGTTAAAAACACGCAGCCGATGACCGTGCAGGCCATATAAATTACAATTGCCGCCGCCAGATGCTCGTTTCGCAGCTCCATGAGCTCTTCCCAGAACCTTCCGCCGGCAAAGAACGAGGCCCAGCCGAACAGGTGGCTGCATGCGAGAACCGCAAGAACAGCGGCAAGAAATAGATAGACTTTTTTATGTTTCATCGTTGCTCTCTCATAAATTGTCATACGGTTTACGGATTTTGTCCCCGTTCATTATAGTGGAGGCCCGATTCGTTTGTCCAATCGATGAAAGCAATACTTAGATGTTCTGTTATTGTATTTTTCTATGCAAAATAGCCGCCCGGATTTCTCCGAAGCGGCCATACGCTGTTTTTCTTTCTTAATTTTAATAATGATATTTCCTGCGGTTTGCGATTAAAAAGAGCAGGGAGACGAAAAATGCAAGCACTTCCGCAACGGTAATCGAGTACCAGATGCCGTCCAGTCCCAGGAATACCGGGAGGACAAGAACGGACGCCACCTGGAACACCAGCGTCCGCAGGAACGAAATCGCCGCCGACACGCCGCCGTTATTGAGCGCCGTAAAAAATGAAGACGCAAAAATGTTCACACCGGCCAGGAGAAAAGAAAATGCGAACATGCGGAAGGCATGCTTTGTCAGTTCATAAAGCTCCATATCGTAGCCAACAAACACTCCCGAGAGCGGGCCTGCAAGCCCCCATGCGGCCGCCGTCATCAGCACCCCTGCGATGCTTACGACCGTAAAGCTCTTTTTCAGCAGGTTTCTCAACTCCATGTGGTTTCCCGCGCCATAATGGTAGCCGATGACCGGCGCCGTCCCGATGGTGTAGCCGATGAACATGGCAATAAAAATAAACTGGACATACATGATTGTGCCGTATGCGGCAACGCCGTTCTCCCCTGCGAACCGCAGAAGCTGCAAATTGTAAATCACGCTGATTAGCGAGGATGAGATGTTGCTCATTAACTCGGAGGAACCGTTGGCGCATGCCCGGAGCATGGCTCTGACGTCAAATTTCGCTTTTACCATCCGAAGCCGGCTGCTGTTGGGCCGCATGAAGTAAAGAAGCGGCAGAATGCCTCCGATGCACTGCCCGATTCCCGTTGCGATGGCCGCTCCCGCAACGCCCCACCGGAAGCCGGCGATGAACAGCGCATCAAGAACCATGTTTGCAATACCGGCCGCCGCCGTCACCGCCAGGCCAAGGTTCGGTTTTTCTGCCGCAGCTAAAAACGTCTGGAATACATTTTGCAGCATGAAGGCTGTGTTGAACAGCAGGACGATCCGCCCGTAGACGACGCAGTCCCCGATCATGGCCTCCGTCGCGCCAAGCAGATAAGAAATCGGCCGTATGAATACAATTCCAATCAGGGAAAGCAGCACGCCAAACACCGCCGTCAGCTTAATTAACATGGTAAAGTATCTGTTTGCCTTTTCCTCGTCTCCCTCTCCCAGGGTTTTTGCGATCAGGGCGCTGCCGCCGGTTCCGATCATGAACCCGACGCCGCCCAGGATCATGATAAAGGGCATCACGAGATTGACGGCCGCAAATGGTATTTTCCCGACGTAATTTGACACGAAAAAGCCGTCCACCACCCCGTAGATCGAGGTGAAAATCATCATGATAATCGGCGGAAGGCAGAATTTAAACAACTTTTTATAGGTAAAATGGCTGGATAATCGAATGCTCATGTCCCGTTCCTCTCAAACTCGTCAAAGCCTGCCCGCAGGCGATGGCTGAAATATTCCAGGGCCGAAACAAATTCTGGGGAGAACTTTTCCAGCGTGTCCATGATCGCCTGCTCTTCCGCAAGGTAAATGCCCTTTAAAAGCGTACCGATATATTCACGCCCTTTATCTGTCAGCACAATCATCTTTTCCTTGGCATGCTGTTCCCCGGTAAACGCAATGTACCCGTCAGTAAGCAGGTTTTTGACGATGGAATTGATCGTGGTGCGCGGGATAAGCCATTCGTCGCTGATTTCCTTCTGGGAATGGGGCTTCCAGTCATCCAGGGCGTAGAGGAAAGCCAGCGTGTTTTCGTTGATGCCGTAGTGCCTGGCTAAAAGGTAATAGACGCCGTCGATTTTATTTGTGGCGAGCATGATGCGCCGCACAGTTTCGTAATTGCTGTCCAAAATGGGGAGCCTCCTTTTTGATACGAAATCGTATTGAGTATTGTAGTACGATTTCGGATTGTTGTCAATGGGAGAATTTTTTGGATATGTAAAAAGTGCCGTTCCAAAATAAAAACTACCCTTCCGCACATAACTGAACTGCTTCCCGTCAAGTAGACAATCAAAAAAATATAATTTTTTTCTGCCAGTAGGTATCACCTGCTGGCAGATTTTTACGCTGCCTGTAAATATTTTTCGTGTTTCTCCATTGGTGTTACTATACCAAGCTTCCTCTGCAAACGTCTGTTGTTATAGTAATTGATATATTTCTCTATCATGACCACCAGTGATTCTCTGTCCATAAATCGTTTACCATAATAACGCTCCCGTTTTAGAATTCCCCAGAATCCTTCCATTGGTCCATTATCGATACACTTTGCTACTCTGGACATGCTCTGCATCATCCCTGCTGCTTCAAGTTTTGCATGAAAGGCTCTATTGGTGTATTGAAAGCCTCTGTCACTGTGAAACATCGGATGTGCATCAGGATTATCTTTGACTGCATCATCAAAGGTATCAAACACTAATGCATTACTATTACTGTCTCCAATACGGTAGGATACGATTCTTCGGTCATACAGGTCAAGAATTGCACTTAAATATACCTTGTGCTTTTCATTTCCGATATAGTAATGAAATTCCGTTACATCGGTCAACCACTTTTCATTCGGAGCTTCTGCCGTAAATTCACGATTCAGGATATTTTCGGCTATGTACTGTGGATTTGCAGCCTGTCTTGTACAGCTATCGTTTGCATATTTAATGGTGGATTTGATACCAAGTTTCCGGCAGATGCGCAAAACACGTTTATCATTTACATCAATGTCATGGTAACGCTCCAACTCATCACGGATTCTGCGATAACCCTTATCAGGTGATTCTATGTGGATTTTTTCTATCAGTTCCGCAATTTTTCGGTTTTCCTGTTCATTCTCTGACATTTCATGGTTCAGCCATTTGTAATAAGCCGCCCTTGAAACACCGCCAATCTTACAAAGCTCCTGTATCGGATAATCGTGTTCTTTCTGTTCTTCTTTGACAGCCTGATAGATATGCTCGTGGCGGATCAGGCTCAGCCCCGCCTCCTTTCGATTTCCTCTAATTTTTTTAAGAATGATAACTCCATTTCTGCACGTTGCCGTTTGGCTTTTTCCAGTTTCAACTCCGCTTGAAGCTTTTCCACCTCTGTAAGAGAATCTTCCGATTTTCTTTTGCCGCGGTTATCCTGTAATGCAGGAACTCCGCCTGTTTCGTATTTGATAGTGTAATTTCGTGCCTGCTGATAGGACACCTTAAAGTTTTCTGATGTTTCAGCATAGTTATGGCCATGGGAAATGCAGTAGGATGCAATTTCCACTCTTTCTTCAAACGTTGTTTTTCTTCCTTTGGTCATAAGACTACATCCTCCTGTTCTGGAAGCCTTCAGTTCCTTATGACCATTATACAGCGCAATCCATTGCCTGAGTGTACGAGTACTGGAAATTTTATATTTTTTACAAATATCACGTAGTGAACCAAGACCAGAAAGATACTCTTGTACGGCAATCTCTTTCTCGGCAGAAGTTCTTTTGGTCCATCCTTTGTTGTAAAAGGTTTCTGAACCCATAGACTGATAATTACGAATCCATTCTTCTAAAGTAGTAGGATGAATTCCTTCGCCTGTTGATACAGATGTAATACTATGTTTAGCTTCCAAAATAAGCTTTACCATTCGTAATTTATCTTCAGCAGAATATTTACGCATAAGAAATGCTCCCTCCTTGATAAACAGTTTTATTATTTCAACTGTCTACCTAGAAGGGAGCATATCAAACGGCCAAAAGGGTAGTTTTTGATTCTGCGTCTCAAATATAACGCCAATAACAGCAACTTTATTTATCTTTTTCTGAACCACAGACGGATTCCACACAATACTGCATCCGACGATTTTTCATAGCCTCCATACAGATCCCGCAGTCAAAACCAATAATGAAGCACCGGACTCCCATCGCGTAAAGTCTGTGAAACCTTTCCGGTGTTTCTGCATACAAAGTTGGAACCTTCCCATATTTTAAGGCAGTTTTCACGATCCGTTCCTCGGCAGAGGCGATTTCAGGCGATGTTGTCTCTCCTGGCATCCCCAACGCCTGAGACAAATCTGCTTTTCCGGAGGATATCATATCAATTCCCGGTACCTGCACAATCGCTTCCAGATTGTCAAGCCCTTCCCGGCTTTCGATCTGGACAATGGTATGAAGATGCTGGTTAGCCGCCTCCATATATTCTTTTCTGGAAAGGCCGTCGAACCGGATCCGGTCTGAAAATCCGTACATTCCCCTGTGGCCCAGAGGCAGGAACTTCGTCCTCCGTACAAAGGCTTCCGCCTCTTTCTTTTTTCCAATTCCCGGCATCATAACCGCCGCCGGCTCCAGAGCCAGCAGGGCATCCAAGTTTTCCATGGAGCCAAGCCGAATTTGCAGGGGAAAATCCAGAAGCCTCGCTGTCCGGAACATATTTTCCAGTGTTCCGGCACTGAAATTGACATGCTCTCCGTCCAGCCTTGCAAAATCATATCCCGCGGATTTCACCATTTCAAGAATCTGAGGTTCCGGTATGGTTATATAGAGTCCCCTGCTGACATGTCCCTGGCGTGCACGTTCTGCCAAATCTATCATAGCGTTCCCTCTTTTCTGTCCAGGGTTTTCAGATAGTTCTCCAGAATGAGACAGGCTTCCCGATAGGCCGGTACTCCGCCAAGGCTCATGGCCGCGGACAGAACTGCAAACAGTTCTTCTTTTGTCGCTCCATACTTCTCTACACAGTTTTTCCCGTGCGTTTCTATTGCAGGCGCAGACCGAAGCACGCATGCCATACCGAATATCAGAAGCTCCCGGTACTTCGGAGGGAGAATATTTCCCTGGTTTCCCATTTCGGAAAATTTCATGTACGCGTCCTTCATTCCCGGCCTCATCTCTTCCATTAGTTCCCAATGGTATGCCAATTAAATTCCCTCCTTCTTTTTTCCAAGCCAGCCAATCACCAATACAAGAATCAGTCCGGCCAGACCAATGATATCCGTAATCGTCTCCGGGATCAGCATCGCCACCGCACATACTACTGCCAGTACCCGCACTGGCATCTTAAGTGTCGAAAATATATACCCTTGTGTTCCAATCGCACAGAGAAATGTTCCCAACAGCGTTGTACAGCAGACCTGGAAAATTTCCATACCGGTTCCTACCATCAGAAGTGCCGGTTGATACACGAAAACAAACGGAACGAAGAATACAGGAAGTGCCAGAATACACGACGTCACTCCAACTTTCATTGGGCTGCATTTGGCAATTCCTGCTCCTACAAAAGCTGCAATCGCAACTGGCGGCGTAATGGCAGAAATAATTCCGAAATAAAATACAAACATATGTGCCGCAATCGGCAGGACGCCGAAATCAATCATCGCAGGAGCCACAAGAGCTGCCAAAAGCAGATAGCAGGCCACTGTCGGCATCCCCATACCCAGAATCAGCGAGGATACTGCTGCTAAAACGCAAAGCATCATAAGGTTTTCGCCGGCCATATTGACAATATAGGACGACAGAGTAATTCCAAGCCCGGTTGCGTTAAAAATGCCTACAATCAGGCCAGCCGCCGCGCACACCACTGAAATCGGCACAATGGCTTTCCCGCTGAAAACCAGTGCATCCACCAGCTTTTTCGGTGTAATCCGTGTATCCTTATTGAGCCAGGAAAGCGCAATTACCGCAATGGTACTGACAAGAGCCGACCACTGTGCCGATTTGTTGAAAACTGCTACCAGCACAAATAGTAGGACAATAGGGAGCAGAAGATACCCGCTTTTAAACAGCAGCTCTTTTAGCGGAGGCAGATTTGGATCTCTGTCCACACCTTTAATTCCCTTTCGGCGGCTGTACAGATCAACGGATATAAAAATGGAAAGATAGAATACGGCCGCCGGTATAATTGCTGCCTTCATGACTTCAAAATATGGCTTGCTTAACATCTCTGCGATGATAAATGCTGCCGCCCCCATGATCGGCGGCATGATCTGCCCGCCGGAGGACGCGGTCGCTTCTACCGCACCTGCGTAATGCGGCTCGAACCCGGTCTTCTTCATGAGCGGAATGGTAATAATACCAGTACCTGCCACATTTGCAGCCGCACTTCCTGAGATTGTTCCAAAAAGTGAACTGGACACAACCGCAATTTTCGCGGCACCTCCCGTAAACCGCCCAAATGCCAGAATCGTCAGATCCATAAATACCTTAGAAGCTCCGGATATTTCCAGAAATCCGGCAAATACAAGGACGGCGCCCACGGTTGAAACAATCGCACCCAAGGCAGTTCCCATTACGCCCTCCGTATAAAGGCCAAGAGTCCCTATCATCCGTTTAAAGGAAATCGGCGGATGGGCAATGGCCTGCGGAAGATATTGGCCGAACAGCAGGTACAGAAGGAACGCCCCGACCACACAGGTCAATGCCATTCCATACTCCAGCCACGTTGCTACCAGCACCGAAACTATCAGAAAAAAACCTGCCACGTAGTCCCACTGAATATACATTCCAAGCCGCTCTCTTGAAAGCGGTGTGGAATTGACATCAATATAGATCATGGAAAATGCTGTCAAGAGACAGAGAATGATATAAAAAATGGTACGGAATTTCTGCCCTTTCTTTTCTTCTAAAATCCCTTTTGCTAGAAAACACATGGGCAGCACCATTAAAAGATGGCGGCTTCGCCCTGTCAGCAGGTCATATCCAAAAAATGCATAGCTGATGGAGTACAGGGAAAGAAGGGCAGACAATACGTTTAAAACGGTCTGTGCAGGTTTTCCCTTCGTCTGCTTTTCTTCCATCTCGTTTCCCCCCCTTCTCTTATTCTTTAATCAGTCCCTCTTCCTTTAACCACGCAAGTGCACCGGGATGGAATGGGAATTCGTCATTGTTTGCATATGCCGCTTCGTAGTTGTCGTTGTTGTATCCCCAACTGTCCCCATAGGCATATAAGGTCGTCAGATCCATTCCGAAAACAATATCAAGAAATTCCTGTACATCCTCATCCGGTATATCCTTCCGGCAGATAATACAGCTGAAATTTCCAAAGGAGAGTACATCTTCTTCTACCCCTTCATAAGTTCCCGCAGGAATCGTTGCACGAATCCATTCCGGATGGGCATCCAGAATGGTCTGAAGTGTCTCCTCCGTCTGTCCCAGAATCCGAATCGGCTTCGCACTGATCATTTCCATGATATAGGACGATGGGTTCGGGCCGTGGGCATTGACTACGTCGATAATTCCATCTTTAATAGCCTGGGCCATTTCACCATATCCCATAGTCGTCACGTTCTCGAGGATTTCCACTCCCCATGCTCCATATGCTGCCTCATCCAGGGCATGTGCCGATGTTCCGGATGCCGTAGCAAGTTTGGCCCCTTTTAAATCAGCAATGGTCTGATAGGGGGAATCTGCCCATACAACAATCGTCTTCACTCCTGTATGGCCCAACATTACCACTTCGATATTGTCATACTTCGCACTTTCTGAATACTCCCTCTGGTTTGTGGCTGCCATATATCCTGTGTCATACGTGATAAATCCGAAATCTGCTTCGTTGCTCTGCACCATATTGATAACCTCTGATACGCCGTTGGCTGTCAGGGCTGTCACTGTGATTTTCTCAGACTCATTGTTAATCTCATTAGCCATAGCTGTACCAAATGTGAAATACTGAGCTCCGGAAGAACCTGTAAGCATGGTGTAGCTGTTCTTTTTGCCTTCCGCTTTTTCTCCTCCTGAATTTCCGGCTGTCTGGCCGGTGTTGCCGCAGGCTGTTAAAACTACCGATGCGGCAAGCAATACTGCCAAAAATCGCTTCATAAAATAACCCCTCCTTGAATCTTGCATTTATGGACATTCCCTTCGGCCGTTTCCCGGCCAGACTCAGGCATGCCCGCATACCCCTGTAACCTCATACTACCTTATACGGTACTCAAAGTAAAATATGAAAATACAATGCTTCCATAGGTATCTTGAATATAAAAAGGCATGCCGGATTCTTTTTTCGCATCCGTCATGCCTTCTCTTCTTACTTCATATTAGCCTTTTATTTCCCGCGCCTCTTTCAGGGAACCTCCGTTTCGGATGACTTCCGTCATCCTCTCTTCCCGTATCTGAATTCTCTTCGCCGCTTCCAGAACATCAATAAGCCTCTCCTTCGGCACGGAAACCACTCCGGTTCGGTCCATCACCACCATATCTCCCGGACAGATCTGAACATTCCCAATAAAGACTGGAACATTCACCCCAATGGTTTCAATATCCATGGCACTTTTAACCGGCGACGTACCGGCGCAGTACACGGGAAACCCCATCTCTGCAATCTCATCGGCGTCCCGGACACAGCCATTAGTCAGCTCTCCCACAGTGCCGCGCATGGATGCCCGGAGAGCCAGGATCGCCCCGCCTGTACATACATCCGTAATCCCATTCATATCAATCACAAGAAGATCCCCCGGCTGGCTTTCCTGATCAATGATCCCGCCCTGCCTTGCCAGATTTTTCCCGTCATAGGCCGTCCGGCGCCGCATCTGCTTTACCGTAAGGGCAAAACCTGCCGCCCTGGGCTGTGAGGGTTCCAAAGGATGAAAGCCTAAAACCGACCCCCGCCTGAGCCCCAGGCTGTCCATGGCATCGGAAAGATTCCCGGTTGGAATTTTTTCGTACTCCTTCCGCAGCCTTTCTTTTTCGTCTGCTGTCATACTTTTCTCCCGCCTTCCTATAAAAATCTGCTCAGCTCTTTTGCGGAGCCCAGGGTTTCCATAGTCATCACAGCCTTCTTTATGTCCTCCGCCCGGCTCTTTCCGATCCGTGGAATCATAATTTCATCATATTTGCCGTCCACATCTTTTGAAGCTTCCTCCAGATCCAGCTCATGCCCAAGAAGGTAGGTGGCGTTTGACTCACTCGTCCCATCCTTAAAATAAATCGTGGCGCGGCCGCCGCGGGACGGCGTGAATTCTTCATTCGGCACCATCTCCATCCTGTCGAGAAGATAAAGGACATCCGGATTTTTTACATTCTCATCCGTAAATGTCTCTATCGTCACCTGCCCAAAGACAATCTGTGCCGCAGCTGTAAACGGGATGCTGAATTTCCCCTGAAGCCCTGTCTCCGGGTGCGTCACACCTACAAGGCGGATGGCACGCGGATACGGCTCAAACACAATTTTTTCAATCTCCCTCACCGCAGCCGGATGCCTTTCCAAAATCTTCTTGCAGTTTAAGATCCCGCTGTGGGTCGGTGCACCGCAGGGATATCTTTTAAACCGCAGTTCGTGGACTGCCTGTGTCCCCAAAAGCCGTTCCACGATTTTTTCCGGCTCCGTCTTCTTTGCAGAGACATTATCCAGAAAATCCGTATCAAAAATATCCGCCCTTCCGGTAAAGCCCTTTTTCGCCAAAAGTGCCGCCATTAAGCCATGTTTCGCCGCCATCCCGGCCGCCATCGGTTTTGCCATCGTGCCGAAGTTAAGCTGGATTCCGCCCATAAGCCCGGCGCAGATTCCAAAACCATTGCACATTTCCCCGACAGACAGCCCCAGAATGGATCCGGCTGCGGCCATGGCTCCAAAAACGCCGATGGTACCGGTTGCATGCCATCTTGCAAGATTGTAGTGCTCCGGCATCATGGCAGCAGAAAGGGCCGCCATCACCTGCATGCCGCATATTGCTCCGCGAATCATCTGTTTTCCGTCTGCATCGACAGCCTCAGCAGCTGAAAGCACTGCCGGCAGCACAGGCGAACAAAGATGCAGGGACAAAAAGTCATGGATATCATCAAAATCAATGGCATGGGACTGGGTTCCATTGATGAGGGCTGCCGTGGGCGCAGAGGTCTTCTTTCCCTGTCCGATCATGACGCAGTCTCCATGAATGCCTTCCTCTTCAGAAAGTTCCAAAAGCTTTTTTACACTGTCCTCCGTAACCCCTGTCTCCGCGGCCGCCAGCCAATCCAAAAATGCAAGCTTTGTCATCCGGATATCTTTTTCCGAATATTCTGCCTGACGGCTGGACACAGCATATTCCGCCAGCTGTCTTGTAATTGCCATATCTCCCATAAACGCTCCTCTATCCATTTCTATTCAAAAAATCTGGCTCCCTGTGTCTTCGTCTTCAGCCGGTAGATCGTCTCGCATGCAAAATACAGCTCCGAACGATCCGGCCCGCCGAAGCAGAAATTGCGGCACTGTCCTGGTACATGGATTTCTCCGAGTTTTACACCGTTTTTGTCAAAAACGAAAACGTCTCCTGTGGCTGTCGTAAAGATATTGCCGTCCTTATCAATTTTCGTTCCGTCCGGCCGTCCGCCCACCTGGCAGACCACCTCTCCGCCGCTTAAAGTCCCGTCTTCTTCTACCTGGAACCTGCGGATTTCCTGCCTCGGCGTATCATTTACCAGCATGGTTTTTTCTCCGATTTCCATGCAGAGTCCGTTGGGCTGTTCAAAATCCTTTCTTGAAAGGACGAGCTCCCCGTTTTCCAGAATGCAGTACACTCCCTGGAATCCCATTTCCGGCTCTCTGGCAATTCCTGCCACCTTACTGGTACGTCCGTATAAAGGATCCGTAAACCAGATGCGCCCCCGGGAATCCACAATCACATCGTTGGGGCTGTTAAGCTGTTTTCCGTCATAATGGCTTGCCAGCGTAGACATATAGCGCCCGTCCGGTTCCATACGCGTGATAGAACTTGTCGCATGCTCGCAGGTGACAATCCGGCCCTCTCTGTCGATGAAATTTCCGTTGGAAATATTGCTCGGGAATTTGATCACCGTTGTCTCGTAGGTTTCTGGATCCCACTTATAAACTTTCCCCACTCCCATATCAGAAAAAATCAGACAATTCTTCTGAGGCCACCACATGATGCCCTCTGTAACCTTGTGTCCGACGGAGACAGGCTCTAACATCGCCTCGGTATCAATCAATTCATAAAATCTTGGATCATCTGCCTGAAATAACATGTCATTTCCTCCTCTTTATTTTTCATACAATTCACAGTAAATTTTATAAACCCGTGCCTCATCAAACGGGACAAAATTGTTCTTTAACAGACGTTCCTGCCCTGTCATAACTTCCTTTGCCCAGGATTTCAGCATCTCTTTGTCTGCACCGTATTCCTTTAACGTTCTCCGCACAAGGATTTTGTCCAGAAGCTCAAACATCCGGCTGTAAGCCTCGTTTGCCGGGCATCCCAAAACCGTGCTGATATGTTCCGCCAGATCGGCAATGGCGCCGTCGCTTTTTATTTCCAGATAATTTTCGATGACACCGCGAAACAGCGCGTAGTTGGACTCCCCATGGGGTACATGGAACGTACCGCCCAGCGGATAGCTCATGGCATGCACCGCCGCACAGCCGGCAGTTCCGAAGGCCAGACCGGCATAATTCGATGCAAGCAGGAAATCATCAAGCAGTTCTGTCCTGGCGCCCTGCCCTTCTTTTGCAATGATCTCATAGCCCTTCAAAATCAGCTCCACCGCACGGTATCCGAAAAGCTTTGTATAAGGCGTTGCCTTTGGAGACAGGCTGGACTCTGCGGCATGGACGAGGGCGTCGATAGAGCTGGCAGCAAATACGGGATAAGGCAGATTCTTTAAAAATTCCGGAATCAAGACAGCCTGATCGGCGTACATGGCGTCGTCCGCCAGTCCAAACTTTGTATTGCGCTTTAAAAATGCAAGAATGGCAATGTTTGTGACCTCGGAACCAGTTCCGCAGGTGGTTGGAACCAGGATCAGCTTCTTATCCTTTATGACCGGCAGTTCCCGGTCGTAAAGCTTCTCTACCGGATGGAGATGTTTTAAGGCAAACAGCTTTGAAATATCCAAAACCGTACCTCCCCCGATTCCAATCACTCGCTTGTATGTGCCGGGCATGGACTGTACATCTGCGGCCATCGCTTCCACCATCTCGTCGGTGGGCTCCCCGCTTCCGTACCTCTCCTGGTAAAGGACTTTACAAGTTAATCCCAAACCGCCAAAATACGGCTCATAAATATACTGATTCGTAATTACCAGATCTGTTTCCCCAAGGGAAAATTCTTCGGCAAACTGCCGTACCGTCTCAAACCTGTGAAGTTCCGGACGGAAAATAAGCTGAAGCATGGCAAAACTCCTTTCCGGCGGGATCGCCTTTTATTCATGCAGAAGCTCGTCCAGCGTAAGCATGGCGCAGCGGAAGGATGGAAAACCTCCCATCGTCAGCACCTGTTCGACGGTTCCGAGAACCTCTGCCTTTGTTGCCCCGTTTTCCAGAGCCAGCTTTGCGTGTGCCAGGATTACCGGTTCCTGCTTTAGAATACAGGCCATTGCTACATTCACCAGTTCCCGGTACTTTCTCTCAAGCTTATCATTGTCGTTTACCAAGTGCGTTCTCCACGAAGCAATCTTGTCATTTAATTCCGGGTCAAGTTCCCCCAGAATTGTCCAGTGGTTTCTTGCCATAGTGATTCTCCTTTTTCGTTTTTTCGGGTATGCGGACATTGACTGCCCTTATCTGGCTTTATTCTAACGAATTCACTAATTGCTGTAAAATATGGAATTCCAATAAAGCCATAGGGATTACCTATGGAAAAGGATTCGTGTGCCGGAGACTTTCATGCAGTAGGGAACGCGGTTTCCTATGAAACAAAAAATGCGCCCGGATGTTTCACCTGGGCGCACATGCGATAAGTTCTTTTATAAAGGCATCCACAGCCACATCCGGCTTTCGCTTCCTGCTTGTGAGGATGCCGAACTGAATTCTGGATGCATCTGTAATCTCCAACGGAAAAATAGCGCCGGATTTCACGTAAATGTCGTCAGCAAGGGAAAGATCCGGGCCAAACCCGACGGCTTCTGTCTGCATGACAAACCGCTTTATAGACTCCGGATTGTGGGTCGTCGAAAGTACATTTGGCGTTCCGTACTGACTGATCTGCTCCAGACAATACCGATGCAGAGAAAACTCATCGCCGTATAAAAACAACTGGAACGGCAATAATTCCCGAAAGGTAATCGTTTTCCGTTTCCGCAGCAGGGAACCGGCCCCAACATAGGCCATGAGCTTTCCATCGAGAAGATGTTTAAACTGAAATTCGCTGTCATCAAAGGAATTTTTGCCGTGCAGGGATACCAGCCCCAGACTGGTTTCGCCTTTCTGACAGTCTTTTAAGATTTTTTCCGTCCCCTCTTCCCGGATCCGGATCACGACGTTGGGAAAGGTCTTTCTGAAATTAGAGATCACTTTTGGAAGAAGGACTGTGCTCAGGGTTGGGATCGTACCAATGGTAATTCTGGTATTGATTTCGGAATTGTCCCCGGCTGTCAGTTTTTCAATTTCTCCGACACTCCGCATAATATCCCTGGCATGGCTGATCACCTGAAGCCCGAGAGGCGTCGGAACAGCCCCCGTCCGGTAACGGGTAAATAACGTCGCATTCAGCTCTTTTTCAAGGGCTGTCACCGCCTGGCTGATGCTGGGCTGTGCAATAAACAGCCGTTCGCTTGCCAGGGTGAACGAACCTGTATCTGCAATTTCTATAATATACCTTAGCTGTTCCAAGCGCATATCCCTACCTCCTGTGCTCTCACAAATACAATTTTAATCGTTTCGCAGTAAAATTTCAAGAAATTTTATCTGGCAATTCCCGTCTAGAGATAGGTATTGCCTATGGAAATATCCAAATTGAATATTTTACACCTTACCTTTTGTCGGTTTATAATAATCTCATCAGAAGGACGCAATGGTTTTGAATTTCCGGAAATTTCAAACGCATTGAATGACTTATCACAAAACAAAGGAGAATGTATTATGCCAACCTTCATCACAGCGCCATCCCTTCTGGCACTTATTCCAATGGTTTTGTTCCTGATCCTGACTTTGAAAGGCATGAACTATACCTTCAGTGTCGGCATCGCGGCAATCCTGGGCTGTCTTCTGATGGGACAGGGACCCGCACAGTTCGCGGGAATCCTCGTTGACAACCTGGGCGGAACTTTAGGCCAGGTCGGCCTCATCATCATGTTCGGCAGCGGGCTTGGACTCGTCATGGATGCCGCCGGAATCAACCAGGTCATCGTAAACTTTGTTGTTAAAAAAATCGGTGTAGACAGCGAACGCAAGGGGATTTTCGCCTGCTACCTTGTCTCTCTGATTATGGTATGCCTGATCGGCACCTTAAACGGCGGAAACGCCGTCGTTGCGCCGATTATCCTTCCGATTGTGGCTGCGGCCGGTTTGACTCCCACCACCGTCTGCTTCTTAATGTTCAACGCAGGGCTCGTAGGCGTTACCATCGGTCCCTTCTGTTCGGCTGTGGCTGCGGCTCTTGGCGTAAGCGGCTTAAGCTATCAGGACTACATGCTTTATGCGGCTCTTCCGTATTCTATTGCGTGGGCCATCGTCAGCATCGTCATGTCCTTCTACATTCAGAAGAGTACGAAAAAAGCCGGCGAAAAATATGATTCTGTGGAAATCCCTGAAGAATTTCACGCAACGCCGCGCCAGCGGAACGCATGTATCGCCTTCCTGGCCGCTTTTGCCGTCTGCCTCGTCTACGGCCTGATCGTCGGAAGCGATATGAAATACGTGATGTTTGTTATCATGTTCTTAAGCGTCATTGTCGGGCTCTTCATCGACCAGAAATTTGACAAAACCATCGGCCTCTTTGGCCGCGGCATGGGCAAAATGGGCGGCATGTTCCTCTCTTTCCTGCTGACAGGCGTTATGATTGATACCATTACCCTCGGAGGCGGCTGGGAAGCTCTTTCCAATGTCATCCTGCATGTGGTCGGCTCCAATGGAAAATATCTCCTGATGGTAATTGCCTCTTTTGTCGGCGGCTTTGGCGTCGAGGGTGCAGTCGTCACGCAGATGCAGATTATCCAGAGTGCCTTCTGGGACATTGCTTCCAGCATGGGTATCCCGATGACGGCATGGGCAAGCGTATTGATTGCGGCAGTCCGCATCACCTCCATCGTTTATCCATCCGCCAATTATGCAGCCCATCTGGGCTTCTCCCGCTCCACCAACATGAAGACCCTGCTGGTGGCCGGCTGGATTACTTCCGTTATCATGCTGGCGTTCGTACCAATCTGGGGATTCGTTGTTATGAATATTCTTCCTTAACATTGGTTTTTGATTTTCCCGCGGCACGTTTTAGGCCCCCTGAAAACGTGCCGCGGAATTTTTTAATTTTTGCCCATTCTCCCGCTCGCAAGCAGTTCTTTTGCCAGGCGGAGAAGTTCTTCATCCGTCTGTGAAACGAGGATCACATCCTGAACTTCAGGCACCTCTTCCATCACTGCTTTTTTTATCAATTCTTCCGTCGTGATCCTGGCAGACGGGCAGCCGGAACATTGTCCGGTCAGGCTGATTTTCAAAATTCCATCTGAATAATCAGCAAGCCTCACATTACCCTCATGTCTTAAAAGTGCCGGCCGCACCTTCTTATCTAGAACTTTCTCGATATTTTCCAGCATATGTTCTTCTCCTTTGCTTCTTCGATTGATATCGTCTGTATAAGCAATCTTTGTGCCAGCCTTCCTTTTCCCTCTGCTCAGGCCTTTTTCCTCTGCTTTTCGTTCCATATTTGGAACTTTTTCGCTTTTTGTTCCGTTTTTGGAACGCTTTCCTATGGGGAAGCCATAAAGAAAGACTGATTTTTCCGCATTTTCCATCCTGTTTCATCGTTGGCACACTAGTTGCTGTATCATATGACATCATTATTTCAGAAAGGAAGATCAAGCTATGGCACTTATGACAGGAGAGCAATATGTAGAAAGCATGAGGAGATTAAACCTTCGGGTTTACATGTTTGGAGAAAAGATCGAAAATCCGGTGGATCACCCGATTCTTAAGCCGTCTTTAAATTCCGTAAAAGCCACCTATGATTTGGCCCAAATGCCGGAATACGAAGAGCTTATGACGGCTTTGTCGCCTTATACGGGAGAAAAAGTAAACCGTTTTACCCACATCCATGAAAATACCGGCGATCTGATAAAGAAAGTGAAAATGCAGCGTCTCTGCAGTCAGAAAACTGCTGCCTGTTTCCAACGCTGTGTCGGTATGGACGCCTTCAACGCCGTTTTCAGTACCACTTTTGAAACAGATGAAAAATACGGCACCCACTACCATGAAAATTTCAAAAAGTTCCTTCGCTATATACAGGAAAATGATCTGACCGTCGACGGAGCCATGACGGATCCCAAAGGAGACCGCTCCCTGCCGCCTCATGCACAGGCAGACCCAGATCTCTATCTGAGAGTTGTTGAACAGCGCGAGGACGGCATCGTCGTCCGCGGCGCCAAAGCACATCAGACCGGCTTTGTCAATTCCCATGAAGTCATTGTCATGCCGACGGTTTCCATGGGGCCTGATGACAAGGATTACGCCGTTTCCTTTGCCGTGCCCACGGATGCCGAGGGAATTTTCCTGATTGTCGGACGCCAGTCCTGCGATACGCGGAAACTGGAAGAAAGCGAGATTGATGTGGGAAATGCTGAATACGGCGGAATGGAAGCCCTTGTGGTTTTCAATGATGTCTTTGTCCCCAATGACCGCATCTTTTTAAATGGTGAACATGAATTTGCGGGCGTTCTTGTAGAGCGGTTTGCCGGATATCACAGGCAGTCCTACGGCGGCTGCAAGGTTGGTGTCGGAGATGTCCTGATTGGCGCCGCAGCCGTAGCCGCAGACTATAATGGCGTCCCGAAGGCCTCCCACATTAAGGACAAGTTGATTGAAATGACCCATTTAAACGAAACCCTGTACTGCTGCGGCATTGCATGTTCGGCAGAAGGGAGACCGACAAAATCCGGAAATTATCTGATTGACCTTCTTCTGGCCAATGTATGCAAGCAAAACGTGACAAGGTTCCCTTATGAAATCGCGCGTCTGGCCGAGGACATTGCCGGCGGCCTCATGGTAACGGCTCCTTCCGAAAAGGATTTAAAGGATCCGATCATTGGCCCGTATGTCGACAAATATTTCCGCGGGGTCAGCCATGTCTCCACGGAAAACCGGCTCCGCATCATGCGGCTGATTGAAAATCTGACCCTTGGCTCCGCAGCCGTCGGCTACCGCACGGAATCTCTCCACGGTGCCGGCTCACCCCAGGCACAGCGCATCATGATTGCCCGTCAGGGAAATCTGGCTATGAAAAAAGAGCTTGCTAAGGCCATTGCAAAAATTGAGGACTAGGATACAGAAGGGAGAGACTGCTGTGAATTGGGAACTCGATTATCAAAAGAAAAAAATGGATGCAGACAAGGCCCTTGATCTGATCCGCTCCAACGACCGCGTTGTCATCGGACATGCCTGCGGTGAACCGTCCTATCTGGTCGATACGCTGGTGAAAAAAGCTGCCCAGTATGAGAACGTGGAAATCATCCATATGGTGCCTATGGGAAAGGCTTTATATGTACAGCCTGGCATGGAACGGCATTTCCATCACAATGCTCTGTTCGCAGGCGGCCCGACCAGAAACGCCATTGCGGAGGGACGTGCCGGCTACACACCCTGCTTTTTTTACCGGGTACCTTCCCTCTTTGCAGACGGAACGCTCCCGGTGGACGCGGCACTGGTACAGGCGTCACCTCCGGATGAAAACGGCTGCATGAGCCTTGGAATTTCCGTTGATTACACACTTCCTGCTGCTACATGTGCAAAAAAACTGATCGTACAGGTCAATAAAAATTACCCTGTCACCGGCGGAAACAGCCATATCCATGTATCAGCCGGCAACCTTGCTGCGATTGTGGAACATGACGCTCCGGTGCTTGAGCTTTTATCTCCAAAAGTCGGCCCCACAGAGCAGGCTATCGGTTCCTACTGCGCGTCCTTGATCCATGATGGGGATACTCTTCAACTTGGAATTGGCGCGATTCCCGATGCGGTCCTCCTTTTCCTGGGAGATAAAAAGGATCTCGGCATTCACTCCGAAATGTTTTCGGACGGCGTCGTTAATCTGGCAGAACGCGGTGTTATCACAAACCGGCGAAAAAAGACACATCCAGGAAAATTTGTCGCTTCGTTTTTGATGGGGACAAGACGTCTTTATGACTTTGTCAACCACAATCCGGATGTGGAGCTGCATCCGGTGGACTATGTCAATCACCCGGTCACCATCATGAAAGAGGACAACCTTGTCTCCATCAATTCCTGCGTCCAGATGGATATTACCGGACAGGCCGCCTCGGAATCCATTGGCTGTACGCAGATTTCCGGCGTAGGCGGACAGGTGGACTTCATCCGCGGTGCTGCCATGGCAAAGAACGGAAGGTCAATCCTGGCCTTTCCATCTACGGCATTAGGCGGTACCGTCTCCAGGATTGTCCCATTTCTGACGGAAGGCGCCGCAGTTACCACTTCCCGCAATGATGTGGACTACGCGGTAACGGAATATGGAATTGCAAAGCTTTCCGGAAAAACGCTCAGGGAACGGGCCCGCGCCCTGGTGGAAATCGCCCATCCGGATTTCCGCGATTCTCTGAAAGATGCCTGCGAAGAGCGCTTTCACACACGCTTTTGAGGAAATGTAAGAAGTATCCTCATTGTATTATCAGGTGTGGTATGGTAAAATCGGATTCATCAGGCAGATGCCGCATATCGTCAGGGAGGGTCGATTATGACAAGAAAACGAATTTCATCCGAAGCCTTAAGCAGCGAATTTCTCGATGCTATTATCGAGCACTCCTTTGACGGTATCTATATCACAGACGGCCAGGCCAATACCATCAAGGTGAACCGTTCCTATCTCACCATCTCCGGGCTCAGGGAATCTGAGGTTCTCGGTCACAATATGCGGGATCTCGTCAAAAATAAGACGATTTCTGCTTCCGGCTCCCTTATGGCATTAGAGCAGAAAAAGCCTGTGACAATCCAGCAGGATTTTAAAACCGGAAAGCGCGCCTTAATTACCAGCAGCCCGATCTTCGGTGCGGACGGGGAAGTGCTGCTTGTCATCACCAATGTCCGGGATATCACAGAGCTTTACCGTCTGAAAGAGCAAACTACGAAATTAGAGCACGAGGAAAGGAAACTGCGGCAGGAGCTCCAACACATGAAATCCGGTCTTGGGATTCCCGAGGGCATCATCGCCAAGGATCCGAAAACTGCAAATGTCCTGTCTCTTTTAAATAAGGTGGCTCCGATGGATACCACTGTCATTCTTCTTGGGGAAACTGGTGTCGGAAAAGAAGTATTTGCAAAATACCTCTGTCAGAACAGTCAGAGAAAGGAAAAGCCTTATATTACCGTAAACTGCGGTTCTATTCCGGCAAACCTCGTGGAAAGCGAGCTTTTCGGCTATGAAGGCGGCGCATTCACCGGCGCAGACAAGAATGGAAAGATGGGACTCTTTGAACTTGCCAATCACGGAACAATTTTTCTTGACGAAATCGGAGAACTCCCCCTTGATATGCAGGTAAAACTTCTGCGTGTGCTTCAAGAACAGGAAATCGAACGTGTCGGCGGTCGGAAGCCGGTTAAAGTGGATGTGCGCGTCCTGGCTGCCACCAACCGCAATCTGGAAGAAATGGTAGAGCAAAAATTGTTCCGTCAGGATCTGTACTATCGCCTGATGATCTTTCCGGTCCATATCCCGCCTTTGAGGGAACGCCCCGGCGATATCCTCCCGCTTGCAAAGCTGTTCCTGGAACGTCTGAATAAAAAATATGACATGAGAAAATATTTCTCCCGCCTGTCCATCGGGATGATGGAACAGTATGCATGGCCGGGGAATATCCGCGAGCTGCGGAATATTGTAGAAAGGGCTGTCATCATCAGCACCAGTGACGAGATTTCCCCGGATGCTCTGCATCTGTATCCGTATAAAGCACTGCCCCGGGATTTTAAAACTTCTCTCCCACCGACGGCAGATCTCAAATCGACCCTTCGGAACATTGAGTTAGAATACCTAAACCAGGCCTACGAAACATATGGAAATGTCCGTGATGCCGCCGCCAGCCTCAACATGGCACCGTCAACCTTCGTCAGGAGGCGGCGGCCGGACTTATTCCCTATTCCTGAAGATCCAAAAGCGTAATCACAATCCCATCGGCTCCAACCTCCGTCTTCCGCTTCACGATATCCTCGATCTGCGCCCGCTCCGGGTCGGTGATGGAGGCGGCGTTGATGACGACATCCACCTTCCCGTCGGTGATGCTGACGACCGGGTCGGAAAAGCCTTTCGCCTTTAAGAGCGTTTCAGCCGCGTTTTCCTTTTCCACGATTTCCGTCATCTCGATCATGCTCTGGATGGCCGTCTGTTTTTCTGTCTCCGAGATCATGTCGCTGCTTATGATTTCCATTAACGTCTCTTTATTCTTGGCCCGGATCTGTTCTCTGTTGAGCTGGACGCCGGCTATGTACTCGGAAACGCTGGTGCCGCCTGTGAGGACAGCCTCGCCGGGATTTTCCATACCGGCTTCTTCTGCCGCTTCACCGGCCGCGCCGTTATCGGCAACTTCCGTGGGGGCGGCGTTTTCCGACGATACGGTCTCTCCGGCCTCCGGAACTGCCGAAACCTCGCCCTCGGTGTCACTGTCCAGGCTTGCAATCTCCTTTAACGTCCCGTCGTCTGCCATGGGCTGTGCCTGATTTTCTGCCAGAATGTCTTCATCGGAGATTTCCATCATCCCGGCCTCGTACACTTCGCTTCCGGCCACCTCCTTTTTGGCAGAATAGTTGAGATATCCGGCGGCCGCGATCATGACTGCCAGCGTCGTGATAATTACCTGGTTTCTCCTGAATATCCGTTTCATTCCCATCAGACTCCTTTTTTCACCCTCTTTAATACTTTTATCTTATGTGCAGGCAGGCCGAATAATGCTTCCATGGCCTCAGAAATTTCCGCTTTTACGGCCGTGCTTCCGCCGCCGTCGGCGCTTATGACGATGCCGGAAAGCTCCGGCTTAAGCTCTTTTTCCACGATGGGGCCGCCGTCTGTCCCGCTCCCGCCCATTACTGTGCTTTCTGCGCTCTCCTGCTGCCTGGATAACCTCTGTGTCCCGTCAGGCTCCGACTCCTCCGTCACCGACGAGGACATGGTTTTATCCACATGGAAGACTTTCTCCTCCGAGGACTTTAACACCACCATCACGTCCACTTCCCCGACGCCTTCCACCTGGCTTAAAATCGCGCGGATTCTGTCCTCCAACTCCTTTTCATACTCGCTGTCGCCGTCCGAAACGGCCGTGCCGGCTTCCTGCGTCTTTATCTCCTGCATCTGTCCGGCAGTTTTCTCCTCCTTTTCCCCATTTCCCGTCGGCAGGGCGATGATAAACAAAAGAAGCCCTGAACAGAACAGGAAAATTAACTTTTCTTTATTGAGCTTCCAGCCTGATTTCAATAAATCCTTCTTCCAGTCCATAATACTCTCCTATCCGTTTCCTGAGCCCGGCAATCTCCCGGTTCGCTTCCATGCGGTGGTTTTCCTCTTCTTCTCTTGATAGGCTTTCGCCGCCTCCCAAAAGAGCTGCTTTCATCTTCACTGACAAAAGGGCACCGAAGTTTTCGCTCTCCCCATCTTCATTGAGCGCAATCTCCACGCTTTTGCAGACAAGGCCGCTCCCCTCCGCCATGGTTTTTAAATCCAGCTCCACCGCGGCCTGAAAGCTCTCCGTAAGCTTTTTAAGCCGTACCTCTTCCGCCTCCATAATTTCCCGCTTTAAAAGCTTTGCGTCGTTTTGGAACGTGATCCGCTCAAAGGCTCCTGCCATGCGCGCCTCAAGCCCTGTGAGGTCGGCAAATGGCCGGAACACTAACAGGATAAAAACCATGCCGGTAAAGAGCCGCAGATACTTTTCATACGTCTTATCCGGCAGAAGGTTTAAAACCACTGTCATGAGGATCAGATAAAACGCAAGCCCCCGCACCCACTCCATGATCCATTCCATCCAATCACCCCGCATAATACGCTGCATTCGTGGAAATGCAGAGAATTGCTATGGTCAGCACGAATAAAACCAGGGAATAACCCACCATTTTAAGGAGAATCCCATGTCCCCCGGCTACCTCGGAAATGCAGGCGGAAAGCCGCTTGTCACAGACCGGCTGGATCACGGCCGCCGTCCCGTAATAGAGCGCCATCAAAACCGTGAGCTTGATGACCGGCACCGCCGCCAGCACGAGAAGGACGATGACGCCGGCGGCCCCGGCCGTATTTTTTATGAGGATCCCGGAGCCCATGACGATCTGGGAGACGGCGCCTGCGCCTGCCCCGACGCCGGGAATCAGCTCCACAAGCCGCATGGCAGAGGCATTTTTTAAGGCATCTGCCTGCGGAAGCACAAGCCCCTGGATCAGGTGGAATCCCAAAATCAGTCCAACCATGGTTTTTAGCGTCCACAAAATAAACTGCCTAAGAAGCGATGTCATCCTGGAAATCATATCTTCCTTATATAAATTTCCTGCCAGCGCCAGCATCATGTACACCTTCATGAGCGGGATTAAAAATCCGGAAAATACCGCCTGGACGGCGCCGATGGCCGCAAAGGTGACGGTGCACATGGCCGACGATGTGACGGCCCCGCCTGCCATGGCTGCCGCCATGAAATAGGCCGGCAGCAGCACCCGCATGAATTCCAGGATGTTTTCAAAAACCTGATCCGCCACGGAAACACTTGCAAAAAAGCTGGCCGATAAAAACGTCATGGCGAGCAGGTAAACCACATAAAATCCGGTTTCCGACACCTGCCCGGAGCCAAAAATCCCGGAAAAGTTGGAAAAAATGGCCCCGATCACCGCAAGGACGGCAAGCTTTGCCATGAGCCCCATGTTGGTGCGGATTTCGGAAAACAGCGCTCCTTTTCCATTTTCCAAAAGGCCGGACGCCGCCGTCTGAAAATCCCCGTCCATGAGGCTTTTCATCAGCTCCCCGAAGGAAATCCCGTTTTCCGCCCCCAGGCTCTCGTCCAGATATTCCTGGATTTCGGAAACATCGAAGTCCTCTAAGGAAAAGCCGATTTCTTCCCCGCGCACCTTCATGGGAGAGACGGCGATAAGAAAAACGAAAAACGTCATGCTCCATAAAAAAATCCATCGTCTCTTTTTCATTCCATAAACACCTTAAGAGTCTCTAAAAGAGCCAATAACACCGGCGCGCTGACGGCCAGAATCGAGAGCTTCCCGAACATCTGGATCTGCGTGCCGAGAGAAAAAAATCCGGCGTCCTTGCAGATCCCGGCCGCAAACTCGGCGATGTAGGTGATCCCCACCATCTTTAAAAGCGTCCCGAGATAGATGTTCTGCACCTGGATGTAGCTTCCGATCTCCCTTGCTGTCTCCAGGATGATGTCGAGTCTCGAAATACCCAAAAAGCCGATGACAAGGGCCGCCGTTAAAATCAGGTAGACCGAATACTCACCCTTTAACGGCTTAATCTGGACAGCCAGCACCACTGCCGCAATCCCCATGACTGCCGCCTGAACGATTGTCATGCACCCGCCTCCCTACAATGCAAACAAGGTTTTGATGGTTTCAAACAGCTCGTAAATATAGGGGACAATCCAGAACAGGACAAGCACAAGGCCTGCCAGGCTCGTGAGAAAGGCCTGGTCTTCCCGCCCGCTGTGCTTTAACACCTGGCAGATGACCGATACCAGAATCCCCACTGCCGCAATTTTAAAAATCAGGTTTACCCCCATGCCATCCTCCTTACAACATGATTACCGCCAGGAACAGCCCGGCGGCCGCCCCCAGGCTTTTTAAGAGCTTCATCCTGGCGTCCATTTCCTTTTTTAAATACGCCATGGAATCCTCAAGCTGCTCTAAATATAAAAGAAGCGTCCGCTCCTGCATGTCCCGGTCGGCGTACCCTAACGTCTCCCCCAGGCCGCAGAGCGCCTGCATGTCCGCTTTTTCCATGGGAAAATCTGCCGGAAACTTCCCCGCCTCCTCCTTCCATAGGACGAAAAACGGCGTTCCGCGCTCTTTTTCCATCCGCTCCTTCACCCGGAGAAAGAAAAGCCCCGGTTCCTTTAAGTGCCCGCTCCGTCCCTCCAAAAACCGTCTGCCGACCTCAAAAAGCGCCTCCGACAGGGTGGAATTGGAGTAGAGGATCTCCCCTTTTAAGGCGTATGCAAGCTTTTTAAACAGCAAAAGGATTTCAAACCGCTCCCGCAGGCGCCCTGCCGCGAGGAAACCTGCCCCGGTTAAGGACGCGGCCATCAGCGCAATCCCAAGATACCTCATCGTTTATCAGCTCCCTCCTGTTTTCATCATAAATCCCGATGACTGTTCCGGGATGCGGGTTTTTCCCGAGCACCACGTACCGCGCGAACACCTTTTCCCTCACCATCTCGGAAATCACCGGTTTGTTTGTCAGATCGAAGACGGAGCTCCCGTGAACCGTCGCCAGAATCCGGCAGCCGCAGTTTGACGCCTGGCGCAGGGCCTCAAGATCTTCCTTTGTCCCGATTTCATCGACAGCCACCGCGTAGGGCGCCATGGAACGGATCGCCATCATCATTCCCACGGCCTTCGGGCAGCCGTCCAGCACGTCCGTCCGCATGCCAAGGTCACACTGGGGCTGTCCCAAAAAGCAGGCCGCAAGCTCCGACCGCTCGTCCACAACGGCTACGGAACGGCCTGGCCCATACCGGCTCCCGTCGGAGACCTGACGGATCATGTCCCGGAGCATTGTCGTTTTCCCCGCGCCGGGCGGCGAGACGAGAAGCGTGTTCACAAGGCCGCCGTTTTCAAAAAGGTACGGAAACACCGCATCGGCACAGCCCTTTTTCTCATGGGCGATGCGGATGTTTAAGCTGGAAATCTCCTTGATGGTGCGAACCTTGTCCCCCTCCAGGACGGCCTTTCCGCAAAGCCCCACCCGGTGTCCGCCTTCGATGGTGAGAAAGCCCTGGCGGATTTCGTCCTCGTAGGCGTAGAGGGAATGCCTGGCAAAGATTTCCAAAAGCTCCTTAAGGATACGCTTTTCTGCTCTCGGTGCTGTTTTCGCCCCGCTTCCCGAAAGAAGCCCCTGTTCCCCGAGCACCCATTCGGCGCCGTCGATGATAAGAAAAACTGGCTGCCCTGCCCGGATCCGAATCTCCTGGAGCCCCGCCGTGCCTGCGGCGCGCTCAAGGTATTTTTTAAGGTCTGCTGCCTCCATTGTCCCACGCTCCTTTATCTCAATATATGAAGATGGGGCGGGGATATGAGTGGTTTTTGGGACAAAAAAAGCTGCCGCACCAGGATTTTCATTTCCTGGCACAGCAGCCCTGTTTCCTATATATAGCCCATCGTCTCGGCAGGCCGTAAACCTTCACTAAACTTCCTGGCTTTTGCATCGCGTCAGAAAGGCTGCAAAGGTCATACTTCTGCGCCCTCTTTTTCAAGAAATTGTGCGACAGTCATGCACTTTGGGTGCTCTATGTCCAGACTAAGGAAGTCTTTGTCGCCGGTGAGGATGATGTCAACATCCGATACGATAGCCGCATTCAAAATTGGTTGGTCTTTTGCATCGCGTATCAGCTTTTCCGCATGGTCGACCGCAGGAATCAATTCATAGGACATTTCCGCCAGAAGCACTTCCGCATCCGGCAGATATTCCGGTGCTTTCCGGCCCAGGATATCCCGCAACTCCGTAATATTACGGTCACACAAGACAATTTCATGATTATCTGCAACGTAAAGCAAAGTCTTTGCCGGTTTTGAATGCGGAAATACCAATGCAGAAAATAAAATGTTCGTATCAATCAGTATCCGCATTTTACCGTTCCTTTCCGTAACGAACCTCATCTACCAGCGCCTGAATATCCTCCTCGCTGGAAATTCCCATCGTCTCAGCGGCACCTGCAAAAGCAACCTGTGCTTTGCGGATCGCCGCAGCAGAAGCATTGCTGACAACGATTTCGCCGTTCTGTTTTTGAAGGAACAGAATTTTATCACCGGATTTTAAACCGAGCTGACGTCTTATTTCCACTGGTACAGTGATTTGACCATTCGCAGAGATTTTCGCCAAATTCATATGAGTTCTCCTTTCTATTCTTTAGATTTCAAGTTTTCTTTATCCCCATTATCATTATATCCCATGCATCAGGGAAAGTAAACTCATCTGAACAGAAATTAAGCCCTCTGCCGCATCCGACAGAGAGCTTAAAAGGACTGGCACCGGACATCCTTTCATCAAATTCCGGCCGTCGCCACCACAAACCGCATGATGAGCATCGCCGCAGCCGCGTCGATGAGCGGTAGAAGGAACAGGATCCCGTGATATTTTTTGTTTGCGCCTGCCACCAGGATGATCCTAGCATAGCCGCCGATCAGCGTTCCCATCAGCATGCAGGCCGGCATCAGAATCGCGCAGTGCCCAAGTGTCAGGGTACCCTCGGCGTACATGAGTGCCGCCATGGAACAGCCGGAGGCTTTTGCAAAAAAGGCCGCCACCAGGACTGCCACAGCCGCTCCCGGAAGCCCGAAAACGCCCATAAACGGCTGGAAAACAACGCTGATTACATCCATAAGCCCCGAAAGCTTTAAGAACTGGATCAGAACATAGCCCAAAATCATCGCCGGCATGATGGAGTTGATCGACATGTTAAAGCCTCTCCGGCAATAAGATTTATGGATAATAATGAAAGTGTTTCAGTCCTTCGTCTCTATTCTATACAATTTTTAAGCTCACTGTATAGAAACCTTTCTTTAATTGTTTTGCTGTCCCCTCCTAAAGCATCAACAACGGCGAATGAAAATGGAAGAACCGTACCAGGACCGCGGCTAGTAATCAGTCGTCCTTTTTCATCCACTACCACTGTGTCTGTCACATAATTGGCATCTGTAAACAATGATTCCAATTTAGGATCAGGATACGAAGTCAATGTTTTTCCCCTCGTCACGCCTGCAAAAGCTAATACACTAGGAGCTGCACACATCGCCGCAAGATATCGATCTGAAGCATCAGCATAAAACTGAAGTAGTTTTAGCAGCCTCTCATCTGCCTTCATATTGTCCGTTCCACTCCATCCACCTGGAAGTATTACGGCGTCATATGTCTCATATTCTTTTAAAGAATCTGTCAGCACCTGATCTGCAAGAAGTCTCATACCATGCTGACATCTGACAATCTCGCCACATATGCTGACTCCATCACACCGAAATCCGGCTCTTCGCATTACATCTATGATGGTGGCCGCCTCGCTTTCTTCGCATCCATCCGCAAGAATCACCATTACTTTTTTTGTCATTTTTTCCTTCTCCATTTCTTTAGCTCTTACCTTTGTCCTTCTCTTTGAGGTAGGGACGAAGTGCACCACAGATTGCAGTAAATGCTGCGAAAATGCACATAGGATCAATCAAAATATCGTAAACAGCCGCTGCCATAGCTCCGTTCAGTGTAAGAAGTGCAAACAGCTGTACTGCCAGCAAGATAAAGCCTAAAATGAACGTAACTGCAATTGTAACTGTAAAGATTTTCTGTAAAAAATCATAAATTTGTTTCTTCATGATGTTCTCCTTTCCTTCCTCAGCCGTTATGCAGCCACAAACCCTGGAATAATCCCAACACAGTAAAAATAGACTAAAATAAAGCTTGGTACCGCATAAAGAAAAATTAAATCTTTAAAGCACGATTTCACATCCTCTAATCCGGCGATACCCCCTGCTACATAAAGAGCAGGTGTAGACGGCGGAATACAGCTTCCCATAGTGGCAAGTCCTAAAATAGAAGCGCCTGCCGCATATGGATTCACACCCGCTGCGATGAGACCGGAAAAAGCAATCGGTCCAATGGAGTTCATAATAACGGTCGGGCTTAACGGACCAGCGGCCAGAAAAATAATGGCAAGAATCACAAAGATCAAAAGGAGTTTATTGACATTCATGGACGCAAACAATGTCCCCATCTCCTCGGCAAGTCCCATTTTGGAAAGCACTCTCGCCGCAAAATATCCAAGAAGCAGCGTACTTCCGAGTTCTTTAAAGCGGCCGATGGAACTTCCTAAAAGCTCTGCCCATCCAGATATGCTGTGCGGCAAATATGCCCAGCCTTCGATTATAATTACTACACAGATCATCATAGGAAGCCAAGTCATCAAAGAAACAGCACCGTTTCCGGCAGAACCCCAAGTCTCCTGCGCTTTCAACCAGGTATTGAATGCTCCGGTTGTCACCATAACCGGGATAATTGTCCCGAGAAACATTGTAAGGCCGGTCCAATTTTTTCGGAAAGTTGGCCCCAAGGCCGGAATTGATTCTTTTGATGGTTTTGGAATTCCTGCACGACGGACAATATAAGCCGACTGAACCAACCTCAGAATTACCAGATAAAACCCGCATATCAGGCCTGCCAGATACATCTTTCCTGAAGCCAGCCCCATGGATACAAAAATTGGCCAGGATAAAATTATTGCAAAGCTGGAACTTGGCGGAATCACCGAGGTAAGTCCGGCATTTCCTGTCGCAATAATACTGGAATCCTCTCTGCTGAAACCGGTTTCATTCATCCAGGGAATAGTTACTGCCCCTATGGTCGCACAACCTCCCATAACAGAGCCAGCACAGACCCCATAGGCCGCAGAACCAAGCACATTGACATATCCCGCACCTCCCCGCAGACGGCCAAAGATCGAATTCAGAATATTTACAATTCTGCCTACCATCCCAGTACGTTCCATTAAAAACCCCATTAAGCCAAACATAATCAATGCGAATTCATTTTCCTGGGTGAAACTGTACTTAACGGAATCCACTGCATATACTGCAAAATTTCTTCCTGACATAAATAAAAGGACGATCCATCCAGCTAAAAGACTCGTGATGATAGATTTTTTCAATGCCAGCATGCACAGAACCACAACCACAAGATATACACCAAAGCAAATAACCGAATATCCTATCTCCATACATACACTTCCTTTCATTTCCCGCATCTTTCTGCAATGCTTTAACCTTCTCTGTCAATGTAAAAATGACTCCCATAAGTTTCCAGCGTCCGTTTCAGTATTTCGTCGTCTGGATGACCGTAAACTTGAAGCTTTCTGGAAGCATGAATCCCGAATGGCTTTAAATCCACCAGCATCTCTGCTTGCTTTAAAGCAATGCTGACTGCATCCAGAACAGGCACCCCATCTACACCAGTCTTCGTCAGGCCTGAGGCGTACGCCATAGAGAGAACACCGTTTGAAAACGGAAGCAGTACTGATGCGCCATCTGCAATAGCCCGGCGTGCCGCAGGAATAAACTTTTCCTTAAATGCCTCTGTTTTGTCATATGAGTGGTAGGCTTCCTCCCGCGGAGCCGGAAACCAATAATTGTTTGAAAGATATCTGCTTCCAAAACCATACTGTTCTGCCATCTGCCGGTATCTTTCACACAGATATTCTGATCCAGTTATGGCAGTAAAACGATATCCCATCATCGCAGCCATTAAACATGCGGACTGAAAAATTCCCACAACCGGTATATCCAAAATTTCTCTTCCCTCTGCCAGACCTCCATCCATGGGAAAAGCAATGACAAACGCGTCAAACCCTTCCTTCTTTGCTCTGTACATATTATTTAGAATCTGGTTTTTGTGATAATACTCAATAAATTTGTACTGTGCTAGTTTAGGCTCCATTTTAGGAAGCCCTATCACATAAACCTCTGTATCTGGCCTTACAACCTGCCGACAGCGCTCCTCCACCCGCTGTCCAAATTCATTATAAAAGTCTTCGTAGCGGTATGTACCGCCCATCTGATACCAAATTTTCATACCGTTCCTCCTTTACATAACCGTTTTTTTCGCTTTTACCGGAAGACCTACTATATTTCTTCTCAGTTCCCCATCCAAAACATCAGTGTAGTAGGCCAAAAACGCCTCGATATTGGCTGCCGGAACGGAGTAAATTGGTGTATGCGCCATTATCATGTGTACAATTTCTTTTGGCATTCCTTTTTCATAGGCCTTATGAGCTGCATAAATGCTGTGGGTTAAGAGCTTTCCGAGTTTTGTTTTGCCCACTTCTTCATCTTTTTTCCAATATTCCAGAAACTTACTTGCATCATGCAGAAGATCTCCTGCTATCAGAAAATCCATATTGAGACGAACCCCGTATGCCTCCTGAACACATTTTGCAAGTCTCCATGCAGCTTCCGTGCAGACTGCCTCATGGTGTATCAGAAATGTATTTTTCTTTGTCGGATCTGCATGAATCATCGGGACATCGTTCACATGCTCAAAGCTGCTTTCTGACAGCATCTCCTGATAAATTTCCAAAACATCCTCCTTCAGCTTTTCATTATGAATTTGAGCCAGGAGCATTTCAAATTCATCAATTTTGAAAGTACCGTCCATCCTGTACTCCTTTCTCCTATTCGGTATGGGTAATTAAATAGTTTTTGTCCTTTGCCCGCAGTGGGAGGCCTGCCATCTTACTGCATATATCCTCGTCAATTCTCTCACAGAAATACAAAATTAAGGCTTCCGGAGTTGTTGGGATCCTTCCTGTTTTTTCCGAATTGCTGATGATCATATGAATGACCTCCACAGGAATTTCCTGACGAAACGCCTCATTGATTCCAAAAAACTGATCTGCGTAAAGACGTCCTTCTTCCGTCTTTTGTACTCCGCCAACAACCGGATGATATTCTAAAATTTTACCCACGTCATGAAGCAGGCAGCCGGCAATCAGACAATCTCTGTCTATATCCAGCTCTTTATATCCTTTTCCATAGACTTCAGCCAAATTAACCGCATATTCCGTCACATTACATGTATGCTTTACAAGACTGATGGCCGTACAATTAATCCCTGATGGAATATCATAAATACTGTTCCACTCACTTTTATTAAATAAATTTTCCCAGACTGCCTGCACTGCAAAGCGAAGCTTTTCATCCTGAATTTTGGACAGATATCTTTGAAATTCCAGCAAAAATCCTTGCTTTTTCATTTTTTCCCTCCGTTCTATTTCAGCACCTTACGGATAATTTCCTCCATTTCCCGGTCATCTGCGTATGTCTTTTTTCTGCAAATCTCCATCATATTTTCATAAATTTCATCACTCTGTGCATCCGTAGCTGTGAGCCCCATAGCTTCTATCTTCACCGGGATTGCTCCATGACGCCCGGGCGGTGTTGTACCGCCCCAAATAATTTCACGTTTCTGCCCCAATTCCTCTGCTACAATGTTTTCAAAGACCAACCAGTCCCCTCGCAGGCAAAACGGGATTTTTCTACCTAGATAGGAATAGGCATATTCTCCTGTAATTGGTGCATTCTTTGGAATCGGAATACCATACAGTTCTTCCACTAATTTACTCAAACCATACAGCTTACTCATGTCAATTCCTGTCTCTATATTACAGAGAACCTTCAGAGCTGCCGCTGCCTGCTCCAAAGGCGCATTGCCAGTCCGATGTCCTGTTCCATTAATTGTCACATCAGCGCCCGCAGCTCCAGCTTTAATCCCCATTACCGTATTGGCAACAGCCAGGCCGAAGTCATTATGACAATGTACGAAAACTTTAATATCAGGACCGACGATCTCTCTTACATATTTTACAAGAAACTGCATGGTATCCGGCGTAAACCATCCTCTTCCATCATATACAGTCACTCTGTCGGTTCCTGCTTCTGCAAAACTTTTGTATGCTGTCATAAAATGATCCAAGCGATTCGTCCCCCCGCCTACACATGTCAACATACCCTTCGATTTTGCATACTGGATTGCATCACAGGCTTGCTCAAGGACCCTCTTTTCTCCATCTTCACTGTTTCCACGCTCTGAATTTCCTCGGATTCTATTGATGGATCCAACCAGATTTACCATGTCAAACCCTTCATCTGCCGCAATATCGATATTGTGCCTGTAATCCTTGGCTCGCACATTGATATGGCCTCCCAGTTTTATTTTTATGCCGTTTCGTTTCGCTTCCCTTAAGAATTCCACATGTTCCTTTGTATGCGGATAACCAATCTCTGCCTCCTGGATTCCAGCTTCCTCAAGCTGTTCCAGTATTTTCAAGGTAGTGGAAACACTGGGAAAAACCCCGACAGTGTTAAATCCAGAGCGCAAATCTTCCCTGAGTATTGCCTGAGATGGTTTCTCACTGTTTCCTGGAATTAACGGCGAATCGCCAATTTTGCTGCGAATCCATCGTTTCTGCGGATCCAAGATGGAATCTTCCATCAATATTTTTTCAGATAAATTTGCCATAGTATCCCCTCCATTTTTCTAAATTCGACGTCGGATTTCTTTGATATTTCTACTATACATATTTTTATTTTTCTTTTCGACATTTTTTCAATTTCTGAAACCATTTTCATTTTTTGAAAATATCAAGGAATTGGCACGAAAGTTTACATACTTTTTGGGACAAAAAACTGCCATACATATACCTTCCCGATTTAAGGAGGCTATGTGTATGGCAGTTTGTCTGGCCTTTTCTATATTTCTTTCTTATCCTGAAACTGTTTCAAACGATAATGGGCATAAGCCTGAGCAATAATGTCTGCCGCCACTTGAAGTTGATACGGATGGGACGGCTGGTTCTGCCTGGAAGAAAAATGAATCACCTCATTTAAGAATGCATTCTTTTTTACATAAGGATTCCCTGTTATGAAATAAATTTTAGGCCGTTTTATATTCGGATGGATCCTGTTCTGCGAATATTCATAGTCGAAATAAATCCCCGTATAGCTGAAAATGATGATTAAGTCCTCTTCATCGGCCTGCTCCAGATATTCAATCTGCTGTGAAAAATGTACCTTAGAATTCACCTGCTTACCCAGCATCTGCAAATCTGTCTGAAGATTCATGGCTACGGTTTCCGCTTTAAGCAAACCAAAGACAGAAACCTTTTTATGCATGTGGATATCATTCACCAGCTTTTCCACCTGGACCATATCCAAACTGTTTCCAACCCTGGAAATTCCTTCCAAAACCTGATCTACATAATCTTTTTTCTGCTTCTCGCTGTCCTCAGCCTGAGATCCGACTTCAAATTTCAAATCCGTCTCAGCAATCAGCTCCCTTAGTTCCGCAAAGTCATTTAATCCCATATCACGACAGAATCGACTGATGGAACTAGGCGATACAAAACACTTCCTTGCCAACTCTTTAATTGAGGTATTTCTCACTTCATCCAAATGCTCAAGAAGATACGCTGCAATTTGACTGTTTGTTGAATTCATAGACTGACTGGACACTTCAGCCAGAAGCAAAATCGGAAGTTTCCCATAAAACATCGGGCTTCCCCCTTCCATCACTTATGATACGGCATCCCCAGGCTGATCCGGTAGCTCCTGTAAATCTGCTCCAAAAGAATCACCCGCATGAGCTGGTGGGGAAACGTCATCCTGGAAAAGCTCAAGGAAAAATCGGCCCGCCGCATGACGGCCTCCGAAAGCCCCAGTGAGCCGCCTATAATAAACTGAATATGGCTTACGCCGCCGATGCCGAGGCTGTCGATTTTGTCTGCCAGCTCCTCGGAGCTCATCATCTTTCCCTCCACCGCCAGAGCAATCACATAAGCGCCGTCCTTCACATGGGAGAGTATCCTGGCGCCTTCCTTTTCCTTTACCTGTTCCGCCAGGGCGCCGTCCAGCCTGTCCGGCGTCTTCTCGTCGGCCACCTGCACGATTTCCAGCTTGCAGTAGCTTCCAAGCCGCTTTCCGTATTCGGCCACGGCCTGCTCAAAGAACTTTTCCTTAATTTTCCCGACTGCGATTACCGTAATTTTCATCGTTTCCTGCGGCCCTTTCTAAAATTCCAGAAGCATGTCGTACCACACGGCGCCGCCGTGAACGGACTTCGACACGCCGAGATTCCGGTATCCGAAGGACTCATAATAATGAATCAAACGAGCCTTGCAGGTTAAGATCAGTCCTTTTCTCTCCTTCTTTCCGGCGTCCGCAATCAAATGCCGCATCAGCGCAGCCGCAATTCCCTGTCCTCGGAATTCCGGCATCACGTCCAGCCCGAAAATGCTCTGATAGCCGCCTTTGGGATTATGTAAATTGCTGTCCTCGAACATTTCGTCACGGATCGTCTGTTCGTCGGTGACGCATCCGTTGATGAAGCCGATGATTTTTCCGTCATGGACAGCCACAAAAAAGCTCTCCGGAAACGTCCCGATCCGGCTTTCAAGGGCCTTCTTTCCTGCCGCCTCTGCCGCCGGGAAGCAGGCCGCCTCCACGGCCGTCACTTCTTCCAGGTCTTCGCTCTTTACTCCGCGTATGATAAATTCCGTCATGGGATTCTCCTTTTCTTATGCTCTGAAATAATAGCCGACGCCCCATTTTGTATGAACGTATTTGGGGTCGCTGGGGCTTGGCTCGATCTTCTCTCTTAAACGCCTCACATGGACGTCCACGGTTCGCACATCGCCCGTATCCATGGCTTTATTTCCCCAGACGTATCCGAGAAGCGCCTCTCTGCTGTACACCTTGTTGGGGTTCGTCACCAAAAGCTCTAAAAGGTCGAATTCCTTCGCCGTCAGGTTGATCTCCCGCTCCTTTATGAAGACACGCCGCCCCTCCCGGTCAAGCTTCAAATCGCCGCAGACTACCGTGTGGGTCTCCTGCTTTGCGCCTCTCCCGGCTTTCTTGGAATTGCGCCGCATGATGGCCTTGATCCTGGCTTTCACCTCCAAAATGTTGAAGGGCTTTGTGATATAGTCGTCGGCGCCGTATTCCAGGCCCAGGATCTTATCCATGTCGCCGCCCTTGGCCGTCAGCATGATGATCGGCATCTCGGAAAACTCCCGGATGGTCTGGCACACCTCAAGCCCGTCATGCTTTGGAAGCATCACATCTAAAAGCACCACATCATACTCTTTTGCCTTTGCCATCTCTATGGCTTCCTCGCCGTCATAGGCGCAGTCCACCTCATATCCGTCCTGCTCCAGGCTGAACCGGATTCCTTTCACAATCAGTTTTTCATCGTCAACCACCAAAACTTTAGCCATCTCTTCCTCCCACTTCAAACTGTGATACTGTCCTTTATCTTCTGAAACATGGCATCCTTGATGCCTGGGACGTTTTTAATCTCTTCAATCTTTTTAAAACCGCCGTTTTCCGTGCGGTAGCGGATAATGTCGCCGGCCCGGGACTCGCCGATGCCGCTTAATGTCATCAGCTCTTCTTTTCCGGCTGTATTGATGTTTACGGGGGCCGGCCCATCGGAACTGCTGCTGGAGCCGGAAGCCTCCTGGCCCGTAAGACGGCCGATTTCTTCCATGGAAAGGCCTTCTGCCTCCGCCTGAGTCAGAACCCGAAGCTGCATCCCGTCGCTCACCACGGCCGCCAGGTTCAAACAGTCGGCCGCCGCCTGTTCGGTGAACCCGCCGGCCGCCTCCAGCGCCTCAAAGGCGCGGCTCCCCTCCGGAAGCTCATAGACGCCGGGATTTTCCACCTCTCCGCAGACATGGACGTAAATGACAGGCGGGGCCTCGGATTCCGCCGTGCTTTGGACTCCGGCCGTCCTGCCGTCCGATTCTTCATCCGCAGGCGCCTTAAAAGCTCCATCCGGCATGCCATCTGTTCCCGCGCCGTCCGCCGGCGAAACGCTGTCTTTTCCGCCCGAAACTCCGTTTAAAACTTCTGCCGCCGAATCACCATCTTCTGCGGAAAGGAGAATTTCCTCCCCGCTTCCCGCAAAAAGCCCCTGCCCGTCTCCGGCTCCCCGAAAAAAGCCGTAATAAAGACCGGCCGCGGTCATAAACACCGCAGCCGCCGCGATTTTCCAATATTTTTTTAAATTATCCAACATGCGGCACCTCCCAAAGCGTTTTTTCTCCCGCTTCGGATGCCCCTGTTTTGCCTACTTCTATTCTATCCAAACATCCGCCCAAACACAAGCCCTTATTTCAGAAAAATCCGGAGGCACCATGGGAATCTAGTAACGGAAGATCACGATGCCTGCAATGGCGATGAGCGCCCCGATGAGCTTTTTCCACTCAAAACCGGCCCGCTCCACGCCGAAAAGGCCGAAAAGCTCGATGCCGTAGGCCACAATGATCTGCGTCACCACGATGAGAAGTGTCGCTTTCGCAGGCCCCAGGCCGTCCATGCTCTTGATGACCGTCCAGGTAATAAACGCCCCCATGACGCCGCCAAGCAGCATGTATTTCCGGTCCACCGAAAACATGCCCATGATCTCCCCGCGGCCTGTGAAAAAGTATAAAAGGACGCAGGTTACAAAGGCGGAGAGCTGTACCCATCCGGCAGCCGCCCAAATGCTGCTCTGTTTTGTGACCTCCGTGTTAAAGACTCCCTGTATGCTCATGAGAGCGCCGGAAATCAGCGCCACAAGAATTCCCCACATAAAAAACCTCCTGAAAATGAATTACCATTAGTATCTCATTTCCAGGAGATTCTATACTTTTCCAGAAGAAAAACGGTGCCTGCGCGGCTGCGTACACCCGTTTTACAGAAAGAACACTTCCGTCACATAGACGGCGGCGATGGCCGCGCAGGCCACGGTCACAAGGCCTCGCCTGAAATAGCTTAAAACCAGGGCCACAGCCGTTCCCACGAGGGCCGAAACCAGGCTTCCGGTGGACGTGAACACGTCGGGGAAGGTCATGGCGCCCAGAACGGCATATGGCGTATAATCCAAAAACGACCGGATATACCGGGATTTGATCTGCTTTCTGAATACCGTTAACGGCACCACCCTCGGCACATAAGTCACAAGTGCCATGATAAAAATGCAGATAAGAATCCGCTTCGTCTCCATATCAGCCTTCCTCCCCTGTCACATATTCTTCTTCCGCCTTCGGGAACAGGACGGCGCCTGCCCCTGCCCCGATCACCGTCGCCAAAATAATCCGAAAACCCGAGGATATAAAGGAAAACGCCGGCACATAAAGGAGCAGGCAGTTGACTGCCACGGCAATCACAAGAATCCACAGCACATGGACGGAGTCCCTGGCCGCCGGGACGATCAAAGCGATAAACATGCCGTAGAGGGCGATGCCCATGGCGTTCTGGAGCGCCTCAGGCAGCATGGACGAAATGCAGGCGCCCATGACCGTCCCGAAATTCCAGCCGAAAACCGGCATGGCAATGAGCCCGAAAAGATACGCCGCCGAGAGCCGCCCTAGCTTTAAGGAGGCCACCACGAAGGTCTCGTCGGTGACGCCGAAGCCAAAGCCCATGCGCTTTAAGGTGCCGATGCCGCTCTCTAACTTCTGTCCCAGAGACAGCGACATCAGCATATATCGTAAGTTGATGACAAAGGTCGTCATCGCAAGTTCCATGTATCCCGCCCCCGCAAGAATCAGGTTCGTTCCCGCAAACTGCCCTGCGCTCGTCAGGTTCGTGAGGGAGATGAAGCATGCCGCCCAGACGGGAAGCCCGCCGGAGACGGCGATAAAGCCGAAGGTAAAGGCCACCGGCGCGTATCCAAGGCCAATGGGAAGCCCTGCCTTTAATCCCCTCTTAAATTCCATTTTCCAGTTCATCCTCTGGTGCCTCCAGGTTTCATTATTCTGTCGTTACGGCCGGAAGGGAAGAAAGATCCCGGGATATTCCCCGGTCATCCGGTTCTCTTCGCAGACGATTTTTCCGCCGGCAATCACGGCTTTGATGCCGGCAGAAAGCCGGTTGGAGCAGACGTAGTCCGCCTCGTCGGAAATATTCTTCTCATCGAACAGCACGAGATCCGCGTCCATGCCGTCGGCGATCCGTCCCTTTGAAGCCAGATGGTAGGTGTCCGCCGGAAGCCCCGTCATTTTATGGATCATTGTCTCCAGGGACATGAGCCGCTGTTCGCGGACAAAAAGCCGGATGGCCCGCGGGAACGTGCCCCAGCTTCTCGGGTGGGTCTTGCCGTCCATGCTGATGGTGAGCCCGTCGGTGCCGATCATCGTAAACGGCGCCGAAACGATACGGAAAAGGTCTTCATCACCCATGGAAAAATAGATGGCGCTGCACTGGCTCCCGTTTTCCTCTACCAGGTCGAAAAACACCTCGAATGGGTCTGCGCCAAGCTCCCGTGCATACTCCGAAATCCGCTTCCCGTCTGCCTCCGGCCGTTTCGGGCAGCCGCCGATTAAGATCCTGTCAAAGCCGCCGCACTGGCGGTAACGGCCGTCCTCATAGGCCTCCATCTTTTCCCGGATTTCCTTCCGTATCTTCTTATCCTTTAAGGCGGACATGAGCCATTCCGTCCCCTTTGTGAAATACTCCGCCGGGATGCAGGCCGCAAGCTTCGTCATGGAAGCCGTATAGGGGTACACGTCCGCGGTGACGGAGAGCCCCTCGCTTCTGGCTTCTTCTATCTTTTTAAGCGTCTGTCCGGAAAGCCCCCAGTTTTTCTTCCCGCAGACTTTATGATGGGAAATATTTAAGGAAACTCCCGTGCGCCGGGAAACTTCCAGCACCTCGTCCATGGATTCCAAAATCCCCGAGCCCTCGTTCCGCATGTGGGTCGTGTGGATTCCGCCGTACCGCTTCACGACGGCACACAGCCTGGACACCTCATCCACGTCCCCGTAAGCACTCGGCGGATAGAAAAGGCCGGTGCTGATACCGGCGCAGCCGTTTTCCATGGCCTCTGTGAGAAGCTCTTCCATCCGGCGAAGCTCTGCCTCCGACGCCTTTCTATCGGAATTTCCCATGACCGCCATCCGCAGGGTCGAATGTCCCATGAAAACCATCATGTTGGCTGACAGTTCCTGACGGCCCAAAAACGCGGCAAACTCCCTCATGTTCCGAAATTCGCCCATGTGCTCCCGTTCCAAATCGCCGAGCATCAGCGCGTTGGCTGCGACCATGTCCTTTGTTTCCTCTGTCACCGGGAAAAAGCTGCTGCCGCACTGGCCGGCAATCTCCGTGGTAATCCCCTGGGAAGTCTTGCAGAGCCTTGCGTAGTCATGTCCGGCCACCAGATCGCCGTGGGAATGGACGTCGATAAAGCCGGGGCAGAGAACCATCCCCCGGCCGTCTATGGTTTTAAGGGCCTCCGCCTCCGTTCCGGCAAAGAAAATCGTTCCATTCTTTACGGCCACGTTCTCCCGCCTTCGCGGCGCGCCTGTCCCATCGATCACTTCCGCATGCTGTATCAGTAAATCGTACATCATTCCGTTCCTCCTCTCCATATTATCTGCCCTTTTCCTTCTTTTGTCAACGGAAGCCGGCATGATGCATATTATTCATTTTTCATTTATAAAAATTCATTTTCTGCTTGACTTTTCCGGAAACGGGTTGTATATTGATTAAAGCATCGAACCTATTAAAAAGCTCTGGAGGAGAAAGTTATGAAGGAAAAAGTAATTCTTGCATATTCCGGCGGTCTTGATACCACCGTTCTGATTCCGTGGTTACAGGAAAACTACGATTATGAAGTCATCTGCGTCTGCATCGACGTGGGACAGGGAAATGAGCTGGACGGCCTTGAAGCGCGCGCAAAATACTGCGGCGCATCCAAGCTTTACATCGAGCACGTGACCGACGAGTTCTGCGAGGAGTACATCGCTCCCTGCGTAAAGGCCAACGCGACTTATGAATACAAATATCTGATCGGCACGGCCATGGCCCGTCCGCTGATCGCAAAAATCCTTGTGGACATCGCAAAGAAAGAGGGCGCTGTCGCCATCTGCCACGGCGCTACGGGAAAAGGAAACGATCAGGTGCGCTTCGAGCTTGGCATCAAGGCGCTGGCTCCGGAAATGAAGATCATCGCTCCCTGGAGGACATGGAACATCCAGTCCCGCGAGGAGGAGTTAGAATACTGTGCAAAGCACAACATCGACCTGCCGTTCAAGGCTGACAACAGTTACAGCCGCGACAGAAACATCTGGCACATCAGCCATGAGGGACTGGAGTTGGAAGACCCGGCTGCCGCTCCCAACTACGATCACATGCTCGTCCTCGGCGTGACGCCGGAGAAGGCGCCGGAGGAAGGCGCAGAGATTACCATCTCCTTTGAAAAGGGCGTCCCGGTTGCATTAAACGGTGAGAAGATGAAATACGCTGACCTGCTTACAAAGCTCAACGAGCTGGGCGGAAAGCACGGCATCGGCATCACCGATATCGTAGAAAACCGTATGGTCGGCATGAAGTCCCGCGGCGTCTATGAGACTCCCGGCGGCACCATCCTGATCGAGGCCCACAAGCAGCTTGAGGAGCTGATCCTCGACAAGGAAACCCTGAAATACAAGAAGAACATCGACAACGAGTTTGCCGATGTGGTTTATTCCGCAAAATGGTTCAGCCCCCTGCGTGAGGCGCTCCAGGCTTTCGTGGAGTCCACCCAGGAGTACGTGACCGGCGAATGCAAGATGAAGCTCTATAAGGGCAACATCATCAAGCAGGGCACCACGTCCCCGTATTCCCTCTACAATGAGAGCATCGCTTCCTTCACCACAGGCGACCTCTACGATCACCACGACGCCTCCGGCTTCATCAACCTCTACGGCCTTTCCACTAAGGTTCGGGCGATGAAGATGGCGGAAGTGGAGAAGAATCAGAAGTAAGAGAAAAATGAATCTGGCCGCCCGGCTCCCGCATTTCCACGGATGCCGGGCGGCCTTTTTTGTCCCTACTCTCTTAATAAGAAGGTTCCGAGCCGCTCTTTCGTCTGCTTTCCGTATAACAGCGCCGGTTTTCCGCCCATGAACACATGGACGATCCCCTCCGGCTTCTGGAACGGATTTTCGTAGGTGGCCTTGTCGGTCACGGTCTCCGGGTCAAAGACGGTCAGGTCTGCCGTCATGCCCTCTTTTATAAACCCGCGGTCTTTTAAGCCGATGTACTCGGCCGACTGCCCCGTCATCCGGCGCACGGCCGTCTCCAGGCTGCAAAGCTTTTTCTCCCTCGCCAGCCGCAGGAATCTCGGGAAGGTGCCGTAGTTTCTCGGATGGGGCTTTCCCTGGTTGTCCTCCGGGGACAGGGATAAGGAACGCCCGTCGCTTCCGATGGAGAAATCGTTTTGGCGCAGCATCAGATCCACGTCCTCCTCGCACATGGCAAAGGAGATGCAGACAGCCCCCGCATCAGTCTCCACGGCCACTTTTGCAGCCGCCTCCGCCATGGAACAGTGAAGCTCCTTACTGATCTGCCAGATCGTCTTCCCGTCGGCCTGTTCAAATCGGCCGTCCGTCGTCACCACGAGAAGGGACTCTCCGGCTGCCTGATCACAGAAGGTCTTTTCCAGCTCTGCCATCAGACGCCCTCTCTCTTTTTCATCCTTTAGCATTCGCACGGCCGTCTGCCTTCCGCCCTGGATTGACCATTTGGGGAACGAATTGGTGATGCCGGAGGAAGACGCCGTATAGGGGTAGACGTCTGCCGTCACATGGATGCCCGCTTTCTGGGCCTCATGGACATTTTCGATGTACTCGGCCGCATGTCCCCAGGCGGCGCGGCCGCTGGCTTTAAAGTGGGCAATGTGGACATGGGCGCCTGTCTGCCTGTAAATCTCATACATTTCCTCCAGGGACTTCGGCGTCCCGAGGCCCTGGTCACGCATATGGGAGGTGACGATGCCGCCGTACCTGGCGACGATCTCCCCGAGGGAGCAAAGTTCCTCCTGATCCGACGACACGCCCGGCGTGTATCCAAGTCCCAGAGAAAGGCCCCATGCACCGGCACGCATGTCTGCGTCAAGAAGCTCTCTCATGGCATCCAGCTCCGCCTTCGATGCCTTTCTGTCGTCATAGCCCATGACGCCGCCACGGAGCGCCCCATGGCCGATTAACGGGATCAGGTTCGTTCCCATCTTCTTTCCGTCCCGCTTCACCTTCTTTAAAAATTCCGAAAAGGACGGCGACGCGTATTCCGCGGCTTCCCGGCCGGCAAATTTCCGCATCCAGGAAAGGTTTTCTGCCGGGCATGGATAAATCGTGCTGCCGCACTGGCCGGCAAGCTCACTCGTCACACCCTGATAAATCCGGCTTTCTCCCCGGTCGTCCACGAGAAAATACGTGTCCGAGTGGGAATGGATGTCGATAAAGCCCGGCGCCGTCACAAGCCCCTCTCCGTCGATCACAAGCTCTGCCTCCTCATGGATTTCCGGCGCAATCGCTGCGATTTTCCCGTCCATGACGGCCAGGTCTGCCCGGTATGCCGGGGAGCCGGTTCCGTCGATGATACGGGTGTTTTTGATGATAAGCTGATACATAATAACCCCTCTTTCCCCTTTTATTTCGCACAAATCTATCCTTATTATATCGGCTTTCCCGCTATTTGTACAGAAGATTCCCCTTGACAATTCCTCGCTTTCATGCAACAATCGTTATGTAACATTTGTTTTTTATCGTATAAGATGAGGAAATGTAAAAATGCCGCCGAAAGCGAAAATAACAAAACCCATGATTTTAGATACGGTCCTTGCACTCACCCGCACGCTCGGCTTCGAGGCCGTGAACGCAAGGAGTATTGCAGACAGCCTGGGATGTTCCACGCGTCCTATTTTCACCTGCTGTGAAAATATGGAGGAATTAAAGAAAGAATTCCTGGATTTCGCCTTTGCTTTTTATGAGCAGTATGCCGATGACTATGGAAAGGCTTTTCCGGTTGCGCCATGTCTTCGCCTGCCGCTCTCCTATCTCGCTTTTGCGAAGGAAGAGCCCCATCTTTTCCGGCTTCTGTTCGTCGATGCCATGGAGCTTGACATGAAGGCGGCGGACGACTTTTATAGGGAGCTTGGAAACGAAAAAAAAGCCAGGGAGTTTTCGGGACTTCTCGGCCTGGAACCAGTGCGGGGGCGGGAAATTTTCCTCGACCTTTTCCTTTATTCCCACGGCATGGCTGTCCTGATGGCCGCCGGGAAGCTCTCGTGGAGTCTTAAGGAGGCCGAAATGCGGCTTGAAAATTTTCTGGATGCCATGATTTCACAGGAAAAGGAGATGGAAAAGCATGACGAACCGGTATCTGATTGATTTTTACCGCCATTACGACGAGGACGGCCGCCTTGCGTCCCGGCACGGCTCCGTGGAATTTCTCACCACCATGCACTATATCGAAAAATATTTAAGGCCGGGCTTCCGGATCCTTGAAATCGGCGCCGGAACCGGGCGTTATTCCCATGCGCTTGCAAGGCGCGGCTATGAGGTGTCGGCGGTGGAGCTGGTGGAACACAACATCGAAGTGCTGAAAGAGAATACGGAAGAAGGGGAAAATCTCTCTGTTTTCCATGGAAATGCCCTGGATCTTTCGTTTCTTTCGGAGGAACAGTACGATCTCACGCTCCTTTTGGGGCCGCTCTACCATCTTTACACCGACGCGGACAAACGGCAGGCCATCCGAGAAGCCCTGCGGGTGACAAAGACAGGCGGAATTCTTTTTGCCGCATACGTCATCTCCGACGGCTGCCTGATCGACGAGGGCTTTCTTCGCGGGAACATAAGCGTCGCCGATTATGTGAAAAACGGGCTTTTAGAGCCGGAGAGCTTTACCGCCAGGTCAGGGCCTGAGGATTTGTTTGAGCTGGTGCGGAAGGAGGACGTCGACCGTCTGATGGCCGGCTTTCCCGTCGAAAGGCTTCACTATGCCGCCTCCGACGGCTGCGCCCTGTTACTGCGGGAGGCCATCGACGCCATGGATGAGGAGACCTTTGCGCTTTATTTGAAGTATCATTTCGCCGTGTGTGAGCGGGAAGATCTGGTGGGGATTACGAGCCATGCGGTTGATGTTTTCAGGAAGGTGGGATGAGGGAGCTGCCTGACCGGGAACTGACGGTGATTGTTTACGGCAGGAAGATGTGCTATACTTGGACTGATAAATGGTTCTGTGTAGGAATTTTCATGTAAAAAAGGGGAATTTTAATGGCAAAAATGACGGTATATCATGGCAGTTATATGCCAGTTGAGCATCCTGAGATTCGTCTTGGGAGAAATACCAAGGATTTCGGAACAGGGTTCTACTGTACGGTTATCAAAGAACAGGCACAAAGATGGGCAAAACGCTATGACACAAAAATCGTATCCATTTATGAAGTACGATTGAATCCGGATTTGAAGATCAAAGAGTTTATAGATATGACGGATGAGTGGCTGGATTTTATTATCGCCTGCCGAAGCGGCAAAAGCCATGATTATGATATTGTAATCGGTGCCATGGCGAATGATCAGATTTACAATTACATTTCTGACTATGTGGACGGAGCGATTACCCGCGAGCAGTTTTGGGTATTGGCAAAATTCAAGTACCCCACTCACCAGATCAATTTCTGCACCAAAGAAGCATTAAAATGCCTGGAGTATCGCGGATTTGAGGAGGTTCAAACGCAATGGTAGGATATGGACGGGAAAATCCAAAAGACAACGATTTATTTTTCACATGCAGTCTGATTGATTATATCGCACGGAAAACAAAAAATGAACGTGTTGAGGTTGTGAACCAGTTAGGAAAAAAGCGGCTCGCAAAGATTTACGAGCTCGCAGACATCTACCACAGTGACAATATTGACCGTGTCAGCGATGATTTTATCAGGGAAGCCGGAATCCAAACAGGCACTTTTGACAATGTAAAAACATGCGGCTATGCGATTCCGTCCCATTGGGACATTGGGAAAGTGTATAAACGGCTGATTAAAGGCGTGGCCCAGGAGGAACAATGCGGAATCCTGGAGGCATTATGGCGGGTCTACCACTCCTTTATCAGCGGAAAAATCGACGATTACAACAGCAGCATGTATTACGAAAATCCTTCGTATCTTCTGGAATGCTATCTGGAAAATAAAGTGATTTGACGGCTATTCCTGCCTCACACTCCCGTTTTGCCCATCCCTTCCTAAAAACCTCACAACCGCCCGCACCCCCTCCGCCGTATTCTCCATCTCACAGACGCCTCCGTGCCGCTCCAGAATCATCCGCACCAGGTAAAGCCCCAGGCCGCTGCCGCCGGTGCTCCGGCTCCGCGAAGGCCTCTTCCCGGTAAAAGGCCTCGAAAAGATGCGGCAGGGCGGCCTCTCCGATGCGGCAACGACATCCTTATGAAACCATTTTTAGAAATAGGATGCCGATTATTCCTACTACTTGGTTTTCCAGTAGCCAGTTTTATTAGAACCAATCCGTTCTATTAGCTGCTTCGATTTCAGTGCGGAACACAGACGATTAACCGTTCTCGGAGATTTTCCAAGTTCTACGGCAATTTCATTCACGGTTGCATTTCCGTTGCGCATCAAAATTCCAAGCACTGCTGCTTCCTGTTCACTTATTGCGCCATTTATCACGCCATTTATCGCGTCACTTGGCGCAATATTTCGATCCATACGTGACAGCGCCAGACAAAAATAAGACTCATGATTCTCGTAAGTAACAGCGACTTTCTGCCGTTCACAGGCAGAATAGATTTTCCGCAAACCGGATCCAAAAGATTCCACATCCTTGCAGCGATAAAGCACCTGGGCAATCACCTCGTTCCGCAATGCCGACGGCAGATCCCATTTTGCATAATCTGCCGGGGCATACTCACTGGCAAAAGAGCCAGGATTAACAAAGGCAATACGATTTGAATAGATGTCTACCTCATGTTGGACGGGAATATCATAGCGGGCATGTACAAAGCTATTGATTACAGCCTCACGGACAGCCTCAATCGGTATCTCAGGGATTTCATCCCGATGAATCCCATCCGGATTCAACACTACACGCCAACGAATATTTCTGACAACATATTTTACAGCCGCATCAATCAATTGGAAAAGATTTCCTTCTTCCCGGCAGATATCCAGAGATGTCTCTTTGTGCTCCGTTGCGAACACAGCCATTTTTAATGTTACAGGTTTATTTTTGGAAAAAAGAACTCGTCCGGCATTGGTAAGCTTCCCATCTCTTAACAGGTAAAGCTGTTTCAAAATTCCATCGACAGAAAATGAGAACTCTGGCAACCGCCCACATTTAACTGCTTTATCATAAAAGCTCTTTAAACTTTCCACATCAACGTCCTCGGCGGTTTCGATGGACAATTTATTTTCCCAATGATCCTCATATTCTTTACCGATCATCAGTCTGCGAAGTTCGGTCGGGGTCAGTTCACGATCCTCATCCGCAATGCGGATATAGTATCTTCCAAAAGCTGAATATGGTATGTCGCTTCCCTCGAAAGCAACATGAATCACCTCAACACCATCTATTTCTTCAATCCGGACAGAAGGAAATATCTGCGGTTTGATGGATTCAAAGATTTTTCAGGAAACATCCCGCACCGTAGAATCCTTAATTTCAAATTGGTTTGGCGTTCCATCATTTTTAATTCCCAGAAAGAGGTCTCCCTTTTTATGCTTGTTCAGAATGCTGGCTATGGAGATCATCCTCTAAAAACCTCACAACCGCCCGCACCCCCTCCGCCGTATTCTCCATCCCACAGACGCCTCCGTGCCGCTCCAGAATCATCCGCACCAGGTAAAGCCCCAGGCCGCTGCCGCCGGTGCTCCGGCTCCGCGAGCCGTCTTCCCGGTAAAAGGCCTCGAAAAGATGCGGCAGGGCGGCCTCTCCGATGCGGGCGCCCGTGTTTTCCACCGTCACGGCAGGGACGCCTTCCAGTCTCCCGCACCAAAGGCGGATTTTGGCTCCCGCCGGGGAATAAAGGGACGCGTTGGAAAGGAGATTTCCAAAGGCCTTTTCCAAAAGGGCGGCATCCCCGGAGACAAAAATTCCAGGCGTCAGGGAGGTTTTAAACACCTGTTCCCGCTGCGCCGCAAGCTCCGAGTAAAGAGCCGCCTGTTTTTCCAGAATTCTTGACAGTTCCACCGGCTCTTTCTTCACCGTTTCCGCGCCGGCTTCCATGCGGGCGATGGAAAGCATCTCTTCAATCAGCTTTTCCATCCGTCCCGTCACCTGGAGGGAGCGGAGCAGGTACTTGTCCCGGTCTTTGTAGATATCCACGCCCTCCAGCATGCCGGAAAGCTGGCCTTTTAAAATCGTGACCGGCGTCTTAAGCTCATGGGAGGCGGCGGAAAAGAACGCCATCCGCTGACGGTCCAGCTCCCTCTCCCTCTCCACTTCTCCGCGCAGAATGCGATTAGCGTCTTCTAACTCTTTAAGAGCGCCGGACAGCCTGCGTGCCATCTGATCCAGGCTGCGGCCCAGCTTCCCGATTTCGTCCTGCCGTTTTTCCCCGCATTCCCACTGAAAATCCAGTTCTGCCAGCCGTCCGGCGATATGGCTTAAGCGGACAATAGGCCTGGTAATGTACCTGGAATAGACGAAGGCGCAGACGACCGAGAGAAAAAGCAGCAGGACAAACAGCCACGGCGCCATCTTTATGAGGGCCCGCACCGCCATGTTTTCCGCCTGCATCCGGGGCGTGACGTGAAGGACGTACCGTTCTTCGCTGCCTGCAAACTGCACGTCGGCCATGACCGCGCTCTGTTCCGACATGGTGACGGACACGGTGCCGTCTGCCCCGCTCCCGCCCGGCGCCTCTGCAATGACCGCGGCGATTTCCGTCCCGCTTTCTTCCTCATAAACCGGAACGACAGACAGGCTGGAACCGGTGTCCACCGGCATCCCGTAACGATCCGTCACGGCCGCGTCGGCACCGGCGGAGCGGATAAACGAGTCGATAACAGCGCCGCTTTCTTCCAGTTCCACTTCTTTTAGCTGTTTCACAAGGTTTTCCGTCTGCCGCATTAAGTCGCTGCTCATGACGGCCGTATAGGTAACAGGAGTTACCCATGCGATCAGGCCGAAGGTAACGGCCGACGCGGAAAACAGGATTACCGCCGTTATAAGAAAAATGCGGATGGTCAGGCTTTCACGGATTTTCTTTCGCAGCACGGTAGCCAATCCCCCTTACGGTTTCAATATAGTCACGCCCAAGCTTCCGGCGGAGATTTTTCATGTGGCTGTCCACCACGCGCTCATCGCCGAAAAAGTCATAGCCCCAAAGCCTGGAAAGCAGCATTTCTCTCGTAAACACGCGCCCCGGCTCCGAAAGGAACGTGTACAGAAGCTCAAACTCCCTGGCCGTCAGATCCAGGGGCTTTCCGCCTGCGATGGTCTCCCTCGTATCGAGATCCATGTCCACATCCCGATAATGAAGGCGGTTCCCCGTCCCCGTGCCCCCGCTCCGACGCAGGATCACGCGGATTTTCTCCAACAGCACCGGCATGGAAAAGGGCTTCGTCACATAATCGTCGATGTCCATGCCGAAGCCGCGGAGCTGTTCCGCCTCCCCGTCCAGAGCCGTAACCATGAGAATGGGCACCTGCGACTTTCTGCGGATCAGCTCACAGACGCCGAAGCCGTCGATTTTCGGGAGCATCAAATCTAAAAGGACAAGGTCGAAAGACATTTCCTCAAACATCGAAAGTGCCGCCACACCGTCCCCCACCGCATGGGGCTCATAACCGGCTTCCCGGAGATAGGCGCAGAGAAGCTCCTGGATATCCGGCTCATCTTCTGCAATTAAAATTCGTTTCATAACAATCACCTGTCCATCAGTATAGCATGGAATTATGAATTTATGATGGAGAAACCGGCACAGATAAAAATTTTCCGGACATGGCCAACGCCGGAATGCAGAATCTCCACATAAAACACATAAAAATTCCAGCCCTGCTCCATAAAAGCCTGGTATCCTTCCTGTATTCTGAAAGAAAGGATTGTGAACATCATGGAAATTGCCATTCAGAACGTCAGCATGACGTACCAAAACGGCAGGCAGGCTTTAAAGGATTTGAACCTTACCCTGCGCGCGCCGAGCCTCGTCGGGCTTTTAGGCCCCAACGGAGCCGGGAAGTCTACTCTCATGAAACTTTTGACGGCCGCTCTCCTGCCTACGGCTGGCCAGGTTCTCATTGACGGCTCGCCGCTCCCCAAAGCGGAACGCAGGCTGAAGGCGCAGCTCGGCTGCCTGCCCCAGGACTTCGGCCTGTTTGATGAACTCACGGTGGCGCAGTTCCTTGACTATATGGCCGCCCTTAAAGAGCTGAAGAACCAGAAGGACGCCGTCAGAGAAGCCATCTGCGCCGTCGGCCTGGAGGAAAAAGCACGGGCAAGAATCCGCACCTTATCAGGCGGCCAGCGCCAGCGCGTCGGCATCGCACAGGCATTGTTGGGAAACCCGCCTCTCCTGATTCTCGATGAGCCCACGGTGGGGCTTGACCCGGAGGAGCGGCTCCGCTTTCGGAACCTGTTCTCCCATGCGGCGCAGAAACGCCTTGTACTTTTGTCCACCCATATTATCGAGGACGTGCAGTCGGTCTGCGGCCAGATCGTCGTCCTGAGCCACGGAAACGTCCTGTTTTCCGGAAGCCCGGCTGAGCTGATCCGGCTCGCCTGCGGCCATGTGGGAACCTTCTGGGAAGACGAAGCGCCAAAAGGGCATGGTCTTTCCATCACCGCCAGGGTCAATACCAGCCAGGGCATCCGCTGCCGGACGGTATCCCCCGAGCTCCCGGATTTTGCCCGTGCCGAGGAGCCGACACTGGAGGACGCCTACCTCTATCTCCTTTCAAAGGAGGCCGCAGAATGAAACGGTTTTCTCTTCTCTCCCTGGAATTTCGGCGGCTTTTAAAAAGCCGTCTCACCTGGCTTATCCTGCTTTTAACCATGGTTTCGCCGGTTCTTGGCCTGATCCTTTATAAACCGGCCTCTGCAAAAACCATGCTTTCCATGTACCTTGCAAACCCGGCCATCGCCGGCGGTGCGGCAGGCGGCCTGCTTTTTGGCTTTCTCACGATTTACGAGCTGAACCGGACATCCCAAAACCGCATGGAAGTGCTGACGGACGCAGTGGTTTCCCCGCTTTTCATGGCGAAGGTGCGTCTTGCGGCCCTTCTTCTTACGGCGGCTCTGGCGGCGGGGATTACGATGACGTTCTGGTTCCCTATAAGCCGGCGCCTGATCGGCTCTGTCTTTGACGAAAGCGATTTTTTCCTTTCCTTCCTGATTTTTATGGCCGCCTCCCTGCCGCTCTCGGTTTTTTCGGCCGCCGCTGCCTGCCAGTTTACGAGGCGGGCGGATCTCTCGGCTGTGGTTTTTCTGGCCTTTTCCGGCTTAAGCCTCACCGTCTGGGCCGGTCACTGGCAGCTCTCGTGGCTGAATCCCTGCGTCTGGGCTTTGTCCGATGACTTCTCGAACTTCCGGATTTTCCGCTCCGTATCCTACATGCGGCTCACCTGGCTTTTGGCTCTGTCCGGCGCATGGATTTTGTCTTATCTCAGCATCCGCCGCTATGGGCTGGGATTTACCGCCTCCTTCCGACAAAATCTCCGGCATATCGGACGGCCGGCCGCTACATTCGTCCTCCTTGCCGCCGCTGCCGTTTCTTTCGTCCGGCAGCCCATGGTGGATCATGAAAATCCCGGCCAGACCGTGATGACTTTTCTCGAACTTCCATGGCTGGAGGACGTCGTCTGCACCGGGCGCTCTGCCCAGGTTTTCCCGGATACCGGCGCCGGAACCGTATCCGGCCGGGCCGCCTTCCGGTTCCAGAACACCTCGGGACAGGCCCAGGACGCCGCCTTTGGGATCAATCCCGGCTACGCCGTCACCTCCGTCCGCGCAAATGGACGGGAAGTTCCCTTTTCCGTCAGCGGCTACCAGGAGTTTAACGAAGCCATGCTGACCGCAGAAATCCCGGCAGAGACAGAGGTGGAGCTGACGGTGGAGTACGGCGGGTTCCCGAAAGAGAGCCGCAGCCTCTCCGCCATGCAGGGCCGCTTGGAAATCAGCCAGGAATACCTGTGCCTGGAAAATGCTGCCCTTTCGCCGCGCCTCCTCAATGTGATGCCCGACGAAAACCTGTATCCGGCGGCCGTGGAAATCACGCTGCCAAAGTCCATGACCGTCATCCCCTTCCGGACGGGCGAAGCCAGAATTATCTCGGAACATGCGGACGGGACTGCCACCTGGCGCTATGAATACAACGGCACAGGCGGCATCCTCTACGCCGGGGACTATGTCCGGCAGGTCTTTGAGGCCGGGGGGCTGTCCATTGAGTTTTACTACGGCCGCCGCCATCAGGCCGTCATGGAGGCGGCCAATGCCTCAGAAGCCGTGCAGGCCGTCGTCTCCTACTGCTTAGAGCATTACGGCCTTCCCTCTTTCGGCGCAGACGGCTCGCTCAAGCTGGTGCAGAGCCGTGTTTCGGGCGGCGGCTATGCCACAACCGGCGCAAGCCTTCTGGACGAAGCCGATTTTACCGCCGCAAACTTAAGCGACACCGGAAAAGGCGCCGTCCCCGGCGAAGTGATGATTCATGAGCTGGTGCACCAGTGGTGGGGGCTCGGCTGCATGTTCGATGCCTCGGAGCCGGAAGGCACCTGGTCGGCAGAAGGGCTCACGGTTTATACCACCTGGCGCATCGTAAAGGAGCTTTACGGCGAGGCCTATGCAAGAGAGCACTATGTAAAGCAGTGGCAGGAGGCGGTGGAGGATTATTACCTGGATTTTTATGTGCGGAATCCGGAATATCTGGACATGCTGCCGGAGGAGAAGAAGCTTCTCATCACGGAGGATCTGGCTTATGTGCGGCGGTACTGCGAAATGCCTCTTAAAATTTTGAAAGCGGAAACGCTGGTTGGCGGGGAAGCGGCCATGGATCAGATTCTTTTCAGGCTCTTTAACCGGGAGCCGGATCCCATGGCGCCGTATTTGACGTATGAAGAATTTTTAGATGCCTGCGGGCTTAGAGAGGAGGACTTGAACCTTGCTTAAGATTTATTTCTATGAATGCCGGAGACTTCTGTTCAACAAATTTTTTGCCGGGCTGGCCTTTACCCTGCTGTTTTACGGCTGGCAGGTGTTAAACCGTGTGACGGTTCTCGGCGTTTCCCATACGGCGCCGTTTTCCGCCTGGAGCTTCGGGGACTATCTCTGCCGTCTCCTTCCGTTTTTATGGAGCGGCACATTGCTTTTCCTGACCTTTTTCACCGCTCCCGCGGCCAGGCGGGCGGCTGTCCTCACGAGGGCGGCTGCCATGTCCCCCCGCCGGTACGGCGCAGTACGCTGCGCCGCCGCCTTATCCGGTACTTGCCTCCTGACGGTTCTTGTATTTTCTGAGGCCGCGGTCTTTTACGGCGTGTATTTTCACTGGCATTCCTGGGGAGAGCTGTTTCTGCCTGCCATGGCGGCCGCCGTCCCGCCGCTTCTTTTTTCGCTCGGGAGCGGCTGGCTTCTGGGGCAGAGGCATCACGTTCTCCTTCTTATCTGGATGGCCGTCCTGCTTCTGCTCCTGGTGCTCCCGCTCCCGGACGCCTTCGGCATGTGGAACGGCAGCTTCTTTCGCCAGTATCCCTTAGCGTGCGGGACGTTAGATCCGGCGTTCTCCGTGCCAGCGGCCGTCGGGACGGTACAGGCGGCGTTCGCTGCGGCAGGAATCGCTGCGCTTTTCCTTAGGATCAGCCGCAGCGATTCCTGTTGCCGGAAGTGAAATTCCATTAAGAAGAGGCGGCAGGCGGCATGTCAGCCCAAATTCTTCCATATCCAGAACTCCGGGTTTTCTTCGGTGATATCCGGATGCATGCCAAAGTCCATGCAGCTTCCGTCTTCGTTCAGGATATAATACGGGGCATATCGGACAATCAGGCCGCTGTTTGGAAGCATCATGGCCGCCTGCATGGGCGGCAGCAGCCCGCCGCCGATCTTTCCGCCTGTTTCCGGGCCGATGACCGCGGCAAGCCCGGCGCTTTTTAGCGTCCATGCAAAGCTCGCGGCCGCCGATGCCGTTGACGAATCAATCAGGCACCAGAGGTTCCCTTCTGCCGCCCAGCATTCCTCTTCTGAAAAGGTCTGCCGTTTTGTCACCTTTAAAAACAGGTCGCAGCGTTCAAGTTCCGAGACGCTGAGCGCCTCCATTTCCATGCCGGTAAGCGCCTCAAGGTCTGTGTCCTCCTCGAGCCGGAAGCTTTCGATTTCATACGTTGTGTCTCGATACCGCGGCTCTGCTGAAAAGTCGATGGGAAACATGCTCCGGTTCAGCTCCCCATTGATGCTTGCCTGGTAAGACGTCATCACCAGCTCGTCCTTTCCCAAATATGGAAGAAAGCCGTTTGTCCACACCAGTGTGTTTCCGCCGCTGTTTCCTCTGAGGTCAATTACAATGTCCGGCGCCTGACTGCACTCCTTTAAGACGGATTTCAGCTTTTCTGCCATGTTCCCGGCCTGCTCCATGTCGGCGCAGGCAAAGGACTCGATGACAATCGCCGGGACTTCTCCGTAATATTTAAGGTAGATACCATTTTCCGGCGCAGAGCTGGCTTTTCCTTTCGTGTCCTGCTGTTTTTCGTCTTCGAGCTGTTTCTGCTCCAGATATGCGTAGGCCTGTTCCGCCTTTTCTTCCCCGTATGCCGCCAGTTCTGCGTTGGAAAACCGGGTATGCGCCTCCTGGTTAAGCCGGAACACTTCCGTATCGGCGACGGAAAGATGGCACGTATAACGGAATTCACTGAGGCAGCCGGACAAAAGCTCATAAAATTCTGTTACATCCATGTCCGACGTCCGGAGCAGGGCGTCTTTGTATCTGGCGTAAATTTCCTTTCTGTCGATCCCATAGCGGTTTTCGGCCGCCTCGAATAAGGGGAAATTTTCCTCCAGAGCAGACCACATATACTCATAATCTTCCAGCAGATCCGCCCGGGAAAAGCTGCCGCTATGGAAGTTTGCCGGGCGGAGCCACAGATATGCAAGAACCAGCAGGAAAAGGGATACGAAAAATGGGATGCATTTTCGGTGCTTCATATGTCTCCTTTACGGTGCCGTACTGTGTCTGGGGATGAAGTATTCTTCCTTCAGGGCGCCTTCCAGCTTAAGGAGCGCAATCTTCTTATCAATGCCGCCAGCGTATCCGGTCAGGCTTCCGTTTGTCCCCACAACCCGGTGGCAGGGGACGAGGATGGAAATCTCATTGTGGCTCACGGCCCCGCCGACCGCCTGCGCCGACATGTGTTCTAATCCGCGCTTTGCCGCCAGCTGCTTTGCAATTTCCCCGTAGGTCGTCGTCTGTCCATAAGGGATGGAATAGAGGATTTCCCACACTTCTTTCTGGAAATCCGTTCCGATGAAATGAAGCGGCACTTTAAAATCCGGCTCTCTGCCTGAAAAATAGACGTCAAGCCATTGTTTCGCCTGCTCGAACACGGGAAGTTCTCTTTCCTCGTGCTCTTTGTCCAGATAAAGGCCGAAATATTTCTGCCCTTCAAACCATAAGCCGGTCAAGCCGGTATCGTCTGCGGCCAGCAGGATCTTTCCGATGGGGGATTGGCAGCGGTTCACGTACTGCATGGGAGACCTCCTTCGCTTCTTTTTGCTCTTTGTTTTATTTTATCACATGCAAAGGCAAAATGCGATGATAAATGTCGTTTTTCCTTCCTGCTGCCGCACCGCAATTCTGCACACCACCTTTCCCCTCACCGGCAAAACCCAATTTCTATTTCTCAAAAAACGGAAACTGATGGGTTTGGCCGTCTGCACCCGTGTAAACTGCGTAGGGATGGCAGGCCTTCAGTTCCGCACACATGCTTTTATTCTTCGCCTCATCCTTTGTGCCGTCATCCTGATACAGGTACACGTACATGGACAAATGGCGCGGCTCCAGCTTTAAGGTGTAGCCGTCAAAATACTCTCCCAGAGGCGTTCCGTCCCCGGCAAAGAAAGAAAAGCGATCCATACGGAATCCCTCAATCTCATCCGGCTCTTTCCCATGATTATCATCAAAAAAGGAAATCGAGAAGAACATTCCGAAACAGTCCTTGCCATAAATGCCGCGCGCATTACCGACGATACAGCATGCCCCATCAAGGAAAGAAAATCCAATTTCTTTTAACTCTTCTTCGGTCATGGGCTCTCCCAAATCAGGAAACAGCCTTTCGGCATATGTACCATCAGGCATTTTTTCAGCGTCATAATCGGAGACACTGAGTCCTAAATCATCAGCCGTATAGTTCTCAGACAATTCGTAGGTGATTCCCAGTGTCCATCCATTGCCTAAATCGCCATAGCCTAAAAAAGCATTCGGCGCCAATTCGCTTCCGTCCGACTGGCAAAAAGACATGCCAATATCTTCCGGGCCGTGAAACGCCACTGCAACAAAATTGTCCTTGGCATAGACAAACCGAAGCTCCGACTCCTCCAGCGTCAGAGGCTTCTCCTCCACATGGGCCGAGGTTTCAACGCTTTTCTCAGAGCTGGCCTGCTCTGTCACCTCCCTGCTCTCACTGGCAGGTTTGTCTGTGCTGGCCTCCTTTTTAGCGCAGGCCGCCGTCATTCCCGCAAGCATTGCGGTTAGAATCAGAAATACGAACCTTTTCTTCATTTTATCTTTTTCCTTTCGATATAGAATATACGGTTCCACATAAGAGCTGCGTTTACCAGTGGAAGGTATGGGTGAAGGTCTCCGCCGTATTCCCGTGAATATGCCGCTGGCTGATCCAGGCCTCCACATGATCGTCCAGCACATCCAGGGAATCGACTCCGGGGATGGCCTCCGATTGATTTTCCAGACAATATTTTACGGCGTCCCCCAGAACCCCGGTGTAGGCCCAGCGGCGGTTCATCTCATCAAAAATATAGTGCGGCATATCCTGAATACGGCAGTCGTTTTCCTGCAAAACGGCGGTCTGTTCCACAGGCGATGCCGCCGCCCGAGCCACAAGCGGACGGATGTCGTCCGGGATGATGCCTTTTCGTATCAGCTCCAGATCCGGAAGTCCTGGCATGGCAAGGGCGATGCTGCACACCCGGCGTTCTCTCTCGACCTTTTCATACGCGGCCTGCTCCTGTTTCGGGGTCTTTCTGTCGGCATCGGTATAGAAACGTTCCACATAACGGCCCCAATAGGTGTCTCTTTCCTTCTGGAGATTGTACAGATGTCTTGCCTTGGCGTAGTCGTGTCTCCATGCCTCTTCTCCCGTCCATTGGTATCCATTCTCTGTTCTCTCCGCAAAATGGCTGCGCTGAAGCTCGTAGCTGGCCGGACTGTAATTTCCCGCAACGGAAAATTTGCCGGATTTATCTACATCCCCCGCGCACCAGAAAAGAAGCGTCTCCTCCCGCATGTCGCCCCGGGCTCTCGCCAGTTTGTATTTCCAGACCATGCCATGATAATCCTTCCGCTCCCGGCAGTCGCCGATCAGGTTCCATGCCATATTCCAGATCATAAAAGCGGCGGCAGGGGAAGCGGGGCCTCCATAGCCTTTTTCCACCATATGCCCCAGGTCGTACAGCGCTTCTATGTTCCCGGTACAGGCTAACGCGGCCATGGCGGACGCGTCTGTTTTCTTCGGATCCAGAAGATACTGGGCCAGGGCGTCTCCCGCGTCCGCGGCTTTCTGAAGCCACTGGATTCCGCGGGTATCCTCATCGCTTCCCGGGTAGGAGGAACACACATCCCGGAGAAGCTGTCCGGCGCGGCGCATGGCCTCCACGTCCCCTCCCTCTGCAAGCTCCTCATAATCTGAGGAGTTATCCATGTACCCGCTCACTTCGTTGCTCTCAATCAGTTCTTGCAGGGCCTGAGAGCGGGAAATGGCCGGGGCCGGGCCCGGAGCAGGCCAGCCGATCTTTTTAAGCAGCCAGGGCAGCCCCTTCGCCGATTTCTCATCAAATCCCGCCTCGAAAAATTCCGGCTCCAGCTTTTCTATCTCGGCCAGGCGCACGGTCTGGAAAGCGTACTGATCCAACAGTTTTTTTGTTTGAAGAAGTTTCAGGGCGTCCACGTATTTCTGGTAATTCGCCTCATAGTCCGAGCGAAGGAATTCGTTCTTTCCCGGCGCATCATCGGGGAGCTGCTGGCGGATGATGTCCTGACGTAAGTACACAGCTTTTGGTTCTCCCGCGTCGATCAGCTTATTCACGATGCCCATGGCCCGTTCCGGATCTCTGGGCACATAGGTTCCATCCAGGAAAAAATCCACCATCTTATCCACGTCGAAGGAATGAAATTTCTCATCACTGCTGCCCCAGCCGCCGATCTTCACAAACAGGGCCACGTCCACGGCTTCCTCCCAGAGACGGCATGCAAGCTCCGTATCCTGCGCCACGCCCTGCCCCTGCGCCGTAAGCCTCGCCAGCTCCTGCAAATTATATACATATGCCGGAGAATACCCCTCGTATCTGTCATTAAGCATTTCCCGGATTCCTTTCAGTTTCTTTTCCAGTTTCTTTTCCAGCTTCTTATCCGTAAGCGGTTTTTCCGCCGCTTCCGCATTCGATTCCCCTTTCTTTCCCGCAAAGTAGAAAAAGACAATCACCGCTGCGACAAGAAGAATAATAAACAGCATGTTAAATCCCCCTTATATCATAAATTTTTCTCTGCTTTCTCAAAGCCTCCCGCCCCGCATGGAGACTATTCTCCGGGGAAGAGCGGGAACTGTTTCGTTGTGCCGTCCTTTGCAGTGTAGAGCGCATACGGCTTCAATGCCCGAAATTCCTCGCACATGGCTTCATTCGCCTCTGCATTATAATCTTTGTCCTTGTTCTTGAAATATAAGGAAATATAATCTCTCTTTGTCTCCCGCTCCATCGTACAGTCCTCAGACCACTCTTCGAGAGGCGTTCCGTCCTCCGTATAAAAGCTGAACCGGTCAGCAAGTCCGTCCATATCCATAAGAATCTCATCATGATATTCGTCATAAAAGAATATATACAGCCGGGGAGCTTCAAAGCCGTGACCGTCGCAGTGAGCTTCGCCAGCGAGAACCTTTCCAATATGTCCCTCCAGGACATCCAGGCCAATTGTCTCAGCTTCTTCTTCCGTCAGCGTCTCTGTCAGGGGATAGAATTCCTCTGGCTCCGAGCTGACCGAGTAATCCGTCACAGAAAGCAGCACATCGTCTGCGCTGTGTCCCTCTCCCGGGAATTCCTCCGAGGTAAACAGGCCCCAGGCTTCGTTTCCGGCTGTCCATTCACGGAACAGGGAACCTAAAGATTCGCCGTTCTTATCCTCCAAATGTTTGCCGGTATCTTCGTAAGGCCCATAGTACATCAGCGAAATGTAGGCATCATCCATATAAATCAGCTTGGCCGCGCCGTCCGCCAGCGTAAGTTCCTGTCCGTCTTCATTTCCTGCATCTGTCTGCGCCTCTGCCTGTGACTCCGTACTGGTATCGGCCTGTGCCTGCTCGTTTGCCTTACTGCCCGCCGTGCCGGAAGCCGAAGGGCTGCTGCTGTTGCTGCCGCAGCCGGCAAGTCCAATGGACATTAACAGCAAAAATGCAGACACCGTAACCCTGCCTCTGAGCTTTTTTAGATGGCTTCGCCTGCCTGCTTGCTCCTGATTCCTTGTTTTTTTCATGGATAGATCCTCCTCCTGTTTTTTGGCTGTGTCATAAGGTACACCTTTTGACAATGGCCGGTATCAGTCCCCCTGCGGCAGTCCGTCCGGCAAAAAATAGCACTTTTATCCATAAAATCCGTGAAATAGATTGAAAAAATGGCCTGTTTGGGTTATATTAAAGAGGTATTGAAAGGCTGTCAAAAGGTGTACTTTATGACAGTCTTTTTATGTCTGTTCTTATTCCGGACGCCGATATTCCCGCAGGCGGCGGTAAAATGTAGCCTCGCTCATGCCGCACCGCTTCAGCACTTCCTGAAACGAGAGCTGCCGTTTTTCCCACTTTCCCACAATCTGCCCGAAATCGGCCGGCACCGCAATTTCCGGCCTGCCGAATTTTACGCCTTTTTCTTTGGCGGCGGCAATCCCCTCCGCCTGCCGCTTTTTGATGTTCTCGCACTCCGTCTGCGCCACAAACGATAAAATCTGAAGTACCAGGTCTGCAATAAATGTGCCCATCAAATCCTTTCCCTGCCCGGTGTCCAGTAGCGGCATGTCGATGACAGAAACATCAATTCCCTTTTCCTTTGTTAAAACACGCCACTGTTCCTGGATTTCTTCATAATTGCGCCCGAGGCGGTCAATGCTGAGAATATAGAGAAGATCGCCCTCCTTAAGCTTCTGAACCAACCGCCTGTATTCCGGGCGCTTAAAATCCTTCCCGGACAGTTTGTCCACAAAGACGTTTTGGGGCGGCACCGCCTTTTTCTGCATCGCTGCCATCTGCCTGTCCTCATTCTGATCTGTGCTGGAAACCCGTACATAGCCATAAATCGTCATACACTCCTCCTTAAAAATCGTTCGTATGTTCATGCGGTTTGTAATAACAAGCTATCCAAATCATACAATCTGCGATTTTGTTCGGGAATAGAGCGTGAGGAAACAGATATCTGCCCGGAGTGTGAAAAAGTACAAAAATAAGGGCCTGCCAGAACCTTTTTGTTCTTGGCAAACCCTCGATGTATATCCTTCACACCCCCTGAAGGGTTCGTGCGGTCTCCTACAAATATGGGAAGACTGGCTGTCATCATTCCGGAAGATGCAGACAGGAGGATTGGTGATGACTTTTCCTCCAGACAGGTCTATCTCTTGTCGCTTATTTTTGTGATGACATCTTTCAATTTCTCTTTCGCATAATCCGAAATACCGCCGCTCACACTGTCCAGTTCTTCCTCCGTCAGCTCATTCTGCTTCTCCAGCAGGAAGGCTTTCAGCTCCTCTTTTGCCGCTTCACAGCCGTTGGCCTTTAGAAAAGACTCCGCACTGTTCTTCTGCATCGCTTCGGCAAAGGCATTCTTCAATTCGTCGCTTGACAATACCTCCTGGTACAATTCTTCCAAGGTTTTCATGCTGTTTCCTCTCTTTCCTTTTTTTGATCTCGTTACTTTGAACCACTCTGCTTCTTTATACGAAGCAGATTCGGAAAAGGACGGTATTTCAACAAAAAATTATGCATTAAATCAATTTAGCAGTTTATCATAACTAATCCCCAGCACCTCCGCAATCACCTTCAACTCAATATCCGTCACGAACCGTTTCCCACTTTCAATCCGCTGCACCGCATTCTTATCAATATCCAATCCTGCCAGTTGCAGCATATCTGCCAGTTTCCGCTGGGAAGTTTTCTCTGGCAGATTCTCCCGGATTTCCTTTATCCTCTGGCCGCAAATATTATTTCCACCGTTTTCCGCCTTGTTTTTATACATAAAACGCTCCTCAATTGACATTCAGTGATTGTCATTTTCTCTATTATTGCGTAGAATTTATAAAACGGCTAAAATGATTGTATGCCTGCAAAGGGGCGTCTCCTGATTGAAAGTTATTCCCACCCGCAAATAGCCATTTAATTGCTCAACTGCAATCTTTTCCACTTTCATTAAATCAGCGGTATCTTTCCGGTCGCCAAATTCTCTTAAAGTTTCATCCGTGTTAAACCGTGTAAGATTGTCCTGATGATGCATTGTCTGGTATAAGGTGTATTTTCCAGGATCATACCATCTCTTAATTCAAGAAGCCGGTCATCGCTCAATTTTGAGCTTTGACCGGCTCTTTGATATCTATTAAAGTTTTTTCATAAGAATGCCTTTGTCCGTTTCAGAAACCCCCATAGCAGTCAATGCCTGCTCTGCCGTCCAGCCTACATTTTTCATAAGGTTACGAAGCGTTTTTAGCAATTCTTCAACAGCAGCTTCTTTTCTCATCTCCTCCATAGCACGGCACATAGTTTCCACTCCTTTCGCATTCCGTTTCATCTTTTATCTGGGAATTTACATATATGATATGTGCTTCATCCCCAAACATTACGCCCGTTTCTTTAATCGTCCGATCTATGTGATAAATAGGCAGGCCCGCTTTCAGTACGTCATTCTCTGTAATAAAAATAATATACGTCTCTATAAGGTTCTCATAATCATCACCTGGCTCTGTTACATTTGCATCCAACAGGCTGCTGTTATATCTGGCCCTCTTAATACTGGCTCCCTTATCACTTCTTTGGATTTCAATATTATACACCCGTCCGTTTTCGTCAGTCGCTACAATATCCAAACGGATGGAACGTCCCTGCAAATTCTTTACATCATGCTGGGCGTGTACCTTTTGAACGCTTAAACCTTTTTTGTCTAAAATGATCTGTAATAAAAACTGTGAACACGCTTTATCTTCAAAGACCTTGCTCATAAAATCATCATCCAGAAGGCGGAATCCCCGCAGTCTCTGCAAATCTTCTGCGTGTTTTCTATCAAAATCCAGTTCTGCCATACTCCCACCGGCCTTCCTCTTCGCTAAAGTCAAGTAACAAAAACCTTTTCTGCTACTTTTATCATATCATAGAAAATTCCTCTTTACAATCAGTGTAATTTTTCTGATTGTAAATTTTTCATAAATCTCCGATTTGTTTCTGCTCCTGCTTTTAAAAGATAATCCTTCCAAAGAAGAATGCTTGCTATGAAACCAGATATTGAGGCACTGCGCAAAAAATATATAGAACACCCACCGAAAGGAGTGACATCCGAGAATATTCACCATATGAGCGAGATTAACCTTCTGGATATGGATTACTTTTTAATGAAGATGACCCATTTGACGATTTGTTTGGAGAAGAAGGTCTCTATATCTTCTAAATCCAACCACCGTCTTATTGTCATGTTCATTTCTCTGCTGATCTAACATATGTTCGATCAACAGGGCTTCTTTTTTTCCTATCCAAAATCAGAATTTCCTATAAAGCAACAAAATAAGAGATGTTTCGCTCAGAAAATCTCAGGAAACATCTCTTATCCATTCTTTCAAACATCAGTATCTTTGTACACTGCGTAATGTGTGCTGCACACTGATTTTCACACCATTTCAGCACACCTCAGAAATTCAGAAACCCTTATAAAATGGGCATTCCTTAGAACTTCCCAGCCTTCGCTGCCTCCTCAATCGAAACAGCCACAGCCACCGTAGCCCCAACCATCGGGTTATTTCCCATTCCGATCAGTCCCATCATTTCCACATGGGCCGGAACGGAGGAGGAGCCTGCAAACTGTGCGTCGGAGTGCATGCGTCCCATGGTGTCGGTCATGCCGTAGGAAGCCGGGCCGGCTGCCATGTTGTCCGGATGAAGGGTACGGCCTGTGCCGCCGCCGGATGCAACGGAGAAGTATTTCTTGCCTTTCTCCACGCACTCTTTCTTGTAGGTACCGGCTACCGGGTGCTGGAAGCGGGTCGGATTGGTGGAGTTTCCGGTGATGGAAACGTCAACGCCCTCTTTCCACATGATCGCAACGCCCTCGGTAACGTCATTGGCGCCGTAGCAGTTTACCTTTGCGCGCGGGCTCTCCGGGTCTGCGGAGTAGCACTTGCGGAACACTTCCTTCACTTCGCCGGTATAATAATCCATCTGGGTCTCCACGTATGTAAAGCCGTTAATGCGGGAGATGATCTGTGCTGCATCTTTTCCAAGGCCGTTTAAGATGACGCGGAGCGGTTTTTTGCGAACCTTGTTTGCCTTCTCGGCGATGCCGATGGCGCCTTCTGCCGCTGCGAAGGACTCGTGTCCGGCTAAGAAGCAGAAGCACTCTGTGTCTTCTTCAAGCAGCATCTTTCCAAGGTTTCCATGGCCCAGTCCAACCTTTCTCTGGTCGGCAACGGAGCCCGGGATACAGAAGGCCTGAAGACCCTCTCCGATAGCTGCTGCGGCATCTGCTGCGCGGCGGCAGCCCTTCTTGATGGCGATGGCTGCGCCTACGGTGTAAGCCCAGCATGCATTTTCAAAGCAAATCGGCTGGATCTTTTTTACCTGCTCATATACGTTCAAGCCAGCATCTTTTGTGATCTTCTCTGCTTCTTCAATCGAAGAGATTCCATAGCTGTTCAAAACAGAATTGATCTTGTCAATTCTTCTCTCATATGATTCAAATAATGCCATGATTCTATTTTCCTCCTTAAAAATATGGGAACTTCATTTTCTGACGTTTTTCACGCCAATTCCAAATACGGGGAACGCGGATTCCGCCCTTCAGGGGATTCGTTCCCGCCAATTCTAAAAACGGGAAACGCGAACTCCGCTTCGCTCCGTTTGCGTAGCGGAATTTTTTGCGCCGCGCGCAAAAAATTCCTTTACTCCTGTCTCGGGTCGATAATCTTGACTGCGTCGGCGACACGGCCGTACTGGCCTTTTGCCTTCTCGTATGCAGTGTTCGGGTCATCGCCTTTCTTGATGAAGTCCGTCATTTTTCCGAGGTTCACGAACTGGTATCCGATGATCTGGTCGTCAGCGTCCAGGGCGATGCCGGTTACATAGCCCTCTGCCATCTCCAGATAACGCGGGCCCTTCTTTAAGGTGCCGTACATGGTTCCGATCTGGGAGCGAAGCCCTTTTCCAAGATCCTCAAGGCCGGCTCCAATCGGAAGCCCTTCCTCGGAGAAAGCGCTCTGGGTTCTTCCGTAAACGATCTGAAGGAACAGCTCTCTCATGGCCGTGTTGATGGCGTCACAGACAAGGTCCGTGTTCAGTGCCTCTAAAACAGTTCTTCCCGGAAGGATTTCGGCTGCCATGGCTGCGGAATGGGTCATACCGGAACAGCCGATGGTCTCCACTAACGCCTCCTGGATGATTCCTTCTTTTACGTTTAAGGTCAGCTTACATGCACCCTGCTGCGGCGCGCACCAGCCGATGCCGTGGGTCAGGCCGGAAATATCCTTGATTTCCTTGGACTGCACCCATTTTGCCTCCTCCGGGATCGGAGCGGCGCCATGGTTCACGCCCTGGGCAACCGTACACATCTGTTCTACTTCATGTGAATAAATCATGATAAAACTCCTTTCAATTTATAGTACCTGGACAGGCCTGTATCGTTAAAAAAATCACACAATACTCGCTCTTATTCTCTCACAAAATACCGGATTCGTCCAGTGGTTTTTACGACAAATTCTGCTCTTTTTTCTGCTCTTCGTTTTTCTGCTTCAGCTCCTTTAAGACACTTCCCACGATCAGGGCCGCCATGATGCAGGTGCAGATATCCGACACCGGCTGGGAAATCTGAAGGCCGCGGATCCCAAAAATCCCTGGAAGGATCATGAGTGCCGGAAGCAGGAAGATGCCCTGGCGCCCGGCCGCCACGATGGAGGCGCGGAAGCCGTAGCCGATGGACTGGGTCAGCATGTTGGACATGATGATCCAAGCCTGGAACGGAAGGGCAAGACACTGGAACCGCATGGCCCAGGTGCCGATTGCAATAACCTCCAGGTCATCCTTCCGGAACATGGACATGATCTGTCCGGCCCCAATGAAGCTGATGACGCCGAGGGTCGTCAAAAGGATCACGGCCACCTTCACGCAGAACCAGAACGCCTCCAGTACCCGATCATACCGCTTGGCGCCGAAGTTGAAGCCGCAGACAGGCTGGAAGCCCTGGCCGAAGCCGATTAAGGCCGAGTTGATGAACATCATGTACCTGGTCACGATGGACATGGCCGCGATGGCCGCGTCGCCAAAGGGATTCGCCGCCACGTTGAGGGCCACAGCCGCCGCGCTGGCAAGGCCCTGCCGACAAAGGGACGGGAGCCCCGCGTGGAGAATCTCGCCGTAAAGCCCGGCTTTAAACGTGAATTTCGAGGGCTTTAAGTGGATGCAGCCCTTCCTGAAATTGCACTGGCCGAACAGGATGCAGAAGCTGATGCACTGGCTCAAAACCGTCGCAATGGCCGCCCCGGCAATGCCCATATCAAAACCGAAAATAAAAATCGGATCCAGGATCATGTTTAAAATACCGCCTGTTGTGATGCCGAACATGGCGTAAAACGCAAAGCCCTGGGAACGCAGCAGATTGTTCATGACAAAGGAGCCTGTCATAATCGGCGCGCCGAACAAGATGTACTTCGCATAATCCTTTGCATACGGCGCAATGGTCTCCGTGGCGCCGAGCATTCGCACCAGCGGATCCAGAAATACAAGGCCGGACACCGTAATCAAAAGTCCCACTGCCACAGCCGTAAAAAAGGCCGTGGCCGCCGTCCGCTCCGCCGTATCCTCATCCCGCTTCCCGAGGGAGCGGGAAATATAGTTTCCGCCGCCCATGCCAAGGGTAAAGCCCACAGCCTGAATCATCGCCATCAGCGAAAAAATGATGCCGACGGCCGCCGACGCGCTGGTGCTGATCTGGCTCACGAAAAAGGTGTCTGCCATGTTGTAAATGGACGTCACCAGCATGCTGATGATCGTCGGCACCGCAAGCCTCGGGATCAGCTTTGACACAGGCGTCTCCAGCATCTCCCGGTACCGTTCTTCTCTCGTAACACTTTTTGCCACTTTTCTATCCCCTCCAGTCTTCTGCTCCTTACCTGCTGTCACTAAGACGCCGACGGCATCCGCCGCATCGTGGCGGAAAAGCTGATGACATAGACAATTCCTTTTACGATGCTGGAGATCGTAATCGCCCACCAGATACCGTTGAGTCCCAGAGGTGTCCCGAGAAGGAGGAGCGCCAGAGGGATCCTGGCCGAAGTAAGGAGAACGCTGATGACCGACGCCTGCATGGTCTTTCCCAGACCGGAAAAAGCGCCCACGGTCAAAAGCTCTTCACACATAAACATCTGGGACACGCCCAGGATCTTCAGATAATCCATGCCGTTTCTCACAACCTCCGGCTCATGGATAAAGATCCTGAAAATGGGCTCCGCCCCGAAAATCAAAAGCGCGCTGCAAAAAAGCCCCCAGACAAAGTTGATTTTCACTGCCGTAAAATATCCGTCCTTCACCCGCTTTAACTGTCCGGCGCCGTAATTCTGTCCCACAAACGAGTTGATGGCCGCGGCAAAGCCGTCCGCCGTCATCCAGGAAATCGACTCGATCTGGCCGCCGACCCGCTGGACTGCAATGGCCGTGTCGCCGAAAGCCGTCACCATTCTCGTGATAATCATTGAAATGCCGCTGTAAATCATGGTCTGGACGGCCGATGGGAAGCCGATTTTCAAAATCACCGAAAGCCGTTTTGCCTTCGTGGGCTTCCAGATCTTTACCTTGTCAAAAATAAGCGTATCCTTCCGTATGGAAATCAGGAAAACAGCCGTCACAAGGGCCTGGGCAGACACGGTCGCAGCGGCGGCGCCCGCCACTTCAAGCCTTGGAAACGGCCCGATTCCGAAAATCAGAACCGGATCCAGCACCATGTTGAGGCACAGTCCGATGACATTGGCAAGAAACGGAGTCCTGCTGTCGCCGGCAGCCGTCAGGATTCCGGTAAAAATCGCATTCAGGAAGGAAAAAAGAATCAATCCGCAGGTGATAATCAGATAAATTTCAGCATCAGAAATGATATCGGGATTCTGCATATTAAAAAAGCCAATCAGCCCTTTGTGGAACAGGATGGCCGCAAGCCCGTAGAGGACGGCGGACACGATCCCGATCTGGAGGGCTCCCTGGGCATACTCCGCGGCTTCCCCGTGTTTGCCTTCGCCCAATGCATGAGCCGCCTTGACCTGGCCGCCCATTTTGGACAGGGCGCTGACTCCCTGGGAAAACCAGGAAAACATGGAGGCAGAGCCCACGGCTGCCACGGCATCCGCGCCAATCTGCCCGATCCAGGCCATATCCGTCAGATTGTATGCCGTCTGGACTAAGGACGTCGCCATGATCGGAAGCGCCAGCTTTGTAAGCGCCGGCAGAATCGGCTCCTTTAAAAGATCAATATTCTTTTTCATGTCATTTGCTCCATGAAGAAGGCAGCCCTTTTCAGGTATCTGCCTGCAAAAAATAAAGTGGGGGCTGCCGTCCGGGAGAAATCCCCCATCCGGCAGCCTCGTATGCTTTTATTTTGCGGAAAGGTACTCGTGGATTCCGCGGGCACCGGCTCTTCCTGCCTCCATGGCGAGGATAACCGTAGCAGCGCCTGTCACGGCATCGCCGCCGGCGAATACGCCTTCACGGCTTGTCTTTCCGTTTTCCTCATCGGCAACGATGCACTTATGGCTGTTGGTTTCAAGTCCCTTCGTCGTAGCGGAGATAAGCGGGTTCGGGGAAGTACCCAGAGCCATGATAACCGTATCCACTTCGATGGTAAAGTCGGAACCTTCCACCTCAACCGGGCGTCTTCTTCCGGACGCATCCGGCTCGCCGAGCTCCATCTTCCTTACAACCATGCCCTTAACCCAGCCCTTTTCGTCGGTCTGGATCTCAACCGGGTTCGTTAAGAGGTTGAAGATGATGCCCTCTTCTTTTGCATGGTGAACTTCCTCAGCTCTTGCCGGAAGCTCTGCCTCACTTCTTCTGTAAACAACGTGAACCTCTGCGCCGAGACGGAGAGCCGTTCTGGCAGCATCCATGGCCACGTTTCCGCCGCCGACAACGACAACCTTCTTGCTCGTTGCAATCGGGGTATCATAGTCATCGCGGAAAGCCTTCATCAGGTTGCTTCTCGTCAGGTACTCGTTTGCGGAGAATACGCCGTTTGCGTTCTCGCCCGGGATTCCCATGAACTTCGGAAGGCCTGCGCCGGATCCGATGAAGACAGCGGAATAGCCCTCTTCGTCCATGAGCTCGTCGATGGTAACGGACTTGCCGATGATGACGTTTGTCTCGATCTTAACGCCAAGCTTTCTCACGTTGTCGATCTCCGGCTGTACGACAGCCTGCTTCGGAAGACGGAACTCCGGAATTCCGTATGTAAGAACTCCGCCCGGCTCATGAAGGGCCTCGAAAATCGTCACCTCATAGCCCATCTTTGCAAGGTCGCCTGCACACGTTAAGCCGGCAGGGCCGGAACCGATGACAGCTACCTTCTTGCCGTTCTTTGTCTCCGGAGCCTTCGGCACAAAGCCATTCTCTCTCGACCAGTCAGCTACGAAACGCTCCAGCTTTCCGATGGAGATCGCCTCGCCCTTGATGCCGCGGATGCACTTTCCTTCACACTGGCTCTCCTGCGGGCAAACACGGCCGCAGACTGCCGGAAGCGCGGAGGATTTTGCGATAGTCTCAGCAGCTCCCGTATAATCTTTCTCTTTTACCTGATGGATAAAAGTCGGGATATCAATCTTAACCGGACATCCCTCAATACATTTTGCGTTCTTGCAGTTTAAGCAGCGCTCTGCTTCCATCACTGCCTCTTCTTCATTATATCCGTAGCAGACTTCCTCGAAATTCGTCGCCCTAACCTTCGGATCCTGTTCTCTGACAGGTACTTTTTTCATAACGTCCATGTCTTTACCTCCAAAAAGTTCCATCCTATTTGCCGTCGCAGTTGCCGCAGCCGCCGTGGTGGGTATCGCCCTCCTGAAGCTTAAGAAGCGCGCGGCCCTCTTCGGTCTTATACATGAGCTGGCGTTTCATCGCCTCGTCAAAGTTTACTTCATGGCCGTCAAATTCCGGACCGTCTACGCAGGCGAATTTCACCTTGCCGCCTACGGTTACACGGCAGGCGCCGCACATGCCGGTGCCGTCCACCATGATCGGGTTTAAGCTGACGATAGTCGGGATTCCCAGCTCTTTCGTCAGAAGACATGTGAATTTCATCATGATCATCGGGCCGATGGCAACACAGACATCATATTTCTTGCCCTGGTTCTCCACAAGATCCTTGATAACCTCCGTAACCATTCCCTTTCTCTCATAGGAACCGTCATCGGTGGTAATGTAGAGGTTTCCGGCAACCGCCTTCATCTCGTCGGTCAGGATCAGAAGATCCTTCGTCTTGGAGCCGACGATAACGTCTACGTCGATGCCGTTCTCCTTCATCCACTTCACCTGCGGATATACGGGAGCTGCGCCGACGCCGCCTGCTACAAACAGATATTTTTTCTTTTTGAGTTCTTCCACATCCTCATGAACGAACTCGGATGCGTTTCCAAGGGGGCCTACCACATCATGGAACGCCTCGCCTGCCTTCAGATAGGACATACGCTCTGTGGATGCGCCTACGGTCTGGAATACGATGGTAATCGTTCCCTTTTCCCTGTCATAGTCACAGATAGTAAGCGGGATTCTCTCCCCCACCTCGTCGATCTTCACGATGACGAATTCGCCTGGCTGGCAGTTCTTAGCAATGCGCGGAGCTTCCACAACCATGAGGAAAATTTTATCCGCCAGCTTCCTCGCCTCAATAATCGGATACATATACCTTAACCTCCTGTATAATGCCCGGTCTCTCCTGAGCCGGTTGATATATTCCAGTTTACCACCCATTAGACAAGATGGCAACCTGATTTCACTTTTGTTTTCGTTCATAACGGCGAAATTCGTAGCAAATGTTAAAATATGTCTGCTCATCACTCTCCGCCGTCAGCTCCCATCCAGAATCTTTTTCCAGATTTACAAAATAAGTATCGGCCTCATAGGCATAGTCGATCCATGTCACATGGGCCGTATTGCAGTATGGAAGGAACTGTTCATAGATCTCCGCCCCGCCGATGATGAAGATGTCGTCTGTCGGGACGTCCTTTAAAAGCTCCAGGGCCTCGTCCACGCTGTGAACCACCTTAGCGCCCTTTTTCCGGTAATCCGGGTTTCTCGAAAGCACGATGTTCGTCCGTCCGTAGAGGGGCTGTCCGCCCGGAAGGCTCTCCATGGTTTTCCTGCCCATGACGATGACCTTTCCGATGGTCTCTTCCCGAAACAGCCTCTGATCCTCGGGGATCGAGACGAGAAGCTTCCCGTTCTTTCCGATGGCCCAGTTTTTGTCTGCCGCAACAATCAGGTTCATCCGATTCCCTCCATGCATTCCCGCCGCACCACGTCCAGGGTGGCCGCCGCATTTAATAAAAACGCGAAATCCGGCTGCGCCTTTTCCGGAACGCCGGAGTGGTACCGCTCCAGCATGGCCGTCATCTGCGCCTCTTTCGTGGGGATGGTTTTTATGATTTCGATGATCTCGTCCTTTGTCGCAAGGAGCTCCCGCTCCAGATAGTCCCAGACGGCCGGAAGGTCCGTTTCCGGCAGGATTCCCCTGTGGGTGATGAAAATCCGCTTCGCCGGGGCTTTTTTTAACTTTCTCACCGAGTCCACGGACATCTGATACCCCACAAGGTAGCATGGCATGTAGGTCTCGTCCGTAAACACGCCGACGGTCTCGCTGGCAAAGAGAAGGTCTCTGTCCACCAGGTATGACAGGGAACAGCGGGTATGCCCCGGCGTCTCATAAACCAGGATCCTGTGGTTTCCAAGGACAAGCTCGTCCCCGTCTCCCACAACCACGTCCACATCCAGTCCGTCCTCGTCATACTCCGGCGCGGCAGGAAGCCCGGCGCCCTTTGCCGCCGCATCGCTTAATTCCCGCATGGTCTTCCTGGCTGACGGTTTTTCTAAAATTTTCTTTGCGTAGGCGCTCCCGTAGGACTTAAGCCCCGGCCATTCTTCCCTTAAAAACGGAAGCCCGGCCACATGGTCATAATGGGAGTGGGACAAAAGCACGTGCATAAGGGGCGCACCGTCCAGCTCCCGTTTGATGTTTTCTATGGTTTTCGCGGCGCCGTAGGCCATGCCCGTATCATAGAGCACCGGCTCGTCTCCCATGATTAGGAAGGCGCTCCGGCAGCCGTCGCCGCTTACGTCTTTGATGATCGTCTCCATGTTTCCTCCATGTCCGGGCAAAACTGCCCATCCTTATGGATTATACTAGGATTTCGGAAAGAAAGCAAGAAGGGAAATCGCACGGAACCGTTTTAGACGGCGCGGGATGAGAAAAATATGTCTTGAATATCCATGCCCGGCCGGATATAATGGATAAGAAAACGCTGACGAGGTCACTGTTTCCCCAAAAGGCCGCCTTCCGGGCCGCCTCCCATTAAGATAAGAAAGGAAATCATTTCCATGATCCGATTTGAACGTACAAGCGTCATGAACCTTGAAAACGCCATCCGCGGCGCCAGGAACCCCATGAATAGCTGGGCCCGCATGGACAGCTATTACGATGAAGACGGGAATTTCGTGCTCGGCCCCAACGACTTAGACCTGGCAAAGCGCTTAAGAAAGGCCGGAAGCGATCACCGGAAATACATCCGCCAGGTGTTCGTGTCCGTGGACATCACGGCGCCGATTTACTGGTGGAAGGAGTACGACACCTATAAAATCGCAACGGTGGCTAACTCCACCAGCACCATGCATAAAATCCACAGCAAACCCTTTTCCATGGACGATTTCAGCCACGATCATATGACTCCGGAAACGCTTGCCTTCATGGAAACCGTCGTGGAACGGCTGGAGGCCATCCGCTTAAAATATGTAAACGAAGGGAAAAACAAGGAAGACTGGTACGATCTGATCCAGCTTCTTCCGGAAAGCTACAACCAGATGCGTACCTGCACGCTGAATTATGAGACTCTCATCAATATCTATTTTGCGAGAAAGGGCCACAAGCTTTCCGAATGGCATGATTTCTGTGACTGGATTTTGACGCTTCCTTACGGAAAAGAACTGATCGCGGGGGAATAGGCTCACCTTCCCCCGCCGAAAATGTGAAGATGCAGCATCTCTGACAGGTATTCCAGCATATGCCTGCCGGCGATGCTGTTTCCTTTTTCATCGAGGGCCGGCCCGTAGATGCCGATTCCCATCCGCCGCTCCACCACGGAGAGGAGGCCGCCGCCGACGCCGCTCTTTGTGGGGATGCCGACGCGGACGGCAAATTCGCCGGAACCGTCGTACATGCCGCAGGTGAACATGATGGTTTTTACGATGCGGACGGCGTCCGAGTCCAGAAGCCGCTCGCCGGTCTTCGGGTGGATCCCGTCGTTTGCGAGGACGAGGCCAAGCCCCGCCAGGCTCTCCGCCGTCACGCTTAAGGAGCACATGCGGATGTAGAGATCCAGGCTTTCCTCCACGTCGTTTTCCAGGATCCCTTTGCTCTGAAGCAGATAGGCGATGGCGCGGTTTCTGGCGCAGTGGCTCATCTCCGACTGGTAGACCGTCTCGTCCAGGACGATTCCATCGTCCATGCAGATGCGCCTGGCGTAGGAAAGCATGTCCTCAAAGCTTGTATCTTTTACAAGATACCCGGCTGTCGTGATGGCACCGGCGTTAATCATGGGATTAAAGGGCTTGTCACTGGCAAGATCCAGCTTCACAAGGGAGTTGAAGGCGTCGCCGGACGGCTCCATGCTCATTTTCTCAAAGACGCGGTCAAAGCCGCAGCGCTCCAGGGCCGCCGCCAGGGAAATCACCTTGGAAATGCTCTGGATCGTGAACCGCGTCTTCGTATCTCCGGCCGCGTACCGCTCGCCCGACTCCGTAAGCACACAGATTCCCAGGCTGTTTTTGTCGGCGCGGGAGAGTTCCGGGATATAGGAGGCCACCTTGCCGTCCTTTATGTACTCCCGTCCGATTGTAAGGGCTTTTTCTAAAAATTTCTGCATGTTCCCGCACCTCCGATTGCATTTTTCTTCTGCTTCCAGTATAATCAGTCCAGTTATAACTGTATAGTACGAATCTGTTATAACCCTTATATCCCCTGGATTTAAGGGCGGAACATGGCACATGGAGGCGATTTTTTGGATCTCAATTTAAACATCAAGCATCTGGAATACTTTCTGACCGTGGCCCAGGCAGGCTCCATCAACAAGGCCGCCCAGGCCCTCTATATCTCACAGCCCTATCTTGGGAAGCTCATCACCGACCTGGAAAACGATCTGGGCACCGTGCTGATGCAGCGCACAAGAAGCGGGATCATCCTGACGCCGGACGGGGAACGGTTCCTCTCCGGCGCCGAGGCCGTCGTCCGGGAGGCGAGAAAGCTTAGGACTTCCTTTTCCCAACCGGCCCTTTCCCCGGCGCCCCTCATCGTTTCCTGCACGAAATGGTCGCACATCATGGACTCCTTTATCCATGTGGTTCAGAGCCATGGCCATGAACCGGCCTTCTCCCACCAGTTGAAGGAAGGGAGCACCGAGGAAGTCATCGACGACGTATTCTCCGGTCAGGCCAACGTGGGCGTCATCCATTTCGACAGCCGGAAATCCGGCGAGGTCAAGGAAAACCTGGCCGCAAAGGGGTTAGCCTACCATTTTATCTCCCAGGTTGTCCCCCACATCATCCTCTCCGGCCGCCACCCGCTCATCCGGGATGGAAAGCCTGTCACCCTGGAAAACCTCGCTCCCTACGGCCTCGTCCGCTACACCGGCCAGTATGAAGATTTTTCCTTTCAGATTAACTGCGGCTCTTCCTATTATAATCTCAACAGGAGCCCGAAAATCGTGTACTTATCCGACCGGGCCTCGCTTCTCCATCTGATCTCGGAAAGCGATTTTTACAGCATCGGGATCCACGATTTTTCCGGCCAGCGCGCCCTTTACGACCTGATTTCCGTGCCGGTGGAGGGGTGCAGCTTCATGCTGGAGTTCGGCTACCTGCTGCCGGCCGGCACAGCCGTGAACCCGGTTACGGAGGAGTTCCTTTCGGAGGTGGAAAAACGGCTCACTTCACTCTGATGGCCTTCTGGAGCGTCAGGGAGTAAAGGAGCGCTTCTTTCACCGGCTTTCCCGTGATCTGGGACAGGGCGCGGCTGTAATACTGCATCTGGGCGCCGTACCGGTCGATGAGAATCTGTTCCCCGCCCTCCGGCACCCGGTCAGTCTTATAATCCACAAGGACGGCGCCGTCCTCTTCCTCGAACCAGGCGTCCATGATTCCCTGGATCAGTACCAGCTCATCGGAGTCCGCCTCGTCCATCTCCCTGGCCGGGATGCCGATGACAAACTGGCGCTCTTTATAGAGGCGGCCTTTTTTGTCTGCCGCGCGCATCCGCTCTGCCAGCGGGGATTTTAAGAACTGTTCCAGCACATAGGGGCGCACCAGCTTTACGGCAGCCGCATCCATCCGGCCGCTTTCCTCCCATTCTTTTAACTGGCTTCGGATGTCATCCGCGCATTCCGTGTTTTTAAAGTCCAGAAGCTCCAGCGCCCGGTGGTAGGCAGTTCCCCGGAAGGCGCCTCCGGCGCCGGAAAGGCGGGGCAGCGGGGCGGCGGGCAGGTCTTTGACAGCGGGTTTGGGGGCCGGTGCCGTGGGAGCGGCTTCGCCCGGGGACGATTCTCCCGCATCCGGCCTCCGCCGCGGTTCCTCCTCCCGCATAAACGCCGGGATCGTCGGCAGGAAATCGCTCTCGGCATCGTCGGCAAACTGCCCCCGCTCCTTTAATTCCGAAACCGACAGCTTCGCATGGAGCGTTTTGTCGGCCTCGTAAGGATACCGGAAATCCAAAAGCTCTTTTAACTTCTCCCGCTCCGCTTCTTCCACAATTCCCTGTTCTCTGAGCTCCTTTAAATACCACCAGAGGCTCTCCTTCTCCCCCTGCATCTTCTTTTCTTCCGACAATAACGTCTCCGCCTTCACCTCGGCCATGCGGATACTGTCCTTCGTCTGCCCGGCGGCCATGAGAAGCCACTCAAGATAAGAGCCTGCGCCGGAAAGTGCCGTAAAGGGAAGCGGCCCGGAGGTTTCCGAAACACCGGCCCATTTTTCCAGCTTGTTTTCCAGGTATTTGTCTCCGGCCGTGATGATGAGCTTCTCCCTGGCCCGTGTCATGGCAACGTACAAAATACGCAGTTCTTCTCCCATGTTTTCCAGATTCATCCTGCGGCTTAGGACGTTCTTTTTTAAGGTCGGCGCCTTGAGCTTTAATTCCGGGTCAAAAAAGTCCGCCGCAATGCCAAGGGCGTCGTCAATCAGGATTTTCCCTCTGGAATCCTGGCGATTAAACTGCTTTCCCGCTCCGGCCAGGAACACCACCGGGAACTCCAGCCCCTTGCTCTTATGGATGCTCATGATCCGCACGGCATCCTCGTTTTCCCCGAACCTGGCGGCTTCCCCGAAATCCGTGTTGTATTTTTTCAGCTTCTCAATGTAGCGGATAAAGTCAAACAGGCTCTGATAGCTGGTCTTTTCATAGGCCGACGCCCGCTGGATTAGCATGTCCAGGTTGGCCTTCCTCGTCTTCCCCGCCGGCATGGCCGACACATAGTCGTAGTATCCGGTCGCGTCGAAGATCCGGTAGATCAGCCGGTGGACGGGAAGATGGACGGCCTCTTTCCGAAGGGAATCTAAAAGCTCCCAGAATTTCTCCAGCTTCCCTTTTATCTCCGCCTCGGAGCCCATGGAACGATAATCGCGGACGGCCGCATAAAGCCCTCTGTCCTGTCCCTTTTCCGGATTTTTCTTAAAAGCCGCCTGGATTTTTGCAAGCTCTTCCTCCGTCATTCCCACCATGGGCGAGCGGAGGACGCCGGCCAGGGGGATGTCCTGCATGGGGTTATCCACCAGAGCCAGCATGTTTAAGACCGTTTCCACCTCAATAGCCGAAAAATATCCGGTGCGGGACTCGGCAAAGGCCGGGATCCCCTCGGAGCTTAATACGCTTAAAAATTCCTCGGCCCACCCGGAAAGGCTCCGAAGAAGAATCACGATGTCCCGTTTTTTTAACGGCTCATAGACGCCTTTTTTCTGGTTCCAGACCTTCATACCCGTCTCCGGGTCGGTGAGCTCCCGGATTTTGGAAGCCACAAGCCTGGCCTCCGCCTCCTTTGCCGTATAGTCGGCCTTTTCCTCGTCAAGGCCGGAAAAAAAGCTGTCGCCGGTGTTTAAAAGATAAAGCTCCGTCCCCATGTCGCTCTCCGGCTCCGGGTAGGCGGCGCCGGGGTAGAGGGCCGCGTCGTCGGTGTATGCAATGTCCCCGAGGCTCTTTGTCATGATGCCGTAAAACAGGTCATTGACGCTTTTTAAGACCTGGGGGCGGCTCCTAAAGTTTTTATGGAGCTCGATTTTCTGGTACGGCCCGTCCTCTTTGGGGTATTCCTCATATTTTTTTAAGAAAAGCTCCGGCTTTGCCAGGCGGAATTTATAGATGCTCTGCTTCACGTCGCCCACCATGAAGACGTTTGGCGTGCCAAACCGCTTTCTTGAGATGCAGTCCACGATGGTTTCCTGAACCTGGTTGCTGTCCTGGTACTCGTCTACGAGGATTTCCTCGTAAAACCGGCTTAACTCGTCGGCCGCCGGCCCCGGCGCATGGTCGGGGGAATCTCCCGTGAGGATTTTTAAGGCAAAGTGCTCCATGTCATTAAAATCTACCAGATCCTTTTCCTTTTTGGCCTCCTGGTAGCGGCGCATAAATTCCTCCGAAAGCTCCAAAAGCATGGAAACCGGCCCGAGGCAGGCGGCCATGTCAGCGGCCACTTCCGTGACGGTGCCCGGAAGGTAGAGCGCCTTTACTTTCTTTACGCCGTCCTTTGCCCGGTTTCGGAGTCCGGCTGCAAATTCTTTCTTTGCCGGATCCACGTTTTTTCCGCGGACGGCTGCCAGGCGGCCGAACATGGGCTTTTCAAGAGCTTCGCAGATTTCCTCGTAGGTCTCTGCCACGGAAAGCGCCTCCATGGCCCTCACGTCCTCCGAAAGCATCGGAAGGTACGCCTGGGGGCCGTCGTCCTCCTCTGCCGTCTCCACGGCCTCAGAGAGCAGTTCCAGATACTCTCCCGCCTGTTTTTTCACGTCGGCAATCAGGAATTTCATCCATTCTGTCTCTTTAAAATCCCCGTCCGCCTCCATGGAAAGCTCGTTTCTGCACTTTAAAAACCATTCCTCCGGCCACGGGCTGCTCTGGGCAAACTGCCAGACCTTAAGAATATATTCCTCAAGCCCGGCGTCGGTGCGCCCCTGGGCGTAGGTGTCCACGAACCGGAAAAAGGCCTCGTCCCCGCGGCCGTAATAGTTCTCCAAAAGCTCCTTCATCACGTCGGCCTGGATTAAAAGCAGCTCGCCCTCATCGCCGGTGCGAAAGCCCGGGTCGATGTCCAGCTCGTGAAAGTGTTCCTTTAAAAGCGACAGGCAGAAGCTGTCGATGGTGGTAATCCGCGCATGGTTTAAAAGCGTGGACTGGCGTTCCAGGTTCTCATCCCCCGGCGATTCCTCCAGGCGCTTTTCAAGCGCCTCTCCGATCCGTTCCCGCATCTCGGCCGCCGCCGCCTTCGTAAATGTCATGACGAGGAGCCGGTCGATGTCCACCGGGTGTTCCCTATCGGTAATCATCTGGAGAATCCGCTCCACGAGGACGGCCGTCTTCCCGCTGCCCGCGGCCGCCGACACGAGAAGGTTCCGGTTCCTTAAGTCAATGACTTTTTTCTGTTCCTCTGTCCATGTCATCTCAGCCATTTTCGCCGTCCTCCTCTTCTTCACCCTCGATTTCCTTCCAGATTTCCTCAGCCTTCATGGGGCGGAACCGCCTGAAGCCGTAGCCCTTTGTCTTTAAGTCAAAGCCGCAGATGCTGTGGTAAGGGCAGTAGTCGCAGGCCGTCCGGTTCCCCTGCTTATAGGGATTGACTGCCGTCTCTCCGTCTAAAATTTCTTCTCCCATGCGGATGAGGCTGTCCTTCACAAAGCCGGTCAGGCGGGAGAACCGCTTCCCGCCGGCTGCCGACGATTTCGCCTCCTGGAGAATGCCGTTTTTAAGAGCCACGGGAATCACGTCCGACTCGGTCTCGATCTCCTTATCCATGTGACGGATCACCTCGAGGTTACTGTTTGCCAGGCCGTTCATCCGAAGCTTTCTAAGAATCGCCGCTTCGGCAGCTTCTTCCGTCATGCCTTCCTCCCGCTCCACCGACGGATCGGCGATATGATAGTAAAAAATCCCGGCCGGTTCCACCTGCTTTCCCGGGTTCCTGCGCTTTAAAAGATCCATAGCCGCATCCAGATAGACAACAAGCTGAAGCTGGAGGCCGCGGTAAAGGAGCGCCAGGTCAAAGGAGGTGCTGCCGGACTTATAATCCATGATTTTCACGTAAATGGTGTCGCCGTCCTCGCAGGTATCCAGCCGGTCGATGCGGCCCTTTAAGTTCATGGCCCCGCCGTCCGCAAGGGCAAACCGGCTGTTTACCTCCACCTCGAAGGCGGCCGGCTCGAAATCGCCTTTCTTAATCTGGTAGATCAAAGCGCGGATCGTCCTGTCGGTGATCGCCTCCACCTTTTTTATCAGATAGCTGTTCCTGGCGGAGCTTTTTAGAATCGTGTTCCGGTATTTCGCCGAAACCTGCCCGACACAGTCTGCCACAAGGCGCTTTCGCTCCTCGTCGCCGATGGCGCGGAAGTCCTCGCCGTTTTCCTTAACGGTACGGAAAAACAGGTCTAAGGACTGATGGAACAGGTTTCCCATGTCCGAGAGGTCGATTTCGTATTCCCGCCGTTTTTTAAGTTCCAGCCCGTAGCTTAAAAAGTGGGCGCAGGCGCAGGCCGCGTACTGCTCGAGTCGGGTGACGCTGCCGTTTAACATCTGACCATAAAGCTCCAGGGCGGCCGCATGTCCGATTCCGTGGGCCTTATAGGCATAGGAGGCCGCCTCTGCCAGCCGCTCCATCCGTTCTTTCTCACCGCCCTCGCCGGAAAGCCAGCCGTAGAGGGCTGCAAACTCCCGGTTTTCTAAAATTGTCCCCGGCTCCTCCAGCGCGCGGACGACGGCCTTTCTCGCCGAAGGCCTGGCGGCGGCCGGCTTCCTTAAGGCTACCGCTTCGAGAACGGGATTTTCCGGGAACCGCTTTCTCATCTGGTTTATGACGCTTGACGGACGCATGGTTTTTCCCTCGGCGGAAAGCCCCGACCAGGAAAGGTAGAGCCGCTCCGAAGGCTTCGTCATGGCAAGGTATAAGTAAAACCGCTGCATGAAGCCCTCTTCCCTTGCCGTGGGCGCCAGCTCGATCTCATGGCTTTTTAAAAGCTCCCGCTCCTGTTCCGTGAGAATCCCGCCGCGGCCCGCATCGGCCGGGACGATGCCCTCATTGACACCAACGAAAAACAGGGCACGGATGTTTTCCAGACGCGTCCTCTTTAAATCTCCGGCTGCCGTACGGTCGACGCAGGCCGGAATCAGCCCCACCTGGAGCCTGGAAAGGCCAGCCGAAAGAATCCCGCCGTACTCCTTTTTCGACACAGTCTCGTCCCCCAGAAGGTCATACAGTTTCTCGAAAAGCTCCATGACGAGGCCGTAAATCTGTTCATACTCCTTTGCCATGGCATAGTCTCCGGCCGCAGCAAAGTCCGCGCTTATTTTTAAGAGCTTCTGCTCGACGGAAAGCTCCTCCAAAAGCCCCGTAAGCGCCTTCGTCATCGTGCCGATGTCCGCCTGCCCTTCCGTTTTCTCACGAAAGCTTTTGAGCGGCGCCAGGATTTCCTCCCGGAATTCGTTTAATTCCACAAGGTTTATGTGCTCCCCGCCTTCATAAACCCGCTCCCAGGCCGAATCCCACTTAGAAAAACCACGGATCCCCAACGCCCGCACATAATTCTCCAGTCGGTCTATTTTTTCCGTTTCCCCGCTCACAAGGCCCGTCCGCAGGTACTGGAACATGCTCTCGTAGTCGAAGCCGCCCTGGAGGACGGACAGGCTGCTTTTTATGAGACGGATCATGGGATTTCCCGTCACGTCCTTTTTCTCGTCCAGGAAAAACGGGATGCCGTATTCCTCGAACCGGCGCACCAGCTCCCTGGAATAGCCGGACAAGTCGCCGCAGACGACGGCCATGTCCCGGTAGCGGTACCCCTCTTCCTTGACAAGCCGCTCCATCTCGCAGGCCGCAAACTCCGCCTCGTCGGCCGGGTTCTCCGCCTGCACGAAGAAAAGCTCCCCGGCCTTTCCCTTAAAGGGGCGGTAGGGATAGCGGAAGGCTGTCCGCTCCAGATAATCGAGGGCCGGGCTCTTTTGAAACCGCGCAAGCGGCCGCGTCCTTAAAACCTCGCTCTGTTCCAGCTCTGTTCCGGCTTCCTTACAGATGGCCGCCAGCTTCCCGGCCATCTTCCGGCTCATGTCAAACAGGTCGGACTCGCGCCCGGCCTCAAACAGATTTTCATTTTCCGTCGCCGTCACCGTGACGAAAAGCCTGCGGCAGGTTTTTAAAAGCAGGCCGATGAGCCGGTACTGCACCGGCGTAAAGCCCGTATAGCCATCGAGGGCGATGACGCTGTCCTTTAGTATTTTGGAGCGCGGCACTTCCCGGCAAAGCACGTCAAGGAGCTCTTCCATGGTGATGTACCGCTCCTTTGTGAACTCCTTAAAGGCCTCATAAAGCAGGCACATGTCATCGAGCTTTCCCGAGAGAATCCTGCTTGTACCCGGCTTTTTCGTCTCTGCCCTCAGCGTTTCCGGGCTCACGCCGTACTGGTAAAGCTCCGAGAGCATGGACTTTACCTCGTCCAGAAACCCCGGCTGGTTTAAGTGGGACGAGAACATGGAAAGTTCCTTTTTCTTCTCTCCGGCCAGCTTTCTTAACACCATCACCTTCCCCGTATCGTCGAGAAGGGCCGGCTGCGGCAGGGAAAGCTCGGAAAAGACGCGGTAGGCCAGTCGCTTAAAGCTTAACACGTCGATGTTCATGGTGCCGTGCTGCGGATGGAGGCGGATTAACTCCTTCTGGGCCTGCATCGTGGCCTGCTCCGGGACAATGATGAAAAACCGGCCGTCCGGCTCCGCCAGGGACATATCAATCATATTTTTATACAGAAGCTCCGTCTTTCCGGAACCGGAGCCGCCGATCATAAGTTTCAGTGACACGATATCCTCCTTTCAGGTAGGTCTTATACCATTATCGGAAGAATGCGCCCGTTTGTCAACGGTTTCGTCAAGACGGTTTTCATGTCGTTTCAAAGCAGTTTCCATACAATCTGGCAGTTGCCGAAAAACCGCTTTTCAGGCGTTCCCGGAATATCCCGCCTGCGCGTTTCATAAACTATAACAAAACTCTTACCGAAGGACCTTGCCATGAGCGCCAAAACGAAAATTATCGTCCTGCGAATGAAGGAAATCATTTACACCGCCATTTTCATCGGACTTGCAATCCTTCTGATCCTGCTGTTTCTATTCATGTTCCGGCCGAAGGAGAAGGAAGCCCAGTCCGCCGGGGCCGAAGCCGTCTCCCGCTACACGCCGGGGCTTTATTCCGCCTCCATTGTCCTCGGGAGCCAGAATGTCAACGTGGAAGTGGCCGTGGATAAAGACCACATCAATTCCATTGCCCTGGTGCCCTTAAGCGACGCGGTTGCCACCATGTACCCGCTCATGCAGCCGGCCATGGACTCTCTGGCCGAACAGATCTGCGCCTCCCAGTCTTTGGAGGGCATTGAATACCCGGCCAATTCCCAGTACACGTCCATGGCCCTCATGAATGCCATCGAGACGGCTCTAAAGAAGGCGGAAAATGACGGGTAGCAGGTACATAAAAGGGGAAGTGGAAACCTTTTTTCCCGGTTTTCACTTCCCCTTTTTTCCGTGCTCTTATTAGTACCCAAGTCCGGCCAGCCAGCTCTCGATTTCTTCTCTGGAGCCGGAGGCCTCTTCCTCATAGCAGTCAAAAACAGAATCGGATATCTCTGCATCCGGCAGCGCCTCTGTGATGATGTCCACGCTCCGCGCAAGTCCGCCTGTGCCGTGGGAACAGAACAGGTACACCTGCTTTCCTGACAGGTCGCTGTTTTCCAAAAAGGTTAAAAGAGCCATGGGGACGCCATACCACCAGTTAGGGTACTAAAATGTAGCCCGCCCCTCCAACTCTTTGAAAATACTGGACTTAACGCTATACAAAAATGTGTTTTGTGTTACCAGATTTTCAAATATTATTGAAACTGGAGTTGCTTTTATAGTACTATCTATCAACCCTTTTATCAAATGCTTGTAGCGTATAGATAATAATGCTTACAGCGCATAGCAGTAGCAAATTCTTATGTTCTATCATAGCGTTATATAAATTTTCCAAAAACCAAATCCTAAAAAATGAACCAATAAAAACAAAATCTCATAATTATAAAAGGCCAGTAGATTTTACCTACCAGCCTTATGTATATGTTCATATAATGAGCTTTGGGGCGCGTTATGTTTCTTCCATCATTTCAATAGCTTCTTCCCGTAAACAAAATTCTTCGTTAATTTTTGTGATAACAAGAATCATAATCTTTAACAACTTTATGTAATCCATAAATTGCACCCTTTCATTTTCGGGATATGTACTATGTGCATATTTATTACGCAAATCATGCCCATTACTATATGCAGATTTATTCAGCTCATAATTAAGATAGTTTTGTTCGGGTTCTGAAAAAAGGCTATTCTCCAATCTCAAATTGCCATTTTTGTACCATTCATCAATTACATTTCTTAATTCACCATTATAATAGTGCGGGCAAATCACATCATGATCATATAAATCTTTCAAAATAAAAGCTTTAGGACCATTTAGTTTCAGATAACCGTTAGAACTTTCTATAACAATGTCCTTTTCAATGAGCCATTGAATTTGTGTTTGCTGATATCCGTTAAAATCAGATATTGATACATCTTCTTGGATTACCAAGTCACAAAAACGATTATACTTATTCTTAGTTTTTCTTATATAATACAGATGACTCTGGTTAGAAAAAAGCAAAAACTGTTCATGTCGAATATCATCACTATTTCCATAAGCATATTTATCTTTTATAAAGCCCGAAAGATTTGAGAATATAGTATGACTTGAAGACATCTCAAATAATTCTCGATCAATCTTACCATCTTGTACATACATACGAAACTGTTTGAGTACTCCATCCATTTCTGAAGAAATGGTTCGACATTTTTCCGCCATCATTGTACCCTCTGATGGAGGGTTAAATCGAAAACCATTAGCGCCAAACTCTTGTGATAAATACTCTTCAAAAAACCATTTTAAAACATCTTCTAACCGTACCTTGTTTCTTTTTAATATTTCATAACAAGCTTGCACTTGCATTGTGGAGAGATTCTCGCCCGCAATAAAATGGTTTCCTGCGATAAATTCTTTAATACCTCTGGTTGAAAGAATTCTTTCAAAAAGCCCTAACTTTGATTCTACTGACACTAGAGTACTCCTCCAGCAGTCATCAAATTGTTCAAAAACATATCGAAAATTATTTAGAAGTGTAGGATAATCCAAATTATCAAGTAGCCATTTTATATCATAAGTAATTTTATAGTTATTATTATCTAGTTTTTTAACTCTTTTTATTTCTGGTATATCTGCAAATTCTACCTCTAATCCATATCCTATTTGTACACCGGTAAAAGGATGCTTTTCCCAATAAGTATCGCATGCTCTTTTAGCAGATAACCTCAATTTATCACTAATAGGGCATTCTTTTGTGCTTTGGGCATAAATTAACAGCTGAAGGTGATTCAAGTTTGCTCTATCTGAATTAACATATTTAGTTAAAATATCTTCGTACTCTGACGGAACTAATTCCTTAGGAAAGTAATAATGGCATTTCTGATCATGCTTTTCCAAAAACTTACTTATAATCAAACGTGGTGACTGTTCGGATATACGCATTACATCTGCCAATTCTTTGCCATAATATTTTACCAGCTCTTTCTGCTGCAGTAATATCCAAAGTGCTGTTTCTGGATCGTTGATATAGATTGCAAATATTTCACCAGACACTCTTTCAAACACCTTAAACTCAGCAAACAATTTCCAATAATCTTCAACATAGTCAATACAAACGGAACGAGTAATTTTCTGAAAATTCTCGTCATTAATCATCCCAAAAAATTTTCCAAAAATTTTTCTAAATAACGAGCAGATTTCCTTATAACGCGCAATTTTCTTTTCATCCCAATCTTGAAGATATACTCCACTTTCAATTAATTGTTGAATATTATATAGCTCAATTACCTCATTGATATCTTTGTAATCTTCATTTTCATCAAACGATTCGAGTATTTTGGCTGATTTCTTCAAATTTTCTCCTGTACTCCAATCATTAATACTATAAAATTTAACACCATCATATTCTGGACGCATTGTATTTTACCCCCATAATTAGTCTGCTTAAAAAATAACAAATATATTTCCATATGTCTATATTCTTTAAGTCGAAAAACAAATTCAGTAATAAAAATTTACTACTGGTTTTATGTAAAGTTTTTACAGATTCTTAAATACGCTCCAATCCTTCTTTTCCTGGCTCTTTCTCAGCTTCTGGTTCTCTTTCCGCAGGCTTTCATTTTCTCTTTTCAGTTCCGCCACCTGTCGCTGCAGCAATTCAATCCTGCCGTCCATCGCCTTATCCAGAATGTTTCTTCTCGGATCAATCACTCCGGCCTGCTGTTCTAGGGCGCGGTTGATTTCAGAACGTATCTCCGGATTTTTATAAAAAAAACCTCTGGAAAGTCCGGTCATCTGCATAAGCCTTGGAACCGAAACCCGTTCTTCATCTTCAAGCATTCGCCGGATTGCAGCTTTGGCCGCTGTGATTTTTTCTTCACTCCGCTTTTTGTTGACCTCAATCATCCTGTCGTATTTGCTCATACTCGTCCTCCCATCCATCTAAGTTTTCAAGCAGAATTCTAGTCTGTTCTTCTCTTGCCCTGCGGGTTTCTGCCGCCAGAATCAGGTTGTTCATTTTTCGGTAATGCACTACCGTATGGACACCTCTGTGTCCGAGTAGTTTTGATATCGTCCAGTCATCCAGATGCAGTTCTGTCAGCTTTGCTCCATAGGTTCTGCGGAACATATGGGATGGGAACCGGAAGTGCTTTCCCTCATCATCCCGCAGGTTTTCTCTCTGAATCAGGGCGAGAACCTTATGTTTGATTGTCGTATACTGCAGGGGGCGGCTTGTATCCTTTTCATCTACAAAAATATATACCGCATCCCCGTACCGTTCCTTTGAATACTGGATTGCCTTTCGGATCAGCGCCGCCAGTTCTGCGCTGATTGGCTTTTCATATACTGTACTCTTTACCTGGCGGATTTTAATCATATCCATGCCATTTGACTGCGACAGGCAGTCCCGCTGTAAGGTCAGCGTATCCGATATTCTGGTCCCCAGCATCTGATGGATGACCATACATCTGGTTATCTGTTCATCCAGCTTTGTAATCTGCTCATTCAGCCGTTTTAACTCATTGTCCGAATAAACCTTGAATTCTGGCTGTATCTCTTGCGGAATATCTGTATTGATGAATAGCTTCTCCAGATGTGGCCAGTCAAAAAGTTTTCCCACTGTTTCCAGAACCGAACGCAGTTTAATTATGTTATCACTGTTTGATTTTCCGGACCCTCCGCTGGTGGCCATATAGGTCAGATATTCTTCTACTAATGTACGGTCAATCTCTTTGCAGGAAGTGATTCCTTTCTGCTGTTCTTCCAGATATTTTGAGAACATTCGCAGCGATGACATTTCTCTTTTTACTGTCCCCAGGTTTTCATATTTTAGATGCAAATAAATCGCCTGCTTGACTTCTTCCCGGATATCCGTTTGACGAATCCCCGTAAAATTCAGTGTATTTGTCCTGTAAATCGGATTCTGCTCAATTTCGATATCCAGTTTATCCAAATGCCAAATATCTTTTTCCTGTTCTTGCCGTTCATCCTCTGGCTGTAAAAATTGGATCAGTCTCCTTACAAACATGATCTGTCGTGCCTGCACAATATGAGCCGTTCCATAAACACTCATCTTATTCTGTGTAAGGGGTATCCCATTCTGCAGCATATAACCTTTCAGAAGCTGTACCCACTTGCTTTCTTCCCATCCCAGCAAGCTGTCGGGCAATTTCCGGCGTCCCTGCATTGCCTGACAAAATAATGTGTAATACGCTTTTTCATGAATTACGGTTCGGAGGCTTACTTGAGTACCTCTATACCGGAAGTACCTGCTTACTTCTTCTTTCATTTTTTTCGTTGGAAGCAGGGACAAATCCAAATAATCTGCATTTCCACACTTCCGTAACAATACGCCATCGGCATCTTTATAACACTCCAGTTCACGATAATAAAGTCTATCTTCCACGCTTTCCTCCTTTCCTTAAGCCGGCCGCAAGATTGTTCCCTGGCTGCTTAAAATATTCATCGTTTGCTTTAGCAATTTTTTGAGGCACATAATCAATGTACTGCTCCGTCATTTCCTGGTAGCTGTGTCCCAGATAATCCCTGACACTTTGCAGAGATGCCCCGCTTTCATAAAAGAATGTCGCCACCGTATGTCGGTAATCATGTGTCTGAAATAAATATTCTCCTTCCGCTATACCCTGCTCCTTGCAGAATTTTTTCATCCGCTCCCGAAAGGTCTGTGTCAGACATGCGCCCCCATTTTTATTCTTAAACAGATATTCATCGGGTCCGATATTGTTCCGTCTGATATATACCTGCATAATCTTATATAACCCTTCTGCTATCGGGATACGTTTATATGTTTTCATCTTGGTCTGATAGAGCTGTATCCACGTTTCATCGTCTTTTTTGTAGTAGCTGTTTCCTTTTAAGGTACAAACCTCGCTGATTCGCAATCCAAGACACCAGAGGTGCAGGTACATACACCGCAGATGTTCCGGCAGCAGATGAAGCAACCCAAGCAGTTCGGTGCAGATCTCCGGCGAAACACTCCTGTCATGATGCCGGCGTATGACTTTCTTTATGTAATATTCCGGGTGGAACGGCATCCGTTCCATATAGCCCCGCACCGTCATAAAGTGGTAAAACTGACTTAATCCGGTAACATATTCATTAAAAGTCTTTGGTATAATCCCCCGCTCCTGTATTTCCTGTAAGTATCTGTCAATCTGTTCTTCTGAACAGGAGCAGGCACTCTCTTTCCTTTCACAGAGCCAGATGAGAAACTGCTTAATCCCGCCAAATTTTATAACCATTGTGCTAACGGACTGCCCAGTGATTCCAATCTGGTACTTCATAAACTCCTGAGCATATCTGCGATTTTCCGGCATGGTTATCTCGATAAACGAAACTGTGACGAATGCACTGCTCGGGTTGACCCGGTGTTCCGGTAACCTCATCCGCTCCAAGTACCAGATATTTGCATCCCAGTGAATGGTTTCATTTTGGAGAAACACGGTTTCCCTGCAATACCCCAAAATGGGAAGCAGCAGCATTCTTCTGCTCTCAGAATCAGTATGCTGTTCCAGGTAGGATTCAAATTCTTCCACCTGGATCTGCTCCATTTTTTCAATATCCTCTATACCGGACTCTGCGCAGAAATGGTATAAATATTGCAGTCCCGACAGCCGCTGTTCTCGTTTTCTCAGTTCTTTAAACTGACTTAATACTGCATTCAATGTAATAAAAATCTGATTTTTCAGAACGGAGGAGCAAGGTTTCGTAAAGTCCCATACCATGTTTTTCCGGTTCCTGACGGTATCAAATTCCATCGCCAGCGTCTGATCTGGATGGTAAGGAATAAATAGGACCTTATTCTCCAGTTTCCACTGACATCGGGTTCGTCCGGAGAGGGTCTGCATCTGCTGGCGGATGGAATATTGCTTAACTCTGTCATATGCTAAGATGTACCGGTCGATTTTCTTTAAATGTTGTTCTTCCAAAAGATACTGTTCGAACCTTTTTCGCAGCAAATAATCCATCTCTGCAATGCTTGTAATTCCTTCGGTAATTAAAAACTTTCTTAACTTCTTTTTTTCATATTTACAAACTTCTGTACAGTTTTCCAGCTCCGTATCAATCTGACGTGGAAACAAACGCGGTTTTTGTTCTTGTTCTATGAGCTGTACTGCTCGAACAGGCACTTATTTTCACTCCCTTCTACAACAGCTCTTTTACACCATATAGGGCAGAATTCCTTGCGTAGAATTCTTCGCTGGCCTCTATCAGCTCATCATCCACAATCTTTAAATACCGGATTGTTGTATCGATGTGCTTGTGTCCGAGGGCCTGCTGGATCAGTTCCAGCCTCCAACCGGCTTTGCGCCGCATATTAGCAAAATACCTGCGGAGCATGTGGGGTGTCAAATCGATTCCTGTCTTTTTCTCCATCCGTTTCAGCATATCGTAAACACTGTCCACCTTTAATGGTTGTCCCGCATTCTTCCCCGCGATATTGATGAACAGGAACCTCTGATGCTGGAGGAGTTCCCGGTATTCTGCCAGATAATACATCAGAAATTCAAAGGTTTCCTCACTGATTCTGGCTTTCCGATACTCTGCATTCTTTGCTCTGGCCTCGTTGTCATTATCCTCCCGGAAGTAAACGCCTATCATGCGGTTCTGGTAATCGATGTCGTGGGTATAATCCACACCGAGGATTTCTCCAATCCGAAACCCTGTTTCCGCGATCATCAGAAGGAGAAGCTGATCCCGGCAGTTGGTACATGCCTGCAAAACCTGGATAATTTCTTCGTGTTCTGCCGGCCGCACATCCCGCTCTTCTGCTTTCATATATCCTTTGAATGCCTGAAACCGCAGTTTCTTCTGGACGCCAACAGCATTGACTGCCATATGATAGCTGTAAGAAAGCACTTTTAAACTGCCGAGCCGTTCATCCATGGATTCCATAAAAAGATAGAACCTGAACACATCCTCCAGGTATGCGTTACAGGTTCCATTATGAATAACCCTTAAATTGTTTTCTTTCGTATGGTTTCCGGCCTTCAGCCACTGCAGAAAACCAGTAAAATGATCGTTCTGGCTCTCGAAGTTTAGCTCATAGACCTGTTCCGGCTCCATTGGAATTTCTTTCAGATATTCCAGATAATAACAGATTGCGAATGCTGCCCGCTTTACGGTGTTTGGTGAGCGGTTGGCCTTGATTTTATGCTTCAGATACTTGGAGGGAAGCAGTACAATCTCCATTGTGTCACAGTCACGGATAAAAAAGTATTTGACTTTCCCTTCTGACAGCGTTTCCACTTCATATCTTCTCATCTGCTCCTCCTCCTTTCCTCTGACGCTATACACAGTATATCGTGTTAGCTGCTATATAGCTATCACGAAATGCACTGAATATCCAACAAAGTTTTCTGCTCCAGATTAAGCATTACCAATAAACATTCAATCCGTCTGATAGCTCCCCGCAATGCGGAATGCCCTCACTGTGAAACCAATAAAGCCTGCTATCAGTAGAATGCCTAAGCCCACTGTTCCCATAATCCATCCCATATCACATCCTCCAATAAGTCTGTGTGTCATTGCATTCCCAGCTCTGCCATTGCTACGAACCGATCTTCTTCAGCAAAGTATTCATCTGCCGTATCACGGCCTACCGCAAGAACAGATCCTGCCTCTGTTTCTCCCAGCTGAATAGGTGCTAAATAACCAATGATTTCCTGACACAACTCCTGATTCGGGCAAGTATCAAGAAACACCATACTGGTATTCACTACCAGCCGATCTGCCACATCTGTAATAATGATTTTTTCTGCATCGAATCCATGTTTCCCTATGAAGTTTGCTATATTCTCAGGAGACAGAGAAATCAGATATTCCTGTCTGATGTTCCCACCCATAGGATACACATAAGCATATCCCATACTTTCTGAATCGAAAATGTCAGAGATCATTTTTTTATCCGCTTCTGTCATCGTTTTACCCTCTTTTCTGGTAATCTCTTAAGTTTATTTTTCCTTCCTGGGGTGACCAAATCTCTATCTGCAAAGACTCTGCCATAGCGCCGAGCTGTGCCATTTGTATGGATGAATATGTCAGAGAATTTCGGCTCACTACCAGCAGGATACTTGCTTTTCCTTCTTTTGCTGCTACTATAAAACGACGAAATCCCGAACGCGCCAGCAATGGTTTTCCACCGCAATCGCTGGAACTGCCAACGGTTTCAACCATCATCTGCTCCGCATAATCACAGAGCTGTTTGAGTTGTTTTTTTAGCACGCCATGTGCATCCTCTGGTGCATCAATGGCACAATAAATCCATGCCTGCTTTCTTTTTTTCACTCAGACCTCTCTCCTTTCTGCTCCATCGTCGGAATCTGCATATTGTTCCAGAACACCTTCAAGTCCAAAGCTGACCGCAATGGCATGGTCGATGTCATGCATGGTGTTAGCATTCAACCGTCCTATGTACTCTTTTAGCCGTACCCGGTCTATGGTCCGTACCTGTTCCAGCAAAACTATGGAATTATCATGCAAGCCCTGCAAATTGGATTTCAGCCGAATATGAGTGGGCAGCGCACGTTTTCCCTGGCGGCTGGTAATGGCTGCCGCAATGACAGTAGGACTGAACCGATTCCCTACATCATTCTGGATAATCAGTACAGGACGTACCCCTCCCTGCTCCGATCCAACCACCGGTGTCAGATCTGCATAGTAAACATCGCCTTTTTTAATTCCCAACATAAAACCTCCCTTCTGCTTTCATATCACAAGGACAGCGACAGGCGCCATTGGACCGTAGTTTAAAAATTTGCTTCCATGGATGGACGCCTGTCACCGTAGTTTCTAATATGAAAACATTTCGTTGTTCTTCGTTTCGCGTGGCTCCTATTCGACACTACTTCCCGGAGCCGGATGTATTTCATGCATCCGTGGGCGGTAAACACAGACCGGTCCTGGCTCCAGACCGTCATGGGACTCTCACCCCTCCGGGGATCTCCCGGAGCCGCCCTCATTGCGTGTTCCCGCGACTGCGGGGCTGTGACTAGACGGAAGTATCATTATAGGCTGTTCAGGTTGTGGCAGGCAGCCGGCCAGGGCTGCTTTGGGATGGACAGTTCTCGCTCTGCACCTTTGATGCGATCTTATTGACAGGCACTTTTGTTCCCTGCAGGTGGTCTTCGCGTATCCTCCACGATGCTTTTCCTTTTGGGCTGAACAACTAAGGTATCTGTGTTGCCGGATATGACCGCCTGCGGCGGTATTTCTCAAAGAGCAGATAAGGGAATTTTATCCCCTCAATTATTTCCACGTTGGCAGAAGCATTTGAGAACCAAAAAGAAGAAAAAAATTAAATTTCTTCCATTAATTTTTTTAGGTGATTAATAATCCGTTTCTTCCGCTTATTAATTCCTTTCTGGGACAGGCGCAATTCCTCCGCCAGATCCCGCTCGGTTCGTTCCTCAAAATAAAGTTGGCAGATCAGATAGCGGTCATCCTCAGATAAACGAGAGATTGCCATATGTAACTGTTTTATTTCTATGCGGTTTATGACCTGTTCTTCTATTCCTGGAGCCTGTTCTACGAATTGAACGGCTGATTCTGATAATCGCTCATAGGAATCTTCTCTGCTGGGGATGACTGTTACAGTCTGTTTTTCTTCATCTATAATGGTCTGTTCAACCTTCAGGTCATATTCCTGATACTGCATTTTTCTTTCTGTCGTTTTTAACACAGCAATGACTTCTTCACTGGCTTCCGGATACATCTTCTTAAAATCCGGAATTCTATATGGCTTTGCCATAGCTTGTCCTCCTTCATTTTCGAATTTGCGCGAAAACGAAGGGCAAGCGGCGGGCCACGGCACCGCAGATATTCTTGAAAACAGCAAAAAAGAACGGCTGCACAGATACTGTTACCTGTGCAGTCGTCCCTTTCCGGTTTTACCTGTTCTGTTGGTTCACTTTTACAGTTGCAAAATGCTGCGGCATAAGCTAAAATTTTTTTGGCTGTTTACCACACAACCAACTTAGATGTATTACAATAGAATGTCGCTGCTACGAATCAGCAGCAACGCGCTAACATTCCAGCGCATATAAAACCTCCAATCTCGATAACGAATTGGAGGGAATCTGTTTAATCTATCAAACCTGCCAAATCGATATCCCCATTTGGCGGTTATCCTCAAAATTAGGGGAAACAGAACATATCTGCAGACTAGAATTGAGATAAACTGCCACATGTTCAGTTTATCTGTAAGATTTCACCGTAATTTCACTGACTCTTGTATAGTTTGCGAGGATTGACATCCCTCTTTGAGCATATTTTCCTTTAAAATAAATCTGACGACTATCATCCCTCTTAAAAATGATAGCCGTCAAGTCTACTAAGTTTCCATTGGTTCAATTTTATAACCAACACGAAACACCGTTTTTATATGAATCGGATTTTTGGGATCTGGTTCCAATTTCTTCCGCAAACGCCATATCGTGTTTTCTACTGTTGTCATACCATATTGGTATTCTTCTCCCCAGGCCGCTGAATATAATTGCTCTTTGGTATATACTCTCCCAAGGGATTTTGCCATACAATGAAGAATAGAGTATTCACTGTGATTCAAACGTATTTCCCTGCCTGCTCTTAGTACACGCCTAGACGCAGGATGAATTTCAATCTCACCAAATGTTAATACCGGAGATGTTATTTCTGTCATATGAATATTACTTCCATGTAAGGCGTCCATAATCCTCTTAAACGAACTCCCATCTGAGTCAAATGTTCGTATTATAATAATTTCATCCATTTATCCATCCCCCTAGTTACTATCCATTACAAATGTTGGTTATCAGAATTTATTTTTCGATACTCAGCTGGGGATATTTTCAAAATATCTCTAAAAGCCGTAGCAAATTTACTCTGATTTTCATATCCAACTTGATTCGCAATTTCGGCTATGGTTGCTTGTGTCTGTCTCAATAAAATTGCAGCCTGTTTAATACGGTATTCTTTCATATATGTTCCGATAGGCTGTCCATAAATGCCTTTAAAGGTATCTTTTAAGGTTGTAGTGTTTATCAAATATTCCTTAGAAAGATCTTCAATGGTTGGCCGCTCTTGGAGATTTGTTGTCAGTCTTTTGTGGATTGTCTTGATAATCTCTACTTGCGGAGAAGTGTATATCTCTCTCCTTTTCTCTTTGGAAACATCGACCATACACAAAAACAAAAGCAGTTCCTGTACTTTTAATCGAAAATAAGGTTTCTGTAAGCAATCCGGTACAGAGTAAAGTTCTGAAAATATGTGTTCAATCTCATCTTTTGTCCGCATGATAAAACAGTTTCCATCAGAACAAAACTTATCTTTAAATTGTAAAATATCTATACCGCTATCGGAGAGAATTTCCGGCGGATTTTTCACTACCACAGACAAATTGATAACAACGGAAATCCCCCGATAATGTTTCAATGGGAATGACATTTCCGCTGCACAATTATCCATGGTATGGATTGAAAAATCGCCTTCTCCAAGATAAAGACAAGAGCCACTTGCTAAGCGACAACCTTCCCGGCCTTCCCGACAATGATTGATCTCCAATATGTTTTTATCAATGTTCCCATCCCAATAACAGCTTGTCGCTTCAAAATCGTTATAGATGAGCTGAATGCCGGGATAGACCTGATAGACTGTCATAAGTCCGAGGCCATCCGCACAATCCATTTTATAGACGGTACAGTAGCCGTCATTATCTTTCGGAATGACTGCGGATAACCCCGTTGATGAAAGAGGAGTATTTTCCATAGCTGTCCTTTCCGTTGTATCTAAGTTGTTTATCTGTTGTGCCAAAGTTTTCCTGGCATCTTTTATTATATAGTTTTTTCTCATATTGAACCGCTCCAATCAGCAGGATTTGAAATCCAAATAGAATACATTTTGAATTATAGTACGTCATGGCTAACTGTGCAAATGGAAAACCTATATCCTTTGTCGGTTCTGCTGTATGATGGCCTTTTCTGACCTGGGTGTTTTCATACACAGACAACTACTGTGTGGAGAAAAGAAGCTGACGGAGTAACCGCACTTTCTATAAATCTCTGCCCCGGCCACCACTGTTGGGCCGGGAATTTTGCTTGTTGGGGAAGGCCCCAATTTCCTGCTGCCATTCATCAAGTGTTTACAAAGTTCTGCTATGCTTGTCTTGATGAATGAGGTATAATCAATCCAGTGATAAAAATAAATTTGGAGGTTGCAGTATGGCATATAAAATTATTGCAATATTGATACTGGCTGCGTTTTACGGTATTTATTACATAAAACTTATTAGTCAGCGAAAGCAGGGAATACAAACAAATTTATTGGGCAAGGGAAAGAAAGGCTTTGTAAAGGCCATAGAAGATTCATTGAAAATTGTAACATTTGTAGCGCCCATTGTTGAGTTGATTAGTATTTTTATGGACACATATATTGATTTGACATGGATAAGGGTATTTGGCTGTATATTGGGAATATTAGGAGTTGTGGTGTTTGCGGTATCCGTACTTACGATGCGTGATAGTTGGAGAACTGGTGTCCCTGATGATAAAAAAACAGAACTTGTCACGTCTGGAATATATGCATATAGCCGCAATCCTGCCTTTTTGGGTTTTGATTTAATCTATTTATCCATCCTTTTTATATTTTTTAATTGGGGCTTGTTAGTGATAACAGTGTTGACGGTTGTTATGTTTCACTTACAGATTGTTAAAGTGGAGGAAGATTTCTTGATAAAAACATTCGGAGACGAATACTTGGAATATAGAAAGAAAGTATGTAGATATATTGGAAGAAAGAGGTAGCAAAATCCATATTTATAAAGAGCGCCGGACGCAGAGGCCAAACAGCCCCACGTCCGGCGTTTCGATTTTATTTGATTACCCGTCTGTAAACTGAAACCGCCGCGCCTCAAAGTCGGTGTCGCTCATGGCGTCCTGTTTGACAGGCCAGCGCCCGCATTTCCCCGTCCATATCCGGACAGCTGCCGCCATCCTGCGCCGGTCGCCTTTGTGATACAGTCTGACACCCTTTGTCAAACATGGGCATCGGCCAGATACAGTTTATTTATTGCAATATTCCTTACCTACACAGCCGGAGCAACCACCACTGCAGCAGGAACCATTCTTCCGATCCCGATGGATCTTCCGAACAGCCCATACCGCATAGAGAACAATCCCGACTGCAATTACGCCTGTTACAATCATTCAGACTCCTTTCTGGCCGGCACTCCACAACTCATCCGCCGTGGGCTGCCAGTTCTTTGCATACAGTTCGCACTTGTCGCAGAGATGGTCTACCGATTCCGGTGACTGCAAATCTGTCGATTTTGCACCGGTGCGCTTTACCATCTCTCTCAAGATCTGCGGGTTCTCCAGCAGAGGGCAGGGCCGCAACATATTCTTGTTGAATGGCTGCCCATCATGGTAAGCCATAAAGATTGGACTTTTCAGTGCCTCCAGCAAAGTGCAGTCATGGATGTTCACATTAGAGTAGTGAATGAATACGCAAGGCTCAACATCCCCGGCAGCATTGATATGTAGGTAATTACGCCCTCCGGCGATGCAGCCGCCCACATACTCCGCATCATTCTGAAAATCCATACTGAAGATCGGCTTCGTACTCCGAAATGCCCGAATACGCTCATAGACTGTTCTTCTCTGCTCCGGTGTTGGCAAAAGCTCTGGAACCGCCTCATTGCCAACGGGCATATAGTGGAAAAACCACACGAACATAGCGCCCATGTTAATCATCATATCGAAAAATGATTCACTGCTGATGTCCTCATAGTTCGCGCTGGTATAGCAGGTGGAAACGCCAAAAGGCAGGTTATGTTCCCGCAGCAAATCCATGGCGCGCATGACCTTTTCAAAAACGCCGCTGCCTCTGCGCCCGTCATTTGCCGTTTCAAATCCTTCCAAGCTGATCGCCGGGACAAAGTTTTTTACCCGCAGCATCTCCTGGCAGAATGTTTCATCAATCAGCGTACCATTTGTAAATGACAGGAATGCACAATCAGGGTGCCGTTCACAGAGGGTAATCAGATCCTTTTTGCGAACCATTGGCTCCCCGCCTGTGTAGATATACATATAAACGCCTAAATCCTTACCCTGCTGGATGATACGGTCAATCGCTTCCAGGCCCAAGTTCAGCTTGTGGCCGTACTCGGCAGCCCAGCAGCCGGTACAATGCAGATTGCAGGCTGATGTAGGGTCCAGCAGAATTGCCCATGGAACATTGCATTTTTCTTTTTTCCGCATCTCTTCCTGGATGGCTCCGCCTTTTAAGGCCGAATTGATGATGAAATTCTGGAACAAGGTTTTTCGCACGCCGGTATCCAACTGGTAGACTTTCAAAATCAGCTCATACCAATTTCCCTTTTCATCAATCGCCTTTCGGAAGGCCGCCCGCTGGCTCTCATACCAGCCATCAGGCAAAGCCTTATCAATCAGATTCATGGTTTTGGGGATATTGGTTTCCGGATCTTTCTCCAGGTAATTCAATGCCATATTGACGGCCGCAGTGAAGGCCGTGTTTTTTACAGATTCAATAATACTCATTTTGTCTTTCTGCCGACAGAAATGGACTCTGCCAGCTTTCTCCCATTTTTATTCTTCGCGCAGAAGATTCCTTACTGCTAAAAATCCAACGCCAATCGCAGAAATAATGATGGCGAAACGTAAAAACTTTTTAAATGTCATAATTCCCACCTCACACAAGAAGTCCTATTCGATAAATAATAAAGGTAATGATCCATGCTACAACTAACTGGAACAGGGCGGACAACAGCATCCACCGGGTGCTGGCCGCTTCTTTACGGATTGTTGCCAATGTAGCGGCACAAGGAATGTACAGCAGGCAAAAAATCATCAGACAGAAGGCATTAAGCTGCCCAAAGCCTGCTGCACCCAGGATACCAACCAGCGTGTCCATCCCCGCAGCAGAATTGATATTCGGGACCCCGAACAAGACGGCGCAGCTGGATACCACCACTTCTTTCGCGGAAATACCGGCAATCAAAGCGACGGCAATCTGCCAGAACCCCAATCCAATGGGAGCAAAGAACGGAACCAGCCAATGTCCCAAAATAGCTCCGAAACTCTCCGTCATTTCTGTTGTGTAGCCATGCGGCCCGAAATTCAGGATGATCCACATGAGAATAGAGGCCACAAAAATGGTGGTGCCTGCTTTGGTCAGATAGTCTTTTACCTTTTCCCAAACATAAATTGCAACGGTTCTGGAGCTGGGTGCTTTGTATTCCGGCAGCTCAATCAAAAGATAGTTTTCTGAAGTCCTGCGGTCAATCAAATGGATGACCGCCGCCACGAGGATTGCAACCACCAGGCCGATCAGGTACATGGAATATGCCACCAGCATCGCACGCTCTGCGAAGAACATCTCTGCAAACAGGATGTAGATTGGCAAACGGGCGCTGCAGCTCATAAAGGGAGTAACCAGCATGACCTTAAAACGGTCTCGCCGGTTTTCCAGAGTTCGTGATGCCATAATTGCCGGGACGGTACATCCAAAGCCCAGTATCATCGGAATAAAGGCCCTGCCGGATAACCCCAGCTTGCTCATAATCCCCTCCATGACATAAGCAACACGCGCCATATAACCGCTGTCCTCAAGAAAGGCCAGAGCAAGAAACAGGATGAAAATATTTGGAAGGAAGGTCAGAATACCACCTACGCCAGCGATGATGCCATCTACCAATAGAGAACGCAGCACATCGTTGACGCCAGCAGCAATCAATCCGCTGTTGACTGCGCCAGACAGGCTTTCTATTCCCATTTCAAAATATCCCTTCAGCCAGTCTCCAATCGTAAAGGTAAGGAAAAAGACTAAGGCCATAATTGCCAGGAAAATAGGGATACTCCATACCCGGTGGGTCAGCACACGATCTACTTTCTGTGTCAAAGCATCCTGGCGGTCTTTATTGACCAGCACTTCACGGATGACTTCCTGAATGAAATCGTACTTCTCGTTGATAATGTCGGATTCATAATTCCGGTCCAGCACATCTGGCAGATCCACCGGGTAATGCTCCGTGATTTCCTTATCCTGCTCCAACAGCTTGATTGCATACCAACGGTAATTCGTCAGACCGGGATACTTCTTTTTCAGTTCCGCCATAATGAGGTCAATCTTATCCTCAATGGTATCGCTGTAAACCATTGCATACTCGGAATGGTGGTCATGCCGGTGTTTTGACGTATAGTTGTGATGATGGATCAGGCAATCCGGGTCTTTGCAGTCTTTATGATGTGCCGCCGCATGGAGCAGCACATCAAGACCGGTCCGCTTTCTGGCGGAAACCGGAATGACCGGAATCCCCAGCATTTCCGGGAGCCTGTGCGTGTCGATCTCCATGCCCCGCTTTTCCACAATGTCCATCATGTTCAGTGCCAGTACAACCGGCTTGCCAAGTTCCAGAAGCTGTAGGGTCAGATACAGATTGCGCTCAAGTGCGGAGGCATCTGCAACATCAATAATTACATCGACTTCATCGCTAAGTATGAACTGTCTGGAAACCTGCTCCTCCATCGTATAAGAAGTCAGGCTGTAAGTACCGGGAAGGTCAACCAGGCGAATGGTCATATCATGGTCCTTGATGGCACCTTCCACCTTTTCAACGGTGACTCCCGGCCAGTTTGCCACTTTTAGGTTTGCGCCCGTATAGGCATTAAACAGTGTGGTTTTTCCGCAGTTTGGATTTCCGATGAAACCGATTGTCATACTTTCACTCATCAGAATTTACCCCACTAAAATATTCTTCGTGATATTGCGCCCCAACGCAAACCGGGTTCCTCGTATTTTCACAATCAGGATTCCATGCCCCTTGCTGTTCAGTACATCAATGGGCGTTCCTTGTGTCATTCCCAATGCTTCAAGGCGCTTTTCAATGTTGATCGGTAACTTTATTTCTTTTACTTTATAGCTGTTTCCTACGGTTCCGTCACAGAGATACATAGCCGCCCCTCCTTACCGCAAAGCCTGCAAAGTGCGCGGCATTTTACGAAATTCAGACGCCATCATCGCAATCGTGATTACAACCAGAACCGCATCTGTCAGAGCAATCGCCAGCCATACGCCGCGAATGCCCAGGCCGCCGATCATCGGCAAGAGGACACACAGCGGAATAAAGAGGATAATCTGGCGGAACAGCACCAGCCATGTGGCCTTATTCGCCTTACCCAAGGACTGGAACAGTGTGACCGCAATCAGAAAACTTCCCTGTAAAATGTAGGTGCTGAACATAATGCGGAAATTCGTCACTCCTGACGCTGCCACCCCCGACGTTGTAATGAACATAGAAAGCACGTGCTCCGGGAGCAGCTCGGCGGGAATCCAGAACAGCAGGGACAGGACGGTGGCCGCCGCAATGAATACTTTGGTCAGTAGCTTTACACGGTCATAATCCTTTGCTCCGTAGTTCGTACCGGCCGCAGGCTGGAATCCCTGACTGATTCCCCACAGAGGGACAAAGGAGAAATTCCAGAACCGCAGGGCAGCACCCAAAAGGATCTGTGAAGTCTCTCCGCCATAGTTGGCAGCTACACGGTAAATCACGGTCTGCTGAACAAGGGTCAAAACTTGCATCAACAGAGCAGAGATGCCAACCGCAAGCACCTGACGGAGAATAGGCCCATCAATACGGATACGGCCTATTTTTACATTTGGACTTTTCTTTTTGAAGTACCACACAGTAATCGCAGCCTGGACAAACTGGGACAGCACAGTAGCATAAGCAGCAGCCTCAATCCCCATCCCATAAGGATTCAGAATGGAAATAAAAATGGGGTCAAGAATAATGTTCAGGATAGCACCGCTGGCGATGATGAACATTGCTTTCTTGAGCTGGCCTTCTCCTCGGATCACCATGTTTGCGCTTTGGAAGAAGTTGACCAGCAGAGAACCAGCAAATATAATCCGCAGATACTTTTCGGCGTAGTTCAGGATATTGTCACTGGCTCCGGCCAGAGATAAAAGCTGACGGGTAAAGACCATGCCGATGACTGTGTAAATCACAGATAGGATCACAACAGCAGCAACCAGATTGCCCATGATCTTCTTTACCGTATCGTTGTCCTTTTTGCCAATGGCTCTCGATAAGATTGAGGCGGAACCCACGCCCAACATGGCTGCGGAACCGGCGTTGATCAGGGTAAACGGATAGGAAACCGATACGGCTCCCATCTGAATATCCCCAACCATCTGTCCGACAAAGATGGAATCCATCATGTTATAGAGGCCCACAACAACCATGCCGAGGACCGCAGGGATGCTCAGCTCCAGCATCAGCGAGAAGGGGCGCTGTGTAAGCAGCTTTGTTCTTGTATCCAGTGATTGTTTCATCACGTTACCTCCTATTTGATATTAGCCACGTCTAACCATAAAAAGTATATAAAATTGCGGGGCGTTTGTACGCTCCAAACCGCAGGAATAGCAATCCAAATTGACACAAAATCAGGAGCGGAAAAGGCTGAACGCCTTTCCGCTCCCGGTATCATTGTGCCATTTTCTCCAGCAGTTTCAAGGCTTCTTCCAACTTTGGATTTTCAGCATCCGTTTGCAGCGCCTCCCGGACACAACTCCGAATATGGGCTTGCAATATCTGTTGGTTGGCGCTTTTAAGCAATGCCATTGTTGCCTGAATTTGGGTAGATATATCCACACAATAGCGATCTTCCTCCACCATTTGCAGGATTCCGTCTATCTGCCCTCTCGCAATTTTCAGTTTGTGGGTGATGTCGCTCCTTTTTGCTTTCATAGGCAGGCCGCTTACTGGATCTCGACAACCTGATAGCCAGCATCTTCGATAGCCGCCTTCAGCACATCGTCCGATACGGTACAACCCATCTGTACCTTTGCCGACTTATCCTCCAGGCTGACTTCAACCTGTTCCACGCCCTGGATTTCCCGCAGCGCCTTATCGACGTGCTTTACGCAGTTCCCGCAAACCATACCTTCAATCTTCAGTGTCTTTTCCATGTGAATTTCTCCTTTTCTATCTTCTTTGCTATTTGATGAGCTGTCTGACTGGAATGTCCCCAACTCCATAGAGGAAATGTGTTTCGCCTTAAACCATCTTAACCGCAGCGCATTGGATACAACAAATACGGAACTGAAACTCATGGCAAAGGCTCCAATCATCGGGTTCAACTTCAACCCAAAAGACAAATAGAACAATCCGGCAGCTACCGGAATCCCGATGACATTATAAATAAATGCCCAGAACAGATTTTGCTTGATATTACGGATAACCGCTTTGCTGAGCTGTACGGCGGTAGACACATCCAGCAGATCGCTTTTCATCAAAACAATATCCGCTGACTCAATCGCAACATCTGTACCTGCTCCGATGGCGATACCAACATCGGCTCTGGCAAGGGCAGGAGCGTCATTGATACCGTCTCCCACCATGGCAACCTTTTTCCCTTCGCTTTGCAGCCGCCGTATCTCTTTTTCTTTATCCTGCGGAAACACTTCCGCTACAACTCGATCCACGCCGACTTGACGCCGGATGGCCTCTGCGGTCTTAGCGTTATCCCCGGTCAGCATAACTACTTCAAGCCCTAATCGGCTCAACTCCTGCACCGCCTGCTTGCTGGTGGGTTTCACCACATCTGCCACGGCAATCACACCGATCAACTCTCCTCCACGGGCAAAGAACAATGGCGTTTTTCCGTCCATAGCCATGTCCTCGCCAAGCTGAAGAAGATGGCCGCCTTCAATCTGATGGTTGTTCAGCAACCGGCGATTTCCGGCCAAACAGAGGTCAGTCCCGATTCTTCCGACAATTCCCTGGCCTGGAATCTGTGTAAATTCACTGGCCGGCAGCAGCGGAAGTTTCTCATTATCTGCCTCTGCCACAATCGCATCTGCCAGAGGGTGTTCCGACAGCTTTTCCAGGGAAGCTGCAATCTGCAAAAGTTCCTTTTTCTGAATGCCTGCTTTGCAGAGCAGATCCGTTACCACCGGGGTTCCCTGTGTAATGGTTCCTGTTTTATCCAGAACAACCGTATTGATGTCGTGAGCCGTTTCCAGGGCCTCCGCCGATTTGATTAAAATCCCGTTTGTTGCGCCTTTTCCGGTTCCCACCATGATGGCGGTGGGAGTAGCCAGCCCCAACGCGCAGGGACAGGAAATGACTAAAATAGAGATGCCGATGGACAGGGCAAATTCAAATCCGTACCCCAACAGCAGCCATATAATGATTGCAATCAGGGAAATGCTGATGACTACCGGCACAAACACACCGCTGACCTTATCTGCCATTTTTGCAATGGGAGCTTTGGAGCTGGTCGCTTCATCCACCAGCCGGACGATTTGAGCCAATGTGGTATCATCCCCCACTTTGGTGGCCTGCATTTTGAAATAGCCGGACTTACTGGTCGTTGCGCCGATCACTTTGTCCCCAATGTGTTTTTCCACAGGGATGCTTTCGCCGGTCAAGGCGGATTCATCAATGGACGCAAAGCCTTCGATAACGGTTCCATCCACCGGCACCGATTCACCGGCTTTTACGATTATGGTTTCACCCAACTGCACTTCTTCCACAGGTATCTGGAGTTCCTGACCATCCCGTTCCACCGTAGCGGTCTTAGGGGCCAGATTCATCAGCTTTGTGATCGCATCTGAGGTCTTACCCTTGGCGCGGGCCTCCAGCGTTTTCCCCAAAGTGATGAGCGTGAGGATCATGCCTGCGGATTCAAAATACAGGTCCATCATAAAGCTATGGACCGTAGCCATATCCCCATGGCCGAACCCAATGCCGATCTTATATATGGCGTAGATGCCATAAATAATTGCGGCGCTGGAGCCTATGGCAATCAAGGAATCCATGTTGGGGGAGCCATGGAATAAGGTCTTAAACCCCATCCGGTAATATTTGAAATTGATAAATACCACCGGAATCAACAAAAGAAACTGGGTAAATGCAAAGCTGATTGCATTTTCCATTCCCAGCAGAAAACCGGGGAGCGGCCACCCCATCATGTGTCCCATGGAGATGTAAAACAGTGGAATCGTAAAAAGCGCGGAAAGCAACAGTCTCTGTTTCATTTGCTTGTATTCGGCTTGAACCGTACTGACTTCCGCTTTCGATGCTGGTGCAGGTGAGCGGTTTTTGCTTTGAGCAGAGGTCTTTGGTATGGCTCCATATCCGGCCTTTTCAACAGCCTGGACAATTCCTGCCGTATCCAGAATGGCTTCGTCGTAAGAGGCAACCATGCTGTTTTTCAACAAATTGACCGATACTTCTTTGATTCCGGGCAGCTTGCCGACACTCTTTTCAATCCTGGCAGAGCAGGCCGAACAGGTCATGCCTGTAATGTCGAATTGTTCTTTTTGCAAAATCATCCCTTTTTTCTCAATTATATTTTTGCGCCGCAGTACCCCTCCCCCGTGGGGAACTAAAAACTGTTATGAAAAGGGGCTTTCGGTATCTTGGGGGAAAGATGCCGCCGCCCCGGTCACAAAGTCTGCGTGCAAGGTCATTGGACCATTTTTCATTATAGGCATTGTCTTAATTGTTTGTCCGCTCCGATAGGCAGGTTTTCAAATCCAATCAGCTTAATTTTGAAAAATCAGATGGTAAATGTCTGTGAAAATGTGTGGCCTTTAAATCTTAAATCCAATCAGCAGGTTTTATAATCCAAAGGGCAGAACCCTTTCCAAATCCGTTGACTTTAAGCCGTTGTGTGAATATACTGTGCCCGTAACAGTTAAATGAACGTTTAATTGTTCAGCCATGTCAAACCAACCAAATACTAAAAGGAAAGGGGGTCTTTGTGATGAAAAAGACCATTAAGCTGATCGACCTTGACTGCGGCCACTGTGCCGCCAAGATTCAGAAAGCCGTACAGAAAATCGACGGCGTAAATGACGTGGAAGTGAACTTCCTGAGCCAGAAGATGGTTCTGGATGCTCCGGATGACCGCTTCGACGCAATTCTGGCTGAGGCCAAGGCGCTTATCAAAAAGATTGAGCCGGATGTGACGGTCAAGGCGTAAGAAAAGCTGAACACCGGCTGCCAGAAACGGCAGCCGGTGTTTGACTGAAAGGAGATGTTTATTATGACACGAAAACAAAAGCACCTGCTTTTCCGCATTATCATTGCGGCAGTGCTGTTCGCTGCCGGCAGTCTGCTCACACTTGATCCGACTGCGGAAATGGCAGTATTTCTGGTCTGCTATGTTGTAATCGGCTGGGATATTGTCTGGAAGGCTCTCACCAATATCCTGCATGGACAGGTATTCGATGAAAACTTTCTGATGACGATTGCCACTATTGGCGCACTGATCTTAGGAGAACACTCCGAGGGCGTAGCCGTTATGCTGTTCTATCAGGTAGGGGAATGGTTCCAGTCCTATGCGGTTTCCAAATCCAGAAAATCCATTGCAAGCCTGATGGATATTCGCCCTGACTATGCAAATGTAGAACGGAATGGAAAACTTGAACAGGTCGATCCTGAAGAAGTAAACATCGGGGATACGATTGTAGTAAAGCCTGGTGAACGGGTGCCGCTGGATGGTAAAATCATCAAAGGCACGTCCGCTTTGGATACATCTGCTCTCACCGGCGAATCCATGCCCCGTGACGTGGAACCTGGGATGGAAGTAATCAGCGGGTGCATCAACCAGACAGGCATCCTGACCATTCAGACCACTAAAAAGTATGGGGAATCCACTGTTGCAAAAATTTTGGACCTTGTGGAGAATGCCAGTGATAAAAAAGGAAAAACAGAAAACTTTATCAGCCGTTTTGCCCGCTACTACACCCCGATTGTGGTCTTTGCAGCGATTGCCCTTGCAGTTCTGCCGCCTCTTGTCACTGGACAGCCATTCACAGTCTGGATTTACCGGGCGCTGACCTTCCTTGTGATTTCCTGCCCCTGCGCTCTGGTTATCTCTATTCCGCTTAGTTTCTTTGGCGGCATCGGCGGTGCATCCAAAATCGGCGTCCTTGTCAAAGGCAGTAACTATTTGGAATCGCTGGCCCATACGGAGGTTGTGGTATTCGATAAAACCGGCACCTTAACAAAGGGTTCTTTTGCGGTCAGCCAGATCAATGCAGTGAGCATGAAAGAGGCACAGCTTTTGGAGCTGGCAGCTTATGCCGAGGACTACTCCAACCATCCGATCTCACTCTCCATAAAAAAGGCGTATGGTAAGAAGATCGACCACAGCCGCATTAGTGATGTGCAGGAAATTGCCGGTCACGGCGTCCGCGCTGTCATAGATGGGAAAACAATTCTCGCTGGCAACGCAAAACTGATGGATAGAGAAGGAATTGCCTATATCCCCTCGAATGCCATTGGTACAGTCATCTATCTGGCCTGCAACGGAAAATATGCTGGTTATATTGTCATTGAAGATGAAATCAAAGCAGATGCTCCGTCTGCAATCAAAGCGTTAAAGGAAGTCGGCGTCAGGAAAACCGTCATGCTCACCGGCGATGCAGATGCCGTCGGAAAGAAAGTGGCGCAAAAGCTGGGGCTGGATCAGGCATATACCGAATTGCTCCCGGCGGACAAGGTTGACCGTGTAGAAATGATGCTCCGGCAGACCACCGAAAAGGGGAAACTGGTGTTTGTTGGCGATGGAATCAACGATGCGCCTGTGCTTGCTCGTGCGGATGTAGGTATTGCCATGGGCGGTCTTGGTTCCGATGCGGCGATTGAGGCTGCGGACGTGGTTTTGATGACAGATGAACCCTCGAAGATCTCCGCAGTTGTCCAGATTGCCAGAAAGACAATCCGTATTGCAAATGAGAATATCGTGTTTGCTCTCGGCGTCAAGATTTTAGTTTTGATTTTGGGAGCTACTGGATACGCAAATATGTGGGCAGCCGTTTTTGCAGATGTTGGCGTATCGGTCATCGCTATTCTAAATGCGATTCGAGCGATGCGGGTAAAGAAATTCCTCCCCGCGACACGTTGACAGATAAGCAGGGATATAAGAATGCGCCGCTGTTTCCACAATGGACAGCGGCGCATTTCACTTATCAATCAGTCGGACAAGATATTTCAAACAAGGCATCAACGGTTTTATGGAGAAGTTTTGCAGGGCCTGTGTTGGATAAAGTATAGTAGACTTCCTTTCCCTCCCTGCGGCTGGTAATCAGGCCGCTGCTTTTCAGATTTTTCAAGTGGTGGGAAATGGCCGGTGCGCTCATTTGTACCGCTGCCGCTAAATTGCAGACACATTCCTCACTGTGGCACAACAGCCACAGGAGCCGCAGGCGTGACGGATCACTCAACTGCTGAAAAAGGATCGCTATATCCCGGAAGTTTTCTTCCGCAGGCATTTTATCTAAAACTTTATCAATGTCTTGTCCATGATTATGGGGCAAATGGTAGTGCGACATATCGGCCGCCTCCTTTCCAAAAATAGAATACCCGCAAATAGTACAGCTGTCAAATACGAAAGATTGGAGGTCACTATGGAGCAACAGCAAAAATCATGCGTACTTATACCTGACGCAGCGGACATAGATCGGTTATCTGAGCTGCACAAAGCAATGGGCGATTTCACTCGCATGAAAATCCTATGGGCGCTTATGGGCCGGGAATATTGCGTGAATGAACTGGCCACGCAAATGAATATGTCCGAATCCGCAGTTTCCCATCAACTGAAAATTCTAAAATTTGCAAAGCTGGTTTCCCCACATAAAGTCGGGAAAAATGTATTCTACGCTTTATGCGACGAACATATCAAGTGGATTTTAGAAGAAACCTACGCCCATATCTCTGAAAGATAAAGAGGCGCAGCCCTGTGAAAAAGGGTTGCGCCTCGGTACGGCGATTGTTTACAGCATATCGTAGGAAACCAGTTTATCCATAGGAATGCGCTGAGCGGCAAAGCGGTTCGGATCGCCCTCGCCCTCGGCGGAGTAGCCGATAGCGAGGATATTGATCGGCTCCAGATTGGCAGGCAGATGAAATGCCTTGCTCAGAACGTCCGGCTTAAAGTAGCATACCCAAACACTTCCCAGGCCCAGTTCCGTTGCCTGGAGCATCATGTGGTCAGTCAGGATAGAGGCGTCAATGTCGCCGGTCTGCTTTTTGTCAAAGGGCCGCACCCATGCTTTGTTGTGGTCTGCACACACGATAATTGCCAGCGGCGCTCCATAAACCTCGGCGGCCTCGCCCACCTTCGCAAGGGCCTCATCACTCTGGGCAACAATCAGATGAACCGGCTGAAGATTAGCTGCCGTCGGAGCAACGTGCGCGGCCTCCAAAATTTTGGCCAGCTTTTCAGGCTCCACCTTCTGATTGGTATAGTTCCGGACAGAGAAACGCTTTTTAGCGATTTCAAGTAATTCCATAGTTATAACATCCTTTCTGTGTGTTCTATATGTCAAATCAACCATCGACTATATTGTAGCACCGCAAATTTTTTTCACAAGAATGTACTTTCCGGGAAGATAGTACCCAAAAGGAAAGTGCTCTTTCGTCAAGGGAGGTACGAATATGCAAGCAGAAAACTTTAGTTGCCCTGTGGAGGCGACATTATCCTTGATCGGTGGTAAATATAAGCCACTCATCTTATGGCATCTTATCGAACAGCCACTTCACTACATGGAGCTTCAGCGGCTCATTCCAAAGGCCACAGCGAAGATGCTTTCGCAGCAGCTCCGGGATCTTCAGCAAAGCGGACTGGTTTCCAGAGAAGTAATACCGGAAAATCCTCCAAAGACAATCTATTCTTTAACATCCTTTGGGAAAAGCATTGTCCCCGTTTTGGAGGCTATGTGTAATTGGGGAACCAGTTATCTGGACGGACTGGATGTGCAGCTCCCTTGCTGCCCATCCATGAGAAAATAAAGAATCCGGCACAGCAGATGCAGACGCATTAAGCTGTGTCGGATTTCTTTTTATATCTGGGACTGTCGTACATAATTGCACAGGAATGCAAAATCCACATTGGGATTTTTCTTTTTGATTTCGTCCATATATAATCGAGCCTGACTGCGCAGCTCTGACTTTTTCAGATCGTCCAAAAAGAAGAATACATTAAACCTACGGCCTACGGCAAATAACAATCTTTCCTCTGGTGGGAGGCTCAGAAAGCGGTCGATGTCTGAAAGCATCTGATCTTTCTCTGAAAGTAAATTACCCCTCACTTCTAAAAGCAGATTCACAATATGTTCGTTCACATAGTAACTGTTCATCTCTTTCAGACATTGTAAAAACAACCGTTGCTCCCGAACGATTTCTTCCTCCGATTGCAGCGAAATAGTCCCCTCTTGGATAAGCTGCCACATCATCGTTCCTGGCTTAAAACCAGTGGCATGAACACGGATAAAATCGGGCCGTATAATGTTGAGTGCATCCGCTGTTTTTCGTGCATTTTCTTCGGAGTATTCTTTCCCTCCAATTCCCAGCAAAATAAATTCCGATAATGTCATATTTGCTTCTTTCGCCAGACAGCCGCTTTGTATAACTGTATTGGAATCAAAGCCTTTATTGACGAGCTGAAGAACACGATCTGAGCCTGTTTCCATCCCGCAATACAGATGGTTCAGACCATATTCCCGTAACAGTTTCAGTTCTGATAGAGATTTGCGTGTTATACTGTCAGCGCGGGCATAAGTAGTGACGGACTCCAGTGCGGGAAAGTAGTGATGCAGAGCATCCAGAATTTTTAGCAGATATTCTGTTTTCAATACCAGGGCATCTCCGTCTTGTAAAAAACAGGATTTGTACCGTTGGTTACTGCGCTGTTCTGATTGTGCTTTTATATCGCTGATTATATCCTCTATTGGACGCATGGAAAATTTCATGGATTTATATAGTCCGCAAAAATAACATTTATTCCAGTGACACCCTCGTGTTACACGAATGAGCAAGCTGTTACTCTCAGAAGGTGGACGGACCGGCCCTGTTTCAATATCGTTCATTTTAAACATCCCCTTTTGGTGTATTCAGTTGAATGGTAACATGAGGCTCCATTACTCACAAGAACGCACTTTTTGGGTAGGAGCTTTCTTTTTAAATACTGCTTAATATAAAATTCAGTAAAAATATGAGAATGCCATAGACCTAGAACTAATGCCCACGCAATCCTCTTCCTTAATTGTAATCCGAGATTCCATACCCTCTATCTCGGATGGGTGTAAAAAGTGAATTATTATTGATGTAAAAGAAAGGTATGGATTTTCTTTTACAAACAGAAGGAGACGGACTGGATCGTTGGTCTCTTTTCTGTTATGCTTTGATTTCTGGCGGCGGGAAAGGAGCCACCATGTCAAAGTTTTTATCCTATGAAGATCGGATCATCCTTGCACAGCGCCTTCAGGAGAATGCCTCCTTTGGTGCAATCGGAAAAGAACTGGGTAAGGACCGTACAACGATTGCCAAGGAGATTAAAAAGTATTCCCATGACAAGAAAAGCGGACGGCCCGGATATCCTTATAATCCTTGTAAATTCCGCATTTCATGCAAAGCAAAAAAACTGTGCGGAACGAGCTGTACGCATCCATCCGCATACAAATGCAGTTTATGCCCGGAGTGCACGCTTCACTGTCCGGATTTTATAGAGGACGTTTGTTCTGTCAAAAATAAACCGCCTTATGTTTGTAATGGATGCGGTCAGCTTCCGAAATGCACGCTGCTGAAGCGTATTTATGGTCCGGCAGATGCACATGAAAGGGCTCATCATGCAATCTCGGAAGCCCGGACAGGAATTCTATCCAATGAAGGGGATATCGCCAGGATCAATCGGATCATCAGTCCTCTGGTCAAAAACGGGCAGTCACTCCATCAGATCTATCTGGATCACGTTGATGAACTGATGTGCAGCGAGAAGACCTTGTATAACTATGTGGATGCCCAGCTTTTTGACATCAGGAACATTGATCTGCCACGTAAAGTTAAATATCGTCCCCGTTATAAGCAGCCCGAATTCAAAGTGGACAGGGGCTGCCGCATCGGGCGTAGTTATACGGATTTCCAGAAGTTTCTGGAGAATAATCCGGAAACTGCCATTGTGCAGATGGACACGGTGATCGGCCGTGCCGGAGGCAAATGTCTGCTTACCATACACTTTGTTGAAACCAGCTTGATGCTGGCGTTTCTGCGGGATGCGAATACGTCTGCCTCTGTGATACGGATTATAAAGCTGTTGGATAAAGTTCTCGGCCCAGAGCTGTTCAGCCGTTTGTTTCCGGTTATCCTGACAGACAACGGGAGTGAGTTCTCAAATCCAAAAGAAATGGAGCGGCGTGACACTGTTCCCTGTAACCGAACGAACGTATTTTATTGTGATCCCAGTGCGCCATATCAAAAAGGGGCCTGTGAAGTAAACCACGAACTGATACGGCGTATTCTGCCCAAGGGAAGCAGTTTCGATGATCTGACACAGTCCGATATTTACCGGATGATGGATCATATCAATTCGTACAAAAGAAAAAAGCTGAACAACCGCAGCCCATACGAAACGTTCAGCTTTTATTACGGAGAAGATGTGCTCAAGAAACTTGGATGTTCACCGGTTGCCGCCGAGAATATCATCCTGAAGCCCAAACTTCTCAAAAAGTAACAAATAAATTTGCGAAAGAGCCGCCAGAAAAGAACAATCATATCCAGCTAAAGCAGGGATGGATTCTCCGAATACAAAAATTTCGAGAGGGGATTGATCTCTGGTTGTTGTGCGCAAATTTACTGCTGAATGTATTATACCATATCTATGTGCGAATGAAAATCCGGGAATCTCGCTTACAAAACGGGAGTTTCATTTACAAAATGGGAATCTCACTTACAAAACAGGATTTTAAATTACAAAAAGAGACTCTTGGATTACAAACGGGACTCTCAGATTGCTATTTACCCACGCAATCCTCTTGTATGAAACATTTCCTCGTTAGCACAACTTTAAAGCAAAATTTGTTCATGTTTTTCACGAAATAACAATGCGTTCACTACTGTGTACCCGAACTGTAAAATGGTGTTGGAGGTGAACTAATAGTGGATAAACCAGAAAAATTAGATATTTCCTACATGGGGCCTATATTTAAAAAATACCGTCTTGACGCCGACCGAACCCAAGAGGAGGTCGCTGAGAAGGTCGGCATCACTACACGCTTCCTCATGGCCCTTGAAAATGAAGAAAAACGCCCAATCCTGGACAATCTCCTGCGGCTTGTAGAAACACTGAATATACCAGGCGACGCCATCCTCCACCCGCAGTTACAGGCCATAGACAACGAGGATGAACAACTCATCCGTATGCTGATGAGGTTAAACCAGAGGGACAAGGAAGTCATTCGCACAGCTATACAGAAGATGTTGGATACTGCGGACAGGGAACACGGATACTAATTCTTTTCTCTGCCTTTAACGCATTTCTTCAGGTGATCCCTTCCCTACATATGTCACTATGCCATATTCCATACGCCACCAAAAGGACAGAGCGTCCCCTTGGCGGCGTATTTGATTTTAACTGCTCTCAATCAGAGTATAGAGCAGGCTGCTTTTACCGCCATTTTCCCTCCATCGCTGCTCTTTTTTAAGAAGTCCTGCCCGAATTAAATCATTGATGGCCCGCTCTACTGTCCTGCGGGACAGGTTCAGCTCTTTGGCTATTGTCCCAATGGCCGGATAGCATTGGTTCTCTTTATTGCAGCGGTCTTTTAGGTACATATACACGGTTTTGGCCCGGTGCGGTAAATCCTGCCCGTAAATGTTTGCAAAATATCCTATGGACCTCACCTGCCTTTCTAATCGGTACGGAGGGGTGGACGCATAGAGGCACTTCTGCGCTCCCGCATATGAGGAGCCGCAGCATGAACCTGTCCACCAGAGTGTGGAGGAGCTGTTTGCTCCGCCGGCATATCCTCCCATCCATCATCTTCTTCCTCATCCCTGCGCCGCACGATTTCCTCCTCCAGTTCAAACCGGTCTGCATAAAATACCTGCCGCGCTGCCTGCTCTGGGACTTCATAAGGTTCCCCCGAAACAGATTCCCCAATTTAAAAACAGGGGAAGTTCGGTCTGCATGGGACAGTTTCCTGTCTTAGCCAGAATGAAATGTCCTTTCGGTAGAGTTTTCAGTTCATCCGGCGACATTAACGAGCGGCTGATCATCTGCAGGCTCTGACTGGGATCATTCTTCCCTCTGGAGATGGAGCCGGAAAGCACCGTCCGGTTTCCCAACGCTTTGGACAGAATCTCTGCACTTTCCGAATTAGGCGCAAAACCTCCGAACAAAATGTCCTGGCAGTTATCAATGATGATGCTGGAACCTTCTTTCCCGTAGTTTTTCTCCAGCTGTGCGAAGCTCTGGATAATCGGGACCATGCTGATCCGCCTGGACCGACCAGCGGAGAACATCATCTCCATGGACTCGATTTTGGGGATTGTACCAATCTCATCGGCAAACATCATTACCCGGTTCGGCAGCTTTCCGCCATGCTCATTGGCAATGGTCAGCATTTCCCGATAGAGCTGCTGGAGGAATAGGGAAACCATAAAATACTTGGTGTTATCTTCTTCCGGGAGCACAATGAAAATCGCGGACTTCTGTGAACAGAAGGTTTCCGTATCCAGCGTACTGTCAAAACACAGAATCTGCTCCATCTCACTGTCCAGGAACGCATTCAGACGGCTCATGGCTGTTGACATGACCGATGCCATCGCCTGATCCGCAGAATTGAGCGCGGCTCCGGCAAACCACTTCGCTTTATGATCGGGCGGCAGCTTATCCATCAAAAGCTGAAACAGGCTACGGTTCTTTACCGGAGAGGGAGCCAGTAAATCCTGAATTAATTTAAACACGGAAATGATGTGGCGTTTCTCTGGTGGACAGTATTCCGCAATCAGCAGAATCACAGAAGCCAGCAGACCTTCTGCCGCATCATAGAAAAATGCATTCTGCCCGTAACTGCTGGCGGATGCCCCATCCGAACATATGATGGTTTTTGCCGTAATCTTTGCGTATTTTTCCGCCTTCGCTTTTGCCGCCAGATTGTTCGGGTCTTTCAAATATGCATCCATATACTTGTTTACCAGCGTCAGGATGTTATTCCCGTCTGAACGAGTCGGATTGCGAAGATCCAGGACGGAGATACGGTACCCGTAACAGTCCCTGGCGATTCCCGCATAGTTCCGGAACAGGTCGCCTTTGGTATCAGTCGTCAGGAAACTCATCCCAGATGCACAGGCATATTCGATATTGGGATACAGGAAATTGGCTGTTTTTCCTACACCTGCAGCTCCAATCATCAGACAATGGATGTCGCCGTTGTCCACCAGTGCTGTGATGGAGCTTCCTCTCTTTTTGTATCCCACCACCAGTCCCTGCTCCTTGGGCAGCGCCACTCCTTTCCGCCACTTTTCCGGCTGGTAGGGGACATGGGCATAAGTCTCTCCGATTTCTTTTTCTGTTGCAAATCTCGCTGTTCCATGCTGACCGTCCCCAACCGTCCGCGACTTGATTCCATTTAATGTATAGTAATTGGACAACATGGCAAGGCCGCCAATCACTGCAAACATCCCAAGCCCAATGCAGACAAACAGAACAATATTCTGCACCTCCATCTCATTCCTCCCTTCATCCCATCTGCACCCCCATCCACTGTTTCTCCTCCAACTCCGGCGGTGGTTTCGACATGACCTGCAGATCCTCGTTCCAGTCTTTTTGCTGCGAGAAAAGCGGGAACACATCGCTGTATCCCCGCTCTGATAAACTCTGTTTGATTCTCTCCCTTGCCTGTATCCCTGCTTTATCATTATCAAGGCACAGGCCAACCTTTCGGACATACGGCGCGTCAGACAAAAGCTGCATAAGCGCATGCTCCGCTACTCCACAGAGGGCCACATAGCTGTGTTCCTGCCAGTCCTTCTGATACATCGTGATAAAAGACAGCATATCGATAGGCGCTTCAAACACATAGACCGTATCACCCCGCCCAATCCAGCGGAAACTGTACCTCGGATCGCAGCTTTCCACATTTCCTTTGAACGGTTCCCCTTTTGTGTAGGTGCTTCTTTTATGTGCGTGCCTGGGAACACCGTCTGTATCGTACCCAACGAATACCGCATTATGATATTTGGCATCCTCATAGAGCATCTTCTGTCTGGCAAATGCAGACACCACATTTCGATCCAAACATCGGGCTTGCGTCAGATAAGCAAAGACGCGCCGCATATTTCCATAGGCTTCCGGAAGCTGGAACGGCTTTGGCGGCTCCGGCTCTTTCTGCTGACTCTCACGGTACGCCTGTCCCTGTTCTCCATCTAACAGCATACTAACTGCGTCTGGAAAACTTCGCCCGTAAAACATCTGCACAAAGTCAATGGCACATCCTCCTTTTTCAGCCGCATGGTCATACCACCGATTTCCACGCACTGTCACGCTGTGGTCACTCGCCAGACGCTTCTCCCTACCGGATCGCAGGAGCTTTTCCCCCTGACGGGTGAGAAAATCCTCCAGATCCACACGATTGGCCCGCTGCTTCTGTTCTTCTGTAAAATAAACATATCCGGACATTCATCCACCTCCATCTTCAAATATGTCTCGGCATATTTGCTGCGAAATGTGCGCCACGCTCTGCGTGGCATCTTCCCTGGCACATTTCTGCAATCCGCCGGAGGCCTCTCTTTGATGTAATCAAAGAGATTGTTGTTGTACTGGCTCATGGTCATCCCGTTTATGACCCTGTGCCTGTTTTTTCTCTGCCAGTTTTCTTCTGCGTTTCCGGTCGATATGATAGGGTGCCTGACCAGTGCCTTTTCGGTAATCCTCCCGGAACAGTTCCTCCAGACGGTGCAGGAGCCTTGTCGCTGCCATAAATGCGGACGGGTCACGGAAAGAATCCAGATGATCCAGAAAAAACTGGGCGTAAATATTCCCCTGCGCAGCAGACGCTTCCAGATAAACAACCGCCTTTTCTCTGTCGCGGGGAACATCTTTCCCGCAAAGATATAACTTACCCAGAGAATACTGGGCATACGGATTCCCTTTTTCTGCGGCGGCCTCCATCCACCGGATTCCTTCTGCCACATTTTTTGTCAGATGTTCTCCAGACAGATATAGCTTTCCAAGCTGATAAGCCGCATACTCATTTCCCTGTACTGCTGACATTTCAAAATAGTGGACAGCACATTCCACATCCTGCAAAACATCTTCCCCCGACAGATAAAGTTTTCCAAGCGTATACTGGGCATAAGCATTTCCTTTTTCAAAAGCAACCTCCAGCCACTTGACTGCCAGCTGCACATCTTTAGGGATTTCTTCATTGGCAAGGTATAACCGCCCCAGCTGATAGGCCGCATATTCATTTCCCCTCTCTGCTGACTGGGAAAATAGTTCAACTGCCCGCTCCATATCCTGCGGAACATAGTGTCCATCCCGATAGAGCTTTGCCAACGCATACTGGGCTGCACAGTTTTCCGCTTCTGCCGCTTTCATCAGCCATTTCAACGCCTGCTCTGGATTACCAGTGCCGTTTTCCAGCCACTGTTTTCCCAAGGCATATTGAGCATGGACATTTCCAAGCCGTGCCGCTTGCTTCCAGTATTCCTCCGCCAGTGCATCATCCTTTTCTGCCCCGGTTCCTGTATGGAGCATCCAGCCCAGACGGTACTGCAGCTTATCATCATGGCTCTTTTTTTCCAGGGAGGAAAACCCGATGAAGGCATCTTTAAAAGATTTTTCTGCCCGCTCGGAGTCTTTCTCCGTACCTACTCCATCCCGAAACATCTTCGCCAGTTCATAGGATGCATACGGATTCCCTTGTTTGGCAGACATCTGATAAAGCCTCCGGGCCTGTTCAAAGTTCTGCTCTACACCCTGCCCACGGTAATACAAACCGCCCAAGGAATACTGGGCATACTTGTGTTTCTGCGAAGCCGCTTTCGCAAACCACTCCGCAGCAGTTTTATAATCTGTTTCCGTACCAAGACCGGCTGCGTACATTTTTCCAATTCGATACCACAGATAAGGGAGTTTCCGCTCTTTCGTCGTTTGCTCCGCAGCGAGGAATGCCCAGTTTCCCTTAGTTAAAGATATTGTTGGGTATCTCAAGATGTGTCATTCGATTTTGCCGATAAAGCGGTAGAAGATTTCTACCTCCTGTTCCCGGCTTCCGTCCTCACTTTTGACCGCTTCATGGACAAGGATTTTTTCAATCAGCGTATTCAGAAGTTCAGCCGTCAATTCTGTGGGATTGACATACTGTTTCATCAGACCTATCCACTTTTCAGCGTCAACCGCTGTCTGGGCGGCGACCTCCATCGCTTCGTGAAGCCGTTCAATTTTTGCGTCCAATTCTCGCTGTTCGCCCTGATACTTTTCGGACAGCATATTGAAATTGTATTCTGTAATGCGTCCGGCAGACCAGTCCTCATACATTTTTGCAAACAGGGTGTCTACTTCTGCTTTGCGCTTTTCCGCCTTTTTCAGTTCGGCTGTCTGCCGCTTCCTTGCAGTATTGCGTTCCTTGTCGCTGGCGTTAAGTAGCCGTTTCAGAAGTTTGTCCCCATCCTGCTGTGCCAGCACAGACCAGTATTGCAGACGGGAAAGGACATAGGCGTAAAGCACATCATAGCGGATATAGTGCATGGAACACTGGTGCAATCCTTGCCCGTACTTGCTACAATGGTAGTGGGCATAGGGATTTTTGTTCTGGCTGTTCATACCATAGGCCAGCGACCAGCCGCAGTCCGCACATTTTACCAGCCCGGAAAATATCTGTGTTGTGCCGTTCTTCTGCCGTCTGCGCCTGTTGCAAATCTGCTCCTGTACTTGACGGAACACATCTTCGGAAATAATCGCTTCGTGGGTGTTCTCCACACGATACCATTCCTCTTTTGGCTTGCGTACTTTCTTCTTGTTTTTGAATGAAATATTGGTCTGCTTATTGTGGACGCTGTGTCCGATATAGGTTTCCTCTTTCAGAATACTTTTCACCTGCGCTATCGTCCACGCATAGGCTTTTTCCTCCGACGCTCCGGCATAGATATTTGCGAAAGTGCCGTATCTCTGGAAATTCAGCCAGCCGGGAGTAGGTACTTTTTCTTCGACCAAAATCCGTGTAATGCTGGCGGCTCCCCGGCCATGAACGGCAAGGTCAAAAATCTTTTCGATAATCCACCTTGTTTCCGGGTCAATCAGAAGATGGCCTTTCTTATCTGGGTCTTTGACATAGCCAAGCGGAGCATAGGCTCCATAGTGTGCGCCATTTGCGAACCGTGTCCGCATGGCCGCCTTTACCTTTTTGCTGGTCTGGCGGGCGTGCATTTCATTCAGAATGTTGAGGAATGGGGCAAGCTCATTCTCTCCGTTGATGGTGTCCACATTGTCATTGACAGCGATATAGCGGACGCCTTTGCTGGGAAAGTAGATTTCCGTGTACTGGCCGGTCAGAATGTAGTTTCTGCCTAAGCGGGATAAATCCTTCGTAACAACGCAGTTGATTTTCCCGTCCTCAATGTCATCAATCATTCTCTGAAAATCCGGCCTGTCAAAGTTCGTTCCAGACCATCCATCGTCGATATATTCATCTATGACATTCAGGCCATGCTCGGCGGCATATTGCCGGAGCATCATGCGTTGTGTCTGAATACTCCCGCTTTCTCCTTGCAGTTCATCGTCCCGGCTCAATCTCATATAAAGCGCCGTGTTGTAAATCGTAGTATTGTAAGGTTGTTTCACCGTAAAAATCCTCCTTCTAAAGAAACAACCCACGCTTACAATACTTTTGCTCTATGGCAATTATATCATAAGCGTGGGCGTGTTATCAATGATGGGCTATCAGGTTGAAGCGGCTTTTTCTGCGGTATGCCGCACCACATCTACAATCAGATCACCGAGGGGCTTCCCGCCTGCGGCGAAGTGTTCGGAGATTTTTATACGGTTGTTCCCACATACAAAATACTGCGTGCCGTTCTCTGCTTGTATAACCTGCCCTGTTCGGGGTGTAAAAATATCGCTTTCACTTTTTGCCATCCAGTGTCCTCCATATTCAGTTTTCAAGGTACAATGCCGCACAAAGGCGGCGAAAATTTCTGCTTATATCTATCACCTTTCCTTTACCGTGTGCCGCTGCTGACGTTTCAGTTCCGCCAGTATATCCGGCGGGATACGGTCAACCAGCCGCTGTAAATTGTCCAGTTCGCTTTTCAGCTTTGCCCGTTCCATCGTATCTTTCATCTTTCCTTTTTCGCTGGCCTTTGCCCTTGCTTCCAACTTCTCATTCTCCGCCAGCAGGTCATTGATTGTGACCTTGTACTTTTTCAACTGCCCGGAGAAATTCTCCATCTGCGGGAACCACTTTTTCAGCATGGAGAGGGCTTCCTCTTTTTTCTTTCCGGCGTTCAGCGGGTTAATGCCGTCCAGTGTGGCTTCAATGGCTCTTGCCTGCCGGGAGAGGGAAACCGCCTGTTTGAAAAGCCGGGTGGGGATATGCTTCCGGCCTGTCCTGCTGGCGCTCTCCCCACGCTCCAAGTCAGGATATTTCTCCACCATATAGGCGTGAAAATCGTCCTGCCACTTCGTCAGGTTTGCCCGGTTGCCGATAATCTCCTTTGCACACAGGCGGTTGTCCTTTGTCAGCGGAACAAAGGTCAAATGCAGGTGGGGCGTTTTCTCGTCCATGTGTACCACCGCCGACACGATATTTTCCCGTCCTACCCGGCCAATGAGGAAGTCCGCCGCCCTCTGGAAAAACGCCTGTATCTCCTTTGGGGATTTCCCCTTGAAAAACTCCGGGCTGGCAGTTACCAGCGTATCGACAAACCGTGTGCTGTCCTTGCGGGTTCGGCACCCGGCCTGCTCAATCCGGCTCTGAATGAAGTGGTAATAGCGTCCCTCCGGCTTGACGATATGGAAGTTGTATTTGCTCCGGCTTGTGTCAATGTCGGGATTGCTGGCATACTGTTCTTTCTGTCTTTCGTGATGGGCTTCCAGCGGCCTTGCCGGGTTGCCCTTGTGCTTCTCAAACCGTAAAATTGCGTGTTGTGCCATTCTGCTCCTTTCCCCATTCCTTTCCTATCCGGGGTTTTCCACAGGGAAAATCCCGCAGAAAATAGCTCGGATAGGATTGGAATGGATAGAATATAAATCAATCTTTTTATCTTTGTATTTCTATATACCGTCCGGTTTTCGTACGTCTCAGGAGTGATTTCCGTACTTCATGGGTACGGTTTTCAGTCCTCCGGTGTACCAGAACGGGATTTCTTAAAGTCGGTGTTTGGAACCGCTTCATAGGATTTTGGGAAAATGCGGTTGGGTTTTCCACAGCCCTGCTTCTGGATCTCCACCAGTCCGGCGTATTGCAGTTCCCGCAGGGTATTCACCGCTTTCTGCCGCCCACAATGGAGCAGGTCAACCACTTCACAGATAGGGTAATACAGGAAAATCCGTCCGCAGTCATCCGCCCACCCATTCTTGCGGGATAACTCTGTCCGGCGCAGGATAAAGGCATACAGAACCTTTGCCTCGTTGGACAGGGGCTTGAATGTGGGGGCTTCAAAGAGAAAATTCGGGAGCCGGGTGAAGCTGAACGCCTTTTCCGGCTGGTGGATATAGATGGTATTTGTCATAGTTCGTTTTGTGGACGGTTAGAAGCCCGTTTTCCGGGGCGGGCGATACTTTATACCACCTGCCCCGGTTTGGGGCTTGCAAAGCCTGATAAATCAAGGCTTTTTTCGCTCCTAACCGTCCACAGCAGACCTCCTTTTCCGTTCACTTTCTGTTTTCTGCCGCCTGTGAACTCTGGCGGCACAGCCGGGGCAGTATTTTGCCCGGTTGGATTTGGGGACGAACACGCCACCGCAGACCGCACAGCGTTTCAAGTCCTTATCCCGGAAAATTTCCGCTTCCAGCGTCCCGTCCAGCGGCAAGACCGCCCAGCGGAACCACTTACAGCAGACCGAGAAAGAAATCGTCTGCGGGCAGGTGCAGGTGTCCCCATCATCAAGGACAATGCAGTTGCCGTCCTCACGGCAACAACACTCCCGGCGTATCAGGCTGGCCGCCTGTTTTCTCTGCGCCGGTGTCATGCGGTAAAGGGAACCGTCCGGCCTGCGTTCCAGTGGCGGCAAGTCTTTATAGGGGTTATCTCTCATGCGTTCCCTCCATTTTGCTTTCCGTTGCCGTTCTCCCCGAAAAGGCTTCCTGCCTCGTCGTCGCAAGCTGCGTATCGTTCGTTTCACCGCAAGCGGCAAAACTCACTCGCTCCGCTGCTCCTCCTCTCCCCACAAAGCCATGCGGCTTTGCGGGGGCCCCGACAATAGCGGCGTGTTCCGGCGTTGGCACGCTCCCCATACTTCGGGACATTTTGTCCCGAAGCTCGGTTCCTTGCGATGCTTCCCCAGCCGGGGTATTCCTTTTCGGACGGTCATTCTGTTTTCAAGGTGCTGTCCATCGATGAACTAAGATAAGTCTACACCTAAATGACCGCCCGCCCCGTATATCCGAAAGGTAGGAAATCGGCTTAAAAAACAGGCTATTTCCACGCTCTCGGAATTGTGGTAAAATGGTAGCAAAATGAGTAGAGGGCGTGACTTATGGAACAGATAGAATTTGATTATACGCAGCCTATCAATGATGAATGGAAAAAGATTATGGAAAAGCATCTTCGGACAGCGAAAACCTTTGAAATCCATTGTTGGAATGAAGAAACAACATGGATTGAGTATGCTTTGAAGTATGGAACACTCAAAAATGACGATTGGCAATACGGAAAAATTATCGTGGGACTGGTATCGACTGATTTTGTAAATATGGTTTTGCAGTTACCCAAACCGAAAGATACGGAGATTTACAATAAGATGACACCGTTCTTTTCAATTTTTCTTGATAACGGTTTTTCCTCAGAACATTATGGAACGGAATTAAATCAACAGTAAGGACGGAGGGATAAGGTGGCTTTATCAATACAAGAACGATTAAAAGACTTGCGTGTGGAGCGTGGGCTGACGCTGGAACAGCTTGCGGAGCAGACGCACCTCTCCAAGTCTGCGCTGGGAAGCTATGAAGCAGAGGACTTCAAGGACATCAGCCACTATGCCCTTATCAAGCTGGCGAAGTTTTACGGCGTGACCGCCGATTATCTGCTGGGGCTGTCGGAAACAAAAAATCACCCAAACGCCGATCTTGCAGACCTGCGTTTGAGTGACGATATGATTGAACTGCTGAAAAGCGGGCGGGTGGACAATTCCCTCTTGTGTGAACTGGCGGCGCACCCGGATTTCCCCCGGCTCATGGCCGACCTTGAAATCTATGTGAACGGCATAGCGGGAAAGCAGGTGCAGAGCGCAAACGCCATTGTGGACGCTGTGAGTGCAACGATTATGAAACAACACAATCCCGGCTTGACTGACCCGCAGCTGCGACAGCTTATCGCCGCCCACATTGACGACGACAGCTTTTGCCGCTATGTGATACAGCAGGACATAAACAAGATAGCCTTTGACCTGCGGGAAGCGCATAAGAACGATTTTTTCAGCGTTCCGGAGGACAACCCGCTGGAAGATTTCTTGCAGACCGCCGAGGAAACCGCCAGAGAGGACAGCGACCCGGAGCAAGCGGCTTTGGCGTTTATCTGTAAGCGGCTTAAACTGAATTACAAGAAGCTGTCTGAGGAAGAAAAGAAGTGGCTGAAAAAGATTGCACAGAAGTCGGACTTGCTGAAAAATCCAAACCCACAGCGGGGGAGAAAATAAGTGGGCGACAAAAACAAATTTTACAAAACGGAGGATACCATGAAGAAAGACGATAGAGAAAGATGTTCGTGGGCAACCACAGAACTCTATAAAGAATACCATGATGAGGAATGGGGAAAGCCCGTTCATGATGATAGAAAACTATTTGAAATGTTGGTTCTTGAAGGTATGCAAGCCGGATTATCATGGCTGACGATATTAAATAAAAGAGCTGCATTTAAGGAAGCCTTCAACGAGTTTGATTATCAAAAAATTGCTCTCTATGACGAAACTAAAATTGATGAGTTAATGCAAAATCCCAATATTGTTCGCAATAGATTAAAAATTAAGTCGACAATCACAAACGCACAGCAATTTATCAAAATCCAAGAAGAATACGGAAGTTTTGATAAGTTTATTTGGTCTTATGTTAAGAATAGACCGATTCATAATCATTTCAAATCGGAAGCGGACATTCCTGCAACAACGCCACTTTCAGATAGAATCAGTAAAGACTTAAAAAAACGAGGCTTTAAGTTTGTAGGCAGCACGATTATATATGCGTATATGCAGGCAATCGGAATTGTAAATGACCATGTGAAAGGTTGCTATTTGTATGTACCAGAATAATTCAATATTTCGGTACAATTTATCGAGAGATAGCAAAGCCAGCCGAGCCAGTCAACGGTCAAGATGAACGGCGCATAAATGCGCCGCCGTTGACAGTCCCGCCCGTCTTTGCTAAAGGGTAATCAAGGCGGGAAAGCCCTAAAATGGCTTCCCGCCCATTTCAATAATTGGAGGAGATAAAAATGAGATCAGAAAAGGAAGTTTATGATATTGTTTTGAATTTTGCAAAAACAGACAAACGCATTCGCATGGTTACTTTGGAAGGATCTAGAACAAATACAAATATTCCGCCTGATGATTTTCAGGATTTTGATATTACTTTTTTTGTTACGGATATGGACAGCTTCACAAGTGATGATAAATGGCTAGATATATTTGGTGAAAGGTTGATTCTGCAAAAGCCGGAAGATATGGAATTATTTCCAGCTGTAGAAAAGGGATTTTCATATTTAATGCTGTTTACTGATGATGTTAAGATAGATTTAACTTTGCTGCCGCTGGAACTGATAGACGAGTATTTTACATGGGATAAACTGGTAAAGTTACTGTTGGATAAAGACAACCGTATCGTAAAGCCGCCAATACCAACGGATATAGACTACCACTTGCAGAAGCCTACTCAAAGAATGTTTGACGATTGCTGTAATGAATTTTGGAATACTACAACATATGTAGTAAAGGGCTTATGCCGCAAAGAAATTCTTTTTGCTATTGACCATATGAATGATATAGTACGAAAAGAATTGCTTCGCATGATTTCCTGGCTGATTGGTATCAAACAGGGATTTCATTTCAGTTTGGGAAAAAACTATAAATTTATGAAGCAATATGTCCCAGAGGAATTGTGGGAACGACTTATGTCCACTTATAATATGGATTCCTATCCCCATATGTGGGAATCCTTTGAACAATGTATGGCATTGTTCCGGGAGGTTTCGTCAGAAGTGGCATGCCAGTTGGATTACCAGTATCCACTATATGATGAAAAAATCAGTAATTATGTGATTCGGCAAAAGAAAAAATATGGCATTGAAGATGATAACAAATAAAATTTTTTCAATCGAAAAAATTTATTTTGATTATTCAATTTTGAAAAACTGAATACCTCAAAATCAGAAAGAGCGCGGACAAGCACTTTGAGGGATTGGCCGCCTTGTCCACCCATTCAGTGGGACGGCGGGTGGCGGTCAAGGCCGGGTGTAAACCCGTTCATTTCAGCCTTGACGGTTACCCGCTGTCCTGTTACTTTTCCGGGAGTGTAGCCACAACTTCGGGACACTTTATCCACAAGTCAGAGCGTAGGACGAAGAACGGGGGCGTTCATATACGCCCTGTCTGCTGTCGAAAACAGACCTGCGCTTGCGGCTCCACGCCACACAAGCACAGCCCTGTTTTCCTGCCGCTTCAAATGCCCTTGCCCTCCCCGGCGGCAACGGCATTTTCACGGCAACGCCGACAGAGCGTATAACACACTACACTTTGCTTCGCAAAGTCGTGTGCCAAATGGGGGCGTTGCCCCCTTTGGAAACCCCCACAAAAAAGGCGGTACGCTACCCCTCCACGGGGCGCATACCGCCTTTTCTTGTTATCCAGCCCTCCGGCTGTATCGGTTGAGCAAAAGTCAGCGTGGGATTGGTGTGGTATCTTTATCTAAGTGATACCCCCCAGTGCTTTCCGGTACCAATGCTCTGCCGCTTCTGAATCTGATTCACACCCCAGTCCGTCCGCACACATCCGCCCCAGATCATACATCGCCAGCGCATTCCCCGTTTCCGCCTCCGCAAGAAACAACACAAATGCCTGCTCAAAGTCCTGACCCACTTCTTCGCTGCCATATAGATAGCCCCGCGCACGTTTGTAGCCATCACTCCAACTGGAATGAAAGACATTTTGTTGTTTCGGTCTGTCTTTTTGCATTCCTTCCGGCAAATCTGTTTCGTCCGGATCCACTTGCTCCGGTTCCATTTCTCCATCTGGAAGGACTTCTTCTTGAATCCATTGTATTTCTGGTTCTGGAGCATACTCGTCTTCAAAAGTCAGCTGATGGCTGCTTAGTTTCCATGCTTCTGCGATTACCATATTTTTAATACTTTTAAATTGTTTCTGTTCTGACAAAGGCGGGAGTGGAGGCAGATCGTTTTGATACGTAGAACGGATTTCATCCTGCCATTTTCCCCATGCCTGATACAGTTCTGATACACGACTGTCTTTCGCCAGTTCATCTACAATCTGATCCACCAGATTTTTCACATCCCGCTTCAGGTACCCATATACCTTTTTCCCGGATGTATTTTTTAAGCGCTCGGATAAGAGAACCATCATTCGCTCAATCTCATCGTTTACAAGGGTTTCACCTTTTAGATCTTCTACCTTCTGCCGTATCACATCTTCCGCTCCGGATTTCAATGCTGCACGCACCTGATTTTGTTCCTCGTAGAGATTTGCGAAATCCTGGCGGAAAATATCATGGGCCAGCTCCGAGCGCATGGCTTCAATGGACGGTTTCGTCAGATACCCGTCATTGTCTTTTGCAGAATACACCATCAGATGTACATGGGGATGGTGGCCCTCATTGTGGAACGCTGCGTACCATCGGAGATTTGCACTGTCAATCTTCATGTGTCTGCAAAGCATGGCCCGTTTCGACCGGAGTAGTGCCATCCATTGGGACGCGCTGTCATACCCAAGCCGCGCTGCATCCTCCCTACGAAGGGAGATGACATGCGTCCAGACCGGACCTTTGTGATTTACCACATCCTCCTGCACCCGTTTTAACACGACGGGAACTCCCGCATCCGTGAACAGACCATGCTCCCCCACACGCTCCACGCGGGGACGGTTTGCAATATAGTCCACATAGTTTTTGCGGTTCCCAATAAGATCCACGTTCTGCTCCAGCGCACAGGAAATAAACTCGGAGGCATTCCCGATGGTCGGACGCAATAAAAAATCCGCGTATTCCAGCAGTTCTTTTGTCTGCGGAATATCACGGATTAGTTGTGCATTCAGTTCTTTCTGGTTACCGGTAGCGGGAAGGGACAGCTTGCTTTCATCGATTTTCTCAACACCTTCACGGGTTCCGATATAACGGACATAATTCTCCAGATGTTCTGGCGGTGCATCCCGGAGATAGTGGGAGGTAAAAATCAGTCTTGGCATGGATTTCCTCCTGGCAAAAAGAAAAGCAGCCATTTCCAGCCGCCTTTCTTAATCTTTTCCATATTACATATTCAACATTTTAGGACTCAACTGTTTCGGTTTCAGAATCTTCATAAGGTCGTGGTTGGTTCCAACATTTGTTACCTCAAAATGATGGAGGCAATCTGGAAACCATGTCATCTCAGTGGCCATGTCCCGTACAAGTTCAAAAATCTCCAGGTCAGTTATTTTTTTCATGGAATGATATCCTGACCACTGTTCGTGAGTAAATTCGTGTTTCAGAAGATAATTCTTAATCTCTTTATACGCTCCAAGATGATTTTTCTTGGGATAAAATTCTTTTAATGCCTGAACACGCATATCAAAGTAGAGGGCTTTATACTGTCTGGCCTCACGTCTTGCCATTAAGCAGCACTGGCTCGGTTGGTATAAAACAGGAGGACATCTTCTACCACAAAGTCATCCTCACTCTCTCCGTCATCGCTATTATACCAAATCCATTTTTCTACATAATTCATAAACCACATTTCCCGTTTCAGGGCTGTAATCAGCATCCCGAAACATCCATAGTCTTTTGCCCGCCCTCTCCCGACAAAAACCAATGTGCCATCGGATTCCTTCCTGCAGTCCAACTGTTCTTCCTCAAATGCAGAAATCAATGTTTGATTTAAGCATTCTGTTGTGTACTTTCCCTCTGTACGGATTTTATTTTCATTCAGCCGGATTTCTAATTTTAACATACGGAACCGCTCCCTTCTCTTGTTTTTTTATTATACCACGCTGACTTCTGTGGCTTCAACTGTTTTCTTGCATTCATCCGGCCATTCCTTTTTTCCTACAGGACACCCAACTTCTGCAGCATCTCCACGCAGTCCTTTGCGCCCTGCACATAGAGATACGCACTTTCGTGCTGTGCCAGAAGATTGATCTTGACAATATAATCTTCCACTACCTGCTGATCTTCTGGAGAAAGTTTCGCAAGCACATCCCGCTTTTTTTCAGCCAGCATACTAATCTCCTGATAGAGATTTTTTTCCTCATCATTACAGGTTTTTCTCCGGTACAGCAGCGCATGCTCTGTCATCTCCTGAATCACCATTTCAAAAATTTCATTCTTATCCATTGTTACTACTCTCCTTTTTCAACACACCATAAACGAACCATGTGCGACCAGTCTATACCAAAATCCAACAAAGATTTTCTATTCTTTTAGGTTTCACGTTTCTGATATTTGTATGCGCTCTCAAAATCAATCGCACCGTTGATGCGCCTGACTTCCTCCACACATTTCGAGTGTAGCCGTTTCATGGCCGTTTCGTCAACATCATGTGTGTAGGCAATCACCTGGGACAGCTTAGAAAGCTCCACTGCGATTTTAAAATCCATCCTCGCCAGTCGATTCTCACTGTCCTGCACCGTTCCGGTCATTACCGAGGAGATTGCCTGGAGCAGATAGTCCTCCGCTTTTTCCGAAGTAAGAAACCCTAGATAGAACTGCAGGGCATCTTCAATCAGCTCGGTGCGGTTCTTTACCGTGCTGTCCTTGATATAGGCATCTGCCAGTGCGACCAGTTCCGTATCCACGCGGATGGAAAACTTGGTTTTATCCGCATTTCCGCTCATGAGCCCCTCCTTTCTGCCTGCTCTGCCGAAGCCACCCTCTTTTTCCCCAGAAATCTTGCCAGACTTCTATACCAGCCACCTCAATTTCTGTAACGGGACTTTTGGGGTGCCAAAGAAAATCCCCGCACGGCTTTGCAGGGCGGTGTGAACCGGGCGAGGGGGCTTTGAAAAGCCACCCGCCCTTTAACCTGCACACATTTCGACCCAACTTAAACCGCTAAACTTTAGCGTTTATCAGCCTCTTGGCCGCTATCCGGCCTTTCTGTCCACACGCGCCCCAACACCTCGAAAAACTCCCGCAGGGGTACAACGGATGCCACCCCTGCACGAAAAAGCCGATACAGCGGCTCACAGGGGCTTACACGGGCGGCCGGTATCCGGATTCACCTCCTGCACTGGTTTCTGACACAGGAGCCGTCCCAGATGTCCTTCTTTCTGGCCGTGCGGGACGCCGCGGCCGGTCCCTCCCGGCCACATCACGTGCCACCTTATCATCGATATATTCGCGGGTTGCCTGGGGGACATATTTCTCATAGAGCCGCTGCATAGTGTCATTCAGTTCTGTCTGCAGATCCGCATCCCGTTTGCCCATGTGGAATGTCAGGGCATCCAGCTTTTCCGTATTAAACGTTACCGTAAGCGTTGTATTCTTCATCTTGCCATTCCTCTCTTTCTGTTTTTCCAAAAGGAACCGGCGGCATAATAGCCGCCGCGTCCCGTTTTCCAGTCCGTCAGATTTTCAAGAACCGCAGGAAATCAATGGCATCAGACAGTCCGGCTTTGTAGAACTTTATCTGTTCCTGTTCCGGAAGCTCTGTCTGCTCCAGCAGCTGATTGTCCAGCCAGCTCCGTTCTTTCTCCGGAAGCATCCGGAGGATCCGGTCCATCCGCCCGACCTTTTCTTTCCTGTTTCGTTGGGATTCCGGCGCTGTGCCATCCTCCATGCTGTTTCGGATCTGGGCTACTCTGGCCTCGATGACTTCATTCAGCTGTTCAAAGATTTCATCCATCGTATGCTGCACCCCCTTTCAGCAACACAACATACCAGGATTCTTTTAGGAAAGCGATACCAGAACCTGACAAACCAGTTTGTGACAATTTCACAGTTTCCCTGCGGGGAGCCGTTTCTATCATCCTGCCGGCAGCCTGCCCATGGCGTAGTAGTGACCGGACCAATACGCGGAATCGATGTTGGCATAGCCGATGGGGGACCCGCAGTGGAGCATCTGGTTCCCACCTACATAAATCCCCACATGGCTTACCGGATTTCCGGAAGCGTAGGTTCCGGTAAAAAAGATCAGGTCTCCCGGCCTCGCCTCCTCCCGTGGAATCACAGCACACTGGTTGAAGATTCCCTGTGCCGAGGTGCGGGACAGATGGTAAACACCGGACTGTGTATAGACCCAGCAGACATACCCGCTGCAGTCAAAGCTGGTTGCCGGTGAACTGCCTCCCCACACATAAGGCCAGCCAATATACTTGGTCGCTTCCGCCATCAGTGCGCCGTAGCTCCCATCTCCCATTGCTTCTCCCGGCAGAAGTCCGTTTCCACCAGGCAGTGCCTGCCCATACTTCACAAGGGTATAAATCCTCTGGGCATTGGTCTGATCCTCCATCGTGATGCTCTGATCCAGCACAGCCGACAAATTTTCATAGATTGCCTGCTGGTCTGTGATGGGAATCGCCACCGTATAAGTGTTTCCTTCCTCATCCTCCCGGTCCTCATAGGTTACAAAACAATCTGCAAAAGCCCGGTAATCTTCCCGGTCCATACGGGGTTGATCCGCGCCGAAAAACAGAGCATAAAAAATGGATTTTACCCGGTAACCATCCACGGTTCCGCCTTCGGCCATGTCATTGATGTCTGTAAGCACACCATCCAGATCTGAGAATTCTCCCTGCATCTTTTCGATGTACATCCGGTATTCGGCAGGCATCTGGGAAGACAGATACCCTCCATGAAATGTCAGGTTCACTGCAGAGGTATTGTGGTTTGCCGTTCCAGACAACGCACACAGGAGAACCACAATGATTAAAATAAACGGCACCAGAAGCGCCGCAAGAACAGAAAGCACAACTGTTCTTGCCCGTTTGTCCGTTGCCACAACGAGGGCGGCCTTGACCGCCACCACAGCAGCGGGAGCTGCCATAGGCGTTCCTCCTTTCCGGGGCAGCAAAAGAAGGCCCCGGAAAGGAACCTTACTCAGCCGCCATATTCAGTTCTTTTTCTCTGGTAATCTCCAGGGTTTTGGGATAAACAATTGTGATGCCCCGTCCAAACTTTCTTGCATACAGCACAGCCTGCCCGCCTTCCATCTTCCGTTCCTCCTTGTCCTCTCATTGATGATTTTATTATACTTGATACAGGTTAATAATCAACCTTTATCAATGATGTTTATATTCGATTGAGTAAGATAAACTATCACTATCAAGGGCATACAAGGTGGTGATGGTTTGAAAAAACAGTTAAACATAGAGATTGGCGGACGGATTCGGAAATGCAGGGAAAATCTCGGCTATTCACGGGAGACCCTTGCAGAAAAAGCGGATCTGGCCAGCTCGTTTTTAGGCACCATCGAGTTAGGAGCTGGCAGTTTTACCGCAGAATCTCTTGTGAAGATCTGCCATGCGCTCGGCGTTTCTGCCGACTACGTCCTTTTCGGGAAAGAAAAACAGGGAGACTTATCAAATGTCAACGCCATGCTTTCCGGTCTGGATCCGGAGTACATTCCCTATGTGGAGGAGATGCTCCGCTCCTATATCAAAGCAATCACAAGCGTTAAGAAGTGAGCCGACCGTCCGGCTCCTCTTTCTTTTCTGCCGTTTCACTGGAGAGTATCCCATCCTCCCATCCCAAACAGGGAGCGCTGGCCGGTCTGCACCTCCTGCTCTTTTACGAGTTCACAGGCATGGTCTATGGCATCTTCCAGAACCTGCGGATCAAATCCGGCAGTCCCATAACCTTCCATGATGGTATCGACATAGAAATCCGATGGCACTCCGAATTCATGCCCCGGCGTCATCACATACACCATGGCAGATACTGTCTTGCCATCCAGCTCCACATTCATCATCTGCTTGTCATAAAGAAACGGATACCCCTCGTATCGGTCAAGAGCGGCTTCGTCCATATCCCGTATCCTCCAGAGAAGAACAGGAACCGAGCTGCCTTCTTTTGGTTCGACCGTGGCCATTGCTCCCTTACGGGCGCCCCGGAACAGCAATTCATAATCCTTCAGTTCACTTTTTCCAACCACCTTTGCAGTCGGGCAGCGATGTGCCATCTGGGGCAGATTGAGATTGCTGCCATAGGCGATATAAAGTTTCGGTTTTCTACTCATCGATGCGATTCTCCTTTCCTACATCTGCATAGAGAAAGACGGGGATTCCTCGCTCCCTCCGGTTTCTCCTGGTATAACATCTGTGGTAACCATATCCTGTCTGTCAATGGAATTCTGCCGTTCCAGCCTTGCCATCTCCCGTTCCTTTTCTTTTTTCTGACGCAGCCGTTCCTTTTGTACCTCCGCCTGTGCCGGGTCCCGCCATGCGATACAGCCGGGAAGATTTTTCAGAAGATGCAGACGCGCTGTGGCAAATTCGTCTCCATTTAGGCCCAGGCGCAGAAGCCAGGTGCGGAACGTATATTTCTCATTGGTGGTCTGGGTTTTCCTGCGGCTGGCACAGCTTTGGTTCAACGCCTGTGCGCCGATTGCGAGACAGAACTGGATATACGCTTTGATTTTTCCTGCATGGAGTGTCCCATTGAAAAGTCGGAACTCAATCGTACCTTTCTGGAACACGGAATGCAGGTTCAGGCAGTGATACCGACTGCCATCGTAATGGTCGCTCCTGCGGCTCTCTCCGTCATACCAGATCCGTTCCACGCCATCCAGAGTCTTAGGCTTTTTCCGGTTCAGCTCATCCAGGAAACGCTGCTCCACCTTCTGGCAGTAGGAATGTTCACGCGCCACGGAAACCTGAAGGGCTTTATAGATCAGGTCCTCTTTGGCTGCCATGATGTTGGTGATGTTTCGAAGCGTCCGGGCATCAAACGGGGAGGCATCGATATGCACATGGATGCCGCATTTCTTATTGGTTATGGCCCCATGTTCTTTCAGTTTCCGGACAATCTCCTGAATGGAAACGATATCCTCATACCTGCAGATGGGACTAACCATCTCCGTCTGGTACTCATCGCCTACTGAAATAATCCGACCGTTTTCTTTCCGCTGCGGCGTGATACTGCTATCACTCATAAACTTCCATTGCCGGCCTTCCGGGTCTAACGCCGCGTAGGTATCATAATAAGTTCCCAGGTATTGGGAGCTGGTCCCGAAATATTGTGCCGTTACTTCCGCTGCTTTCTCACGTGTGATTCCCGTCATCTCAATTTCGATTCCAAACCGCTGCCCCTTCAGTTCCATCCCCCGTCACCTCCATTACCGGCCGCCGGCCTTTCCAAACAGCCTCGCCTTGTGTTCCGGTGCATGGACCATCAGGTTATACCGCTCATTGCCGCATTTATAAAGACACACGCCCCTTTGGGGATACCGGATCAGGTTGTATTCGCTTTCCTCTAACTGCAGCGTGTCCGTATAAAACTTGGCATCAATGCTGCCTGCATTGAACAAAAACTGATGGGTAGGGATGGAAAACAGCGGCTTCGTGTATTCCCTGACACCATCCAGGTTGAAATCCTCCAGGTTCTGGCTGGCAATGATGACCGCGGACTCTTTCTTCCGGACACGCTTCATAAAGTTGCGGATATATTCCACCGCTGTCAGGTTGGAAAGGAACAGATAAAACTCATCCAGGCTGGCCACAGTGTTCCCCTCGCTCAAGAGTTTATCGCTCATAAAGGACAGGATATTGAACAGCAATGCATCCTTCAGACTCTTGCTGGCCTGCAGAAGACCTTTCACACCGAAGGTAATAAGGCTGTCATCTGTGATGTTCGTATGGCCATTGAAGAACTTACTCTCCGCTCCCACACACATGGAGTTTAACCCCAGGAGAATGTTCTGGAGCATTTCTGCGGTATAAAGCTGGCGCCTGTTCTCATCATATTCCTTGTACTCCTGCTCAATCAGAGCGTAGAGATCAGACAGGATCGGGTATTCCGTGTCGGCCATCCGGTCAAAGGGGCTGTGATCGGTAATACCCCATTTCGTATAGAGCTTCTGGAGCATGATCTCAATCACATCAATCTCCCGGTCCGTAAAGTCCTTGTAACTTCGGAAAAAGTCCTTTAAAAAACTGATATGCTGAGACAGGCGGGAACGGATCCGGAAGGTCTGCGGCGCATCCAGATCCTCCGGGCTGTCGGACTCATTCCGTATTTTCGGGGCCAGCGGGTTGATGAGGAACTCCCCGCTCATCAGGTCAATAAAGCATCCGCCCAGGTTTTCGGTCAGATCTTCATACTCCATTTCCGGGTCCAGGCAGATTACCCGCATCCCGGATTCCCGCAAATTGGTCAGCAGAAGCTTTAACAGGTAGCTCTTTCCCTGTCCGCTGTTTCCTAAAATCAGGATACTGGCGGTTGTCTTATCATCGGCACGGCGGTTAAAATCCACCAGCACATTGCTCCCAAACTTATCCCGGCCAATGTAGAAACCATTAGGGTCGGTCTTGCCAGAATAGTTAAACGGGTACAGGTTGGCCACGCTGCTGGCTGGCAGCACCCGCTCAAACTGATCCCCAAACAGGTTCCAGCCCGTAGGCATTACGCACTGAAACCCCTGCTGCTGTCTGAGCATCAGCCGGTCCACATTTAGCTTTGCACGGATCAGCTCCGTAAGCACCTCCGTCTGGAGAAGTTTCAGCTGATCCAAGTCGTGGGCGCAAAGCTCCAGATACACGGCCGTGTGGAGGAGCGGTTCGCGGTTTCGGTGCATCTGTGTCACAATGGTCGCCACATCCTGCAGATTACTCTCCGCCAGCACCGTCTGCTGTAAGTCATTGGTATTGCTGCGGTCCATACGGTTTTTATTTGCCGCATTGCTGATGATCTTCCGTTCCTCCACCGGCGTCACATGGCGGGTGTAGATCCGAAGCGTTACCCCGTCCTTTTCTCCCAGATGGGACAGGATCGCCTGCTCGTCCGTCGCGGTTGGATACTCTCTAAGCGCCCACACACAGCGAAAGGTATTGCCGCAGATGAAATGGTCCGTTTCAAATTTGATGACCGATGGGGCAATCATATCTAGGAATTCCTGAATCCGCACATCGCCTTTCAGTTCAGAAACCTGGGCAGTTCTCGTTTTTCTCAAATGGACACCTCCTAAATTTAGGCACAAAAATACGCCGGTTTCTCCGACGCAGTTCTGTTTTCTTTCCTGTTGTTAATCGTCCGGGATAATCCAGCGTTCCCCATCGAAGTCCTCAAACTTCTCTGTGGTCACGTTCTGCTCATAGTACACGGCCAGTATCCGCTTGATGTCCTCTTTATCCGCTCTTTTAACGGAAAATCCCTGCTCCTTCAAGGACTTTTCAATTCGGGCCAGATAGGGGAACACCTCGGATTCTTTTTCTTCCTTCAGCCGGAGTAAAATGAGAAATTCACGGGCAGTCGCCATTTGTACCTGGATACGGTCCAGGTGCGTTAAGTCTCTTTCCAGGAGCTTTCGGACCACAGGGTTTTCCTCCTGTTCCATGCGGGAACGCAAAAACCGCTTATTGTCCTCAAAACTTTCCCGGCTGTTTAAGCACAGCATCTCAATCTCCGCCACGCCTTTTAACACCGTCATCAACGCGTAGATCCTTGCCCCTACGCTGGCCTCTGACAGCACGGAGATGTTGGTTGGTTTCACAATAAAATACACCAGCTCCCCGTGCCCATAGGTTATCAGGCTGTACTCCGTGATCTCCTTTGCCCCAATCAGTTGGCGGGTGGACGCCCGATGCGCCGCCTCCTGTTTCTCAGATTTCTTCTTTCTGTTCATGTTCTGTAAACCTCCACTCGTAGAGCTGCTGTCTGGTAAAAAAGTAAGCACAGGCATATCGGATGAAATCCAGGATACTGGTATCCTCAAAGCGGATCGTCAGAAAGGCATAAACCGCCGTCAAGACGATGGGCAGAAAAAGTCCTGCCTGTGTAAATGACAGGATGGATACCAACGCACACACCCCGATGACGCCGATGTCCCGAAGCTGCCAGAGCCACAGGGTTGCCCTGGATTTTAAGTTGTCCGGATAGATATACAAGGTTCCACCTCCAATAAATTTACCGCCGGCAGCGTAAGCCCTCCGGCGGTGTTAGACGAATTTCATTCTGCAGTTTCCTCATGCGGCTTTACTTTCTCCGCTTCACTTAAGGCTGTTTCGATCAGCCCGATCACAAAGTCTTTCTGGCTCTGTCCGGTCTGCTTTAAATATTCCTTGATCCTCATAAAAAGTTCCTCTGATACCTGGAATGCCAGTGTCCTTGTCCCGTTTGCCATTGCTTTTCCTCCTTCAAAATGTTCGTTCAGTACCATCTCGACATATTGGCTGAGATTGAGTGCCAGTTTTTCCTTTTCTTCCCCGACTTTCGTATATAACGATTCCGGGATCATGGCGCATAAATTTTTTCGGTTCTCCATGGATGTTCTCCTTTCCTTGATGTTACAAGCCAAGTATATCGGGAATGTTATGGAATAGCTATGACCATACCCAACAAGATTTTTCTCCAAAAGGAAGCAATACCAACAAGAGGATATCTCATGTTTCTTCTCTGATCTTCCGTAAAAAATAAGCGATTCCGCGCAGGACAAAGTCCACACATGGAATCGCCACACTGTTTCCAAGGGCTTTATATCTGGCACTGTCCGAAGCACCGGGGATATCTGTCCAGCCGTCCGGAAACCCCTGCAGCCGTTCACACTCCAGTGGAGTGAGACGCCGGATGCGCTTTCCCATCCGGACCGGATGGATGGAGTTTAAAGAAGTCCCACCCGAACCTGGCTGAAGTGTTCCGGAGATGTCCCCATTCTCATTTCCATTCCGGCAATCTACCCCGAAAACCTCCATTATCAGATCCGTTGCGTCCTTGTGCTGTCTGGCGCTCTGCGTTGCCACAACTTCATTTTCAATCAGTTCATCGCTCCGCTGTCTGCTGAACACCGCATGCCGGTCCATCCCCGTCAGGGTGTAACTGATATCCGGCTGACATCCCAGTCCATTTCCACCGTTCTTATCCTGCCGGTCAATGATATTTCCCGCAATACAGTAGCTCTCTGGCTGGTCTGCAACCAGTGGGACATTATTACCGCCAGTCCCATAGCGTGCAGACATGGTCGGTGCAACTCCATGAGGGCCGGTATAGCGCGCATCAATCCCATGGTTCTCAAACAGTACCGGCTGATTATTTCCGCTGGAGCCAGCCGCTCCTGTAATCGTCGGGCAAATCCCCTCGCCAATCTCTGCCCCGCCCTGTTGTGTTGCCATAATAAGCGGCTGATGCCCATGCTCCTGTGCCCGCAGCGTCCCAGACACATCCTCCGATGTATCCATCTGACTGCCTCCCTGGTCATTCAGACAAAGAACAGACGGGGCTTGTCCTGTTTTAATCGTCGGGGAACACTCTGTCTGAAGCCCAATTCCCCTTGCCTCGGAACTGGCATTACCACAAAATCCTGCTGTAAGCACACAGGGGTAACCTTGCCCAGCCTGACCGCCGCCCTCAGTCAAAGCCGCATGGGTTTCTGTCATTAAAAAACATTCCCCATTTCCTTTGGTGACAACTCCTGCCGCCTGTACCGCCTGTCCGGACACCAATGGCGGATGGTTTCCCATTCCCGCCTGGAAAGTCGCCGTCATATCCTCTGTCACATCCATTGGGCTGCCGCCCTGGTTATTTAAACACAGGAGTTGCTGTTTTCCCTTTTGTTCTGTCCTCTGCAGTTCTGGGGAAATCATACAAGCCCCGCCTGCCACATCAGCGCCTCTTTCAGCTGCTCCGGCAACTCCTTCCCTCTGGCCTTTGCCCTCCGCAGAATCCCCAAACAGGCTTTCCTGCTTAAATAATATCTGGGGTGCGGTGAGTCCTCCAAAATCTGCGACAAGGAAGATACGACGGCGGCGCTGGGCGACTCCCCAGAACTGAGCATCCAGGACTCTCCAAGCCAAGCTGAATTCAGTTCCCAGAATGGCAGCCCCAGCAGGTTCCCAGCGCCCGGAGTCAGGTCGAGGCACATGACAGGTATCGTCCTTGATACGGACGATCTCCTCGATAACCGCACGGAAGTCCTCTCCATTTGCGGAGCTGAAGGCTCCCGGCACATTTTCCCAAACGAGGTATCGAGGTCTGCTAAGGTGATCTGGTATCCCTCGTCCGGCATCTGCATTTCTCATCTCCTTTACAATACGCACCTGATCCATGAACAGACCGGAGCGTTCTCCCGCAAGGCCGCGCCGCTGTCCAGCAACAGATAGATCCTGACAGGGGCTTCCCCCGCAGATCACATCCACAGGCGGGAGCCTGCTTCCGTCCAGTTTTGTGATATCCCCCACATGGATCATATCCGGGAATCGGATTTGTGTTACTTTGATTGGGAAAGGTTCGATCTCACTTGCCCAAAGCGGCGTAATCCCATTGTGGATACCGGCCAGAGGAAATCCTCCAATCCCATCAAACAGACTCCCCAGGGTCAGCATCCTCTAAGCTCCATTCCAAAGAAACTCTGTTCCGGTCCTTCCTCCAGCCAGGAGACCAACTCCTGACCACTGATTCGCTGCACCGGAATGCCCAACTGCTCTGCCGCTTCCAATTCTCTCTGCATCTCAGAGGACATGCGGTCCCCAAACAGCCACAGTTCATCGCAGGCTTCTAACACCCGGATCCCCATCTGCATTCCAGCCTCCCGTTCCTCCACAGAACCGTCATCCAAAAACTGCGGATACATCAAATGCACCGCAATCGGGACAGTTCCCTGCGCCATCGCATACCGGCAGGCATTCTGTGCCGTTTGGATGTTTTCCAGCACATCCCCCGCATATGGGGATGCGATATATACCAGCTTCTTTTCTGACATTGTTTCCCCTCCTATCTCGCTACAGTCTGTACAATGGTCCGGGTCAGATTGACCGCCCCTTGTGCCGCATAAACCGCTCCCATCACATTGGCTCTGGTCCCTGTATCCAGTCCGAACTGTCCGGCAATCCGCGGGACTTCTCCGGCCGACAGCATGAGTCCCAGCCCTAAAAGCGCGTGGTCTTTGACTACCATCAGTCCGGCAATCAGGATCGTTGCCTGCAGGAACGTAGTCAGACACAGGCCAATGACCTGCTTGCACCAGCCAACGAAGCCATCAATGTAACCTCTTGGAATACTGAACATATAGAGGCTTCCAACTGTGATCTGGATCAGCAGAATACCGCCGCGCTTTAAGTTGGCAAAGAACACCTTGATGACTGCATATCCCATTAGGATCAGGATAAAAATCATTAAGATTGGACTTGTGATGCTGTTTAGGCCCCCGAAGATTTCCGCCTGTACTGCATCTTCCCAGGTTCCCGCATCCTGCAGGGAGGTAATGATATTTAGGGCAACCGTCCCAAAACCATCGCCAAGCCCGGTAATCTCCGCAGTAAAACTCCCCTGCAGGGACACGCAGAACTTATACAGCTCCACCGGGACTACCGTAAACAGGCTGACTGCCATAAACCCCTTGATGGCGTTGATTGCTGTTTCCCGGATACTCCCCCGCCCGTTCTGACTTTCGATTCCACACTCAAATCCGGCCACCACAAGCCCCGTGACATACAGCGCCCAGGCCAGATAGGAAAAGAACAGCACGATGGATTGTACCCAGGACATTTCAAAAAGCTCCGCACCCATGTTGCCCATCTGCATAAAAAAATCACCGAGAAACCCTACGAGCTGCCCGTAGATCCAGTCCACAATCTGCCCCAATACGGTATCGGCAACAAAATCCCATATGAACACGCCTTATCCATGCCTCCTTTCACTCGGGTGTCAGCAGAAATAGCCTTACCCCTCATCACATAGATGGACCGTTAAGTGCCGGCGGTTCCAAGGCTTCATCCTCCTGCCCCATTTCCCAATCTGCCAAAGCCCCGAATGCTTCGTCATATTGCTCATAGGTAACTTTCCTGGATTCCCCAGACAGTTCCAGAACTGCGGATGCAATCTTCCTGGTAATCGGATCTTGTCCCTCTTTCATCAGAGCTTTTACTGCATCCTCCGATAATTCACGTTTGATACCCATGCCGAATCCAGCAACCCTTACCTCAATCTCGGACTTCCCTTCCGGCAAACTCCCCGCATCGTATATGGGATACGGCTCAAACAGGAGCAATAGGCTAATCTTAGACGCCTGGGGAACTGTGACGCCGATTCCGCCGGGACCCGGACCAATCACACATATCCCATCAGTCCGGTCAAAGATTTCCTTCCCCAATGACAAAATAGGATTGGCTTCTATCAGTTCTTTTCTGTCCATGTATCCTCCTTCAACACATTTTCTGCCCGGGCTGCAGTTCTTCCGCAGGCTCCTGAAACACTTCCAGGTATGTCCGCACCGCACTGACTGCCTGCTGGTAGTCCGTTTTCGTTGGCTGATACACATACCAGTCCACATCTGCACCGTCACACCAGATATATGGAAAAATACCTTCGCGGAAGTTGGGGTTACGCACCATTTTCCTTCCCCATAAATCCGCAAATTTCAACACCATACTGTCAATGACGCCTTCATTCCGGTTTAAAAGTGTGACCTTGAGACGGTCGTAACGATCCGCAAACATTCCCGTCTTGAAATATATTTTTACGCGGATCTGATCCGTCAGCCTGCCATAGCAGACATTCCCTACAAATTTTGCATTCAGGAATACCGCATCGTGATCAAACATCCGGCGAAGTTCCTGTTCAAACTTTGTCATTGCCCTCTCCTTTCTCATCCCATCTGCGGACCATTGGCCCGCGCTGCCTGCACTTCCATCCTTTGTTCTGCCGTCCTGATCAACTGGATTACAGGCTCCGAACTGCACAGCAGCTGATCCATACGTCCGATCAGCTGCTCCATATGCGTCTGCCAGCCAAACCAGTCTTTTTCGTCAAACCATCCGCCCCGCGGCTGACCTTCCTTTGCCTGGAATTCGGCGATGATACGACTGTGACGCAGGGTAGCCGACAGGTATTTTTTGATCCATTGGATGGATTCCCTGTCTGCTGTAAAAGAGGTTATCGAGGCAAATTTCTTCTCTTGTGCCAGCTGTGGATCATCATAATCCAGCCTCTCCAGATTCTGGTCCATAAATTTTACCATCAATTCAGCAAGCGCCATCGGGCTGGTATGGCTATGCCCCTCCGCTGGATCCGGCGGGGAACACCATTCATCGCTCTGCAAAAGAGCAAGCATCGTTTTTAATTCCAGTTTTCCATCTGCAGGCAGATTCTGCCGGATGGTGCCCACAGCATCCAGCCCTTCGTCAGACTCAAAAGCCCGAATTCCCCAACATCCCATTGTCTGCCTCCTTTACATCCCAAGAATCTGCCACACATACATAGGTGCAGTCAGGGTAAAGACCAGGCAGGCAAACAGGATTGCTGGGCCTGCCCATTCAAACTGCCCGTGCTTGCGGTAGTCAAAATATGCCGTCCCCAGTTTGCCAAAAAAGAACACGGCAAGGATCAGATCGATGGCAGGAAACACCACGTTGTTAACCACCGTCTTGATCTGTTCTGATGCCGTCTTCCAGGTTCCCTCAATCGCTCCCGCCACATCGCCAGACGCTGCATATGCGGGAACACAGAACACACATGCTGCCAGTGCTGCAGCGAGGAAAAGCAGGATTCTTCTTTTTACTTTCATCTAATTTCTCCCTTCCTGTGGAAATAAAAAACTGCAAGACCGCCAATCGCCCTGCAGTTTCTTTTCTGCTATTAGTCTGGATTCTGAGGCGCGATATGCCAGTCGCTCCAGAGGTTGCCGTCAATCCGCAGCGAATCTGTCAGATTTATGGAAAGCATTCCCGCCGGCGTCCAGCAGTCCATTAACCTTGTGTAGGCAATGTAGCTCCCATCCGGATACCATATGGGTGTGAAATGGGTGCGCCGGTTGTAGGTGCTGTACGGGTTTTCCTGAAATTCATGGGTCATGTGATACCCATTTCCCATCCGCTCCAAAAGCCGCCAGAAATTCTGGTACTGAAATTCCGGGAAATAAGTCACTGCGTTCTGTGCCGGGGTTACCGCGGAGCTTTGGTTTGTACTCACATGAGTAGTTACCTTTTCCTGAATCCCATACCCGGATTTCATGGTGCTGTCATTCGCTGTCGGCGCTTTTTCATCCGGCGTGATGTCCATGGACGCAGTCAGGCTCGCGGAGTACCGGTCAAGATCAAACTCCCACCAGCCGTGGTCGCACCAATACCCATCATCATCGTCATCACCGCTGTGCCATACCCAGTGTTCCTGCCACCACGGCCTCCAGACTCCCCAGCTGGCTGTGATCTTTTCTTCCTGTGTGGGAATCTCCGGCCGGCTGAAGCTGTCGTTCCGGTCATCTGCATTGGGATCCGGTGGCGGGTTCTCATTAAGATCCACGATGTTTACCTGGATGGTTCCATCTGCTACGGAGCCGCCGCCATGCACCCTTACGGTGATGGTCATGGTCTGCGGTTCCTCCGGCGTCGTCCAGCGAATCCAGGCCAGCTGACTGTCGCCCGATGGGTAGTAAACATTGTTGACGCGGTAAGTACGGCCTCCTACGTGAAAGGTAACGGAAACCGGGTGATCCGGGTCGCTCTGCCCGCCACTGACATCCACCGCTGTAATCACCTCCGTATTCGTCCGGTACTCGTAATCAAACTCCGTTACTTCTACTTCCTCCGGGGGCATATCGTTAAACCGAACGATCCCAAGTCCCAGGGAACTTTTGATTTCACTGTTGGATCGTACTCCGGTTGTCGGTCCGCCCCAGGCTGGATAGCCAAGATCCGATGTTTCCAGGAACATGGAAAGCGGCAGGTTCTGGAATGCAACCGTAGGGAGAACCGCACGCATCCCGCCGCTTAATACTTCATCATACAGCGCCGCTTCTGTTGCAGTCACTGCAATCAGGTTTCCCTGGAATCTTACAAAGCTGATCGGTTCAATAAACAATCGGTACTCTCCGTTAATAAGCGTATCAAAATCCATGCCGGTTAAACCCGCAATGCTCCGGATGACCTGCTCATCAGTAAAATAGCTTTTGATGGCTTCTATATTGGCCTGTCCGAGACTTTTGGAGCTGATGATCCGCGGAAGCGCCTGGGCAGGATTCACATATTCATACGCACCCGTATTTACAGCCAAGGCAGTTCCGTTGTTGTAGGATACTTTGCAGACCTTTCCAAAAGAATACACGATGGACGGCCGCTTATTGGTCAGGTCAATGGGCCGGGTTACCGGCTCCCGGCTCTCCGCCCGGATTACCGTGACCCGCACCCCCTCATTTCCGGGCGTCCAGGAGTTCTGGCTGGTTCCCTGCCCCATGCTTCCGCCGCCTCCATCCAGGTTCCCCTCCCCGACGGCATAGACAGGAAACGCGAACAGCAGAACGATAAGACAGGACAGAACCAAAGAAATACTGATTTTCTGTTTCAAGAAGGCTCCTTTCCATGAAAAAAACACCGCCTGCTGGCAGTGTTCTTTCATTACGTCTGTTATACGGCCCTTTCTAAAGATCAATCCATGACCCCGATCTTATTGCCGTTCTCATACATATCATCTGCTGTTGTGCCGGATCCGCCTCCGCCCTGGTTCTCTACCCATCCGAATCCCGGAACATAGATCTGTCCGTTCTGGGTATCGCCTGCCTGCGGTTCTCCAACTGCAGGAGTTGTCTCAGGAGGAGTTATGACTTCTTCATGCTCTACCGGTACGGGCGGTGTTTCCACCTTGGTTCCATCCGGTTTCTGAGTCGGGTCCGTTAAGATTTCCTCGCTGGGTACCTCCGGTTTCGTCACATCCGGCTGGATGCTCTGTTCCGTCTGATCCGTCTGGGCCGGACGGCTGTCCACCGGCTGAGTGCCCTCCTCTTTTTTTACGGCTGTACTGGTTTCTGTTTTTATGACCAGTTTCTCATCCTCACCAGGTTCCTCTTTCTGAACATCGGAAGGATTCACAACGATTTCTGTTACAGCAGAGCTTTCCTCCGGAGGCGCATCTTCCCCGGCAGGCGCGTTTCCAAACTGCAGGCTGATGGCTGCGATCAGTCCAATGCAGATCACGGCTCCACCTCCGATTGCAAGGTATCTTTTTGTCTTTTCTGTCAGTTTCATCTCATCGACCTCCTTTGAACATAACGGCCTTCTTTGTTATGTCACAACATACTACATCTTTTCTCACAAGTCTATCTTTTTCCCTGTTTCTTCCCGAAATTTTAAAATACTTCGATATATCCCGCCTGTACTTTCATCGTGATGAACATGGACGGAAGTATCCTGCCGCCAAAACGCACCGGCACTTCCAGACGGATCAGAGCATCCGCCTCAAACCGCTGTGCATGTTCCGGGTCCGACGGAGCAAGCGGTGCGTTGCGGAGCGTTACCTCCAGACGGTCAATCGTAAACTCCATAGCAGTCCCCGCATCGTTCCCATACTTCACATGACGCCCGCCGCGCAGAGTTGTACCGAGAGTCTCATCCAGATAGCGATAAATGTTGCCTTCATCCAGGGTTTCTTCCCAGTCCCCATCTCCGAAAGGCAGATAGCTTCCGGAATATCCTTCCCGCACACCATGGTAAACACCAGCATAATTATCATTTACTGTCGAGATGATTGCGTCCTCCACCGCATCCCTGACTCCTACCGCAATGACCTGCAGGCGGAAATATTCACTGATGCCGCACAATAGGATGATCAACGCCAATACAATCCCTATGGTCATGGGAAAGGATGCGGCACGGTCACTTTTTAAAATCTGCCCGATTCGTTTCCCCAATTACGCCACCTCACTTCCAGTATACTTCCGACTTTCCGGCCGCCTGGGAGCGCAGGGTAATGGGGAAAGATGCAAAATCCCCAAACAGGCCGATATTGGTTTCCATCGTCAAGGTTACGCTCACTTCATGATTCAGCTGGATCCGTCCGCTGTCAGACCATTCAATACGGGGACTTAGGCCCGTCTGCTCAGATAGAACCGCCGCGCGGCGGCTGGTTTCCGAACCAACCCGTCCGGAAATTTCCGCTTCCCGGACTAATTCCGTGGCAAAGGTATCTAACTGCTGTTTCTGGATAAACACCGGCAGCACCCGCATAGCCAGAGCCAGGACGATGACCGCGCACAACACCAGAACGATGACATCCACATAACCTTCCCCACGTTTTTCTCTCCATAACGTGCAAAGTTTCTTTTTCACGATCCCCCTCCTTAAAACATCCCGCCAAGGCTCTGGATGGCCACATAGCAGATGATTGCAAGATAGGTCAGCAGGAAGCACATCAGCATGGCAAAGGAGAATACGCGGATCTTCGGCGGGATTTTCTGGGCCTGGGCCTTTAACCGCTGCAGTTCAATCTGCTTGAAATCGTGAGCCAGCATCTGAAAATAGACGGCGCTGTCATCGCCGCGCAGCACTCCAATCAGTCCCCGTACCACATCGGACAACATGGGAGAATTGAGCCGTGCTTCAAATCGTGTCAAAGCCGCCTCATAGTTTGAGGAGCGCATGTCCGCCAGCAGGATATCCAGCTCCCCGGTCAGGGCCGGCCCTGCGTTCATCTTGAACCGTTCCAACATCCCGATCACGTTGCGGCTGGCTTTCAGTTCCTGCTCAATGGTGGCCACCATCCTTGGCAGCTCTCCCTCTATTTCCTCCCGCTTTGCTTTCATCTTTTCGTCTGCTTTCTGCGTCTCCTTAAAATAAAGGAGTACCGCTAAGATGGCTACGATTGGCGACAAAAGAGGCAGCAGAAACACACACGGGATAATCCCCAAAAGGACAGCTCCGGCTTTCGTTAACGCATACGCGAGGTAAACCTCCGGTGTCACATTCATTCCACTGGCCTTTAGCACATTTGCCATCCGGCCCCGCTTATATTCATCAATCCGGATATACTTTGCCAGCCATACCGCCACCGTCATCAGACTGGTTTCCAAAGTCTTAGCCGTTTTCCGCTCCTGCCGGACGGTCCCCAACATGGCACTGGCTGCTCCGATGGTCGGCAGGCGCAAGACTGCGGCTGACAGAAAGAACATTCCCAGGGCAAGAAAGGTTCCAAAGAAAAACAGTAATCCCATCATCCGGCTCACCTCCTGTACTCAATGGGACGGGTCAGCTTTACCACAAACCCTGCTGATACAAAGATCACTGCAGCGGTCACGGACAGGATGATCTGTCCCAGAGGCGTGTGCATCAGCACATTGTACCAGTCCTTGTTTAATAGATACATGAGCGGGATATTGCCGATCACAAAGATTACCATGATCAGGAACTCCTTTCTCGGCTCCGCAATCAGGTATTCCAGTTCGGCATTGACATTCCGCATATCGGAGAGTTTCGCTACGATTGGGGTCAGGGTCGTCTTTAAGCTCCGGTCATGCTGGCAGTCACTCAACGCATCACACCACTCCTGGAACACCTCATTGTCGATCTGCCCCCGCATGGCGCGTAAGCCCGCCTCCACATCGGGATTAACCAGCTTAATCTGCAGAAGAAAGCTCTGGAACACCTTTGATACCGGCGGATTTAAATAGACGATATTTTCCTCCACTGCCGTTACGATGTCCTCTGTCCGCAGATAGGCAGTGGTGATCACGGAAAGCGCCGTTTCCAGTTCTGCCGATACATCCCGTTTATAGTGGCTGGCCGTCAGCTTCACATACCAGAAAGGCAGGAACAAAAAACCCACTGCCATGACCGGGGCCAGAAAGAAGTTTCCCAGTAAGATTGCGATGGAACCTCCCGCGCAGAACAGCGCCAGCGATATGGCGCAGATGACCGAGAAGCGGTTTCCTCTCCCGGTCATTTTAAGGACCTCCTGTGCCTCTAAAATCTCCCGGCGCAAAACACCTGCCTTTTTCCTTCCTGACGATTCCTTGATATCCTCACGGATGCTTTTTTTCGGGCGCATCAGGAACGCAAACAGGCCGTCCGTAAATTCTACCGGTTTCATCCCCAATAGCAAGAACGCCCCTACGATCATTCCCGCACAGGCTAAGAGCTGGATCGCTGTCATACGGCTTTCGCCTCCTTCCTTTCTTCTGAATTTCCCAATAGCCTTGTGAGCATCTCCTGGGGCATCCCGTTTTCCATGAACCTGCGGGCAAGGCTTTCGGAAATCCCATTGACCTGCTTATGGCTTCCGGTAATAAGGAATCTTCCATTCTCCACCCGGTTCTCCGTAATCTGGTACTGGAACAGTGGCCGGAACACCCTCCCGCCATCCGGTTTTATCTCGCACTCCATGATTTCCATCAGACGTCGTTCCTTGTTTTCCAGCTGCTTGCAGAATGCCACAATCGGGTATGCTTCGGTCACAAATCCCATCAGGGTCTCATCGCTCATATCCACTGCCCGTTTGCACAGGGACACCATTCTCCGGTAAGTGGCATCACAGCTCATGGAGTGGATGGTGGTTACCACGGCTACGCCGGTACGGGCTGCCTCCTGCGCCGCATTTGCCTCCGGTCCCCGCATCTCTCCAACCACGATAATGTCCGGGTTAAATCGGAGCGCCATATCAAGCAGGGCAATCTGGTCTACCCGCTGGCGTTCATTCTCGCTGTCACGGGTCAGGGTATGGATCACGGAATTGACAACCTTGCCGTCTTTCCTGCGCACCAACGCCAGCTCTCTGGAACCATTCTCAATACTGTAAATCCGTTTGCTGTCCGGAATGGTAGTCAAAAGCCAGCCAAGCAGGGTAGTTTTTCCGGAGCTGGTCGCGCCTGCCACGCACACAGAAATTCCGTAGCGGATGCATTTGGAAAGGAAATCCAGCATCTCATCCGTCGCCGTGCCTCCCCGGATGAAATCCTCTTTCTTCATGCTCTGGGGATTGACGATTCGGATGGAGGCCGCGACTCCTACGTCCTCATCCACGATGGGCGTTTTTAACACAGCAATCCGGATATTTTTACTGAGATGCCCCAAGACACTGGGACTGGCATCATCCAACACCATACCGGATACATGCAGCATACGCCGGACTACGTTGATGGCATGCTCCGGGCTGTCAAAGTGTTCGTCCAGTTTTTTTGTCACGCCGCCGGAAAACTGCACCTCGACATCATCCCAGGCATTCACATCGATTTCTTCAATCCCTTCTCCGTAGATATATTTGGTCAGGAAACCAAACTCTGCCATTTCGGAATAAATCGCATCGATCAGTTCATCCATGGTCATTCCATTGACGACAATGCGGTGATCCTGAATATATTTCCCGGCAAAACGGCGGATCTGGGATTTGGCATCCCCGCTTCCCTCCGCCGTCACAAGGCTGCTGTACTCCTTGGAGAGATAGCCTTGCACCTCACGAAGCACATCGGAAAACTCACGGCTTTCTTCCCCGGAAGAAAAGAACAGGTCATGGGTACGCAACGGACGGTCCGGCCGCCTGGGAGGATGGTATTCATCATCTTCTCCGGATACCTCCTGCAGCGTCTCCGGCTCTGATGGCTCCGGCCTTTTCGTCCTATCTTCTGGACTTCCATCGGTATCTTCATCGAGGTCATACAAAGATTCCGACGGTTCCGGAGCCTGTCCGGATGCCTGTTCCTCCGAAAGCATTTCTTCCCGAACATCTCCGCCAGAACCCGCATAGAATGCGGATCTGCTCCGTCTTTCTCCTAACATCCGAACACCTCCTTTGTGATGGATTCGATGGATTTCCGGAATCCCCGGCTTTCTTTTAAGCCCAGTTCCTTTAGGAGATTCCCCTCCAGTACCTGGGAAAACACTTCTTCTGAATGGGGGATTTGAAACGCCACACTTCCCAGCACCTGTTCAATATGGCCGCTGGCCTCATTCGGGCGGACATTGCTGGCAATCTTATACTGCTTTTCCGCATCCCATTTATTCTCCCGCAAAAGGGGCAGCTGGCTGGACAGATAGCTGATGGACTTTAAGTCACAATTGACCAGCCGCAATACTGCATCGGATTCCATAAGTGCGATGGCCGACAGGATATCGTTTGCGATATAACTGCCGCAGTCAATCACGATATAAGGGGCAATCCCCCGCAGGCAGGAAAGCAGTTCTTCCGCCTGGGTACGCTCATAAGGCGGATAGGTGTACTCGTTCTCTCCCTTTCGCATCCCAAGGATTGTCAGGTGGCGGAACCGCTTATGGGTCATGCAGTTATGCCGTACCAGGGATTCCGTAACATGAGCCGCCGCCAGAACACTTCCCAGGGAATGTTCTTCCTCCAGATCCGCCGGCGGGCAGATGCAGGGAAGCATCGGCGTGTTCATATCACACAGCAGAAGCGCCACATCCCGTTTCTGCCTCGCAAGGTGTTCTGCCAGCTTAACGGCCACCGTGGTCTTACCGGAACCGGGACTTCCCCAAATGGCTAACATCTGGTTCTCCGTCTCCTGTCCCCAGTCGGATTCTTCCTCGCCTGAGCCGCGGGTAAATATGCTTCTTTTTAAGAAGTTCAATGCTTATTCCACCCCACTTTCTGTGGATGCACCTTCCGAAACAGAATCTTCCACTCCCCCTGTTCCCTCGAAAGTGCCTCCAGTTCTCTCAGAATCTTCTGTGCCTTCTGCCGTTTCATCCTCCGGTGCATAAAGCTCTGACAAAACCGTTTCCTGTGCCGCAATGAATTCTGCAGCCTGTTTCTGCTCGCCGCGGAACACCAGAGAAAGATGAATATCGCCATCCGCTTCCAGCTCCGCAAGAATCATGGACTGCTCCGGGGTAACTAACAGCGTGACCGTATCCGGAAGCTCCCGATTCTCTCCGTCCTCACTCCGTTCCCCGGTATTGGCATCTGCTCCGCTGTTTGCGGTAACCGCGATAACTTCCACATACTGCAGTTCCGGCGGAATGACGGTGACTCCCTGCTTTTTGAAATCCGGCGCAATCACAGAGACAATATCGCCGCTCTGAAGTTTTCCGGAAAGCCCGTTTGCAAAGGATTTGAGCGATACGGAAATCGCCTGCTTCTCCCCATTCAGGTTATAAAGATAGGCGTTTTCTGCCGCCGGTTCTTCTGCAATCTTCGATGCGATGATATAGTCCCCTGGCGCCAGATCTGCTGAGGCAAACTTTCCAATGGCAGTGTCTGTATTCTTTACCACATCTTCCGGCAGGTTATAGGCACCCACTTCCACAGACTTTACCATGTCCGGCGTGATTTCCTCTCCGAGCCGGATTTCTTTTACCACCCGGACAATCTCCGTTTTTTCACTGATGGTCTGGTTAAACAGCGGCGTAACCGCAAAGCAGATGATCAGGGAAAGCACAATGCAGGCCACGCCGATCACTACCCTATTCTTCAAAAAGTTCATAACGCAATCCTCCTATAAAAAGTGCGGCGGGCCTCTGATTTTCGCCCGCCTGGTCCGTTTATCTGGATATCCATCTTTTCCGGCGGTGCAGGACCGTCACAAGAACAGCAACCGGTACCACCGTGCAGACCGCAAGCATGATCTTTTTCTTCATCGAACCATTCCTCCCATTTTCATAAAATAAGCACAGGCACATCCAACTGCCAGAAACGGCCCTACGGGAAACGGGGAATTTTCCGTTTTCCCATGAAGCCGCCTAAAAGCAAGGATTCCTGTCCCATACACAATAAACCCTGCAAGCCCAATCATGGAGGCTGTAAGGGATGCGGGAAGCCCCAGTACCAGCCCGGTACTTCCCGCCAGTTTCACATCCCCGCCGCCAATCCCATCATCCTGTTTACCGCAAAGGGCTACCAGCAGATAGGGAACCATACACAGGATCCCTGCCAGATGCTCTGGTGAAAAATCCAAAAATACCAACGCTGCAATCCCTGCCTGCAGGACATCCGGAATCTTCCGGTACCGGATATCCCATAGAGATACGGCGGTTAACAGAGCCAGAAACAGGATGCCCTGCACGAGCTGCAAAAAAAATGCCGGATCAGCCGGCATAGTCAAACATTTCTTCCACACGCTCTACCAAGGTTGGAAGAACCGTGTCATTAAACAGAGCATAAAGGCCAGCCAAAAGCAGGGCGCCCAGCACAACGGCGATCAGGATTTTTACAGCGGTATCCACGTAGCCCTCGCCGGACGGTTCCATAAATTTCCGTTTTGCCTGCAGAGCCTTAACGGTAACCGTAGTGCGGATCTTCATCATCGTATTTCTCATCTTCATCATTTTCAATTCCTCCATATTGTTTCATTTTTGTGTGTTTACATCCCGGACATCTGCGGTCCGGCCTGCGCCGGTTCCGGCTGTGCGGGCGCTGCCTGGGGTGTTGGTGCCGCCTGCGCCATGGCAAGGGTCTGATGGTAGGTGTCCAAAACAGCACTGTATAACTGGCTTCTGAATTCCGCCGTCACAGGAAAACAGATATCCTTATAGCCATCCTGCGTCTTGCGGCTTGGCATGGCCACGAACAGGCCGTCTTTACCTCCCTCGACAACTTTGATTCCCCGGACGCCAAAGCATCCGTCGATGGTTGCGGATGCGTAGGCTCTGATCCCACCGGTTGCTCCGGGTGGATACATGGATGTGATGCGAATGTCTAAATCGGGCATAATGGTTCCTCCTTTTCTTCTGCTTTTTCATTTGACTGGTTCCCTTTCTGCATCTATCGCAAAAGCAGACGTTGATTGTCTGCTAAAGCTGCATGGTATGGGTAAATGTTTGGCCCGCCGGCTTAAAGTCGATTTGCTTAAATCCAATACGATCCACATAGTGGAAGGTACTTCCCTGTTCATCATAAAGCTCCAGCACATCACTCATGGACAGGGAATGCCCTGTAAAACTCTCCGGCAACTCCGTGTTGAATTTCGTATAAAGAGCCTCCAAGTCATTGGTCTGTGCCGCGCCGTCATAGACTACTTGGTAGTTCTCGCTATTCGGAGGCCCGAACTCCCGGTTCATTTCTTCGTATCCAATAAACTTCATATGGATATCGACCTCCGGTTTCAGCTGCCATACCCGCACATTTTTTAGCGCTGTCTGATGGATGTCTGCATCTTTCGGCGCGTTCATTAGTCGGTCGTAGATCCCGTCCATCCAACGGACATCCTGGATATTCCGCTGTTTATTCAGGAAATCCGTCAGTTCCGGTCCCTGAAACATAGGGTCTGCTGTTGCACATCCACCTGTAACCTGACCTGCACGGCTGCCATAATACATGATGATGCCGTTTTCAATATAAATCGTTTTCATTTTCCTCATCTCCCCTTATGTCATAGCCATCCCTCCACCCGGTTCCTGTCCCTCAAGATATTCCCGCAAGGTCTGTTCATCCGGAAACACCAGCTTTCCCTCTACGATTTCCATAACCGCAAAATCATCACGGTCGCAGATTAAGACCCGGTGCTGATAGTCTTTCTGCATCTCTACATAGCATTTGACTTCCTCCGGGCTGCACAGCCACACACCGGCGGCGTACCTGCCATCCGGAAGAAAACTGTAACCGGAATACTCCGGTGTATTGGATGCCAAATCTGCAGCTCCGAAAGGCCGGATCTGAGAAAGCTGAAGCTTGGCATCCTCTGGCAAAAGTTCCGGTTTTAAGATACCGGCCACTTCGCTACGGCTGCACCGGCAACGCTCCCCATCCGACAAGGAAACCAGAAAGACAGCCCCCGGCCCGGTTCCATGGGCTGCACCATCGCCGCCCATGCAAAAGAAAAGCTGACCATGTCTCCAAACAGGCAGCGCCTGATCCTTTAAAAGCACCACTTTATTTATGATGGGAATCCTTGGCCTTATGTCACTGCAGTCCTCAAGCCGGAATGCTCTCATGAGTTACCCCTCCTTTTTCTGGAGCAGGGCACTTAATTCCCCAATTAACTCCACCCGGACAGTATCCGGCATAGATTTAAATGCGGCACGGACATAGGCTTCCATGGCTTCCGGAGACTGGTCTCCGGCCTCCACCACATCGACCTTCCGCACAGTGACTTTCCCGTCTGCAAGGCCCAGACGCACAATATCCCCATACTCCAGCTTGGCAGCGTCCCGCAGACTTTTAGGAATCAGCACACGGCCTTTTCCATCCATCAGTTTATAAATTGGTTTATTTTTCAACATATCCTCCTTCCTCCAGAGCCTGCTTTACATCTTCATAGGGAATATCAAGCTCCTTTAAAAGTTCCAGAAGCGAAGCCATATCTGCCAGAGCAGCGACTCGCTCTGTTTCTTTTCTCTTTTCTGCTGCTTTCATACCGCCCTGCTTTCTGACGGTTCCTCCCGGACAACCACATATCCCTCTCCGTCATCTGCCTCTCCATAGAGGCCAAAAAGTTTAAGCTGCTGAGGCTGCGACCGTTCCCGTTCCCCAGGGTCATAGTTCGTGATCAGAACCTCCGGATACTCACAGCCGCCGTCATACCGCTGTGCCAGGTTATTCAGCCGGGTTACCGCGGTAATGGTGTATCCGGCATATAGCTCTCTAATGAAACAGCAGTCATTATAGCTGACCATCCACTTCCCTTTACAGCCTGCCAAGGTATCCCTAAGCCGCGTATGATCCTCCTTCCGGAATACCACCTCGTAATGCCCTTCTGTTTCAAAGTAGGGTGGGTCACAATAGAAAAAGGCGCTTTCCCGGTCATACTGCCGGATCAGCGCCTCAAAATCTTTATTCTCGATGACTGTATCAGAAAGCCTCCTAGATGCCTGCCAGATTGCGTCAAAACACCGCCGCACATCAAAGGGCTGACAGCTAAACGATGTACAGCCGCTTCCATAGCTGTACCGAATGAGTTTGAAAAAAGCCGCCGCCCGTTTAACATCCGTGACTTCCGCATTCTCCAGCAGAATCTGACGGATTTCCTCAAAATCCGGCGGCGGCAGATACCGCTCTGCCAGATCCAGTTCTTCTTTCAGAAAGCGGAGATCAAACTCCTGCTTATCCACAAATTTCCGGATGACCGTAAATTCATCCCTGCTGTTGATTGGCAGAAACCCAAGCTCCCGCAAAAAAGAACCCGTGCGGTTCTTTACACAGTAAAACAGGTTGGCCAGATTGGAATTATAGTCGTTGTAGACCTCCATGCATTTCCTGTCCGGAGGTTTCCCGAAAAGCACCCATCCGCCTCCGCCAAATACCTCAATGTACCGGTCGAATTTAGCCGGGAACATCGTATAGATCAGCTTCCGCAGGGCTTTCTTTCCGCCAACCCATGAAATAAAGCTGTTGATGCAGCATCACTCCCTTCCTGCAACAATATTCATGGCTGCATAGTCATTCCTTCTGTCTGCGTGGAATCTGTCTGACTATACTTTAATACAAATGGATTCTCATTGCGTATAATCATGCCGTATGCTGTTTGAACATGTCCGGCTTGCTGCATTTGCCGTTCCCCGTATCCGATAAAGTCAAATCTGAAAAAAGCCGGATCATCTGGATCGATTCCTGCTTCTCTGAAAATATCTTCAGCATATACTGCCGGAGAGTACACTTCTGGATCAAAATCATAACAGTCCAGATTTTCTGCTACATCCAATGCAAATCCAACTTCATTGCAGATTTCCAGTTCCAATGCTGCCTTAAATTTTGCCAAAGTTCTTTGATCCGGAAATGCCTGAATTTTTTGTGCCAGGGTATTGAGCTTTTCTATGTCCTCATCACCAGCAAGAGGATAGGGGAACGCAGTGCTGACGCTCTCTTTAATCAGACAATGATCAAAGGACGATTCTTTAAGTTGGATCAGCACATCCTGCATTTCCTGTTCTGTCGCAGGTAAGTCCATCCATACGCCTTTTTCCTCTGATCTGTAAACACTGACTACCTGAACAGAAATAATTCCCTGGGGTATCTCCTGGATATCCGGCAGATGAACTCCATCATACAACTCCTGATGCTGCGTACTGTTCGGAAATATATAGCCTGTTTCTGTAAAACTCCCCATATCCAAACGCCGCATTTCCATCCCAACTTTCTCTGCATCCAATAGATCTAATACATCCTCTGATATGCCCCTGATTGTATCTAACAAATCATTTTCCAGCGCAATACTGCCCAATGTAAAATCATCTGTCACGCCTGGATGGTATTCATAGCATTCCAGATTGTAAGCCAGGTTGATTAATTCTCTCATTGTAACAGGCACATCTACATTTTCTTCCTGACGCAGCTGAACTGCACCTGCAAAAATTTCGAGTTGGAATTCGTCCATTTGGCTGATCTGATATGCCAGCAGATTGATTTCTTCCACGGATAAGCTGTCCGTTTCGTTTATGATCGACTCCACAAACTCTGGCCATCCGCTGCGGCATTCCACCAAACAGTCTGAACCTGTTTCGACTCGTGCCCGATATAAGGCATCCGCAATGGCAAGCCTTGTTGCCGGTAACGAAAGGGTAGTAGTTCCATAATACCTGTTTTTTATCAGGCTTTTATTTGCGATATACACCGCCATTTCTCTCATCTACATCCCTCCCATTTGCATACCGGATTCCTGCTCCAGCCCTTTCAGCTGTTCTTCTGTAGCGATGAAGAAATCATGGCCCGAATTCCAGAAACTGACATACAACTCTCCCTCTGAAGTTTGGATCGGACGCTGTTCAAATCCTTCTCCCCATCCATCGCTTTCCTGCCCGCTCCATTCTTCCATAAGGGCGTTAAGCATTCCTGGAGAAAGCGGGCCAAGGCTCTTCACTTCTAATACTCCCCAGAGTCTGCCCTGCCAGGTTTCTACTGTGGGAACCATACTTACGATTTTCCGGCTCATCAGATGGTTATCCAGATATACGGCGAGGCCGCGGTCCCCCTCTGATTCCAGCCGTTCTTCTTCAATCCGCCTCTGGATTGCTTCTTCATAACTGCAAAGATCACCTGCCCACAGCTCTACCGGTTCGTCAGAAAGATCTCCCCAATCATTTTTATAATTCATCTCTGCTTTTAAGGGGCTAAAGAACCGGATTTCCTCCAGTTCATTTGTAGGCTGGCTTATTAGGCGGTCTTTCCGCCAAACCAGGCCATGGCCGGTCTGCACCACGCCATCGGCATTCATACGGTATTTTCCAAAACCTTCAAAGTCCACAAATGGCTCCAGCGCCTGATCTACCTGGATGTTCTCTTTCTCCTGGATATACCGGGCATAGTCACTAGGCGACTGCAGAGTCATTGGTAAACACTCATACTGTTCCAGTTCCTCCGCTATGCCGGTAGCGGCTTCCATATCTTCCGGAAGTTCCGCTTCCAAAGCTGCCATCAAGGTTTTCGCCTGTTCTTCTGACGAAAGGATCCCTTTACTGAAAGCTGCCTTTGCAAAAGTATTAAGCCCTTTTAAATCATAACCGGGAGGAAGATAATCCTCCAATCCCTGTACAGGGCTTGCCACTTGAATCAGCCGGTATTGAGCCAGGGAAGCCGCTCCAAGGCTTTCTCTTACCTGCTCCAGCTGTTCTTCAGAAGCGGGCAAAGAAACCGTGACGTCCCGCTTTAATTTATCTGCTTTTATCTCATACGGCAGGAAAAGCTGTACCTCAAACAGTGCCTGCTGTTTCTTTTTATCCATCATCTCCAGCTCCTTTCTTCCTCCAGAACATCCGCCCCATAACGGCGAATCAAAAAGGCGGCAATCAGCAGGCGGAAGGTTTCATCGCTGACCAGTTCAGGATCCGTCAGTTCCGATAGACTGATATGCTTGGTTCCCTGATAGAGATCCCTGGCAGTATGGAAGAGGACATACCCTCCCAAATCCACACCATGGATTCCAATCTCTTTAAACCGAATCATGTCTGGCTGTACCGCCGCCGCTGACCTTCCCCACAGGAAACAGTCCGCCGATAAAAGATACAGCGCCGCACACATCGCATCCTCATCCACCACACTACAGCGTTTGGGCCACAGACTGTCAAATCGCTCCCGGTGTCCGGCTACAAAAAAGAAATACGGAGGTTCTCCCGACAGGCGCGTCACGCGGGCCACAAACGGCTTTGTCCCCACCTCTGTGGTAAATAGTCCTATCAGTTCGGAAAAGGGCACACATCCCGCCACACGCCCTTCACGGGGGCAGTTGTGCCCATTCACCACCTCGCTGGCTTTATTCTTTCTGCTTTTGCTGGCACATAACCTGCAGCCCCACCCCTGAGCATCACATGGAATCCTGCTGACAATCATCCCGCTCTGGCGCGGGCGGAACCCTGGAGGTCTCTGCATCTCAATTTCCAAGGCCGCATAAGGGGTATCCCCCATAAATCGTACCGTCATTGCTCTCATTCCTTTCTCTCTGGATTTGTTGATACCCGATTCCGGACAGGCACAAAAAAAGACCGGCTATGTTTTTTCGCTGTTGCGAAGAACATAACCGGCCGCTGTTGTGCCTGCTCGTTGGTATCTGTATGGGAAAGAGGATTGTGATATAATTCACACCTCGTTATTTGTTTCTAAAAACAATTCCCACAATGTTCTTTCATACTATAGGAATTGTTATGACTTTATAAACTTTCTCCCCTGCATTTATGGAACTATGAATAACATTTTCCTTTTCCCAATATTATTGTTTCCCCCAAACATATTCTTTTAGTTCAATCTTTCCATCATTTAAACTAATAACATGAATTTTTAAAAGATTATTTATCAGCTCATCAAAACGATTCAAGCTAAATTCTTTAATCTTGCCATTCTTTATCATTTTACATAACTCTTCCTTTACTCTGGATTCTTCAACTTCATTGCGATATGCTCCAATTTCATGAAGTACATATACTACTTCAGCCTCTTCCTTACCCAACTTAACTTGCGTAACTTTAAAAATAAAAATACATCCCTGTAACACCAGCTGAATAAATTCAAACAACGTATCCGGTACACCAACAGAAGATGCAAATTCAACAGCTGCCATAACCAAACCTTTTAAATCAATCTTTATGTTTCCTGGCTTTATAGATTTTGCATTCTTCCCTAAAAAAATAATATCCCGTTTTTGCATTTCCGGAATAATCTCTATATGGTTATCTAAAATACTGAGCGCAAAATCTTTCTTAATCCCGAAAGCTTGTGAATACTCTCCCAAATATTCTATAATCTGTGTATTTAAACGTTCAGCTTCATCTTTCGTCAATTTCATCTTCTCCTCTCTCATTCGCCCTGTCTGATAATCGAATTCAATTTTCCTCTTTCCATTTTTAAAAGTACCTGCTCCTTAAATTCATCAAAGACATCCAGGAAACAACTATATAAATCGTTTCCCATTTTCGAATCAAAAACGTATTTGTCATCATATGGTATTGAAAACAAAATTTCTTTTCTCTTTTTCGGAAACGGATGACTATCATCATCAACCTGCGACTTATATAGGACTCTATCCGTATAATAAAGCAAGTCAAAATAGTCCATATACATTATAGGTGCCAAATATGTATATTCCTCCAACATTCTCTCTGTTCTAGGCTTTTTCCGATCTGCATCAATCATTTTCAAAACAATATCATATGCAATTCTGTCAGCCTTAATTTCTTCTTCTTTAAATTCAGAAGTTGTTTCTGGTTTCTTTACTTGATTTTCCTTTATATATCCATGTGCTATTTCATGAGCAATCGTAAATGCCGCCACTGTCCAATAGCAGTCCTCTGCCAAATTCATGATCTGCTGATCATAACAAATATGTTCCAGAAGGATTCGAGAGGACTCCCGGTTTGGCAGTTGGCCCCAAATACTAATATCATTCATCAAAAAGAGCAAATATCGGAAACAGAATCCATATGATTCAAGATCATCAAATTCTTTAGACCACTTAAATACTACTAAAAAGAATGATAATATGGCTGACTCAAACAATTCGTCAATATGTATAAAATGACTCTCCTGTTCATCATCTCCTAAATAGATATAGCTTCCAACAGAATGTTGATATCTGTTATTTATCTCCAATTTGTAATCTTTATATTGATATTCTTTCTCAAAATAACTTTCAATAGCTTTCATCAAATTATAAAAATTATATTTCTGAAGATTATCTCTCACTGTTTTTTCTGAAAATTGTTCCTTCGGCAGATGTTCCAAAAGCATTTCGATTCCAAATTCTATATCTTTTGTAACCTCTCCACCATATTTTAATATTTCATAATCATTAGGAACCATGAAACGAAACATTCCGGAATTTTTCATCACTTCTCACCTCCAAAATAAGCTACTAAGAGAATGATATATAAATTCATATCTTGAGGTCTACTAATGAATACCCTGTATAACAGAAGTCACACTGATGCACACCTTTATTTCTGAAAGCTATCTGCTTTTAAGTCTATAAATTTCACCTGTTACACAGTCTTCCTCATAAGTAAATACAGCCTCCCAATCACTGCAACTTACAATGGAACAACTTCCCGCATGAATTTCCTTTCCAGCATCTACCAACCAAACAAGTTTCATTCCTGTCTTTTCAAGAAAAGCATCCAAAATATCTTTCCGAACAACAACGCTATTGATCTTTTGGGTCAGATCCGTATCAAAAGCCGCCAGTGCTCCATTAAAATCATAGTAAAATCCATCTTCTTTCTGTTGTGTTAAATCCATCAACTCAATGAGCTTAGCACACGGCAAACTTTGAGAAATTGCATCTTCCTTTGTTGCATCATATTCCTCTTCCCACAATAAATTTGTTGTAGCATGAAGAATTTTACCGATTTTTTTCTCAATTTGTCGTTGTTTTGGTTCATTCTTCTTGAATCGAATCTCTGGAGTTTCAAAGCCATCTTCTAGTTCTTCTGTCATCATCTCCTTATCTTTAGTCAAACAGGAATATCTACGCAATAGGGTTTCCAGTTGAGAATAATTTGGCACTTTTACTGTTTCAGTGACAGCTTCATACTGACCAGTTTTAATCTGCACATCTGCCCAAGCATATGTGTTCAATTCCCGACAACTTGGTGCCCAAGGATATTCTCTATTAAAAACGGAATACGTTTCATGAAAAGATGCTGTTTCATCCGAAATAACGGATTGCCCGTTTTTAACACACTTGAGAAGCTCATCTGCCTGTTCTGGAGTAACAAAATAGGCATATAGCCAGCTCCATACCAGTAATTTTTCTGTGTCCAGGTCTTTACGTTCCGTATCACAATACTTCGTCAAACATATCCATTTCATTCCATCATGATCATCCAAAATCAAGGTATCTTTTAGTTTATTTAAAAATACTCCTTTCGTTTCAAGCCACTCTTTCTGTGTATCTTCTGTAGAAATATCTGCAGTCTTATTTTCCTCTTTTCCTCTATTTACAAACTCGTCCAGAATATCAAATTTCGGTGCAGCATCACAAACCATAAATTTTTCATTCAGCGTTGGATCAAAGTCTCTAACGTATGGCTTCCATGCCCCCTCAAATTTTGCATCTTCATTCTCTGGATAGCCCCAGCGGTCAACCATTTTATAATGATCGGAAATACGTGCCAACATATTATACATTGTGATCCATTGATACTTTTTCCCAATTCTTTCAATTTTTCTAGTCTGATGTCTACTATAGCTGCCATAATGTTGATCATTCTCTCCGAAATATTCCTCTGAATAGCCAAGCTCCGTCTGAATATAATAAATGGCGGTAAATAGCAATCTGAGAGTCCCGTTTGTAATCCAAGAGTCTCTTTTTGTAATTTAAAATCCTGTTTTGTAAGTGAGATTCCCATTTTGTAAATGAAACTCCCGTTTTGTAAGCGAGATTCCCGGATTTTCATTCGCACATAGATATGGTATAATACATTCAGCAGTAAATTTGCGCACAACAACCAGAGATCAATCCCCTCTCGAAATTTTTGTATTCGGAGAATCCATCCCTGCTTTAGCTGGATATGATTGTTCTTTTCTGGCGGCTCTTTCGCAAATTTATTTGTTACTTTTTGAGAAGTTTGGGCTTCAGGATGATATTCTCGGCGGCAACCGGTGAACATCCAAGTTTCTTGAGCACATCTTCTCCGTAATAAAAGCTGAACGTTTCGTATGGGCTGCGGTTGTTCAGCTTTTTTCTTTTGTACGAATTGATATGATCCATCATCCGGTAAATATCGGACTGTGTCAGATCATCGAAACTGCTTCCCTTGGGCAGAATACGCCGTATCAGTTCGTGGTTTACTTCACAGGCCCCTTTTTGATATGGCGCACTGGGATCACAATAAAATACGTTCGTTCGGTTACAGGGAACAGTGTCACGCCGCTCCATTTCTTTTGGATTTGAGAACTCACTCCCGTTGTCTGTCAGGATAACCGGAAACAAACGGCTGAACAGCTCTGGGCCGAGAACTTTATCCAACAGCTTTATAATCCGTATCACAGAGGCAGACGTATTCGCATCCCGCAGAAACGCCAGCATCAAGCTGGTTTCAACAAAGTGTATGGTAAGCAGACATTTGCCTCCGGCACGGCCGATCACCGTGTCCATCTGCACAATGGCAGTTTCCGGATTATTCTCCAGAAACTTCTGGAAATCCGTATAACTACGCCCGATGCGGCAGCCCCTGTCCACTTTGAATTCGGGCTGCTTATAACGGGGACGATATTTAACTTTACGTGGCAGATCAATGTTCCTGATGTCAAAAAGCTGGGCATCCACATAGTTATACAAGGTCTTCTCGCTGCACATCAGTTCATCAACGTGATCCAGATAGATCTGATGGAGTGACTGCCCGTTTTTGACCAGAGGACTGATGATCCGATTGATCCTGGCGATATCCCCTTCATTGGATAGAATTCCTGTCCGGGCTTCCGAGATTGCAGATAAGGTACAATAAGTTTCGCAAATTGAAAAGTAGTTAAAAAGAGACATGGTTTGCAGCCCTCTGGTAGAATGAAGTCACGACACACCATTCTGAAAGGAGACAACAAACCATGTCCGAAAAGATTGTACAGCTTAACGAGGAAGTAATCAAGGGTCAAATCAAAGAACTGGTACGAGGCAGCGTAGAGGAAACCCTCAACGAACTGCTGGAGGCCGAGGCGGAGAAGCTGACCCAGGCGGCCCGGTACGAGCGCAATGAGCAGCGTCAGGGCTATCGCAGCGGCCACTACAACCGTAACCTCACCACCACTTCCGGGGACGTCACTCTCAAGGTTCCCAAACTCAAGGGAATCTCTTTTGAAACCGCCATCATTGAGCGGTATCGCCGCCGGGAGAGCAGCGTGGAAGAAGCCCTCATTGAGATGTACCTGGCAGGCGTATCCGTTCGGCGTGTGGAGGATATTACCGAGGCCCTCTGGGGTAGCAAAGTCTCTCCCTCCACTATAAGTGAGTTAAACAAGAAAGCGTATGTCCACATCGAGGATTGGCGGAACCGTCCTCTGCAAGGCGGACGATATCCGTATGTCTATGTGGATGGGATCTATCTGCGCCGTAACTGGGGCGGCGAATTTGAAAACGTAGCCATTCTTGTGGCAATTGCGGTCAATGAGGACGGATACCGTGAGGTTCTGGGTGCCGCCGAGGGCATGAAGGAGGACAAGTCCAGCTGGGTCAGCTTCTTCCAGTGGCTGCGTGGCCGAGGTCTGGACGGTGTGAAACTCATTGTTGGAGACAAGTGCCTTGGTATGCTGGAGGCCGTGGGAGAAGTATTCCCCGAAGCCAAGTACCAGCGCTGTACCGTCCACTTTTACCGCAATGTATTCTCGGTCACGCCTCGCTCCAAGGTGAAGCTGGTGGCAAAGATGCTCAAGGCGGTCCACGCCCAGGAAAGCAAGAAAGCAGCCCGGGAAAAGGCCAAAGCTGTGGTGGAAGAACTGCGCTCCATGAAACTGAAAGAGGCGGCCAAGAAGGTAGAGGATGGCATTGAGGAGACGCTGACCTACTGCGATTTTCCCAGCGAGCACTGGACTCGCATCCGTACCAATAACGTTATTGAACGACTCAACCGGGAGATCCGCCGCCGTACCCGTGTGGTGGGCAGTTTCCCGGACGGCAATTCCGCCCTTATGCTGGTCTGTGCCCGGCTGCGCCATGTGGCCGGCACCCAGTGGGGCAACAAGAAGTACATGAACATGAAGCACCTGGAGGCAGCCCTTGAAGATGCCTCCATTGCTGGCTGACTTCACTCATGCCAGACCCTGCAAACCATTTTGCGAAAAATACTTGACACTACCAGATTGCATGATGAGCCCTTTCATGTGCATCTGCCGGATCATAAATACGCTTCAGCAGCGTGCATTTCGGAAGCTGACCGCATCCATTACAAACATAAGGCGGTTTATTTTTGACAGAACAAACGTCCTCTATAAAATCCGGACAGTGAAGCGTGCACTCCGGGCATAAACTGCATTTGTATGCGGATGGATGCGTACAGCTCGTTCCGCACAGTTTTTTTGCTTTGCATGAAATGCGGAATTTACAAGGATTATAAGGATATCCGGGCCGTCCGCTTTTCTTGTCATGGGAATACTTTTTAATCTCCTTGGCAATCGTTGTACGGTCCTTACCCAGTTCTTTTCCGATTGCACCAAAGGAGGCATTCTCCTGAAGGCGCTGTGCAAGGATGATCCGATCTTCATAGGATAAAAACTTTGACATGGTGGCTCCTTTCCCGCCGCCAGAAATCAAAGCATAACAGAAAAGAGACCAACGATCCAGTCCGTCTCCTTCTGTTTGTAAAAGAAAATCCATACCTTTCTTTTACATCAATAATAATTCACTTTTTACACCCATCCGAGATAGAGGGTATGGAATCTCGGATTACAATTAAGGTATAATAAATGGCATAATTGAACATCTTCTTGTCATCCACTTCAAAATTTCGGAGCGCACGTTGGAAAACATAACGGCCAAAATCTCCATACATTCCCATACCTTCAAAACGCATGGAATGTATCAGCCAAAACATTGCACCATTATAGCTTTTCTCCAAATAGTGTTGATCTTCTATTTCCGGAATAACATCAGAGTTGTACGGAGGCACAATTCTATCTCGTTTTATCATTCCGTTATATTGTGGATTTTCATAAAGGAATCGCTCAATAATTAGGCGAGCATAATCTCTAAGCAAAATATCCGGATATACTTTTTCCTGTTCAAATACCGTCTGATAAACATATTCTGTCAAAGGTTGAAATCCTATCCTTTCAGTCCTCTTACAAACAGCGCCAAATACGATTCCATATAAACGTTGAATGATATAAGGATCATCTACATCCTTAAATTTCTCAAGAATGGTCTGACATAACTGAAAATGTTCTTTCAAAATCTCTATCATGGCTTTTGATGCATAATCCCTTAACCATCGGTTAGATGAGGATAAAATCCAGCCAAATAAGGTTAATAACAATTCTATCTGCTTCTCACTTGTTATTTTAAGGTTTTCTCCACTATCATACATCTCAATGAGTTGTACAGTTCTGTCAGTATCATTACTTGTCAATTGATTTATATAAATTGTCCAGAGGTAATCACGCTTATTTAACTTATAGCCAGAAAGAAAACGGTGAAGATAATCTGCATTGAAAGGATGTGAAATTTTTACACTATTTCCAATCAGCATTGGCCACAAATCTTCTGGATTGCAAGGATATTTTCTCAACAAGTTCTCAAAATAATCTGCAGGAATATATTGGGCATCTCTCCATTGGAAAGAATCAACATATCTTGAAAAAACCATCCACTTATCATTGGGGTTTTCCAGTTCATCAATTATATCGATGCATTCCTCGCCATATTTAGCCGCATACAGTGCGCAGATATTTACGAACATGTCGATATTCCACGAATTACCTAATTTCCCATTTTCTATTTTCAAAATTTTCTTAGACAGATACCTACGAATTTCATCTTTCGTTTGATATCTTCCCATAATTGCTTTTGCACAGTAGTAGTCATTCATCTGATCAAAAGCAAAATATAGTGTTTCCACATTCTCAAAGGCAGAATCATGAAGAATATGTTCTCTTACAAGATAGCGCACAAATGGCACTGCATTTAATCCATATCTTGACCAAAAATTTAGTCGTTCCAAATCATTTTTGGAAATAGATCTTTCACAATGTGACACCAACCATTCCGCAATTTCCATAATCAAAGGGCCCAAAATATCATCACCCTCTACATATCCTTTTTGCCTCAATTCCACTTCAAGAGCCCGATAAATATTGCGATTTGCATATTTAATTACCCTGTCATAGAGTATAGGCAAACTGACCTCTTCACCATTATATGTTTTACAATACAAAGTAAGGAAAAGAGGATTCGACATTTCATACCCAAAATACTCCAATGGACTAAAAGGAATGTTATAGTGGTTCAGAAATTCTCGTACTGCTGAGATACTATTATTTTCAAATCCTCTATGAATCATAGTTACAATATCTTCCTGACCTTTCAAAACGGAATCTGGCAAAATTAAATTTTGATATTCCGGTCGATAAGATAAAACCAGTTTTACCATAGGAGACTGTTCGATTTTATTTATTATAGATGGCAAACCCAATTTCCACAGTCTTCTATTCCACGTTTCATTAAGGGCATCAATGAAAATCGGTATAATGCAGTTATCCCTTTCACCGATAGTTTCCAGAATATCAATCAGATCCTCAAAACTATAATCAAGTTTTAAGTTTTTCATAATTTGTTCATAGATTGGATCATCAGTAAAATAAATACCCGCCACTAATAGCAGTCCAATTCTCCCATTGTTAAAAAGACTCTGTGTCTTTGTGGCCAATAGTTGCGACTTGCCTGCTCCAGCTCTGCCGTAGATCGTTAATATATTTCCATATAGCAGTTGTTTTTCTCTCTCAGAGATTCTTATCCTTTCTGGCAATTCTATTAAAATATCCAGTTCATGTATCTTGTTCCCTAAATCTTGATAGTTTTTGAATGCATCCTCATGCTCTTTCTGATTCTTGTCACTATCACCAAAAAGCATATATGCTTTTTGCCGCTCTACCTCCAGCTTTTTACGTTCTTCCTCCCACTCATCCAGAAAACTTCTGATTTCTCGCTGTACTATATCATTCCATTCAATAGAATTATATAATGTTTCAATATCTACCTCCGGAAGATCCAACACCACTTTTTCCAACATCCTCAAATAAACTTTTTTATCACTTTGACATTGCAGTTCTCTTATCTTATCAATTAAATCGCGCTTTTTCTTATTCAGATATTCTACTGCCTTCTGATCATGTATAAACAAAGAAAGTTCGTCTGAAAACATGGTTTCAACATTGAAATCACGGTTATAGCGTTCCGCAAGTTCATCTAGCATATACCCCGTATGAGTTACAAACCATTCTTGCTGAATCGAATGATTGCCAAAATAATATAAACCAAGGTAAGGATATTTATTCCTAATAAGATCCAAAATTGCTGTGTCTGTAATTAATTGTATATCTATATTTGCTCTTTTTAAACTTTCAACTGCATTTTTATATCCCCGCGATGTAGAAGTAATTGGTTTATTACAGAAAAGATATACCAGATTAACTATCCCTTCCTTACCTGTGTAATATTCAACGGTTTTCTCTGCAGAATGTTTTATTTGCTCATAATCCACATTTTTATCAAAAAACTTTGCCTGAAAACCAATCCAACGCCTATTTTTTTCGTCATAAATAGGTTCTGTTTCCAAGCCATGATTGTTTGGATTAGAATGAAGATATCTAAACTGTCTATTTCCAGAAAGGTTCTCATTAGTAAATACTTGACGGCAGAGATCTTCAAATTTGAACCGAATCCCACGTACATCATGATTATATGTAACAAAACTTTCCCAATTTATTCGCATTTCAAGTCCCTCATAAAATCCAATTCGTAATATATAAGTGAGGGTTTTAACAGCCTTCACTTTTCTTTTATACTGAAGGTGATTGGCTAACGGAATTTCCAATTGGGATATCACGCCCGGTAATAAATGTGTTAGCCAGCCTTCATGTTCCTGCATTCGATTCAGCAAGTTGTGACAGTTTATCTGCTCCCGTTTCACTAACGAATATGAATGGACCTTGAAGCGTTGGAACCAATCAAATCTTTATCAGGAGGTATCACTATGATTGGTCGGAGTGTAATTATAGGACTTAAAGAAACGTAGTAATATCAAGGCTTAATAGTGATAAGGTACTATTTAGCTTTGCGAGGGGCAGAGAACGGTGTGACCGTAATGGTCACGCCGTTTTTCTGCGTCCAGGGGTAGATTTCGCAACAACAGGCTCGGAAATCACAGGAATCTCTACATCATCCACGAAGTTGAAATAGATTTTTACCTTCTGTACCCGCTTGCCGCTGGATTTGTCCGGTGCAAACACCTCAATTTTCTTGATATACTCATTGACTATCGTAGGTGTCAATTCCGGTACATCCACATACTTCTGAGTCAGGGCGACAAAGGCATCCACATCTGCACTCATGGTTTCCTGAGTTTCCAGCCATTCTTCCGTCACTTCAATTTCGAGTTTTAACCGCTCCTGCTCTGCCTCGTAATCGGCGGTCATTTTCTTATACCGCTCCTTACTCAGATCGCCCAGGACAAAATCCTCATAAAGTCGGGACAGAAGAACATCCAAGTCAGCCAGCCGTTTCTTGGCCTGCTCCACTCGCTTCCGATCCTCACGGATGTTGCGTTCCTGATCGGAACGGCGGCATTGCAGCCATTCTTCCTGAAAGCCTTCCACATCCTGCCGGATATAGGCATTGACCGTACGGATGCGCTCCAGCACCAGTTCCCGCAGTACATCTTCACGGATATAGTGGGCAGAACAGGTGCCTCGACCACTTTTGTAGCTGGAGCATACATAATGGTCTTGCTTGCCGTCAAAGCTTTTGCAGGTAGCAAAGTGCAGCTTATTCCCGCAATCAGGACAGAACAGAAGCCCAGAGAACAATCCCTGCCGTTCCGCTTTTGTGGGACGGCGTTTGTTTTTTCGCAACTCCTGCACCCTGTCCCACTGAGCCTGAGAAACGATTGCTTCCTGCGTATCAGGGAAGATACACATATCTTCGATGGCATTGGGAATCCGCTTCTTCAGCTTATAGGACTTGGAATAGGTCTTGAAATTGCAGGTACAGCCGGTGTACTCCATCCGCTCCAGAATACCCGCAACCGATTGACCAATCCAATGGTAAGGGCGCTCCGGCATTTTCTTACGCTTTTTTGGGTCAGGATGGTCTTCCGACTGTTTGGCATACAGCGCCTTGGTAGTCAACACCTTATCCTTCTCCAGTATACGGGCAATCTGTTCCGGCCCCTTGCCGTCAATGGCCAAGTCAAAGATGCGCTTGACTACTGGGGCGGCATCCTCGTCAATGATCCAATGGTCTTTATCGGCAGGGTCAGTGCGATAACCATAGGGCGGTTTTCCCAGATGCTTTCCGCTGGTGCCTTTCTGCCGGAATACGACTCGGACTTTTTTGCTGGTGTCCCGTGGATACCATTCGTTGAACAAATTACGGATAGCGGCAAAGCCGTCGCTGTCGCCCCGTTCACTGTCCACACCATCATTGACGGCGATAAAACGCACATCGTAGCTGGGGAAAATGATGTCCGTGTACTGTCCAACGGTCAGGTAATCTCGGCCAAACCTACTAAGATCCTTGACCAGCCAGCAACCGACAAGCCCCTGCTTAACCAGTGCAAAGCCTTCCTGCACGCCGGGGCGGTCAAAATTGGTTCCCGTATATCCGTCATCCACCAGAATTTTCAGGTTGGTGTAGCCATGCTCGGCTGCGTACCGGGTTAAAAACTCTTTTTGATTCTGTATCGAATTTGATTCTCCATCCAGCGCATCCTCATTGCTGAGGCGGCAGTACAGGATGGTGATTTTCTGCTGATCCAACATAGCGTCCTCCTTTACGGTTGGGTCAGCTGACAGAATCGGTGTGCATGGTGATATTGTAGCATGAATTTGAGTCTGTGTCATGAACAAAGCGCCTCCTTATCTGAGAAAATGAGCCGTTTTACCTTGTGGGTAAGCGGCTCATTTCCATCACATACAGTCTCCAGCAAATACCAGGTATTTCCGATTTTCCGTTCCACCGTACCGGTGAACGGATTCATCCGGTTTTCCCAGCGTTTCCGGCATTCTTCCAGAAAATCAATCGGCGGTTCAAAAATCGGGTCAAAGCAGGATTCAATATCGATTTCAGCACAAGCGTTAATCAGCTTTTCCGAAGGAGAATCATCGAGCATCAGCTTATTGAGTTTTGTTGTCAGATTGGTCATAAGCAAAAATTCCTTTCTGTTAAAGTTCCATATCCTGCGACTTGCGGCGGGAAGGTTGATTGTGCTGCTTTGTTTGCCGAGTCCGAGTCAAAATGGCATCAAGAAAAGCCCGCACCTTTTCGGGTGCGAGCTTGACAGCGTCCAGATATGGCTGGACTTCCTTTTTCAGTTCTTGGTACTTGTCATAAATCTTTTCATACCGCTGTTTCCAGACAGCAGCACTCTTTTGCGCTTGTTGCAGACTATCTTCCAAACGGCTGTTTTCCGCCTTGGCAAGAATCCCATTGACCGCATAATCCTTGAGCGTACTGCACTCGGATGGGGTCAGAGTGATATTGCCGGTGATCGTCTTTTTCCCCATGGAGCGGATTTCCTGTACGGTCAGGGCGGCAGTGCGCTGTTCTTTGGTCTGCTTTTGCAGGGATTGCAGCTCCTTCTGCTTTTTCTCAACGGCAGCCTGTGCGGTGCCCAGCGCCTGTTCTGTCTGAGCGATTTGGGCGGTCACATCTTCCAGCCGCTGCTGCTCCTGTGCCACCTTGAACTGGGTCACAGTCAGATGTTCTTCAGTGCTGCCACGCTCTCCACGCTCCACATCGGTATATCCGGCAGCTTTCATATAGTTGAAGAAATCGTCTTGCAGGACACTGTATGATGTCCGCAGGACTTTCTTGCCCTTGGCGGTCAGAAGCGGATTGCCCTGCTCATCCAGAGCTACCTTGGATTCCCACTTTTTGCTTCGGCTGACCTGCATGATCGTTTCCTTGACTGTCCCCACAAGTGACTTATCCTTGCACCGCTTCGACCAGAGAATCTGTTTTTCCACCACCGGGACATAGACCACATGAAGGTGGTAGTGATACACATCCTGCCCCAGAGCTTCCGACATGGCTCGGTTGCGCTCATCGGCGTGCATGACGGCAGAGAGGATATACTGCTCACCGCCCACGATCTCTGCGGCAGCTTTGTATGCGTCGGTGTAGAATTGCTTGGCATATTCATATCCGCCGTGATTGTGAAAGTAAGCGGAGTTCACATCAAAAATCAGTTCCCCGTATTTTACCGCATCGGCTTTCAGACCACGGGTGGAGATGACACCATCGGCAATCATCTGATCGAACATAGCGGCATAGCTGTCGGTGGGAGCCTTGAAGTGGACATTCCGGTAGGTTTGGGTGGTATCAATATCCTGGTTGGAGTAGCTGTCCTTTTCCCGTTCGTTATGCTCCTGCACCTTCGCCACATCATCAAGGGTGGGCAAGTCCTGGTTACGGGCAAAGGTGCGGTCGATTCCGTCGTTTCTGGCCATACAAATCAGCTCCTTTCTGTTGTGCGGCAGACGGCTGGGGGACGGGGATGCACTTCCTGCGGGAAGTGTAATAACCCACTATGACACTTTCATCCCGAAGGGCTGCAAAGTGCCGTGGGCTCTCCGAGGGGGAATTGCGGTCATTGCGATGACCGCTGCTGAACTGCCCGGAAACCGTCTGCATCGCTTCCTGTTGTTCAGCCCGGACAGCCGATGTTTTGCGAAACATCAGCCATCCGGCGGCAGCGAAAAATCGAATGTTTTCGCCACCTGTCCACAGCAATACTGCGGTATTGCCATGGGGACGGGAGATACGGATAACAGGAACGGCGGACATCATTTGTCCCTCTGCTTCTGCCATACGAGGTCATAGCCAAGGGCATCGGCAAGCTGTACCGCCTCTACATACCGCAGAGACTCCCGCTGGAGCTTGTTGGACAGGTTTGAAACGCTGTCGCTCCAGCCGTAATCCTCGGAAAGCCGGTCAACGACTTCCTGCATCGTGTAGCCGGAACGCACAATATACGACTTGATTTCATTTCTCAAATTAGATTTCATAGAAAATACCTCATTCTTTCGTAAAGTTGGTTTGCCGTGGAGCACACACGCTGCACGGTACAGTTAATCTTAATTACTTCTCAAAAATCGTTCAGAACTGCGTTTGTGAAGAACTGTCCGCAACAGCACCCCATCGACTTTGCCATTAGGTGGGCTTGTAAGCGAAACCGTGAAAACAGCCACCTTCCCGCATACCAGCGTCACTGTTTCGCAAATCACCGAATGATGATTTGCATTCTGTTTACAGTAGTGTTTTTCACTGTTTGCACAACCATTGATCGGGAAGTGCGGATTTTAGAGCGCCCTCTGAGCCGAACAATAAAAAATGAACTTCGATTTTTTGCGTTCGTGCGTTCCTTCGTTCCACAGGCTGTACCCGGTCAGGAACGCATGAACGCACGAACAGAAGGTTTTGAAGTTTCATCACAATTCCACAGGTGAGAGCAGAACATAAATGCCCATATATCCTCGGCATCGCTTCCCACCGCCGATGTGCAGGTTATTGACTGGCTCCAAATGGTAGCGTTCTGCGTTCTGGCTGAGCTGGTTTGCGAAGCTCTTTGGGGACAGTGGGTTTTCTGCGTTGTCCTCACACCACCGCTTATAGGCTGCATACAGATTTTTGGTGCTGGCTTCATAATCGGCCTTGAATTCCACATAACCCTCAGAATCGAGAAAATCCAGAATGTTATTGGCCTCCCGAACAGCGGAAGTGATATTGTCCTTGGCTCTCTGGCTGATGGTAAAGTGATAGTGATTGGCGATCAGCCGCCGCAGTCCCTCCAGCATCCAGAGGAAGATTCCCTCTTTTTCGGCAATCAGTTTCTCAGCAAGAAACGGGTCATCGAACCGATCCGCAGGCTTGTCTTTAGTGGTCAGAATGATCTGTCGGCGAAAGAAACCGTCGCTGCGGTCGTGAAGCGCAGTTAATGCCCCGTTGCCGAAGCAGAGAAAACGCACATACAGCTGCCCCTGATAGCTCTGTTCTTTCTTCCGTTCCAAATCCATTCGCAGTTCTGCTGTCACAATGGATTTTACATAGTTGGTTTTGGTTAAGGCGTTCATGTCAAGATCATCGTCCACCATCAGCAGCTTGCCCTCTAAATCGGCTCTGGCGAAACGATTGTTTTCTACCTTCTGGATGGAAGTGGTATTCATGTTGAGCCCGAAAATGGCGTTCATCACCACACCGATGCGGCTTTTGCCTTCGCCGCCCTTGCCGATCAGCATAAGCATTTTCTGTCCTTTGGTGGAGGGAATCAGGCAGTAGCCCAGATACTCCTGCAAGGCAGGAATATCCTCCGGCTCCAGCAGTTCCGAAAGGAAGCACAGCCAGTGTTCCGGTGCAGGAGCATCTGCCCGATAAGACACCGACAGGCGGTTGCTGCAATACTCTTTTTTCTCTGTGAATGTACCGTCCAGAAAACAAGTGCCGTTCGCCACATGGATGCGGTCACATTGCAGGGGCAACGGGTCTGTGTATGCCGCCAGCTTCAACGCTTTGATTATCTGCTCCACTGTCTGTGCGACCTTGTCGTGGAGCCAGGGTGAGATTTCCTCATAAATCGTTCGTTTCAATTTGTTCTCGTCCGGCAGCGGTCCATCCACAGTATAAAAGCGGTCGTTGATACAGCGCATGGGATGCTGGGACAGGAAATCCCGGCAGTATTCCGGTTCGACGATTTTCCCCTTATCATCAATCCAAACAGGGTTATTCATGGTATCGCTCCTCTCTCAGGCGGGTCTGTAATTTGCAGATGTATCCGTTTGCCGTTAGTTCACTCACGACTTCGCCTCGTTCATAGGAATCGCCTTGCAGCAGAATGTCCAGCTGATACTCTGCCCAGGGCAGACGGTGGCAGGCTTCCACAAACCGCTCGTCCAACACATCTTCCGGCGCTTGCGGTGCATATTGCCTTTCCCAATCCAGGAGCAACCGCCGATACTGGTTCAAAACAGAAAAGCACAGCTGCTCGTTCTCACGAAGCTGCTGTGCTTTGGTTTTGTGCTTTAATTTTTGGCGAATTGCTTCCGGCAAGGGCTTGTCCGGCGCAAGGTGAAAGTCCGACGCCAGTTTTCGGGCCGCATCATACAGCCGAAGGTCAAACAGTTTGGCGGTCAGGTCGATCACATCCCCATGCTCCCCACAGGCGAAACAGTGGTAGTGGTCATCCGATACATACAGGCTCGGATGACGGTCATTGTGGAACGGACACAGGGCCATGCCATGGCGGTTAACGTCAATTCCATACGCCTGCGCTGCTTCCCTTGTGTTGATACTGGCTTTCACCACTTCAAACAGATTCATACAGGTTCCCTCCATTTCTTTTTTGATTGGGCAGTTTTCTCACCCCTCTGTATAGGTTATGGGGAAAATCGAAAAAAACAGGCTGATGGCATGACAAGCCGTTTTCAAAAAACATGACAAGAATTTAATTGTGTGCTATTATTAAAATAAAAAAACATGACAGGAGGGAGAAGATGGATCAGATCATCAACCATGCGGTTTTGTCGCTGGATTTCTGGCAGGACACTGTGACCTATGAGGGGTGTACCATGCCAACAGGAACCATTGGCTGCGAGGTGCTGAACATCCCGGACAGTACTATCGAAAAGCTGGATGCCCCCTGCAATGTGTTGAACCAGCTGCTTCAGGGGATGAACACCGGTTCCGTGGATATGGAGCTTCTGCCGCAGGTGCAGCAGGCTGCTGGCGAGATCATCTCCTTTTTACAGGCTACGCCACCGTTCTCCCGCCTGAATCGAAGCTATTTTGAGCAAGAACTTGCAGCCATCTTTTCCGAAGAATATATGGAGGACGCCAAAGCCTATTTGCAGCTTACCCAGCAGGAACAGCTGATTTGTGCTTTAACTGGTCAGCACAGCAAGGCAACCATGCTCGTCCGAATAGCGCAGGTGCTGGGGCATTTGAGTTATTCTCTTGGGCAATACAAGGAGGCCCTGACGAAATTTGCAGAGCGGTTGAATGAGCCAGGCTATGACCGTACCCCGGACGGTTATGCGGCAATGTTCGGACAGTTCTTCAAAGGTGAGCCAACTCTGTCACTGGATAACCCAGCCTGGATGACCCTGACCAATGCTTCGGTGCAGTATGTAGCCGCCACTCGGACCGGAAAGACAGAGCCGCAGCTGGTCAAACGGATGCACTATGTCTCCTTTGTGGGGATGTTCCGATCTGATTTGTTTGAGGGGCTTTGTGTGGGCCATGCGCCCAAGAAATGTCCCATCTGCGGCAGGTGGTTTCTCACCATTGACGCACGGCACACCAAATACTGCGGCGGGCTGGCCCCCGGCGATCAGCGGGGACGGACGTGCCGACAAATCGGCAATCTGAGAGGTCGGGAGCAGCGGGAGCTTGCCGACGATCATCCCATTAAGGCAATTTATACCCGCCGTATGAACACCATCCTACAAAATACCCGCCGGGGAAAGCTGGATGAAGGAACGGCAGCAGCTATGAAAAAGATGGCAAAAGATAAGATGCTTCGTGCGCTTTCAGATCAGCGTTATGCCAGCACTGTCTATGAGCAGGAAATGACCCAAGATGCACTTTTGAAGGCCGTACAAAAGAAATAAGCAGAGAAACATCCGAAAGGTGGTGAGGGAAAATGGATACAGCGTGGACATGGGAGCTATCCGGCTACTGTGCCAAATACAGCTTTCTGACGGAACCCAAGGGCTTGAACATGCGGGAAGTGGAACGCATCTTTCAGCTTGACCCCGAACCGCCTGTCCATGAAAATCTGAATGATTATATCATTAAGGCTGTGCAGAGCCGTGAATTGCGCTGGTTCTCCTTTTTTCTGCACTGCTATGAAAATCGGCTTAATGGTCGTGTTCGCCGGTTCCTGCTGCGGGAGGGGCTGGATCGCTATGACCCGGAACGCTTTTTGGACTACAAAATGGGCTGTGTACTTGCCATGCTGGACTGTCTCTGGGGATACGATCTCGCACAAGGGGCAGATTTTCTGACCTATGCCCACCATTTTATCGGGAACGCCCTTTTGACCTGCCGGATGCAGGAGGAGGCCGGTTCCTTTGAGAATGTGGATGAGTACAAAGCTGTGCGTGGGATTGCTTGGCTCTATAATCAATCCGGTCAGTCTGAACAGGCGGCGATCCAGAAATATGCCCAGAAACATAACTGCTCAAGTGAAACCGCAGCGAAGTTTTTGGCGTTGGCCAAGCAAAACCGAAGCCGTGTTCCGTTTTACCAAACCGTACAGGACGAGGACAGCGAAGAAACCGGCGAGGATGTCAGCCGGGATGATCACTGGGACTATGCGGAGATTCTGTGGAACGGCATCCAGGCTAAAGCTGTCCGAGAAGCGTTTGAAAAGCTGAATTACCGGGATCAGACCCTTTTGGAGAAGCGAAACGCCATCTGTATGACTTGTGGGCGGGTCAGTCCCATCAGCACCCGATTGACCTTTGAAGAACTGGCAATCCTCTTTGAGGGCAGCACAGCCAGCGGCGCAGAACGGGCCTATCGCAAAGCTGTGGAACATTTGGCTTGTCTGCTGACAGAAACCGGGGTGCTTCACATGATTCAGCTGAAACGCAAATCCCAGATCAAACGCAAAAAGAAAGTCGCCGCCGCTGTCTACCTCTACCAGGTGGACAACGACGGCGAGTGGGGCGAGATTTCGTTTGATTTTGAGGCCGGTACAGCAGAAATTGTCCAGTTGGCAGAGTGGGATACTATGGCGAGCGAAAAATTTGCACGAAAAGTTATCCAATACTTTTTGAATAGTTTTTCGAGGGAATATTTGAAAAGTGTACGTCTCTTTGAGACAGATACGCTTGTGCTTACAATATAAGTCAAAATGATTACGAATATGGTTTTTTTGAAAGGAAAGCCAAGATGTCATGATACAATTGTCGCTTTCCTGTTTCATTGAGCAGTTCATGGCGCATACCTTTATAAAGTTTTGCGGAAACATTCTGGTATCCAACCTGCTTGAGGAATGTTTCCAGCTGGAAAAATTTTTTCTCTCCTCGGATCACCGGATCGTCCTCCCCGGCAATCAAAAAGATTGGAAGTTCCGAATTTCTGATAATCCATCCATTGGCATCAAACGCATCTTTTTGAAGTTCAAACAGATTGAGAAAACCGTTGTTGGTGAAAATATAACCACAAAGAGGATCGTATATATACCGTTCAACTTCAGCAGCGTCGCTGGACAGCCAAGCATTTACTGCCCCAAATTTCTTGTTTGCCGGACCAAATACTAATTGATTTAAAAAATGGTTTCTATATAGTTCACCATGTATTTTGCTGGATATTTGAGCCAGTAGAATTGCGAGATGAATGGTTTCATTTTTTGTCGGGGGGCCACACAGAATCACTTTAGACAATTCATGATCGTATCTCTTAAGATAATTTCTTGCCACAAGGGTACCCATACTATGGCTAAACATATAAATCGGGTAACCTGGGTATCGTTTTTGAAGAAATGCAGTTACATCATGCAAATCTTCCACAATGACTTGGGCATTATCCGTATAGAAATAGCCCAAATCGGATACGTCTCGTACACTGCCGCCATGTCCTCTATGGTCATGAATAGCAACCACATAACCGTGTGCGGAAAGGAATTGCATGAAGTCTCTGTATCGTTCTTTATGTTCTGCCATGCCATGTGAAATTTGTATAACACCGTAAATTGGACCAATAGGTTCGATAACTTCTATCGCCAGCGGCAACCCATCCACAATGGATGTTAGTCTTAATTTTTCAAATTCTGTATGAGTATTTCCTTCCATATCATTACCTCATTTAGTTGTTGCGAGCTTTCCCCCAAAAGAACAATGCTACCGTTCCTGGGCCAGTATGCGCTCCAATAATTGTACCGATCTGATAAATCCGAACCCCGCCGGGAATTTTTGGGAAGTTTTGGTTTAGAAGTTCCGCTGCTTGCATAGCAAGCTCTGCACAGCCGGAATGCGCTATAAAACAAGATTCATTATAATTTGGGCCATTGTCGGCCAGTAGGCACATTTTATCGTTCAAAGCAGCAATCGCCCGCTTCGTCCCTCTGATTTTTTCCCGTGGGATTAACCTTCCCTTCACATCCACATCCAGCAAAGGGCAAATTCCCAACATCGTCCCTGCTATTCCAGCCGTTTTGGAAATTCTGCCGCCTCGAATATAGTATTTAAGATCACTGGAAAAGAACCAATGATTAACCCGTAGCTTATTTTCTTGAACCCATTGCCATAATTGCTCTATATCCATTCCTTCGTCTCGCAAGTCAGCTAATTTTTCTACAAGAAGCCCACTGCCAGCCGAGGCGGCTAAAGAGTCTACAAGATAAATTGATCGATCTGGATATTTATCTTCCAACTCGTTTTTTGCCATCTGTGCAGCATTCAATACACCAGTAATCCCGGATGATAAACAGATATGTAACACATCTTTCCCTTGTGAAAGAAAAGTTTCAAAATATTGAGTGAATTCATAAGCGTTAATTTGGGCAGTTTTCGTACTGGCACCTTGTTCCATTTCTCGGTAAAAGTTCTCCAAAGAGAGTGTTTCCCCAAAATCATCTTGGTAAAAACGGCCATTCAATTCATAAGGATAACCGATATAGGCGATGTGTCTTTGCTGAAGGTATGACTTTGTTAAATCTACTGTTGACTCACAGCTAAGTACATATTTGCTCATTTTCCTCACATCTTTCTCTTATCTTTGATTTCCCCAATACACCAGGGCCAGTAGTCCAGGTCCTGTGTGAGCCCCAATAACCGGGCCGACTGATGCGGTATAGCATATTGCATCTGGAAATTGGGAAATAACTGTATCACAGAGTGATTGTACCTGCTCAGGAGCCCCGCTGTATACGATGGCCACAGACTTGGAAATCCGAGGATTCCACTGCTCCCTCATCTTAGTAATTAGCTCCAGCAATGCACGCTTATTCCCACGTGGCTTTCCGGCCACTTCCAATTTCCCCTCATTATTTAATCGTAACAAGGGTTTGATCTGCAAAGCGGTACCAGCGACTACTGACGCCGTGGATACTCGTCCCCCTTGATGCAGATAAGATAGTCCGTCCACCGTAAACCAATGACAGACCTGAAGACGATGTAGTTCAACCCAATCTGCCAGGTCGTCCAGCGAGAATCCCTCTCGTTTCTTTTTGGCTGCCTCCAGAACCAAGAATCCTTCACCCGGTGCAGCGCACAGAGTGTCCACACAGCGTATTTTTCGATGCGGATATTGCTCAGAAAGTATTTCAGCTGTCATTTTGGCATTTTGATACATTCCAGATAAGCCGGATGAAAATCCAAGATATAAAATATCGTAGCCAAGTTCAAGAATTTTTGTAAATTCTATCAGATAGCATGAAGGATTAATTTGAGAGGTGGATGGTTTGTTTCCTTGCTTCAGCAACCTATAGAATTCCTGGCTGCTTAGATTCCCACCGGGCCCATAATTGTAAGAGACTCCTCCAACCATAACTTCCATGGGAAGAACCTGGACTTCAGGATAATCTGCCACCAGGGAATCGGTTAAATCAGATGCGGCATCAGTAAGAATCTTATATTGCAATGAGCAGTTTTCAGACATAACATTATTTCTCCTTGTTTGTATATTCTCGTATCTGCAGCATTCGTTTATCTGTATCTGCAATTATATCGGCACAGTCTCGAAGCGTGTCAACTATTTCCACTTCCTTGGTAGATTTACTCTTGTACTTTATTTGGTGCTCCAGAGTTGCCCAAAAATTCATAGCCACCGTACGAAGCTGAACTTCAACTCGCATATATTCTTTTTTTTGCAGAAAAAATACAGGAACTTCCACTATCATGTGATAACTGCGATATCCGTTCGATTTCGGTTGAGAGATATAGTCTTTTATGGAAACCACTTTGATGTCATCCTGTTGGGCAAGTGACTGAGCAACTATATTTATATCATCTAAAAAAGGACAAATTATTCTTACACCAGCAATATCATTTAACTGCGTGCGTAGTGCCTCAATGCTGGGAGTGATTCCTTTTCGATTCAGTTTATTGATAATGCTGGATGGTGCTTTTAATCGGCAGGTAATAGCCTCAATGCAGGTACGTCCATTTTGAGCCACAAAATCTTCCTGGAGTATCTCCAGTTTTGTAGTAATCTCTTTTGTTGCTGCCTGATATTTTCGCATCAGTTCGTTAAACTGAACAATGTGTGTGAGCAGATCATCTTGATGTGTAGAGAGATACTCCTGTAATTCTGCCGATTCCTGCTTTGTCAAATTAGGATATTCCATGATTCTCCTCCTGATTCGATGTGTGCATTGAGGTATTGGACCTTTCTTTTGTATACAAGCGCAGTCCGATTCTTTCTGTTGCAAACGCACTAAGCAAAAATGGAACAAAATATGTGGAGAGCCGATAGAGAACAAGTACAGAAGATACATCTGCCGCATCCATGTAACAGGAAAACAACAGCAGAAAAGCTGCTTCTACTGAGCCCATTCCAGCAATATTAGGCAGAGCATTGGAAATAACATGTGCCAAAGCAGATAATGTCTGTATTTGAATAAGAGAAAAATAATCAATGCCAATCGCTCTCATGCACAGGTATGGAATTGAATAGAGCCCCATCAACTTGATTGCGTTGATTCCTACCCCAACCAAGATTATATTTGGGGTGTGAAGCAAATCCTTTGCTCCTATATGTAGCGCATCTACTTGTTGTTTCCATTGAATCGCACGATCTGCCCACTTTGAAAGACTTTCTAATCGACAAATTCCTTTGCAGATGAACCGATAGAAATTTTCCAGAGTACATATCAGAATGAGCAATATAATGATAATAATACATATCAGATACCCGAACACGACATATCTGAGCAAATTTCGATGTTGCCTAAAAAGCTTCTGCCCCTCAAGCAGAAGTAGTACGCTACTACACAGCAAAATGGTTGATTTATGGAGCACATATTCCATACTCATGATTCCCGCAGCTTCTCCAGGCTCCATTCCCTTACGATGTAAATAAGCGCTTTGCATGGGGATTGATCCCACAGAAAGGGTAACAACATTTCCAAACACACCCAATAGTGTGACCTCTACCGCCTGTTTGAAAGAAAAAAAGCGAATCGTCCTTCTTACGAATATGAGACAGAGCAAACTATCTAAGAGTTGATAGACAAATCCCATGCAAAGGATCCAAAGCAAGCCTCTTATACTGGCTGTTTGAATGTTTTGAAATATTTCTTTATAGTGGTTTCGGAAAACAAACCAAAGCAAGGTAAACAATGTAAGAAAACTGAGTGTTGCGGAACATACTATTTTTTTCTTTGGGGACAGACTTTTTCTCATAGGGCACCTCGAAAAGTTTATAATGACTATCTCATCCGATTTCATCGCCTTTCGGGGAAGATGGCGTTTAGCAACAGTGTCGCCCCCAAAATAGCAATATGTGGTGTGAATTTTCCATACGGGTCAAATAACAAAAGGAGAGATAAAATCAGACGAATAAGTAGTTCTGCGAGAGCAGATAGGACACCCTGTTTTGCCTGATATGCTTCCCAGAAGTCAACGAAAGCATCTGTCGTCTTCCAAAGCCCCAAGACGGCCCAGATAATTCCTATTGGCACCAGCGCGGTTTTACCTTGAACCAGAAAAGAAAGTCCCAAGATCAATAGAACCAATTTACGAGCAAATATGTCAGGAGCCTGCCGGAATTTTTCCCCAACTGGTTGGATACCAATCAGGCCAATTAGGATCATCATAATGCCCATCAAATATGGTAAAAGAGAGGTGATTTGCTTTGGAAACAAGATACAAACTATTCCAATAAGCCCAAGTGCAATTTGTGTAGCACTTATCATAAAATCTCCCCATAATTTACAAGCCGTCGAAATCTCTGCCGCAAACAGAGATTCCGACGGCTTGCTCTGTCAGAGACAGCCCATTGGCTCAATTCTTATTTCTTTCGTTCCATAAAATGTCCGCTTCCGGGGCCCAACAAGCAGCATAGTTACGGCACTTGTCACACAGATGGTCAGCACTCTCCGGAGACTGAAGATCCGTAGAATGGGCTCCGGACTGATGTACCATCATTTTTAACATGTCAGGATTCTCCAACATGGGGCAGGGACGCAGGTGGTTGCAATTGAAGGGCTGGTGGTTGTGATAGGCCATAAACAGAGGAGATTGGAAAGCTTCCAGCAAGGTTTTTTCTCTGATATTGGAGTCAGAGTAGTGGATAAACGCACAGGGTTCCACATCGCCATTGGCGTTAATATGGAGATAGTTACGGCCTCCTGCGATGCAGCCGCCTACATACTCGCCGTCATTCTGAAAATCAATCGTGAAGATGGGCTTGGTGGAACGGTACTCCCGCACTTTTCGGTACATGAGCTTACGCTGCTCCGGATTGGGCAGCAGGTCGGTCACTGCTTCGTTCCCCACCGGCATGTAGTGGAAGAACCAGGCAAACTTGGCCCCACACTCCACCAGATGATCGATAAAAGCCTCGGAGCTGATGGAGTCCACATTTTTCGAGGTGTAGCAACAGGATGCACCAAAGGGCAATTTGTATTGTTTCAGAATAGCCATAGCCTTCATGATTGCCTGATAGGTGCCCGCCCCCCGTCGAAAATCGGTAGCGTCTTCAAACCCTTCTACACTGATGGCGGGAATAAAGTTTTTCACCCGCAGCATTTCCTTCGCAAACGCATCATCAATCAGAGTAGCATTGGTAAAAGCCAGGAACTGGCAGTCGCTGTGTTCGGTGCACAGCCGGAGGATGTCCTTTTTCCGAACCAGAGGTTCACCGCCAGAGAAGATGTACATATAAGTTCCAAACTCTTTGCCTTGGCGGACAATGTCGCTGAGTTCCTCGTATGTCAGGTTCAGCTTGTTGCCGTATTCAGCAGCCCAGCAGCCAGTACAGTGAAGATTACAGGCAGAGGTAGGATCCATGAGAATCGCCCAAGGAATATTGCAGTTCAACTCCTTACGATAGTGTTCCTGCTTGGGCCAGCCGATTAGACTGGCATTCAGGAAGAAGTTCTCAAAAACCACCTTCAACACATCATTGTCAATGTCCCGGAAAACGCTCATAATGAGCTGGTACATGCTACATTCCGGATCGTTTAAAACATTTCGAAACGCTTTGCGCTGCGCGGGGAAGCTGTTCGGTCCATCTCCTGCCAGCTTATCCACCCAGTCCATCAGTTTGAGCACATTTTCCTCGGGATTTTTTTCAATATATCCCAGCGCTGTGCGCAGGGCTGTTTTTTTAATCTGCATAGAAACGTCCATCTTCTATTTCTCCTTTGTAGTATCTTTCCATTGAGCACTGTTTGCCGCACGGCTATGCACTGCACAGTTTGCAAATATTCTGACTGGAAGAATTGATAAAATACGATATCGCTCTATTCGGTGGAAAAGGTATAAGAAAAGTCAGATGACATGATATTCCTTTAGCAGCTTCTCCACATCCGTACCAGAGATTTTTTTCAGCACTTCCTTCAATGCCATACGCTCTTTTAAGCCCAAATGCATATCTGTGATCTTCCGGCCGTCCCTCAACTGTACCGTTGCATTGAGCAGGTCTCGAACATCGAAGGTACTGCCCCAGACCTCTGGCACTCCCCGGTCGATGTCCAGCAGGGTATATACCGCCTCCATGCCGGTGCGCATGGAGTATTCCGTAGTGAAGATGGTATCTCGGGGGGTCTCGGCGAACTGGCCGATAAAGGCAAAATTGACGGCCCCTTCGGGCACTACAGCCGGCCGGTCTCCCGCCGCCCGGGGCATGAAAAAGGCAGTGATATAGGGCATCATGCAGGGGACGGTGTTGGCGCTGTGCTCGGCCAGATTCTCGATCTCCTCCTCAGGTACGCCCAAGTGGTAGAGCCACTCCATGCAGATCTCTTTACCGGTGCAGTCCCGCATGGGCTTTTTCACATAGTTGCCAGGTTTATCGCTGAACAGGCCGTAGATCCAGCCCACCAGCTGGCCCTTGGGCTGGCTGCGGAACTGTGGCTGGCGGTTGAAGGTCCAGCTCAAAAGCCAGTTGGAATCCTTCACGGTGACGATGCCGCCGGTAACTACCTTGCCGCTGAAAGGGTCCCGCTGACAGATTTTTTGGATATAGGGCGGGATCTTGTCATCCAAGGTGGTGACGGTGGCGCTCATCCAGTTGCTCTTCTCCGGATCTCCGCAGAACTTATCGGGATGGCCGAAGGAAGGATCTTGGGCCGCGATACGCCGCCACATATCCCATCCGCCGCCCTCTTTCAGCTCCGGCTTGTAAGGAGCGGGAGTGTTCTGAGAACCCAGAGCAGAGTTCTCCACGCAGCCACCCGGTGTGATAAAGACCAGATCCTGCTCCATGAGATCGACCTGCTCCTCTCCGCTTTCAAACTGCAAGGTGAGGCGGCGGGCAAGTTTTTGGCCAGCGCGAATGTCAAAGTCCACATCAATGACCTTGGTATTGTAGTGGAACTGTACGCCTGCCTTCTCCAGATAGGCCACCATGGGCAGAATCATAGATTCGTACTGATTGTAACGGGTAAAGCGGAGAGCCTTGAAGTCGGGTAAACCGCCAATGTGATGGATGAAGCGACGGAGGTAGAGCTTCATCTCTAGGGCACTGTGCCAATTTTCGAAAGCGAACATGGTGCGCCAGTAGAGCCAGAAGTTGGAGTTCAGCACCTCGTCACTAAAGTAGTCTGTGATGGGCTTGTCGTAGAGTTCCTCGTCGGGAGTGAAGAACAGCTTCATAATCTCCATGGCCCCGGCGTCGGAAAGGCCGAATTTTCCGTCGGTACGACCGTCCTCCCCGCGGTTCTGGGTGGCCCGCATGAGGGAGTAGTTGGGGTCCCGTTTGTTGAGATAGTAGTACTCGTCCAGCACGCTCAGTTCCGGGTTCTCAATGGAGGGAATGGATCGAAACAGATCCCACATCACCTCGAAGTGGTTGTCCATCTCACGACCGCCCCGCATCACATACCCCAAGCCCGGGTACTCCCAGCCGTCGCAGGCCCCGCCGGGGATAGGATCCTTCTCAAAGATATGGATGCGTTTTCCCGGCATCTGCCCATCTCTCACCAAATAGCAGGCAGCAGTCAAAGCTGCCAGACCGGTTCCAACAATATAGGCAGATTTTCGTTCCACACCCTCCGGTTTGAGTGGCCGAACAAAAGCTTCATAGTTTCCACTGGAATAATACACTCAAATGACCTCCTTCGTCATTTCTTTACCTATATTGTATCTTTACTCCAATATCCAAACAATAAACAAAGCACCCCGGATGATGAAAATTACATCATCCAAGGTGCTTTGTAAAGAGTTTTATCATTCCAGCTCTTTTGATAAAATTGGTGTCTCTGCCATATTCTTAATAGCTAAAAGAAGTTGGCCATGTATCATCTGACTCACCCGACTGACAAATATTTTCGGATCTTCTTTCATTCCACACTTGACCCACTCTAATATGATACCCACAAATCCATGTTTGTAAAAATTGGCGATATACTGCTTATTTTCGAGAGAAATGTAATAGTCCTTGGATAGTTCACATACAACATCAAACAGTAAATCATATACAACTCGGCAAAGATAATTCTCGATTTTTTCTCGCTGGATGGAGTGATACACACCTTCCACAAATGACCTGTTCTCCCTTGTTGCACAGCATAAAGCGAGAAACCCTTCCTGCCAGGTTTTGTAATTTTTTCGCCCTTGTATGGCTTTAGCACCTTCTTCTTGGCATATCCAATCAATGAGATCAAAGATATCTTGGAAATGATAATAAAAAGTCATCCGGTTGATACCGCAATCCTCCGTAATATCTGCGATGGTTATTTTGGACAGCGGTTTTTTTGCCATGATGTGTTTCAGCGACATGGCCAGTGCCCTTTTGGTGGTTTGTGACATGGTTTCCCTCCTTTTTTCGATCTGACTGTAAAGAGAAAGGCCTCCGGGGCCTCTGCTGGCAGCTGATGTCTCGGAGACCTGATTATTATGATATCCCGCCTTCTCAAATCAAACGGTTTTCCGTTAGCAGGTCGTAAATGGTGGTTCCCTCTATTTTTTTCAAAGCCTGTTTCAACGCAAAGCGCTGCGCCATCGGCAGAGACATATCGGTGATCTTTCTACCATCCAGCATATGATGGGTCACACGTAGCAGAATGCGGAGGTCATACTGAGAGGCAAACACCTCCGGAACACCACGATCCAGCTTCAGAAGGGTATAGACGGCCTCCATGCCAGTGCGCACTGCATACTCTGTTGTGAAAACCGTGTCATTCGGTGTTTCCACATGCTCACCGATAAAAGCGAAGTTTTCTGCTCCGTTGACCACCACCAAAGGTCGATCACCGGTACGGCGGGCCATAAAGTAAGAGGTCACATAGGGCATCATGCAGGGAATCGTCACCGCATGGTTCCGCGCCAATTCAGGGATCTCGTCCACAGGGACACCCATGTGATACAGCCATTCCATGCAGATTTCCTCACCAGTACACTCTGCCATCGTCTTTTTTACATAATCGCCCGGCTGATCGGAAAACAGACCATATACCCAGGCTACGATCTCATTGGGCTTTTGAATCGCAAAATGGGGCTGCCTGCTCACTGTCCAGCTCATCAACCAGGAAGAATCCCGGGCTGTAATAGGGCCACCCGTTACAATTCTTCCATTGTAAGGGTCCCGACCGGTAAGCTTTGCGATGTAAGCAGGAATTTTTTCATCAAAGCAAGTGATGGTAGCAGATTCCCAGTTGGAACCCCTTATATCTCCGCAGAATTTCTCCGGATTTCCGAACTCGCTGCTCTGTGCGGCGATATTTTTCCATAGCACCCAGCTTACCCCCAGCCCTTCGGGGACGCTGGCTGGGTGGGTCTGATCGCCAAAGCCACTCTGATCGGTGTTAGAACCCAGAGTAACAAAGACCAAATCTTCCGGCTTTATGGGAATAACACGGTGATCTTCTCCGGTTTTGTACAGGATGCGAACCGCCCGCTTTTTCCCGCCCGCAAAATCAAACTCCACATTGGTCACAGCTGTGTTATATTCAAATCGAACACCGTGCTCTTGCAGATAATGTACCAGGGGAAGAATCAAAGATTCATACTGGTTGTAGGTAGTAAATTTCAGGCAGGAGAGGTCGGTGATGTTGTGCGCATGATGGATGAAGCGTGTCAGGTAGCGGCGCATCTCAATAGCACTGTGCCAGTCTTCGAAGGCAAACATAGTGCGCCAGAACAGCCAGAAATTAGACTCGAAGAAGTCCTTGGTGAATACATCGGTGATTTTTTTATCATCCAGTTCCTTCTCTGGGGTAAGAACCAATCGAGCCAGTTCCATGATAGCCTGATCGGTCAGTCCAAACTTATGCAGTGTGTGGGCATCCTGACCCTGCTTTTCGGTCACACGGATCGGAGAGCTGCTGGGGTCATCCACATTTAGATAATAAAATTCATCAAGCACTGTCTGTCCTGGATTTTTCAGAGAAGGGATGGAGCGATACAGATCCCACAGACATTCAAAATGATCTTCCATCTCTCGCCCGCCACGGATTACATATCCCAGTTTTGCATCCTTAATTCCATCACATCCGCCGCCCGGCAGGTGCAATTCCTCCAGCACAGTGATGTTTTCTCCCGGCATCTGACCGTCCCGGATCAGGAATGCGGCAGCCGACAAGCCCGCCAGACCACCGCCCACAATATAGGCGTGGCGGTTTTCAATATTTTCCGGCTTCCGGGGTTTGCAAAAAGCGGCATAATTTCCATTGGTATAAAACATAAAGAGACCTCCTTTTTTTGATGGCGAATCAAGTTTCTTTAATTATAATTATGCCGTTCTACACGCAAAAACACAATTTACACAGGGGGCGGGCTGTCAAAGCTTGTTTGACAGTCCGCCCCCTGTGTAAAAATTACTGCCTATTCTGCCGGTCAAACCGAATCAGTGCTTTCTGAAAGTCTCCTTCAATCAAAAAGTTTACATTCTCTGCGATTTCCTCCGGCGGCTCCTTCATGCCGTTTCGAATCCATTCCAGCGAAACGGCGTTGATGGCCAGGGTGTAGAAATCTGCGATAAATTCACACTGCTTGGTCGTTACTTGATATGGCCGAGCCTCCTTCTGAACGACTTGTATAATGTATTGATATAGGACACGGTACATGAAAAACTCGATATATTCCCTTTGGATGGAACGATAGGTATTCATCACAAGAGATTTGTTGGCAAGAGTCCACCGCATCATGCGGATATAGCCGATCTGCCAGCTGTCAATATCAGAGTATTCATTCAACGCCCGTTCTGTCTGCTCCAGGAAGATAGACTCCACAACATCGTAAATGTCGTTGAAATAATAGTAGAATGCCTGCCGTGAGATACCGCAGTCCGTTGCGATATCTGTGACTGTAATGCTGTCCAGGGAGGATGATTGCAGTTTAGAGACCAGAGCATTTCTGATGGTGTCTTTCATATTTGTCATATTGCATCACCTCCATCCTCGGATTTTCTCCGTCTATCTTTCGCCGATGCCAAATAGAGCGGAATGGCGGCCAACTGAGCAACCACCGAAACAGCAATCATGGCTGGGATGCTCACGTCATACAGTGTTCCCAGCAGCCAGCTGCCTAAAAACCAGAAAACGCCAAAGGAACATTCAAAGATACCGTAGCCTGTGGCACGGCTGTTTTTCGGCACCATCGTGGTAACAGCGGCCTTCAGGATGGACTCCTGCGCTCCCATGCCCACACCCCAGAGTGCAATGCCTGCCAGCACCACTGGGATGCTTTTTCCCGCAAAGATAAGAATCGGAAACGGAGCAGAAAAGACCGTAGACAACACCAGCACTTTAACCCCCTTTTTATCATAAAGATAGCCGAACACCAAGGCAGCAACTGCATCCACCAGCATAGCACCGGCATATAGCAGGGGCAAAGTGCCTTCCGTTACCAGCGAACCTGTTTCTGCCAACCCAGCAGAAAGGCTAGTGAATGTGCTGGAAATGTGCATCAGCACCAGAGAATAATCAATAAAGCCAAATGCAAACAGACTGATCCCAGCAATATAGAGTAGAAATTCTCGCTTCATACGAAAGGGGATGTACTCCTTGGGCTCTGGCTCAAACTGCTCCGGGTTTGGAAATTTATGTTTGGTCACAAGCAGTAAAATAAGGGTGATTGCGCCGGGGATAGCCAACACAGCAAAGCACAGGGCGTATGCATCAAAGGTGTTGCCCTGTTGACGCAGCAGCATGACCAGATACAGCAGCACCGGGCCAAGAAATGCACCGATCTGATCCAGCAGTTCCTGCAATCCAAAACTTTTTCCCGTCCCCTCTTGAGAGGAAGCGAAAGACATAAGTGTGTCCTTTGCAGGTTTTTTGATTGCTTTTCCCATTCGCTGCACAATGAGCAGGGCGCAGGCAGCCACCCAGCCGTGTTCGCCCACCAAAGCCAAAGCCGGAACAGCAATGATATCCAGCACATAGCCCGCAATGGTCATGGGCCAATATAGTTTCGTCCGGTCTGTCAATCGTCCAAAAACATACCGCATGGAATAACCCACCAGTTCTCCCAGCCCAGAGGCGAAGCCGATGACCCCGGCAGATGCCCCCAGAAGAGAGAGATAGGCACCCCGGATACTGGAAGCGCCTTCATGGGTCATGTCCGAGAAAAGGCTGACAATGCCAAAAAGGACAATGAATGTCATTGCCTGCGACATATGTTTTTTCGCTTTACCCGATTTCATACCCATCACACGCCTCTATTCGCTTTGTTATATTCGAAAAATTGGCTTTACTCTCCGCCTTGCATCGCTGATAGAGGACATCCAGCAAACGAGAAAATTCCGTTAGTTCCTCTTTGCTGAGGGTCTCGGTCAGCCAGGCGTAAAACGCTGTTTCAATCTGCGCTTTGGAATTTTTCAGATTGTTGGCCTTCTCGGTGGGAAAAATCAACTGGCTGCGTTTATCCGTTGGATTTTCCTCGCGGTTCAGGTAGCCCTTGGCCTCCAGATTGGCTATTTGTTTTGCAACAGCGCCCTTATCTGCACCGAGAATGCGACATATTCCCGACTGCGTGATGCCTGGATTTTTTCGGATCAGGTGAATCAAATCAAATTCTGCTGTTCCAACCCCGTCTATCTTTAAAGTACGGGCAGTAAACTTTCCGATTTCTCTTGCAATTTTTGTGATTTTCCGATGTGTTGCATCCAAAGTGTTCCATCACCTCTGCAAAAATAGATGTATCGTCAACCAATCAGATGATAGTACATCTATTTGCAATTGTCAAGAACATACCAAGAAGATCTCATAACTGTGCACAACAAATATTGACTCAAACGAAATAGGCAGATGGGAGGCAATCGTAGCTTGATTAGATGAAATCTGGTGGCGGAAACACTGTCACAGTTCGCAAGTATTCTTCTGGGTCACCATTCAAAATCAATTCCGCATAGGACAGCGGATCGTTGTAGATAAGCCAGTCCAGTTCAGAACGCTGGAAACGGCTATTCGCAACTTCGTTCTCTACAGCGGTGCAGTTAATGCAAATCATGCGACCGTCAGAATATCTTAGTTCAATGTAGCCAGTGTCCATGTTAAATTCACAGGAAAGTAATGGTTTCATAATGCTATCCTCCAATATAGGCGCTGTTAACAAGAAAAACCCCCGCCTAATTCCTGTTAGGAATCAGACGGGGAGTTCGTATGCACCCAAAAACCGTCAGCTAACAGTTGATAAGTAATTTACTTCCTTATCACTGTTAACCCAACGGTTTGCAGGCCGTTGGCAAGAGGCTTTTATCCTAAAAACTGAAAATTTTGATTGCAACGCCGCCCTATTGAGACTATGGGCGGCGTTCTTATATAGAAACTGTAAAGAGGAGGTTTACAATGGCAGACGAAACGAAAATTCCTGGCACCGTGGAAGAACCCGCGCCGCCGGGCGGCCCTCCCGCGCCGGAACAGCCGGAGATCCCGGATGTAGGCAAGGACACCCCCGACCCTGCCGGTGGCAAGGTGATCGACCTGTCCGACGTGCGGGCTGCTGGGTCTGAAAAAAGTGATGCCCGCCAGGAATGGGAAATTCCGATTGCTGAACTGGAGGCGAAGAAGCAAAAGCCCAAGCGTGGCTGCGCTCCCAAGGCCAAAACCGAGGACAAGGCGGAGCTGTCCGGCAAGGCGGACAAGGTCCCCGGCAAAGACAAACGGGCCGCCCCCGGCAGGGGTGCGCCCTCCAGTCCTGCCAAGGCGGGCCGCGTGAAAAAGACCCCGGAGAAGCCTGTCCCGGCCAAGGAAGAAGCTCCGCCGCTTGAACCGCCCCAGCCCCGCGATGCCACCCGCGCCGAGAAAGAGGAGATCGTATATCTTGACCTCTCTGAACTCCACCCGTTCAAGGATCACCCGTTTGGGGTGCGTGACGATGCGGAGATGCGGGGGCTGGTGGAGTCCGTCCGCTCCGGCGGTGTGAACCAGCCCGCCCTGGTGCGTCCCCGTGAGGGTGGGGGCTATGAGATCATCGCGGGGCACCGCCGCCAGCGGGCCAGTGAGCTGGCTGGCTATCGGAATATGCCGTGTATCGTCCGCAACATGACGGATGACGAGGCGATCCTGGCGATGACGGATGACAATCTCCGCCACCGTGAAAAGCTCCTGCCCAGTGAAAAGGCGGCGGCCCTGAAACAGCAGTATGAGGCCATCAAGCACCAGGGGGCGCGTGGCAACGATGAAGAGGCGGGCAAGCTGTCCCTGGAAAGCGTGGGCCAGCGCAACGGCATGAGCGTGAAAACGACTCAGCGGTATCTCTGGCTGAATGATCTGGTGCCGGAATTGAAACAGGCGATGGACGATGGCAAGCTGTCATTCACCCCCGCAGTGGAGATTTCCCGCATCCGGCCCAAGCTCCAGAAGTATATCGCCGTTTCGATTGACGGCCTGGGTTCTCCCTCCCAGGGTCAGGCGAAGCGGATGCGGGAGCTGGATAAGAAAAAGGAATTGAACCCCGATGTGATCGACAGCATCATGGGTGAGGAAAAGAAGAAGGAGGATCGCAACGTGATTATTACTGGCGCTGAGCTGGAGAAGTATTTTGGCCCGGAGGCCACGCCCCGGCAGATGAAGGAGCAGATCGTGGCCCTGCTGGACGAGTGGAAGGAGAAACAGCCCCCGGAGCTGGGCAAGGGGGCCAAAAAGGTGGATATGGAAAAGGCGTGACCTCTGGCCAGTGTGGCCAGAGGCGTTTTTCTGCCCCGCGTCCCCTGATTTGAAAGGCCATGGCGGTTTATATCCCCCGTCGCCGCCTGTTTTCGGGCGCGGGCGGGAGCTGGCGGTCAAGGGGGCGGAACGCCCCGCCGCTTGCGGCGGCCTGCCCTTGACGGCCCGCCCCGGCTGTGCCATTCCTCGCGGCGCGGCGGGGGTATATCCTCCAGAACCGCCCCCTTTCCCTGGAGAGGGAAAGGGCGGGGGGGATAGGGTTGACCTGACACCCGGAGATTTGATTAGAATTGGAGGTTTTGACTATGAAACGACCCCTTGCGTATATTACCGCCGCATGGCGCGGTGACGAAAGCGAGATCACGGAACAGGCGGCCAAGTATTGCCGTGCTGTCTATGAGGCGGGCTTTTCCCCCATCTGCCCCACGCTCTATCTCCCCTTGATCCTGAATGACGCGGTGCCCCAGGAGCACAAGGACGGCACCGACATGGGGCGCGACCTGCTCCGCCGCTCCCGTGTGCTGGTGGTATGCGGGAGTCCCGTCACGGAGGAAATGAAAAACGACATCGCCGTGGCCCAGCGTCTGGGGATCACGGCCACCACTCTGGAGGGCATCCTGACGGTCAAGGGCCAGGGCCGGAGGCGGCGCTGATATGCCCTCCCTGTTTGAAGCCTACGTCACGAACCTGGGCAAATACAACGAGGGGGAGATGGTGGGTGAAAGGCTGAAATTCCCTACCACCGCCGAGGAGGTGCAAGCCCTCTTGAAGCGGATCGGCGTGGACGGGGTGCGGTATGGGGAAATCTTCATTACCAGCTTCGACGGGGATGTGCTGGGGCTGTATGACTATTTGGGCGAGTATGAAAATCTGGACGAGTTGAACCATCTGGCCTGTCTGCTCTCCGAGCTGGATCAGGGGGAGCGGGAAAAGTTTGAAGCGGTCATTGACAGCGGCGAGTACACGTCCAGCGTGGCCGAACTGATCAATCTGGCGCAAAACCTGGACTGCTTTGAGTTTTATCCCGGTGTAAGGGACGATGAAGCCCTGGGCCGCATCTATGTGGAAGAGATGGAGGCCATTGATGTGCCGGAGCACCTGCTGGACTATTTTGACTATGAGGCATACGGGCGGGACATCCGGCTTAACGACAACGGCCATTTCGCGCCCGGAGGCTATGTCCAGAACAACCGCAGTCAGTTTGTGGAGCATTACCACGGGCACGAGGACATCCCGGACGAGCACAAGGTCTTTTCCTTTCCCAAGCTGACGATCCGGGAGCAGATGGCCGCCTATCAGGAAATCATAGACCGCTCATCCCTTGCGGCGGAGCGCCGCCACCCCCAAAGGGGGCATGAGGAGCGATAACAGCCGCTTCTGGCCAGCGTGGCCAGAGGTGCGGCCTGAAAGGAGGCGGTTTGCCTGATCGATGAAGAAGTGTCCCGCAGCACCATCGCCATCACCGTCCGGGCCGGAAAGCTGACGGCGCGGGGCCTCGCCTATGTGCTGGGTGCGGCGGCCCGGAAAATCCGCAAGGCCCAGCGGGCTGGGCAAGCGCCCCAGGGAAAGCAGAGCGCGAGAAAGCTCCTGCGCCACGGCGGGGACACCAGCGGCATGGAACTCCCCGGCGATCCCCGGCAGTTTGACCGGGTGGCCCGGAAGTGGGGCGTTGACTACGCCATCTGCCCTGTGGAAAAAGGAAAATATCTGTTGCTGTTCAAGGCAAAACAGGCGGACGCCATCACAGGCTGTTTTGCGGAATACTCCCGGCGTACGCTGAACCGCTCCAAAGAGCGGTGCGTCCCTGTCCGGGAACAGCTCAAACATGCCCAGGCGCTGGTGCGGCAACAGCCCCAGCGCCACCGGGAACGGGAAAAGGAGGTAACGGCTGAGGACAGATAACGTCCGCAAGTACATTCTTCCCAACGTGCCTTACCTGTTCATTCTGTGGGCGTGTCTGAAAGTGGGCACAGCCTACCGTCTGGCGGCGGGCGCGGACTTCGCCCACAAGCTCATGGGTCTGGGGCAGACCATCGGCCCGGCCTTTGCCGACCTTGCGCCGGGACTTCATCCCTTTGACTGGCTCATTGGCATTGTGGGCGCGGCGGGCTTCCGCCTGCTGATCTACTGCAAAAGCAAAAAGGCAAAGAAATACCGCCACGATGAAGAATATGGATCGGCCCGGTTTGGAACGGAAAAGGACATCAAGCCCTTTATCGATCCCAGGTTTGAGAACAACGTCATTCTCACCGGGACGGAATTTCTCACCATGAACACCCGGCCCAAGAACCCGGCCAACGCCCGGAACCTGAATTGCTGTGTGATCGGCTCGTCCGGCTCCGGCAAAACGCGGTTTTGGCTCACGCCCCAGCTTCTCCAGGCCCATTCTTCCTATGTGGTGGTAGACCCCAAGGGCGGCGTATTATCCCAGGTGGGCTGGTTTCTCCAAAAGAAAAAGGGGTACAGGATCAAGGTTTTCAACAGCATCGACTTTTCCAAGAGTATGCACTATAACCCGCTGGCCTATATCCGCAACGAGGCGGACATCCTGAAATTCGTCAATGCCCTGATCTCCAACACCAAAGGCGAGGGCAAGGAGGGCGATCCATTCTGGACGAAATCGGAAACGCTCTTATACTGCGCCCTGATCGCCTATATCATCTTCGAGGCCCCCGCCGAGGACAGGAATATGAATACCCTGGTTGACCTGATCAGCGGCATGGAGGTCAGAGAGGATGACGATGATTTTATGAACGCGGTGGATTATATGTTCGCCGGACTGGAGAAGCGCAAGCCGGACTGTTTTGCGGTGAAGCAATACCGTAAATACAAATTAGCCAGCGGCAAAACCGCCCGCTCGATCCTGATTTCCTGCGGTGCGCGGCTGGCTCCCTTTGACATCCCCCAGCTCCGGGAGATCATGAGCTATGACGAAATGGAGCTTGACCGCATGGGGGATCGGCGGACAGCCACGTTTTTCGTGATCAGCGACACGGACAGCACTTACAATTTCCTGGTGGCGCTGGCCTTTTCGCAGATGTTCAATCTCCTGTGTGAACGGGCAGACAATATTCACGGGGGCCGTCTGCCCCATCATGTGCGGGTGCTGTGGGACGAGGCGGCCAACACGGGGCAGGTGCCAGACCTGCAAAAGCTGGTGGCTGTGATCCGCTCCCGCGAGGTTTCCCTGGTGCTCCTGTACCAGCAGATGGCCCAATGCAAGGCCATCTATGACAAGCACGCGGAAACGATCTTGGGCAACATGGACAGCGTGATCTTCCTGGGAGGCCGGGAGGCAAGCACCATCAAGGAAATCTCGGAAAACTGGCTGGGCAAGGCCACCATCTCCATGCAGACGGAAAGCCGCTCCCGTGGGCAGTCTGAGAGTTTCAGCCAAAACACCCAGCGGCTGGGCCGGGAGCTGATGACCCCCGCCGAGCTTGCCACCATGCCGGGGGACAAATGCATCTTACAGCTCCGGGGCCTGCCCCCGTTCTACTCCCCCAAGTACGATTTGAAAAAGCACCCCAACTACAAATACACATCCGAGGCGGACAAGCGGCACACCTTTGACCTGGGCCGCCTGATCTGCCGCCGCATGGACAAAATCAATCCCAACGAGGAATACACCGTGTACGAGGTGGACGTGCCGGACGAGCACATGGAAGAGGACGAGGACATCCTCAACTATGATGATCTTGACGACCCGGACACCTTTGTATAACTTCTGGCCATCGTGACCAGAGGATGTAACCTGCCGCCAGAAATGGCGGCTTTTTTCATGGCCGGGGAACACCCGGAGAAATGGAGGCTATATGGCGTTTTTCACTTCTGCTATTGATACGTTGCAGATCCTGGTGGTGGCCCTGGGCGCTGGCCTGGGCGTGTGGGGCGTTGTCAATCTGCTGGAGGGCTACGGTTCGGACAACGCGGCGGCAAAAAGCCAGGGGATCAAACAGCTCATGGCGGGCGGCGGCATCATCCTGCTGGGCACGACGCTGATCCCCCTGCTGTCCACCCTGTTTTAAGGGCGGCGCATGGGTATTCTCACCGACTGGATCACGGAATGGCTCAAAGAGCTGTTAGTTGACGGGATCATGGGGAACCTGAGCGGCCTGTTTGATAACGTCAATGCCCAGGTCGGGGAGATCGCGGTACAGGTGGGGACACCCCCGGCGGCATGGAACGCCGGGGTGTTCTCCCTGATCCGCACACTTTCCGAAACGGTGATCCTGCCCATCGCGGGGCTGGTGCTCACCTTTGTGGCGACCTATGAGCTGATCCAGATGATCCTGGAAAAGAACAATATGCACGAGTTTGATGTGGCGAATATCTACAAGTGGGTATTCAAAACCGCTTGTGCCATCCTGATTCTCTCCAACACATTCAACATCGTTATGGCGGTGTTTGATGTGTCGCAGTCCGCCATCACCCAGGCAGCGGGGCTGATCCAAGACTCCACCGATGTCACCCCGGATATGCTGGCCGAGCTGGAGGCCACCCTGGAGGGGATGGGCCTGGGTGCTCTGCTGGGGCTGTTCATGCAGTCCATTCTGATCAAAGTTACCATGCTGGCCCTGAACATCATTATTTTTGTTCTGGTGTATGGCCGCATGATTGAAATATACCTGCTCACCAGTTTAGCGCCCCTTCCTGTGGCAACCCTCTCCAACCGGGAGCTGGGCGGGACAGGGCAGAACTACCTGAAATCCCTGTTTGCTGTGGCGTTCCAGGGGATGCTCATTCTGGTATGCGTGGCCATCTATGCGGTGCTGATCCGAGGGATCGCCACAAGCGGCGACCCTATCGGGGCCGTTTGGGGAACTATTGGCTACACAGTTTTACTCTGCTTCATGCTGTTCAAAACGGGCGGCATCGCCCAGCGCATCTTCGGCGCTCACTAAAATTCAACTTTGAATAAGATGATTTTTGACTGTTGTTCCTCAATATAAAGCCCATTGTCTGTTCCAATCAGCTTAAAATTCAATTTGCGACCAACAGGTTTCCCGGCACCTTTTTCAATCTTTATTACAAGCGAGGTGACATTATCTCTGATATATAGCTCATAGCGTCTTAGCGTATTGTGAACTCTTTGGCAGTAACGCACAATTTCTTGGCTATGGCCAGTCGACATATAGCCACCACCAGGGGAAAGGTAAGCAATACCTTTGTCAACGAAGATAGCCGTACTAATTCCGCTTTTTCGTAAAGATGCATACTGAGCATCTGTTGGAGGTGTAATACTTTCTGGATATAGTTTTATTCCATCTGGTAATTTCCACTTTGCTATTGTTTGTGGCCAATTATTATGTATGATTTTCAGTAAATCCTGTTTAGTCCAAGGTTGCTGAACATTTTTCCCGTGGCAATATATATTGATGCAATAGACATTCTCATCGTCAATTTTAGCAAATAGAACTGGGCCAGTACGCTTAATACGTCCTGTCTGATTATCAATCGTTTCCCCAAGATGGAAATGGTAAATTCCCCAATCATAAAGTAATCCATCAAATTCGGCCGGTGATGTTGCGCCTTTGCTCAAATGCGGGGAAACATCCTCGCCATTTTCAAACTTTTGCACGAGTAGTTTTAACCCCATGTTTACTTCTGGTGGACAAGTAAATTCTTTTGAGTAAAGAACTGTACGCTTTTGGGGCCTGACAGATTTTTTCTGTAAATTGAAAAAATCATACCATAAATCCTCGCTATCCTTATCAGACTGGATACCTCGACATTTCATCCAGCTTTTTACTAATTCACTGTAATCCATACATAAATCCATATCAATTTCGTACTCCATCAAAATCACCTCTTACTTTAATTTTATCATCAAAAGCTGCAAAAGTACATTAAAAGGAAAGTGATCTATGACAGAGAATCCTACTTCTGGCCAGTGTGACCAGAACTTCGCCCCGGACGGGCGGCCCCTGGCCCCGGACGGTCTGTTTCTCATGGACGGGATCGAGGGGCTTCGCTCTCTGCCCCGTCATTCGGTGGATATGCTCTTGACCGATCCGCCCTATGGCACCACGCGGAACTATTGGGATGTGCCCCTGCCCCTCCCGGAGCTGTGGGAGGCGGTGCGGTGGGCGGTGAAGCCGGATGGCGCGGTGCTCCTGTTCGCGCAGTGTCCCTATGACAAGGTGCTGGGGGCCTCTAACCTCCCCATGCTCCGCTATGAATGGGTATGGTGCAAAAGCCGCTGTACCGGATTTCTCAACGCCCGCCGCGCCCCGTTGAAAAAGACGGAGAACATCCTGGTGTTTTACCGCAAGCTCCCGCTCTACAATCCGCAGTTTGAGCAGGGCAAGCCTTACAAGAAAGTCATGGCGCAGAGCGGAGAAAGTCCCAACTACGGGAAATTCGTCCGTTCCGGCAGTGGCTCGGAGGATGGACTTCGGTTTCCTGGGAACGTGCTGACGTTTCCGGGCGTACAGCGCACCATCCACCCCACGCAGAAGCCGGTGGACTTGTGCGAGTATCTGATCCGCACCTATACCAACGAGGGACAGGTGGTGGCGGACATCTGCGCGGGGAGCGGCACGACAGCGGTGGCCGCCCTGAACACGGGCCGCCGCTTCATCTGCTTTGAAAACGCCCCGGCCTTTTACGGCCCGGCCACCGAGCGCCTGGAACGGGCGCGGGAGGCTGTCTGCCAGGGCGGGAAAGGGGTGTAACCATCGGGAAGTATTCTGTGATCTACGCCGACCCGCCCTGGCGGTATTCCCAAAAGGGTTTGCAGGGGGCGGCGGAACACCATTACCCCACAATGGGGATCGAGGAATTGTGCGCCCTGCCCGTGGCCGATCTGGCGGCCCCGGACTGTGCGCTTTTTTTGTGGGCCACCTTCCCCCAGCTCCCGGAGGCCCTGCGGCTGATCCGGGCCTGGGGCTTCACCTATAAATCCGTGGCTTTCGTCTGGCTGAAAAAGAACAAAAAGGCGGATAGCTGGTTTTATGGCCTGGGCTTCTGGACGCGGGGAAATGCGGAGGTGTGTCTGCTGGCGACCAGGGGACATCCGAAACGACGGGCGGCCAACGTCCATCAGTTCATTATCTCCCCCATCCAGGAGCACAGCCGCAAGCCGGACGAGGCGCGGGACAAGATCGCGGCCCTTATGGGCGACGTGCCCCGCGTGGAGCTGTTCGCCCGCCAGACCCCTCCCAGCTGGGATGTGTGGGGCAACGAGGTGGAGTCCACCCCGGACTTATGGCCATCGTGGCCAGAAGCGGTCAAGGCCGGAAAGGAGGGTGGGGCATGGCCTATGTGAGCATCCCCAACGATCTGTCCAAGATCAAAACCAAAGTTGCGTTCAATCTGACGGGCCGCCAGCTTGTGTGCTTTGGCGGCGCGGCGGCGGTGGGCATCCCCGCCTTTCTGCTGGCCCGGTCTGCCATCGGCAACACCGGGGCCATGTTCCTGATGCTGGTCATCATGCTCCCCGCCTTTTTCATGGCGATGTATGAGCGGGACGGCCTGCCGTTTGAAAAAGTGTTGCGGAACATCGTCCGGGCGCGTTTTCTGCGCCCCGGCGTGAGGCCCTACCGCACCGAGAATATGTACGCCCCCTTTACCGGGCAGGGCGGTTTGGAAAAGGAGGAACCGATTGCAGGGAAAGCAAAAACCAAGATCCGGCCCCGCAAGGGGTAAAGGGCGGGCGGCCCTCTCCGCCCAGCAGACCGTCCCCTATGTGGAAATGCTCAAAGACGGCGTTTGCCGGGTACGGGACGGCTACTACACCAAGACCATCGCCTATGAGGACATCAATTACTCGGTGGCAAGCACCGAGGATCAGACGGCCATCTTCAACGGCTGGTGCTCGTTCCTGAATTATTTTGACAGCGCCCTGCCGTTCCAGCTCTCGTTCGTCAATCACCGCTCCCGTGGCGGGAGCCGCTACAAGGTCAATATCCCTATGGCCCACGATGCCTTTGACAGCATCCGGGCGGAGTATGTGGATATGCTCAAACGGCAGATCGCCCGGAGCAATAACGGGATCGTCCGCTCCAAGTACATCACCTTTGGCGTACCCTGCGCCACGCTGGCCGAGGCCCGGCCCCGGCTGGAGCGCGTGGAGGCGGACATCATGGGCAACTTCAAGAAGCTGGGGGTACAGTCCCACACGCTCAACGGCTGGGAGCGGCTGGAGGCCATCCACGGCCAGCTCCACCCCGGAGGCCGGGAGGCGTTCCGCTTCTCCTGGGCGGATATTCCCCGGACGGGCATGGGGACAAAGGATTTCATCGTCCCGGACAGCTTCGACTTCCGCCCCTCCCGCACGTTCCGGGTGGGCCAATACTGGGGTGCGGCCTTCTACTTGCAGATCATGGCGTCCGAGCTGTCCGACAAGCTCCTTTTGGAACTGCTGGAGCTGGATGCGGAAATGATCGTCACCCTCCACGTCCAGACCGTAGACCAGACCAAGGCCATCAAGACGGTCAAGGGCAAGATCAGCGACATTGACAAAATGAAGGTGGAGGAACAGCGCAAGGCCACCCGGAGCGGCTATGACCCGGATATTCTGCCGCCCGATCTTGTCACCTACTCCAAGGACGCGGCGGCCCTCCTGGCCGATCTCCAGTCCCGCAACGAGCGGATGTTCCTGCTCACGTTCCTGGTGGTGAACATGGCCCCCACGCGGGAGAAGCTGGAAAACGAGGTGTTCACCGTTTCCGGCATCGCCCAAAAGCACAACTGCGCCCTGCGGCGGCTGGACTGGCAACAGGAGCAGGGCTATATGTCCTCCCTCCCCCTGGGGTACAACGGCATCGAGATACAGCGGGGGATGACCACCAGCTCCACGGCCATTTTCATTCCCTTTATGACAAAGGAGCTTCGGATGGACGGTCAAGCCCTCTACTACGGCATGAACGCCCTTTCCGGGAACATCATCATGGCAGACCGCAAGCGGCTGAAAAATCCCAACGGCCTGTTCCTGGGCACCCCCGGAAGCGGCAAGAGCTTTGCCGCCAAGCGTGAGATCGTCAACGTATTTCTGACGTGGCCGGAGGATGATATTGTCATAGCAGACCCGGAGGGGGAATATTACCCCCTTGTCAACCGCCTGGGGGGACAGGTGGTGAAGCTCACCCCCTCGGCCACCTCCGGCACCTACATCAATCCGATGGACATCAACCCGGACTACGCCGACGACGAAGATCCTCTTTCCCTGAAAAGCGACTTTATTTTGTCCCTGTGTGAGCTGATCGTGGGAGGCCGGGGCGGGCTGGCCCCGGTGGAGAAAACCGTCATTGACCGGGCGGTGCGGAACGTCTACCGCCCCTATCTGGCAGACCCGGCCCCGGAGCGGATGCCCATTCTCCAGGACTTGTATGAGGAGCTTTTGCGCCAGCCGGAGCCGGAGGCCCAGCGTGTGGCCTCCGCCCTGGAACTGTACTGCACGGGATCGCTCAACCTCTTTAACCACCGCACCAATGTGGAGGTAAACAGCCGTCTGCTGTGCTACGACATCAAGGCCCTGGGGAAGATGCTGAAAAAGATCGGGCTTCTCATCCTCACGGATCAGGTGTGGGGCCGGGTGACGGCCAACCGGGACAGGCATCGGGCGACCTGGGTGTACCAGGATGAATTTCATGTGCTGTTGTCCGATCCGCAGACGGCGGCATACAGCGTGGAGATATTCCGCCGCTTCCGCAAGTGGGGGGCGATCCCCAGCGGGATCACGCAAAATGTGAAAAGCCTTTTGGAGAGCAGTGAGATCGAGTCCATTTTCGGCAACTGTGATTTTCTCTATCTGCTGTCTCAGGCCGCCGGGGATCGGGAGGTGCTGGCCAGCCACCTGGGAATCAGCCCCCATCAGCTCTCCTACGTCACCCATTCCGGTTCCGGCGAGGGCCTGCTGTTTTACGGCGATACCGCCATCCCCTTTGTGGATCGCTTCCCTAAGGATACCGAGCTATATACCCTGCTGACCACCAAACCGGAGGACAATGCCCATGAGCGGAAAGACGAATGACCCAGCCGGGGACGCTTCTGGCCACACTGGCCAGAGGTCTGAAAAGTCAAAATTCCGGCAGGAGAGCAACCAGGAGCGGGTGAACCGCTCCAAGCTCCGCATGGAAAAGCGGTGGGACAAGCTGGAGGCAGCCCGCGGCAAGCTGGCGAACCAGGAGCCGCCCAAGCGCCCCGGCCCCGTCAAGCGCGTGGGCCGGGTCGCTGGCCAGGGTGTTCACGGCTTTGTGCATGGCAAGCTCTACGAGGTGGAGCAGGAAAACGTAGGCACCGAGGGCGCTCACCGCTCCGAGCTGGCGGGTGAGGTGGTGGGCGGAAAGACTGTCCGCTTTGTCAAGAAGCGCGTCCGCACCCATCCGGCCAGGGCCGCCGCCCGCGCCGAGTCCCGCTACATCAAGGCCCAGGCCGACTATCAGAGCCGCAAGCTGGCCCAGGAGCACCCGGAGGCCATGAAAAACGCCCTCTCCCGCCAATGGCACAAGCACAAGCTGAAACGGCAGTACCAGAAACAGGCGCGGGAGGCCGCCAAGCAGAGTGCCAAGTCCGCCGGGAAAACGGCGGCCAGCGGCGGCAGGGCTGTGTCCGGCTTTGTCCGGCGGCATCCCGTGGGGGTCTTGTTCCTGACCGCCAGTGTCCTGCTCCTGGTGGTGATGCAGTCCTGTATGTCCTCCCTGGTGACGGTGGGCAACGGGACTGTGGGCGGCGTGGCGGCCAGCACCTATCCATGTGAGGACGCGGATATGCTGGGGGCTGAGGCCGACTACTGCGCCCTGGAGGCGGAGCTTCAGGACTACCTGGACAGCTATGAAAGCACCCACGACTATGACGAGTACCACTTTGACCTTGCGGACATCGGGCATGACCCCTATGTGCTGATCTCCACCCTCTGCGCGATCCATGAGGGGGCGTGGACGGTGGACGAGGTGCAGGGCACCCTGCAAATGCTCTTTGACCGCCAGTACATTCTCACCGAGGATGTGGTGGTGGAGGTGCGGTATCGCACGGAGCACCGCACCGACAGCGAGGGCAACTCCTACACGGTGCAGGTGCCCTACAATTACTATATCTGCTATGTCACCCTGAAAGATGAGAACCTGTCCCATTTGCCCGTCTACATCATGGGCGGGGATCAGCTCTCCCGGTACGCCCTCTTTATGGCTACCCTGGGGAACAGGCCCGACCTTTTCCCCGCGTCCGGCTATATCGGCAAGTACATCACCAACCGGCCCGCCGGCCATGAGGTGCCGGAGGCGTATCTGGAAGATGAAGCCTTTGCGGCCCTGCTGGCCGAGGCGGAGAAATACATCGGCTACCCCTATGTGTGGGGCGGTTCCAGTCCGTCCACCTCCTTTGACTGCTCCGGCTACCTTTCCTGGGTGCTCAATCAATGCGGCTGGGACGTGGGGCGGCTGGGAGCGCAGGGCCTTTACAACTACTGCACCCCCACCAGCTCACCCCGGCCCGGCGATCTGGTATTCTTTGTGGGCACTTACGATACGCCGGGGGTCAGCCATTGTGGGCTGTATGTGGGGGATGGCTGGATGCTCCACTGTGGAGATCCCGTCCAATATTCCAACCTGAACAGCAACTACTGGCAATCCCACCTTTACGCCTACGGGCGTTTACCATGACATGAATGGAGGTTATCAATGGCAACGAGCAAAAGCGCAAAAATCCAGGCGGAGATCGACAAGGTCAAGGCCAAGATCAGCGAACAGCAGGCCCGGTTGAAGGAACTGGAACAGAAGCACCGGGAGGCGGAGAATGAGGAGATCGTGGACATCGTGCGGGGCATGAGCGTCCCCCTGGCCGATCTGCCCCTCCTGCTCCAGAAGCTCCGGGGCGCTTCTGGCCAGGGTGGCCAGAAGTCCGGGCCGGAGGAAAGCGGGGTGGCGGAATGAAAAAGGGGCGTGTGCTGGCGGCGGCCCTGTGCGCCGCCGTTCTGATGTGCGGCTTTGCCGTACCCGCCTATGCCTATGCGGACGGCGGGGAAACCACCGGGGGCTATGATCCGGCGGAGCCGGAACCCTCCCCGGAGCCGAACTCCCTGACCCCGGACGGCCAGGGGACGGTGCTGGACAACGCCACCGATGACGAGGGCAAGGAGTTTTTCACCATTACCACGGCGGACGAGGCTGTGTTCTATCTGGTGATCGACAGGCAGAAAAGCACGGAAAATGTGTACTTTCTGAACGCCGTCACCGTGGCCGACCTGATGGCCCTGGCGGAGAATACCGAGGGGGCCGCCACAGTGACCCCTGCCCCGGAGCCGGAGCCTGACCCGGAACCCACACCGGAACCCGACCCGGAGCCGGAGAAAAAGGCCGGGGCCGGGCCGCTTCTGCTGGTGCTGGCCGTGATGGCCGTCGGCGGCGGGGCTGGCTGGTATTTCAAAATTTACCGCCCCAAGCGCCAACAGGCCGCCGCCCCGGAGGAGGACTATGACGAGGCCGCCTATGACGGCCCGGAGGACTATGAGGACAATCCTCCCTGGGACGAGGACGGCGAGGAGCTGGAGGAATGAACCGGGAGCTGACCCGTGAGGAGCGGGCCGCCATCCGCTCCCTGGTGGTGCGGTGGTGCGCCAACTATGACCGGGACTATGGCTGTCTGCCCTTGGACTGTGCGTGTTATATGCTGGGCAAGTGCTACACCGGGGCGCTGTGCCGCTACTTCCGGGAGGCCGTCCTGCCCCTTGATCCGGCGCTGGAGGCGGCCCTTTTGACCGAGGGGCCGCCCCCTTGCTTCAAGAGCTGTCCCGTCTGCGGCAGGCCCGTTCCCCCGGACGGGCGGCTGACCTACTGCTCGGCGGCCTGTTCTAAGGCCGCCCACCGCCGCCAACAGCGGGAGCACATGAGGAGAAAACGGGGCTGGGGCGTTGACAATTAGGCCCCGGAAAACCCGCTTACTGCAAGGCTCTCCGGGGCCGCTTCCGGGGTGGGCCGTATGTTTCTACGGCCCGCCCCGGTTTGCCCTGGATGCTGTCAACATTTTGGAAAGGAGATCGCCTGTGGAGATCAATGCGGATTATGTGATCCGCCGCACGATTTTGTTTGACAACAAATGCGGCTTTGCCCTGGGGGAAAACCCCAAGGCCCCCAACCCCTATGTGACATGGCAATTCAATGAGCAGGATGGACACCGGGACTACTTTTGGGGCCACTACCACAACGAGCCGGATATGGCGGAGCGCGACTTGCACAACCGGGCCGAGGACTACCAGCGGCGCTACCATGTGCGGGAGGTGGAGCAAACCCCGGATCAGGAAGCCTACCAATACTACTCCACCCAGCGGCCCATCGACATCGGCACCTATCCCAAGAGCTACTTCAACCGGCCCATTCACATGGACATCTATGCTGGCCGCCAGCAGGTGCCGGGTGAGGCGTTCCAGGCGTGGGGCGCTATCACCTATGCCCAGCCGCTGACGGAGCAGGAATTGCGGGATTATGAGTTGCGGCCCTCCCGCAGCAATCTGGACATTCGGCGGCAGATGGATGCCCAGGCCCAGGTGGTGGGCAAATGGGAGGATGCTCACCGTGTCCCGGAACAGAAGCGGCTGACGTGGTTTTATTCTGACTTCGGCAGTTATGCGGTGAAAGAGTATGTCACCCCGGAACAACTGGCCGCATCCGCCCGTGGGGTAGAGCTTCAGGTGGCCGCCCGCGCCCGCAGGCAAAAAGGAAAACAGCCGATTGCCGAACAGCTCCAGGCCGCCCAGCGGGAAGCCCAGGAGCACCGGGGGCCGGAGGCCCCAAACAAGAAAGCCCCTGACCGGGGCGAGCGTTAGGAGGTATCAGCATGGAAAAACAGCGCGAGCGTGAGCTTGCCGATCTGGAGGTGCGGCGGCTGTGCGGCGTGTTCGGCGCTCCCCAGCCCCCGGAGGAGGAAAAGCCGCTGGACAAGGTAAAGGAGCCGCCCCGCGCCTGTCGGAGCCGGGAACGGGAGGAGCGGTGAGCAGGAAGCGCGTCCGGGATGTGCCCATCTGTGTGTGGGTGCGCCCCGATGAACTGGCGGCTATCCGGGAGCGCATGGACGAGGCGGGCATCCGCAACATGAGCGCCTATGTCCGCAAGATGGCCTTGAATGGCTATGTGCTCCATGTAGACCTCGCCCCCGTCCGGGAGCTGGTGTCCCTCCAGCGGCGGTGCGCCAACAATCTGAACCAGGTGGCCATCCACGCCAACACCTACGGCGTGTACCCGGAAGAGATCAAGGCCCTGCAAAAAGACTATGCCGAACTGTGGGGGCCGCTCTCCGATCTGTTGAAAAAGCTGGCGCAATTGATAGTGTTATAAAAAGGCGCGGTGAAAATATCTAATGACTTTCACCGCGCTTTATTTCTGAAATATTAAAGGTGCGTGACAATTATAATAATGGCCGACAGTAAAGCCAAAGGAAAATAGAACCACAATTCAGTAACAGATAATATACAATTTCGATAAGTTGTTTTTTCGTCTACAGTATCATCTGCGGAAATATTCATTGAAAAATCAATGTGTTCATTGTCTTTAGAACGAACAAGGTCATATAATTTCCTGTATCGCCGCTCTTGACACAGATAATATGAGTCAAGCCCCCAAAAGATTAGTATAGGGATGTAAGCGACCAAAAAATACCGTTGATCTGTATCATTACTTGATAAAGCAAAAATTCCTGCAATAAGAGTCACAGCCCACCCCTTTAACAAAAAGGAGTTGCCAGCCATTCTACTTATTATGCCTTGTATCATCTGAAGATGTTGTATTTTAGCGTCCACGGAGTCTACTCCCTCCAAATATCTATCTTCCATGCTTTAGGGCGGCCATTTCAATCCATATGCCTAAATTATTATACCCGTTTTGCATAGTATAGTCATAAATTCCATCGCAGACTTCATCAAAATATGCAGGGTGCCCATCAGAATATCGTCCAATAATTGTATGAGTGACGCCTTTAGTGCAAGTTCTTGATGTTAGCATATCCCGGATGTTGTGAATATGCACACCTATTATTCCATTGTTGCGTTGCAAGCTTTGACAAATTTCATACTGGACAAAGGGCCTATTTAATGTATCAGATCCGATTAACACAACAGTTACAGATGTGCCCTCAAGCTGTTTATCAATCCAATTGCGTATAGCCTGATCCCCTTGCCTCTTGACTTTTTCAAATTCAGCCTTATCAATAAAACCCGCCGCTTCTTTCCCTTGAGTAACCCAACTATTTCGAACTGTCATAGAGCGGTTGATGTCGTTATCATAATGGAAACTAAAAAACACTCGCCTTGCCATTTGAAGTCCACCTTTCGGTAATTTTTCAGAAAAACTGTCTACTAAAAATTATATATCCAGGTATAAAAATTGTCCAGCAGAAACGACATTATCTCCACTAAATAAAATTTCTTTCCAATGTACTTACCTCTGGCCAGTGTGGCCAGAAGCGGGCGGCGGCTGTTTGGGCCGCCGCCTTTCTTACAGAAAGGGGGGACACCCACGGCCACAACATGCCTGATTACCCACCACATCAGCAAGGGGGAAACCATCGCGCAGTCCCTCAAAGGCCGCTTTGACTACGGGCAGAACCCGGACAAGACCCAGGGCGGCGAGCTGATCTCCTGCTATGAGTGCGACTACCGCACAGCCGACGCCGAGTTTCTTCTGACAAAGGCCAAGTACAAGGCTGTCACGGGCCGGGAGCAGAAGCGGGATGCGGATGTGCTCTGCTATCAGATCCGCCAGTCCTTTAAGCCGGGGGAGATCACCCCGGAGGAGGCAAACCGGGTGGGCTATGAAACGGCCCTGCGCTGGACAAAGGGCAGACACGCCTTTTTCGTTGCCACCCACACAGACCGCCAGCACATCCACAACCATATTTACTACAATTCCACGGCCCTGGACTGTACCGGGAAATTCCGGGATTTTTTCAGATCGGCGGCGGCCCTGCGGCGGCTCTCCGACCGGGTATGCCTGGAACACGCCCTGTCCGTGATCGAGCATCCCAAGCTCCACAGCAAGGGCCGCTTTCTCCATTATGGCCAGTGGCTGGGCGGGGATCGCCCGCCCTCGCAAAAGGAGCAAGTGCGGCAAGCCATCGATGCGGCCCTCTCGGAGCGGCCCGCCGATCTGGATGATTTTCTCTGCCGCATGGAGGCGGCGGGCGTTCAGGTGGTGCGTGGGCGGGGCGGCGTGATCTCGTTTCGCATCCCCGGCCATGACCGGGCGGCCCGGTTCCGGGCCTCCACCCTGGGGGACGGTTACGGCCCGGAGGACGTGCGGGCCGTCATTGACGGCAAGGCCCCTGTTCGCGCCGCTGATCCTGTGCGGCCCCGTCCGGCCCTCCGCCGTGTCAATCTGCTGATTGACATTCAAGAGAAAATGCGCCAGGGAAAAGGCCCAGCCTATGAGCGGTGGGCCAAGGTCTACAACCTCAAGCAGATGGCCGCCGCCCTCCAATATCTCATGGAGCATGGACTGACCGACTATGACGAGCTGGCCGCGCAGACCGCTGGGGCGGTGGAGCGGTTCCACACGCTGGCCGGGGAAATCCAGGCCACCGAGGCCCAGCTCTCCAGAACCACCGATCTCATGGCCGCCGTGGTGGACTACGCCAGGACGCGGCCCGTGTTTGACGGCTACAAGGCGGCCCGGTACAGCGGGAAGTATCTGGTCGAGCATGAGGCCGAGCTTGTCACCTACCGGGCGGCCAAGGCTTCCATGAGCGACATCCTGGGCGGGGCGAAGCTCCCCAAAATGGACGTGCTCAAAAAATCCCGCCGGGAGCTGGCCGGGAGGAAGAAAGCCCTTTATGCCGAGTACCGGGAAGCCCAGCGGCAGATGCGGGAGCTGGTGGCCGTCAAGGGCAACGTGGATCACCTACTCGGCCTGACGGACGGGCGGGAAAATAAGGCCCAGGAGCGGTAGCGCCGGGGCCGCTGACAAGGGTATCTTCTGGCCAGTGTGGCCAGAAGCGCCAGCGGGTTTGGGGGCACCCCAACAAGCATTTTTGCAACGCAAAAATAGCAAGTGTCAATACACTTGCCCTGCTTGCCGTTTGTGCGCTTCCCCAAAACTCTGCAAAAAAACGGAGGCCGCGCTTTCTTTACGCATCCTCCGTTTCTTTGGCCACTTTCATCGCCTGGATGGTGGCCTCCACGATTTTCAATTCTTTTTCGTCCAGGGAACCCAGCATGGCGTCAATCCGCTTTCTGCACTCACTCCCGTTATTTTTGGACGGATAAAAATACTGATCCACCGATATGTCAAACATTGTCACCATCTGATAAAAGGTGTTGAGGCTGGGGTGCTGGCCGTCATTCTCATTATACATGATAGTGCGTGGAGAACGGTCAACAATATAAGCCAGTTGCTCCTGCGTCATCCCGCTGGCCTCCCGCGCCCGCTTGATGGCGAGCCCTATATCGTGAAAATCAAATCGTCGTTCGTCTCGTTCAAACTTCATAACATCACCCAATGTCATTTTACATTTCGGGTATTAGTATTTGAACGATTGCATATTTCATTCAACTGACTGTTTAACTTCATGTCATCCTTGCGTGAATTTTTATGCCCTGATATAATATAACCCTATACTTTAACACCAGACTTTTTGTTAGAGGTATAGTTAATAATAGGAGGTGATTGGCTTGGAAACATATAGAACAACTGAGATCGCTACTGCTATCGGTATTCACCCCAATACAGTACGTCTTTATGAGAAACTGGGGCTTATTCCAAAACCAGAGCGACAAACAAATGGTTATCGGATTTTTACTACGTTTCATATTCAGCAGTTTATACTTGCCCGAACAGCATTTCAAATTGAAGTGCTCCAAAGCGGGTTGAGAAAGAAAATTGTATCCGTGGTTAAACTCTCTGCAAGCAAAAATTTTGAGCAGGCTATTGCGCTTACGCAGGAATATCTGGATGGGCTTTCGGTCGAGCGCCACAATGCGGAAGAGGCAATCCAAATTGTTCAAGATATTCTTTCCGGGGAAACGGATGTACATCGGTTTTCTATGAAACGGAAAGAAGTATCAGAATATCTGGATATTTCAATGGACACCTTGAGAAATTGGGAAATGAATGGATTGCTCACGGTTAAGCGCAAAGAAAATGGCTACCGTGTTTATACAGATGAAGATATAAAACGATTGAAAATTATCCGTTCTCTCCGCTGTGCCAAATATTCTTTGGAGGCCATTTTGAGGATGCTCCGCCAGCTATCTAAAAATCCAGATGTGGATATTAAAGCCGCATTGAATACACCCCAACAGTCAGAGGATATTATTTCGGTTTGTGACCGGCTAATCATATCTTTGGCGGCGGCGGAATATAACGCAAAGAAAATCATGGGAATGTTACAAGAAATGAAGGAAAATTATTAAAACCCTCCACTTTACCACCAGTCTTTGGGCTGGTGGTATTCTTTTGCTATCAAAATGAAGGAGGTATCGCTATGGAAACAATTATCCAAGTGCGGGGGCTGACAAAAGCCTATGGTCAACTCCCAGCGGTAGATCATGTGAGTCTATCGGTAAAGGCAGGTACGGTGTTCGGCCTGCTGGGGGCAAATGGAGCAGGAAAAAGCACAACGATTGAGTGCATTTTAGGAACAAAGAAAGCTGACAGCGGTGAAATGACTATTCTCTCTCTTGACCCCCAAAAGGACAGACGCCGTCTGTTCCAAAAGGTTGGTGTTCAATTTCAAGAGTGTGATTATCAGCCGGAGATTAAAGTGTCGGAGCTATGCGAAGAAACCGCTTGTCTATATAAGACCCCAGCCGACTGGAAAAAGCTGTGTACGCAGTTCGGACTTGTGAACAAAACAAATTCAGCAGTCAAAAGTCTATCGGGTGGAGAACGCCAGCGGCTTTTTATTGTACTTGCTTTAATCCCCAATCCGCAGGTTGTTTTTCTGGATGAATTGACCACCGGTCTTGACACAAAGGCCCGGCGTGATGTTTGGAAAATCCTCGAAGGACTAAAAAAGCAAGGAATGACAATTTTTCTAACTTCGCACTTTATGGACGAAGTTGAGGCTCTGTGTGACGAGATTTGTATTCTCAAAAAGGGACAAATTGCGTTCTATGGGACGATTATGCAGGCCATAAAAAAGAGCGGTTGCGAAAAATTTGAGGATGCATATTTAGCACTTGCTGGTGAGGAGGTCGATGCGGAATGAGGTCTTTTGCTGTGCTCTTAAAAAATGAGCTGAAGTTGAATATCCGAAACATGAACATGGTAATCTTTGCCGTGATATTACCTTTAATAGTGCTGATTATTCTTGGCTTTCTGTATGGAACAAGACCAGCGACTGAAGGAGCTGAATTTACGTTTTTGGAGCAATCCATCGGTGCGCTCTGTACCATTTCCATCTGCGCTGGCGGGCTGATGGGCCTGCCTTTGGTGGTATCAGAATATCGTGAAAGAAAAATACTGAAACGGTTCAAGGTAACACCAATCAGTCCGGTTATGTTGTTAATTGTGGAATTTTTGATTTATGTTATTTACTCCGTTATTTCCCTCGCCACGATAATTCCTGTGGCTATGCTTTTTTGGAAAGTTGAAGTACATGGATCGTGGCTTACATTTATCGGGAGTTGGTCCTTGACTATGGTTTCCACTTTAAGTATCGGAATGATGGTCGGGGGAATTGCTAAAAATGCCAAAACCGCAAGTGTAATTGCCTGTATCCTATATTTCCCTATGCTTATATTCTCCGGAGCTACCCTGCCTTTTGAAGTAATGCCAAAGGGGATGCAAACTGTTGTGCAGTTTTTCCCGATGACACAGGGTATCCAACTTATGAAAGCTGCCTTTTTAGGAACACCGCTTTCAAATGTGTGGCTCCCTGTTCTCGTTATGCTGGCCGTCACTATCATCTGTTCTGGTGTTGCAATTAAGTGTTTCAAATGGGAGTGAGGTAACGATTAGCGCAATCACAGCGAAACCGTTGTAAAAACGGCAATATCGAGGCCGAAAACGGCGGTTTGAAATAAATAATTCAAGCCGCCGTTTTCTTTTCAAAAAATGAGAATACGGGGGGTGTGATAAAGTCGCCCTTTTTTAAGGATACGGCGGTGTCCGGGAGGTATCGCCGTGTCCTTATTCATTTTCCATCCCCCTAACCTGTCAAAAAAAGCCCGTCCGCTCAAAGGGAACATTCTGGCGGCGCACATGAAATTTGGCAGTATCTAAGTGAATATGTCGTTTCATGCGCTTGTTCGGCTCTGTGCCGCGCAAGCGCATTTTGTTTATCTGGCTTCTGGCCATCGTGGCCAGAGGTGCGGGGCGGCTCCCCTGGGTGCCGATCTCCGCCACTCTCCATTTCGATCCATTCAACCCGTCAACCGTTGAACATCGAAATGGAGGATTTCTCAATGGCGATCATCAATCTGCGGGACGTGTACCCGTTTTATCATTCCGATCTGCTGGTGGAAGTTTCCGAGGACGTGGTGGAGGCTATGAGTGCCGCCGCCCGCCGGGAGGCCAGCGCCCGCCGCCGTATGTACCGCTACAAAGCGCAGTATTCCCTGGATCGGGGGGATTGCATTGAGCACAGCGCGGTGCGCGTTGCTCCGTCCCCCGCTGAACTCTACGAGGAAAAGGAGGAGATCGAGGCCCTGTATGCCGCCCTGGCCTCTCTCCCGGAAAAACAGGGCCGCCGGGTGTATGCCCATTACATACTCGGTATCAGCAAGGCGGAGCTTGCGCGGGCCGAGGGTGTGGCCGAGAGTGCTATCCGGGACAGCATCTGCCGGGGGCTGAATGTGCTCCGGGAAATTTTGAAAAACAGCTTATAAACACCTGCGGTTTACTCCGGAAAAAGTCACGGTTATTAGAAAGAGGTACAAGCCCTTTCTTCTGAACTGTGACAACTGAATAGACAGTATTTCAGGCACAAAACCCGCGTGAATAGCGACGTAAGGTGCGCCGCCAGGACAGCCAGCTTCAGGAGGTGATGGACAAGCTGGCCGAGCGATCAACGCTGACTTTAACCCGGCCCCGGCAAGCTGGGCGCGATGACAGCGCGGGGGATAATGAAACTTGCTCACGCCCTCCCGCAGACTTGAGGGGGAGTCCCTGCCGTATGCGCCGCCCTGATGGGGTGTAACGGTATAGCGGGGCTATGCAGCCGAAGCCATCGGCGGCCTGGAATACTCCCCGCGCCGGGGATGCGTGGCAAATACGGCGCACACGAACACAAAACGCGGGGGACCGCTTGCACCGGGGCCTTTCTGTCTTGCGACAGCTCAAATTAGCCCGGTGGGGCGGCTCCCTGTGTTTGCAGATCGAAATGGAATAGCACCGCCTCCACTTCTGGCCATCCAGGCCAGAGGTGGGGGAAGGTCAAAGGGCGGCGGTCATTCGCCGTCCTTTGACGTTTCCCCACGGGACAGCGGGGACACATGATCGAGTAAGCAATCACGGAAAAGGAGGGTGCCGTGGCAGATACCAAGAAAAGAGAGGAATATATCTATCAGGTGGATAAAATCAAATTTATTGTCACACCTGTTTATAAAGAAAACGGCGAGTCGATGCGGGATATTCTCTTAAAACTCATGCTGGCCGATCTGGAGTCAGCCTAACCGTTCCGAGGCATCCTTAACATGGGCCGTTGGCAGAGGTATAATATAAATAGGATAAAACCTCTTGCTTGACGGCTGGAAAGGAGGACGTTTTGAAACAGTCAAGCAAGAACCACGCAATCGGCACAGCCGCTCTGTATTGCCGCCTGAGCCGAGATGATAACATGGATACGGAGTCCAACAGCATCAGCAATCAGAAGAAGATACTTCAAAAGGCCGCCAAAGAAAAGGGCTATACGGACACGATCTTTTTCGTGGATGATGGGATCACCGGGACTACTATGAAGCGCAAGGACTTCCAGAAAATGCTGACGGCGATTGAGGCCGGGTATATTTCGGCGGTGTTTGTCAAAGACCTCTCCCGGCTGGGCCGGAACTACATAGAGGTCGGCAAGCTCACTGAGGAGTTTTTCCCCCAGCATGATGTGCGGCTGGTAGCTGTGGCGGACGGTGTGGACAGCGACGAGGGTGAAAATGAATTTACCCCATTCCGAAACATTATGAATGAGTGGTATGCAAAGGATATTTCCAAGAAGCGCCGGATCGTCAACAAAATGAAAGGCAATTCCGGCATCCCACTGTCGCCGCCGCCTTATGGCTACATCAAGAACCCGGACGATCCCCGGTTTTGGGTGATTGACCCGGATGCCGCTTCTGTGGTACGCCGAATTTACCAGATGGCGTTGGACGGCTATGGACTGGCGGAAACCGCCGCCGCGCTGGAGCAGGATGGTGTCCTCAATCCCACCTACTACTGGCGGAGCAAGGGAACAAACCGGGGCGGCTCCAAAAGCACCGTGGAACCTACCAAATGGGGCCATACCACCATCAAGAAAATTCTCACCTTGCAGGAATACTGCGGCGATGTGATCAATTTCAAATCCTACTCCAAGTCGTACAAAATGAAACGGCGCATCGAAAACCCGGAGGAAAACCGGGCGATCTTTCTAAACGTCCACGAGGCCATCATTGACCGGGCCACTTGGGAAAAGGTGCAGAGCATGAAAAAGGGCATCCGCCGCAAGCGGCCCACCGTCACTCAGGAACCCAGCCCGTTCTCCGGCTTGCTGAAATGCCCGGAATGTGGCGGCAATCTCAATTTCCACTTTAACCAGAGCAATCACGACATCAAGTTTTTTAGCTGTCAAAACCACAACTCCGGACTTCGCAAATGCTCCAAAACCCACTATATCCGGCTGGATTTTTTGGAGCGGGTGGTGCTGTACGAGATCAACCGTCTGGCCGCTTTTGCCAACGAGTATGAGGGCGATTTTATTAAGGCTATGATGGGCCGCTCCGCAAAGGTCGCGGAAAATGACCGGGCGCGGAAACAGCGGGAGTTGGATGGGCTGCTGGCGCGGGACAAGGAGTTGGATGTGCTTTTTGAACGGCTCTATGAGGACAATGTTGCCGGAAAGATCGATGACGCCCGGTTTTCCAAAATGTCCAAGCGGTACGAGCAGGAGCAGGGTGAGAATACCAAGAAGATCAAAGCCCTGCGGCTGGAGCTAAAAAAGTCGGAGGGCAAGCGGATGGACATTGACCATTTTCTTGAAGCTGTCCGGCGCTACACCAACGCCACGGCAATCACCCAGCGCATGGTGGCGGAGCTGATTGACCACATTGACGTGTATCACGCGGAAAAGCAGGACGGCGTTACCACCCAGCGCGTGGTCATCCACTATAACTGCATCGGCGTGTTTGACGTGCCGGATCGCCGGAAAATCCCGGAGGCCGATATTACCATGCGGACAAGAAAAGGCGTAGCAGTCAGCTACGCCCCAGCGCAAATCGCGGTGTAAGGTGGTGTGGAATATGAGAGTTTATCTTTACTGCCGTGTGGCCCGTGATGACAGCTTTTGTCTGGAGGCCCAGGCTGCCATGCTTCGGCGGTATGCGGAACAGGCCGGATATACCATCATCGGCGCGGCCTGTGAGCATGGAAACGGCCTGACGCTGGAACGTCCGGCGCTTCAAGAAGTGACACAGGCTGTTCTTGCTGGCAAGGTGGATGTGGTGTTAGTCCATAGCCTGACCCGCATAGGCCGCGAATGGGGCATGACGCAACGCTACATTGACTTGCTTGTTGAGCATGGAGCTAAGCTCCTTTGCATACGGGATCGACTTCTGTTCAGCGACAAAGGCGAGGCCCTGATTTCACGCAATAAAAAAGCGGAGTGTCCTTGATAGGATACTCAAATCCTATAAGGACACTCCGCATGCTGTTGGAATTGATGTTTCAAAAGCGAAAAGCACCGTTGCTGTTCTTAACTCAGATGGCAGCATACGTGCCAAACCATTTACTATGTATCATACCCTTTCGGATATGGATGCGATGGTAAAAATTTAAATGACCTTGATGAATCTTTTACTATCCTCATGGAATACACAGGACATTATCATTATCCAGTATTAAAAAAACTTCAACAAGAAGGATTCCCTGTATGTCTCGTAAATCCATATCAAATGAAAAAATATGGAGATGTTGAAATCCATAAGGCAAAAACTGACAAAAAAGACGCCTTGAGAATCGCAAAATACGCTTTGGAGAAGTCTTATATGCTTACGCCATACACTTCCTTAGAGCAAAAATATGAAGACCTCAAATTTCTTTCCCGTCAGTACAATCAACGTATTTCAACGGTAAGCTATACAAAGACACAGCTGACAAATCTTCTTGATGAAACCATGCCTGGAATAACGTCTTTGTTAAAACTGAAAAGCCGCAAGCCGGATGAATGTGCCTTGTTACTTTTCATTAAGAAATACGGTTCTTTCGATTGGATTAAGGCAATGGGCAAATCAAGATTCTTGTCTTCCTATGCAACACTTATGAAAAAAAGCCATGACAGATATGCTCCACAAAAAGGCTTATCTATCTATGAATTAGCCTGTGACAGTATAACCACTCGCGGAGACAATGATTACATAATTTCCGCTCAAAATCAGCTGGTTGATTTATTGGCTGCTGTACAAAACGCTGCTGATGAAGAAATCGCTCAAATGCAAAACATTGCAGAAACAATACCTGAATATAGGATTTTACGTGCAATGAACGGCGTTGGGGACAGGCTGGGCCCCATTATTCTGGCTGAAATCGGAGATATCCGCCGTTTTCACAGTGCAAAGGCTCTCAACTCTTATGCTGGAAACGATGCTCCTCCCTATCAGTCAGGGCAATTTGAAAGCAGGAACCGCCACATATCCAAGCGTGGCAGTTCTGCTCTCAGAAAAGCTTGTTTTGAGGTCATGCAGGCTCTCAAACTGACAAAACCTCAAGATGATCCTGTTTACCTTTTCATACTCAAAAAGGAACAGGAAGGAAAACCTTACAACGTTGCAAAAATGGCTGGCGTTAATAAGTTTCTCCGAATTTACTATGCTCGTGCGATGGAGCTTTATAAGTAAATCATCTTAATTTTATACCGCTTTTTGCAAATCTACAATACAGTAGATTTATTAAGGTTACCCTTTTTTCTTCTGAAAAAATTCAAAAAAGTGTTGACAAACATTAGCAAGATTTTTACAGTAATCCGTTTTAAAGTCTATTCCTTTATAATGCTTTGACCATATTATACCACAGTCCCTTTTAACTAAAAAGTTCTGTTACGCTATAAAAATAACTGCTTTCAACTTCCGTATTCTATATATCATCTCTCTCCAAACAAAAAGCAGAAAGACTTTCATCTCTCTGCTTTTTTGCACTATATATTTGTGTTCAAATACTACTTCAAACTCTCTATCCACGCTACCACATCTTCTTCCGAAACACTTGACCCGAATCTCATTCCTTCCAACCACTCGCCGCTTCCCGCCATTCCAGCCAGCATTTCACCACTTCTACCTAAACCGGAACCGCCCGATGTACAGAACGGAATTACCGTTTTCCCTGTAAAGTCATTTGATTCCACAAAAGAATTTACCGGCCATGCGGGCTCAGACCACCATATGGGGTATCCTACAAAAATATTTTTATACGCACTAAAATCTTCTACGGTCGCGACGACAAGCTCTACATTTCTCAGACTTTTATCTGCATATTCCCTAGAAGTACGGCTGTTGTCATCATTATAATCCAAATCCTCATCCGTATAAGGATCCGCCGGCTCCAGTTTAAATAAATCACCTCCGGTAGCTTCCGCAATCATTTCTGCTACTCTCTCCGTATTCCCAGTTGCAGAGAAATACACAATCAGCGTTTTCCCTTCGTCTCCTTCGATATCCGTTTCTCCAGAATCATCCCCTTCTGAAACCGCTTCCTCTGACACAGGCACACTGTTTTCTAATTCCGGCTCAGTCACTGCACTGGTTTGAACCTCTTGCCCGGTACTGACCTCCTGTTCATTTCCCGAACTGCAACCTGCCAGCACACCCATCATCGCACATATCGCAAGTAATAATAAACCACGCTTTCTCATGGAAACTAACCTCCTATACAATATATCTGTATCCTCAACGCCATACACAAACCTTATCCATTATTGTGTATGCAGTTCTTTTCTCTCTCATAAAATCCACTTAATACACACTATACACAAAGAAAACCATACTCCATTTTAGGATACCCAAAGTAAACCACGTCATATTTCTCAAAATTCTCCACTTCCCCGGAGATAGCAGGACGGGCGTCGCTCGCCTGCTCTTCCTGTGCGATTTCCAGGAGGGCATTGTAATCCTCCGTATAGGGCTCTGCCGGAACAATCTCAAAAAGATCGGCTCCCGTCTGCGCCTGGATCTCCTTTGCCACGGATTCCGTGTTTCCCGACCAGGAGAAATAGACGATCAGCGCATTGGCGCCGTCCGCCGGTGCTTCCGCCTGGGAGGCGTTTTCAGACGGCGCTGGCTCCACCGTCTCGGCTTCCGTTTCCGCCTGGCTGCTGCCTGTCTCCTGATTCTGGGCCTGAACGGCCGCGGCGCTCTCCTTCTGACAGCCGGAAAGCCCCAGCACCATAAATGCGGCCAAGACAGCCGTCATGATTTTTCTTCTCATATCCCATTCTCCTTTCCTGCTTCATGATTTCTTTTTTGTTTTTTCCTCGCTGGCCTTCCGGATCTGATACCGAAGGTAATCCAGACGGTCAAGCTGCTTCTGTTTAAAATGGATCTCATCCAGCGTGCTGTCCCGGTGGCGCCGGAGCATTTCCAACCGCTCCTCCTCCGTATCGCTCCCCTCCAAAAGAAGCCGCATATAGCTTTCCGTCTCCTCGTTGGAAAAACCGACATCGTGCAGAGTCAAAATCATACTCAGTCGCTTTATGTCTTCGTCATCGTACTGCCATGCCCCCATGACCTTTTTTACCACACCGCACAGCCCCCACCGCTCATACTCCCGGAGAACCTCCAGGGGGATGCTGTAACGCTCGCTTGCCTCATAAATTGTCATTTTCTCACCTGGCCTTCCATGAATGCTGTTTTCCTGCTGCATAAAAGAAAGGTGCTCCGTCCTGGAACACCTTTATTGTAACGTGCTTGATTTCATATGTCTAATACTTACATTTTATCTTCAGAAATGCCCTTCAGGCATTGGGATGCAAAATCCAGGAAAGCAGCAGTCGCCGGCGAAAAAACCGAGTCTTTTTTCCAGACAAGGGCCGTCCTGGATTCGACGGCAGGGAAAAGCGGAATGAAACGGAGCCCTTCGTAGCAGCAGTTTAATTGGATGCAGAGCACGGCTCCCATACCATTTTCCACCAGCATGGCCTCATTGTAAAGCAGGTTCCCCGATGCCGCAATCTCCATCTTCTCAAACAGTCCGCCGAACCATCCGGAGAGCTCGCCCTGAAAATCCCTCGAAGCCGTTACTAACGGAATCCCCAGGAGATCCTCGGGCCGTATCTGCTCCTTCTCCGCCAGACTGGAGTCCTCCCTCACCAGAATGCCCCACCGCTCCTTCACCGGCATGGGCAGAAATTCATATTTGCGGATATCCACCGGCTCTCCCATCACCCCGAGATCCAGAAGCCCCCGCTCGATAGAATCCCTGATATTATCGGCATTTCCGCTGTAAATCTGATATTTCACGAGAGGATGCTTTTTCTGGAATTCCACCATGATCCTGGCAAACTCCCTCGTGCTCCGGAATTCACCGCTTCCGATCATGATTTCCCCGGCCAGGCCGGCTTCCTTGTGCAGAAACTCCCGTCTCGTCTTATCTGCCAGGGAAAGAAGTTCCTGAGCGCGGCGCTTTAAAAGCAGGCCGTCCTCTGTCAGTATAATGCTGTGGTTCCCGCGGATGAACAGCCTCACTCCCAGCTCCTCCTCCAGCTGCATCATCTGTCTGGAAAGGGTCGGCTGCGTCAAATGCAGCATCTGGGCTGCCTTTGTGATGTTTTCCTCTCTGGCAACCGCCAGGAAATATTTTAAGACCCGAAGTTCCATAGGCGCCTCCTTTTGTTCTGCTTAAGCCCGTTGGGCTTGTGTACCAAAAAAGACGGGAAAAAGCTTCCGCTCTCTGCCCGTCTTCCTTTATCTTTTGTATCAGATGGAACATGCTGTGCCGGTTCCGATACCCGGCAGCCGGTGTTCTAGTTGGCGATTGGAAGAATCTGGTTGCGCTCCAGGGCTTTGATAATCGTCTCCTGAGCATCCTTCAGCAGGCGGATTTCCCTTTCCTGTCTGCTCTCCCTGCCGATGATCTCCAGCCTGAGATCCACAAATTCGTGGCTCATCTGCTTGATCTTCGCATCCACCGCGTACATCTGGTCTTTCATCTTTCGCATTTCTCTTTCCATCCTGTTGAAGCCTTTTTTCAGGTCGTCCACATCCTTGCGGAGAAACTTCTGTCCGTCCTTCAGGTTCTGGACTTCGCTCCTCATGATTCGAATGTGAGCCGCCATGTTCCGGACTTCGCCCGTCACGTTCTCGACTTTGTCCTTCATCGTCCGAACCTCACCCGTCACGCTCTGGACTTCCTTCCTGGCATCCCTGACTTCGGCTTCCAACGGCTGGATCGCCGTCTTCATGATAGAAGAAATCATCTCAATATCTTTCGTATCCAACATGAGCATTCCTCCTTTCATGGAAAATTATACCGAATTTTGTCGGTTGTGTCAACAGAAATCATGCCTCCCATTCGGAGTCTAAAAAGCCCTCTCCGTACACCTCTCTCGCCTCAGAAACGATCACAAACGCATCACCGTCCACCTCATAAATGATCTTCTTTGCCATGTAAAACTGCTTCCTGTCCACGACGCAGATTAACATCTCCCCCTCCAGCTTCGAGTAGGCACCGCGGCTTTTTAAAAAGGTACAGCCGCGCCCCAAAGCATGCATCAGCCGGTCGGCAATCACGCTGCTTTCCGGCGAGATCACCATCACCATGGTACTCTTGTTCATGCCGTAAAGGATCAGGTCGATCACATACGTGCTGACGACCATGTTAATCATGCCGTAAAGGCCGGATTCCATGTTCCCGAACACAGCCATAGAGGCCGCGATGATGACAAGGTCCGTCGCCATCACGGCATTCCCGGTACGCATGTGGGGCCTGAATTTCTGGAGAAGCTTGGCCGCAATATCGCCTCCGCCGGTCGTAGAGCCCCGCATGAACACAAGCGCCAGACTGGCCCCCACCAGCACGCCGCCGAACAGGCAGGAGACCATTTTATCGCCTGTATAGACGGGAATATACGGCGTGACGATAAAGTCCAGGATTACCGTCAGGATTGCAACCGTCTTTAATGTCTTGACCGTACGCATCTTTCCGAGAAAAAGCCAGGATGCGATCAAAAGCGGGATATTGACCAAAAAGGTCAGGGTACCAATCGGAAGACCTGTGAACCGGTTTGCCAGAATCGCAATACCCGTGGCGCCGCCCGGCGCAATGTCAATGCTGTCGATAAAACAATGGAGCCCGACGGCCTGGAGAAATCCTCCGGCCACATCATACAGGAAATCGAGCCACAGCTCCTTCGCCCTTCCCTTCACACCGCCCATAATTACCCTTCCTTTCTCCGGCGCCAGCGGCTGCCGGCTTGCCCGCGACGTCATACCGGGCAGAAAAAGGCGCCCAGGATCCTGCCTTGGGCATGCCGGCCGGCATACCGTACCTGCGGCAGAATCTTGAACGCCTTTTACTCTCCCACCCGGTGATGGGAGCAGGCATTTCTTTAGTTTTTCTTCGCGTCCACGTACCTCTTAATATTGGATGCATTCACGAATTTTTCAATTTTTCCGTCTTTAATGAGAACCAGCGTCGGCGCCTGCATGATCCCGTACTCATTGGAAAGCTCCGGGTTTTCCTCAGCGTCGATGGCCTCATACTCTTCATCCTTCAAAAATTCCTTTGCAATTTTGCAGTTCGGGCATGTCTTCGTCGTAAACAGGAAGGCCCTGCTGCCCTCAAAGACCGTCTTATTTCCCTTTGCGGCCTCTTCCTTCTGCTCCATTTTTGCCTCGCGCACCTTTTCTCTGGCCTCGCGGATAGCGTCCGAAATCTTCACAGACGCCTCCGGATTCCGCTTCAGTACGGAATGGCCCACATCATAGAGCCTGCGGTCCTTGTATTCCTGCGTCTTTCCATCGTTCCAGTTCTGAACCGGACGGTAGTAGCCTGTGATCCGGCTGTACACCTCTGCCTTCTCGCCGCAGACCGGGCAGGTGAAATGCTCGCCGGTCAGATAGCCGTGCTCCTTGCAGATGGAGTAGGTGGGAGACAGCGTATAATACGGAAGCTTGTAGTTTTCCGCAATAGTACGCACCAGCTTGGCCGCCGCCTTCCAGTCCGGAAGCTTTTCGCCCAGGAACGCATGGAACACGGTTCCCGACGTATAGAGAGTCTGAAGCTCGTCCTGAATGTCCAGGGCGTCAAATACGTCTGCCGTGTAGCCAACCGGGAGATGGGAGCTGTTGGTATAGTAGGGCGTTCCGTCTTTTTCACAGCCTGCCGTGATGATGTCCGGGTACTTCGCCTTGTCATGCTTTGCAAGACGGTAGGTGGTGGACTCGGCCGGCGTCGCCTCCAGGTTGTAGAGATCGCCGTACTCCTCCTGATAGATGATCAGGCGATCCCTCATGTGGTTTAACACATCCTTCGTGAACTTCTGCGCCTCGGGGCTCACCAGATCCTTCCGGATCCATTTTGCGTTGAGGCAGGCCTCGTTCATGCCGATGAGGCCGATGGTGGAGAAGTGGTTTGCGAAGGTGCCCAGGTACCGCTTCGTGTACGGGTACAGCCCGCCGTCCAAAAGCTTTGTGATGACCTCGCGCTTGATCTTTAAGGAACGTGCCGCCACATCCATCATATGATCGAGGCGGTCGTAGAAGTCTTCCTCATCCTTTGCCAGATAAGCAATCCGCGGGATATTGATCGTGACGACGCCCACAGAGCCGGTGCTCTCACCGGAACCGAAGAAGCCGCCGGTCTTCTTTCTTAGTTCACGAAGATCCAGGCGAAGGCGGCAGCACATGCTGCGGACATCGCTGGGCTTCATGTCGCTGTTGATGTAGTTGGAAAAATAAGGCGTCCCGTATTTGGAAGTCATCTCAAACAGGAGCCGGTTGTTCTCCGTGTCGGACCAGTCAAAATCTTCGGTAATCGAATACGTCGGGATCGGGTACTGGAAGCCGCGGCCGTTGGCATCGCCCTCCACCATCGTCTCGATAAACGCCTTGTTGATCATGTCCATCTCTTTTTTGCAGTCGCCGTAGGTGAAGTCCATTTCCTTCCCGCCTACGATGGCCGGCATGTTTGCCATGTCATCCGGCACCGTCCAGTCCAGGGTGATGTTGGAAAACGGTGCCTGCGTCCCCCAGCGGCTCGGCGTGTTGACGCCGTAAATGAAGGATTCGATGCATTTTTTCACTGCCGGGTAATCCAGGCTGTCCGCCTTTACAAACGGGGCAAGGTAGGTGTCGAAGGAAGAAAAGGCCTGGGCACCTGCCCACTCGTTCTGCATGATTCCTAAAAAGTTTACCATCTGGTTGCAGAGGACGGAAAGATGCTTGGCCGGGGACGAAGTAATCTTTCCCGGGATTCCGCCGAGCCCCTCCTGGATTAACTGCTTTAAGGACCAGCCGGCGCAGTAGCCGGTCAGCATGGATAAGTCATGAAGATGGATGTCGCCGCTTCTGTGAGCCTCGGCGATTTCCTGGTCATAAATTTCCGACAGCCAGTAATTGGCCGTGATGGCGCCGGAATTGCTTAAAATCAGGCCGCCCACCGAATATGTGACCGTGGAATTCTCCTTGACACGCCAGTCTTCCACCTTCACATAGCCGTTCACCACATCCTTGTAGTCCAGGATGGTGTTTTTCATGTTGCGGATCCGCTCCCGCTGTTTTCTATATAAAATGTAGGCCTTTGCCACATCGGTATAGCCGGACTCCTCCAGCACATGCTCCGCGCTGTCCTGGATCTGCTCCACGGAAATCTTTCCATCTTCCATCTTTCCCTGGAAATCTGCCGTTACCCGCAGGGAAAGAAGCCCGAGAATTTCGTCGGTGTACTCTTTTTTTGTGGCCTTGAAGGCCTTTTTGATGGCTTCCGTGATCTTTGATAAATTAAATTCCGCGACCTCACCGTCACGTTTTATGACCTGGATCATGACTCTACCCCTTTCTGTTTCTCCAATGTATGTCGGTAAGACTCATTATAGCAGAGTCCAATTAAAAACACAATATCTATGTCATCCTTTTTCCAGGAAACTAGATATTGTGTTATTATATCCCTTAAAATCCCAGTTATGCATCAATACTTTGGGGTTTTCGGGTAATCATTTATACAACTCGCCAAATAGCTCCGCTGGCACATAAGCCTTCACATGGATCCCGTCTTCCCCGTATTCCTCAGAAAGAAGAAGGCCCTTTGCACGGATTTTCTGGATGCGCCCGGCCTCGCTGTACGGGAAAACCTTCTCCAGGTAAACACGGCGGTTTTTTAAGATCGTTTCAAAAGTTTCAAGAAGCTCCGGGATCCCCTCGCCTGTTTTCGCCGAAATCCTCACGCGGTAGTCAGCCTTCATGTCGCGGCAGGAGACATCGGCCCCCTCCCGGTCGATCTTATTAAACACGGTGACGATTTCCTTGTCCTTCACATCAAGCTGGCGCAGCGTCTCGTAGACGGTATGCATCTGCATGTCCATCTGCGGGTTGGAGCAGTCCACCACGTGCAGGATCACGTCGCAGTATTTCGCCTCCTCAAGCGTACTCTTAAACGCCTCGATCAGGTGATGGGGGAGCTTTCTTATAAAGCCGACCGTGTCGGTCAGAAGGACATTCTCCCCGTCGGGCAGGACAAAGGTTCTGGTGGTCGGATCCAGGGTGGCAAAGAGCTTGTCCTCCGCCAGAATCCCTGCTCCCGTGAGCCTGTTTAACAGCGTGGATTTTCCGGCGTTGGTGTAGCCCACGATGGCCGCCGTCAGGACGCCGCTCCCCTCTCTCTTTTTCCTCGCCACCTCCCTGTGGCGCTTCACATCCTCCAGCTCTGCCTTTAGCTGGCCGATCCGCCCGTGGATCAGACGGCGGTCCATCTCAAGCTTTTTCTCACCGGGGCCTCTCGTGCCGATGCCGCCGCCGAGCCTAGAAAGGGAGGCACGAAGCCCCACGAGCCTGGCCGCCCGGTACCGAAGCTGGGCTAACTCCACCTGGATTTTCCCTTCCCGCGTCCTGGCCCTGGCCGCAAAAATGTCCAGGATAACCATGGTGCGGTCCATGACCTTCGTCTCCAGGATGTCCTCCAGATTTTTAAGCTGTGCCGGCGAAAGCTCGTCGTCGCAGATGATGCCGGTGGCCTGGCGCTCCCAGATCATCTCCTTAAGCTCCTCTAGCTTCCCTTTCCCCAGGTATGTCCCCGGATGGATGTTCTCCCGGTTCTGGATCACCGTCCCCACGGTCACGGCCCCCGCCGTGGAAGCCAGCTCCTCCAACTCTTTTAAGGATACGCGCGCTCCGTCCCCGTCTCCGGTCTCAACGGCGGCGAGGATCACCCGCTCCTCCTCTTCCTTCATTTCAAAAAGTTCTGCCATACGGACTCCTTTTTCTATCTTGTCTTTAAGAACGCGATCTCATGGCTCACAGCCTCGCTGCTCCCGAATTCCCTTTCATAGGCCAGGAACAGTTCCAGCGCCGTTTCATACTCACCGAGATATTCCTGGCAGACGGCTTCGCAGAACTTCAGTTCTTTTCTTGCCGGCTCTCCGTCCGCAAGAAGAAGCCCTGCCTCAATGCTCTCCATGGCCCGCTCATATTCCTCTGCTTCCATAGCGGCGCAGGCCATCCGCACGTAATCGGAAGCCGACGCCCGGCCCGATAAAGAAAGCTCCGAGAAGACAGCGTCGGCCTGACCCGTTTCTCCCATGGCGAACCATGCCTTATAGAGGCCAGCCATGGCTTCGGCATACCCCGCGGCCGTGCCTTCTTCATCAAGCTCCCCTGCCGTCCGGATTTCCTCTGCTGCGGCATAGGGATCGCCGCCCTCTGCCAGGCAGAGTCCGCGGAAATAATGGTATTCCGGCACGTTCTCATCCTCGCCGATCAGAATCCCGTAGGTGTGGGCGGCTGCCGCAAAGTCCTTTAACAGAAATTCTGCCTCCGCCCGGTATTTTAATACATCGGTTTCAAATTCCCCGATTTTTTTGCTCTCCGCCACGGCCTCGTCAAACTTCTCCACGGCGCCCGCAAAATCGCCGGACTCCATGGCCAAAATCCCGTCCTCCCGCAGGGCAAGCTGCTCCTTTGACGTCCTCTGACAGCCGGAAAGGAGAAGTATGGCCCCAGCCGCAAGGAGAAAACGCCTGATCCTGTTTTTCATGGTTTCCTCCGCTATTTCGTCGTGCTGCCGAAGCCGCCGTTTCTCACATCCGTCACGTCGTCGTCCACGGTAATGCCGTATTCCACGAAGATTCCCTGGGCAAAGCCTGTGCCGGCCGCCACCTCCATGATCTTCCCCTCCCGGCTGTCGTTGGTAATCTTCGCCTGGATATGGCCCTCGTTGTCGGAACCGTAATAGTCACTGTCGATGATGCCCACCGTATTGTTAAACTGCATCCGGAATTTAAAGCCGAGTCCGCTTCTCGGATACAGCTTTAAGACCCATCCCTCGTCCATCCTTGCACGGATGCCGGTGAGGATTTTTGTCCCCTCTCCCGGTTTCAGAGTAAAGCCTTCCGGCGCGAAAAAGTCATAGCCGGCCGAGCCGGACGTGGCGCGGCGCGGGAGCCTGATGGATTCATAGATTTTCTCAATCTCTGCTTCCGGTCTTTGGGGATCCTGATCTCTCCAGTCCTTTTTAAACTGTTCCAGGCTTACTTTTTCAAATTTTGCGATTCTCTGCATGATATTCTCCTTCGTCTTCTGGCTTACAAAACGCCCATGGCGCCGTATCTAACACTATAACAAGCGATAGCAATTATTGCAACTGGAAATGGAGAAGAAATTTTCCGCTTCCGCGTCTACAAAATCTCCCGCAGCCGGTCGAGGAAGCTGTGTTCCCCAAAGGTGTTGACTTTCCAGAGCATCCCCTGGCTGCCGCCGGCTGAGACAGCCGACAAAAAGACGTCGCCGCCATTCTGGAACAGCGTCACCGACAGGCTCAGCCTGTTCCCTCCCATGAAGCTGTACCGTTCGAAAACGCGGACGCTGCATCTGGCCTCCCCGTCCGAAAAGTCGCTGGCCGCCTCCAGGGTCGCGGTCATGCTGCCATTCAAAATCCCGTTTTCAATCCGGGTCAAAAGCTCATCAAAATTTTCTGAAAGCTGCCTCTCAAGCTTTGCCATAGACATCTCCTCTCAAATTCTCCGGCAGGTATCATTTTCCGCGGCGGGCGCAGAAACCGGCATGCGCAGGTATAATGCCTGCTACGCGGTCATTATACCATGTCCGCTCCGCGGCCATGGTGCCTCCGGCGGAACTTAGCGCCTGGATTTCTGCGGCGGGCGCAGAAACCAGAATGCGCAGGTATAATGCCCGCTTTGCGGTCATTATACCATGCCCACATCCAAAAAGCCATATGCGGGAGGCGAATCCTGCATATGGCTTTTTTGTCTCTTCTTCAATTAGACCGTGCGCGTATAAAGTCCCGTGTGCTTCGTATTCACAGCCTCACAGATACGCTTAAGCCCCTCCAGGAGCGTGGCCTTCGGGCACGCCAGGTTCAGGCGGATGAAGCAGTCGGAATTCTGCACGAACATGTTGCCGCCCTCCAACAGGACGCCGGCCTCATAGGCGAAAAATAACGGCAGGCTCTCTTCCGGCTTAAAATACTCCTTAAGATCCACCCACGCCAGGTAAGTTGCCTCGGAGACCCGGTATTTGGCCTTTGGCAGATGCTCCTTTAAATACTCGCCTGTCACCCGGAAATTTTCATCCAGGTAGGCCTTAAGCTCCTTAAGCCACTGCCCGCCCTTTTCATAGGCAGCCTGGGCCGCGGCGATACTTAACGGATTGTCGAAATTGTAATGCCTGGAAAGCCATGTCTTCCTGAGTTCTTCGTCCCGGATCATGACGTTGGAAATCATGAGTCCGGCCATGTTGAAGGTCTTGCTCGGCGCCATGCAGGTAATCAGCCTTCCATACTCCGGCATCACCTTTCCCATGGGAATATGCGTCTTCCCCGTCCGCAGCAGGTCACAGTGAATCTCATCGGAGATGACCCAGAGCCCGTGCCGCTCCGCGATTTCCGCCATTTTTTTCAGTTCCTCTTCTGTCCAGACGCGCCCGCTGGGATTGTGGGGATTGCAGAGAATGAAAAGCGTCGTCTTTTCATCGGCCGCCTTTTTCTCAAAATCCTCGAAATCAATCGTATAATACCCGTCCTCGTTCTTTAAATCGCAGCAGACATAATCCCTCTTATTAAAGTCGGCCGCATATTTAAAGTAGGCATAGGACGGCGTCAGAAACAGCACCTTTTCATCCGGCGCGCAGATATACTCCACCAGTTCATAAAGCGCCGGGATGATGCCGTTTGACATTACAAGCTCCTTCTTCTCAAAGCTCCAGCCGTACCGCTCCCTGCACCAGCCGGAAAACGCCTCATAGTAGCTGTCCTCAAACACCCTCGTGTAGCCGAAAATCCGCCTGGAAAGCCGTTCTTTGATCCCGTCTATGACGACGTCCGGCGTCGCAAACTCCATGTCTGCCACCCACATTCGGATGAATTCCTCATCCTTATAGGGGAACGTCATGGTCTCGTCCGCATGGAAAATGTAGTCACGGAAGCCGTCCGTGTTCATGGCATTTGTATGCCGCCTGTCGATGATCTCATCAAAATTATACATGCTGTTTTCCTCCTTCGTCCTGCGTTTCCCCTATTTTACCAGCTTCTTTCCCTCCAGGTCAAAGGAGCTTCTGTTTCGCCACAGTGGAAAAATTTTCAAATTTGCCTCATCTGAGTTGATTTCCTGCCGGAAAAAAGGTAAAATTCTTCCATAATCCCAAAAAAAGATTCGCCTTTCGTCTCTTTTTGTATTTATAAGAAACTTCCAGGAGGGAGGAACGCCATGAGTGAAATCAGCACAGAGGTGGGAAAACGGATCCGCACATTCCGGAAGATGCGGCACATGACATTGGAGGAACTGGCAGCCGCCGTCTGCAAAAGCAAATCCACCGTCTCCAAATACGAAAAAGGGGAAATCGCCGTCGATATTGAGACGCTGTATGAGCTGGCGGCTGCCCTCCATGTCCGGGCGGAACAGCTTCTCCTTTTCCGGCCGGAACCAGACGAAGGCGCTTCCGGCGGAAGCTGCCCGGCCTTTTCCAGGGCATTACCAGGTTTTACTCCTATATTTACGACGGCAGGACAGGCCGCCTTCTCCGCTGCGCCTTCGACGTCATGGCCGGGACAGACGGCGGGCGCCAGAATGTCCTCCTGTACATGAATTTTTCCGACTATGACAGCTATCAGGACTGTGAAAACACCTACCTGGGCCATATGGAACATTTCGATGCCGTCACCAACTTAGACCTTATCAACCAGAACATGCCCATGGAACGGGCCAGCATCCAGATTCTGGCCTCCAGCCTGGACTCTGCCACCAAGTGGGGCCTGTGGAACGGCCTTTCTTCCCGCCCCATGATGCCCATCGCCATGAAAATGCTGTTTTCCAGGACGCCCTTAAAAGAGGACGAAGCGCTCTTGAAACAGCTTAAGGTCTCCAAAGAGGATATCCGTTTTCTAAAGCTTTACAATATGCTGGCAGTGACGTAAAACAGCCACCCGAAGGAAACACTTCTCCTTCGGACGGCTGTCCGTTTTAGCTCTCATGAAGCACAACGCTCCCGCTCTCAAGCGTCTTTTTCACATCAATGACCCGCTGGTTTGCGCTCCCCTTCCAGTGAAGCGTGGAATCCTTTAATTCCTCCACGAACGGCCCGTCCACGACGACGGTAAGGAGCGGAAGGAACGGAAGGTCTGAAATTTCCTCCCAGGTATAGCCCGTGTAGAGCCAGATGGTCTTTTCCGGGAACTTTTCCCTGATTTCCCTTACAAGCGCCCCGATCTCCTCCCGGTTCTTTGGATGGAGTGGATCGCCGCCGCTTAAAGTCACGCCGGAAATGTACGGCTTTTCAAGCTCCAAAAAAAGCTCCTCCTTTGCCGCTTCATCGAAGGGCAGGCCGCCGCAGATGTCCCAGGTGATCGGATTATGGCAGCCCTTGCAGCCATGGCTGCATCCGGCCACCCAGAGGACAGCCCGCAGGCCGTCCCCGTTTAACATGTCGTCTTTCGTGATATTATGGTAACGCATTTTACGCTCCTTACATGCTCTTTCTCTCAGCGATCTCGGCCATCTTGGCATCGTTGAGCCTCGTATCGCCCTTCACGCGGGAATAGCTTAAATATCCGTTCATACGGTCGATCTTCGTCAGGTTTTTGCTTCCGCAGACCGGGCAGACGTCCATGTTGAGCTCCTCGTGGCCGCAGTTGTCGCAGTAAGATAAGGACAGGTTCACACCTTCATAAAAGCCCATCTTCATGGCGCGGCGCACCAGAGACTTGATCGCTTCTTTATTGTAATCAATGGGATACTTCACATACTGGATTTTCCCGCCGTTGGACAGCTCCCAGAACCGGTATTCCAGATCCTGCTTCTCAATGGGCGTGATATCCTCGGTCACATGGCAGTGGAAGCCGTTGCTCACATACTCCCTGTCCGACACGTTTTCCACAATCCCGTATTTCTTGCGGAACTGCTTTACCTGGAGGCCGCAGAGGTTCTCCGCCGGCGTCGCATAGATGGCGTAAAGGTTCCCGTCGGCCTTCTTAAACTCATTGACCTTGTCGTTGATATGGCGCAGCACCTCTAAGGCAAACTGGCCGTCCTCCACCAGAGACTTGCCGTTATAAAGCTCCTGAAGCTCGTTGAAAGCCGTAATGCCGAAGGACGCCGTGGCCGTCTTAAGGAGCGGCTTGATCTTATCATGAAGGCCGAGATGGCCGCCGTAGAAGCCGCCCTCACAGTAGGCAAGCGGATTCGTGGACGCCTTCATCTCGCCCAGGTACGCATACGTCCGGATATGGATTTTCCGGATCAGCTCCAGATAGTAGTCGAGAACCTCGTAGAAGTCCCGGCTCTCCTGCCTTGCCTTCGCAAGGATCATCGGCAGGTGCAGGCTCACGACGCCGATGTTGAAGCGTCCCACAAACACCGGCTCGTCGTTCTCATCGGCCGGCTCCATGCCGCCGCGGACGTACCACGGGGACAAAAAGGCACGGCAGCCCATGGGGCTTATAATCTTCCCATATTTTTTATACATGCTGGCAATATAGCCCTCGCCCGTCAAAGAAAGCCAGTCCGGATACATGGTCTTGGATGAACAGTCGATGCCCGCCTCAAACACGTCTTCCAGCTCACCGCCCGGCCCGTGAAGCTTCTCGTCATAGAGGAACACCAGCTTCGGGAACAGCACCGGCTTTTTATGGCCTTCCTTTCCCTGCCCCTTTTTCCTCACGTTTAACATGGTGATGGTCGCCATCTTCGCAAAGCGGCTCGTCCCGGTGCCGGCCGTCATGGTAATAAACGGATAGTCGCCGCGGCTGGAAGAAACGGAGTTGAACTTATACTCCCATCCCTGGAAGCCCTGCTCCATCTCCCGCTCCACGTCGTGCCATGCCACGTCCTTCGCCTGCTCCTCGGAGAGGCCGAGCCCCATATATTTGTCGATGTATTTCGCGTAGGATTTTTCCGCATAGGGTGCCAGGATGTTCTCGACGCTCGGCACCGTGAAGCCGCCGTACTGCTGGCTGGCGGCGCTCAGCACGATATCGCCGATGACGTCAAAGGCCACGTCCAGGGTCTTCGGCTCGTTGTACCAGAGATTTCCCATCTCGAAGCCGCCGGTTAAAACCGTGTTTACGTCAAACAGGCAGCAGTTCATGGTATCGCGCCTTGCCGACATGTCGTGGATATAGAGGTATCCGTCGCGGCAGGCCTGAAGCTCCTCGACGGTCATGAAAAACTTCTGGTACAGGGATTTATTCAGTTCATTGAAAATCAGGCTCCGCTTCGTGGACACCAGCGCGCTGTCGGTGTTGCTGTTCTCCTTGTCGCCGATGTACATGATGGACTGGCTCTTTTTATAGACCTCATCGAGCATCTGGACGAAATCCTGCTTGTAGTTCCGATAGTCCCGGTAGCTCTTTGCCACCTGGGGATTGACCCGCTCAAGGGCCCCCTCAACGATGTTGTGCATCTGGGCGATGGGGATCTCCAGTACATCCATCTCCTCTGCCTTCTCCTCGACAAACTGGCAGATAAAATTCGTCTCTGCTTTGGAAAATGTAATCATGGCCCGGTTGGCCGATTTATTGACTGCAACGACGACCTTCTGGACGTTAAAATCTTCCCTGGTGCCGTCTTTTTTAATCACCTTGATGTCTTCACATTTCATACCGTCTCTGCTCCTTCTCCTGCCGGTGCGGCCCCTGCATCTTCTGCCGCGTTCCCGGTGCTTCTGTTCTCCATTTCCGTTTCCGACGCTGCGGCGGCCTCGTCCTCCGCCATGAAACGTCCTTCTTCATCCAGTTTCAGGTTCAGCTCTTCTTCTACTTCGGTGCGGATTTCCTCCCGCTTTTCAAGATCCATTTCCGGCAGATCCTCTGTGGAACCGACGCCGAACCGACGCAAAAACTCCTCCGTCGTCGCAAAAAGCGCAGGCCGGCCCGGCGCGTCCAGCCTTCCGGCCTCGTAAACCAGGTCATATTCGATCAGGCGGTTCACCGCGTGATCCGACTTCACGCCGCGGATTTTCTCAATATCTGCCTTCGTCACCGGCTGCTTGTAGGCGATGATCGCAAGGGTTTCCAGCACCACATCCGTCAAAACCTGCTTTTTCGGCGCGGCAGCCACACGGATCAGGTTTCCGTAATATTCCGCCCGCGTCCCCATCTGGTAGCTGTCCCCGAGCCGCAGGATCTGCATGCCGCTTTTCTCCTTGTCATACCGCTCCTTAAGCCGTTCCGCAGCAGTCTCCGCTTCCTTTTCGCCGGTCTCAAGCGCAGCCGCAAGCTGCCTGATCTCCACGGACTGCCCCATGGCAAACAGCACGGCCTCCACGGCAGATTCCTGTTTCTTTAAAATTTCTGCATCCATCAGATTTCCTCCACGTCCACGGAAATTTCTTCCTCCTCGCCCTCCGGCTCCAGCGTCTCAATCTGCATGTCCTCAAAGGGCGCATCCTGGGTCAGGCGGATTTTCCCGATTTTCATAAGCTCCAAAAGGGCCAGGAAGGTGACAACCACCTCGATGCGCCCGGCCTGGCGCTCTAACATGCCGCGGAAGCTGAACTTGCGGTGCTTCCTGGCATAGCCCATGACCGAGGAAATCTTCTCTTCCAGGCTCACCGGCTCCTTTTTGATGGTTCCGAAGGAGCTGCGAACCGGGTCGATCTTATCCCGCTGCCGCTTCATGACCGAATCAAAAACCTGCTTAAGCTTCACGAGCGTCAGCCCGTCAAGGAGCTTGTCGAGATCCACCGGCTCCTCATACTGCTTTACCTCGCCGGGAATCGTCGGCGCCTTATAAAAAACCTTTTCTGCGTCCAGCTCCATGTCCTTTAATTCCATGGACATGTACTTATACGTCTTGTATTCCAGAAGGCGCGCCACCAGCTCTGCCCTCGGGTCTTCCTCCTCGCCGTCCTCGTTTACTTCCTTTGGAAGCAGCATCTTCGCCTTAATATCAAGGAGCGTCGCCGCCATCACGAGAAATTCGCTGACAACGTCTAAGGACTCCTCCTCCATATGGCTCACATACTCCAGATACTGATCGGTAATCTCTGCGATTGGGATGTCATAAATGCTGACCTTATTCTTTTCAATCAGATGGAGAAGCAGGTCCAAAGGCCCCTCAAAAGTCTCCAGCTTATACGAAAGTTCCATAGCCGTACCTCGTCCAAAGGCAGTTTTTATTTCATGCAGGTATAATCCCGTTTTCCGGGCTTGTGCAATCGCGTCGGGGAAAGTCCCCGCCTCGATGCGCGCACACGCACATTCCGCACTGTCGTGCTCCATGTTCTTGCGCCCGGCAAATGGCGTTTCATGCGAGCATAACGCCGTTTTCCGGGCTTGTGCAGCAAAAAAGAGGCCGCGGCCTCTTTCCTGCATCCGCTGCTAAAGTATAGCAGACTTTTTTTCTTCTGTAAATAGATAAAACAAAATATAGATTATTTTCTAAGCTTCACCACTACAACTTGTGGTTTATTCCACAGGCGCACATTGACAGAATGGGTGCCTAGACCGCGGCTCACAATCATCTGTCTTCCGTCCCTCTCAAACTGCCCGGCGCACCAGGGATAGAAAAACTGGTACTGGGGCGTCATGACGCCGCCCACCACGGGCAGGCGGATGGTGCCGCCGTGAAAATGGCCGGAAAGGGACAAATCTGCGCCCCATGCGGCGTACTCCTTAAAAAACATCGGCGAATGAGCCAGAAGGATGGAAAATTTCCCGGGGTCCGGCTTTCCAAGCTGCCGCTCTAAAAAGCCCCCCGCCATCCTTGGGTACCCCGGCCGGTACAGGGGCTTCGGAAGCGCCAGACCGTAAATCTCCGCTTCGTTTCCAAAAGAAATGTGCGCGTCGGAAAGCCAGATAACGCCAAGGCGCCTTACTTCCTCCCTGTACCGTTCATAGAGATCCCCGTAGGTCTCCCGCTCCCATTTCATCCGGCTTTCATGGTTTCCCTCCCCGTAATAAACCGGGGCGATCTGCGAAAGCTCCTTAAGAAGCCTTAACGGGACAGCCACATCGGCTCCGCCTTTGCTTATCATCATGTCTCCGCCGATTAAGACGGCATCCGGCTCTGCCCTGCGGACTGCCTGCAAAAGCCGGCGGTTTTCCTCTCCGAATTCCTTATTGTGAAGATCCGACAGAAACACAAAGGTTTTTTCCGGCCCGGAAAGCTTTTCCGAACGGATAAAAAACGTCTCGGCGGAAAGCTGGTTTTTTTCGTATTCTGAACGGAGCAGGCAGGCTCCGGCCGCCAGTGCCGTTCCTGCCGCAAATCCCTGGAAAATACTCAAGTCCCGTTCCTCCTGCCTATTCCTTCGTAAGCTCTGCCAGGCCTTTCTGTACAAGGACGCCCATGAGCCCGGAATAATCCTTGTATTCCGGATGCTTCTTTAAAATGCCGTCCAGCATTTTCTGGAACTCGCCGCTTACCATCACGGTACAGCCCACGGCCTTTTCTCCTGTCTTTCTGTTTTCATATAAATTCTGCATAACCTGAAATGCTGCGCTCATAATCTGTCTCCTTTTTCCTTAGCTTTGCTGGACCCAGACACCGTCTGCGCCCACATAATACTGGCCGTCAATCACGGCATTTTTCACCATGGCCCCGTCGCTTCCCAGATAAAACCATTTATCCTGATCCTGCCGCCAGCCGTTTACGGCCATGGCGCCGCTTGTCTCCAGATAATACCAGGCGCCATTTAAATTCTGCCAGCCGGTCAGCATGTTCCCGGACACATCGAATACATAATCGTTCCCGTCGATGGTATAGCGGCCGTTCTTAAGCCTTGTCCCGTCGGCAAGCTCAAAATGCCAGACAGCGCCGTCCTGGATCCAGCGGTGATAGCCGGTTCCCGTCACAAGGGCGCCTGCCGCATTTAAGGCATAGCCGTAGTCGAGGACAGCCTTGGTATCGGTATAATGGCTGCTGCTCGCCTTCATGACAACGGCAATCAGCCGCACGCCGTCCTTTTCCACGCACGTCACAAGCGTATTGCCTGCAAGAGAAGTATATCCCGTCTTCCCGCCGACGATTCCGGCATAATAGCGGGAGTCGTTCGGATACAGCATCTTGTGCCCCGGCGTCAGCGTCCTGGTCTGGCTCACCTTTTTCGTGGCCGGGAACGTGTAGCTCATCGTAGAACTGATCTCGCAGAGCGTCTGATTTTCAAAGGCCGCCTTGGCAATCTTTGCCATGTCGCGGCAGGTGGTGTAATGGTTCGGATTGTTGAGCCCGTTGGGGTTCACAAAGTTGGTATTGGTGCAGCCAAGCGCCTTCGCTTTCGCATTCATCAGCTCCGCAAATTTTTCAACGCTCCCCGATACATGCTCGGCAAGGCCGTTGGCCACCTCGTTGGCAGATTTTAAAAGCAGGCCGTAGAGGCAGTCCTTCACGGAAATCTGGTCGCCTGCCGCAACCTTTAATGTGACGGCGCCGGATTCCAGATTCGTGACGGCACCCTCAGAGAAGGTCACGGTTCCGTCGAGGCTGCTGTTTTCCAGTACCAAAAGAGCCGTCATCAGCTTCGTGATGCTGGCGGGGTACAGCTTTTCATCGGCATTTTTCTCATATATCACGCGGTCATGGGTCGCGTCATAGAGAATGGCCGCCTCGGCCGCTACCACCGGCTCTGCGATCTGGGTCACGGCTGCGTTCTGGGATGTGCCTGCCGCCTGCTGTGCCGTGGTGCTGTATGTGCCCATGGAAACAAGGCCGGTTGTTCCCGGCTGATTCGTCCCCGTATTTCCGGCCTGGCCTGTCCCCGGCTGGGTTCCGGTATTTCCAGGCTCTGCGGTCTGGTAGCCCGGCTCTGTGTTCTGGTAGCCCGGCTCTAAGAGCGTTCCGCCAGTCTGGCCGGAATTCCCTGTCTGAAGGCCGCCGGCTCCCGGCTGATTCATTCCCGCGTTCCCGGTCTGGCCGGTTCCCGTCTGCGTCCCGGAATTTCCAGGTTCACCAGGCGCCTCTAACGATACGTCAGGCTGGCCGGACGTGCCGGTCTGAAGGCCTGTGTTCGTCTGGAGGCTGCCGGCTCCGGTCTGGCCGGTTCCTGTCTGTATTCCGGTATTCCCTGGCTGGCCGGTTCCCGTCTGCGTTCCTGCGCTTCCCGGCTCGCCTTGCAACGCCGTACTGTTCTGGCTGTCCCCTTCATTTCCCGGGCCGCCCTGGGAAAACTCCGTGACAGCGCCCTGGATCCCATAGACCCCCTCCCGGGCCGTACCCTGGCTTAATGGGGTAATATATGCAGCCTGGGCCGTCTGTGCAAACAGCAGGGACAAGCCGAGGCCAAAGGTTAGGATTCTTTTGTTTTTCATATTTCCTGTCTCCGTTTTTGATCTGGTGGTCTGCGGCACGGACGTTCCCGGCCGCCGCGTTCTGTACTGCCCATTTTACCACAAATCGCCATAAAAAGTTTTTACTTTTTTATGACAATTTTTCTCTATTCTTCCAGCATCGCCAAAATATCTTCCCGTGTCAGCGTCCCAAGGGAAACCATCCCCTCCGTGACAACCGTATCGGCCAGATGTTTTTTCTGCTCCTGAAGCTTTAAAATATTTTCCTCAACCGTATGCTTGGTAATAAGCTTAAACACCGTCACCTGCTTTTCCTGGCCGATCCGGTGGGCCCGGTCGGTGGCCTGGTTCTGGGCGGCGGCGTTCCACCACGGGTCGTAGTGGATCACGATATCGGCAGCCGCCAGATTAAGCCCCGTCCCGCCGGCCTTTAAAGAAATCAGAAAGACCTTCACGTCATCCTTCTGGAACGAAGCGGCAAGCTGCATCCGCTCTCTTTTAGGTGTCGCGCCCGTCAGCATGTAATAGGGGATTTTCTCCTTTTTTAACTGCTTTGCAATGATTTCCAGCATGGACGTAAACTGGGAAAACAAAAGGATTTTATGCCCGGCCGCCGTGCCGTTTTCCAGTAGCTCCATGCACGTCTTAAGCTTTGCCGAGCCGCTCCGATATCCCGAATAACAGAGCGACGGCTCACAGCAGATCTGCCTAAGCCGCATGAGCTCGGCAAGGATTTCCATCCGTTCTTCGGAAAAGCCCTTTCCGTCCTCCGCCGCCAGCCGCTCCTTTAGCCGCGCCGCGTTGGCCGCATAAAGCCGTTTCTGCTCGCCTTCCATGGCCGAGTAAAGCACCGTCTCCAGCTTGTCCGGCAGCTCCTTTAACACATCCTTTTTTAACCGTCTGAGCAAGAACGGCCCCGTCATGCGGCGAAGCTGATTTAGAGCCTCCTCATCGCCGTCCCGCACAATCGGCGTCTCAAACCTCTTTTTAAAGGCCGATGCCGTAAACAGGAAGCCAGGCATCAAAAAGTCAAAGATACTCCACAATTCGCCCAGATGGTTTTCCATGGGCGTGCCGGTCAGGGCGAACCTGGTGCGGGCGTCAACGAGCTTCACGGCCTTCGCCGCCTGGGTCGACGCATTTTTTATATACTGCGCTTCATCGACAATCTGGAAGCGGAAGGAAAGCTCTTTATACAGCAAAATGTCCCGCTTTAAAAGCTCAAACGACGTAATAAGCACATCGGCGCCGCTTTCCGCAAGCCCCGAAAAGAGCTGCTCCCGCTCCGCCTGCGTTCCGGCCATCACCACAGCCTTTAAAGACGGGGCGAACACGGAAATCTCATTCTCCCAGTTATACACCAGGGACGACGGGCAGACGATTAACGACAGCGCATGCTTCTTTACCCTCTCTTTTTCATCCAGAAGAAGGGCGATGACCTGGATCGTCTTCCCAAGTCCCATCTCATCGGCCAGGATTCCGCCGAAGCCGTAAAAATCCAGTGTCCGCATCCAGCGAAAGCCCACCTTCTGATACTCCCTCAAGGTTCCGGAAAGTCCTGCGGGAACCTCAAAATCGCTGTCCTCCACATCCTTCATCCCGCGCACAATTGCCTTAAAAAGCTGGTCCCGATAACAGGCGATGCTCTTATCCTCTTTTAACAGCGCATCGAGAAAGACAGCCCTGTATCTGGGGATCCGCAGAGGCCCGTCCTTTTCCAGGTCTTTTTCCAGATCCAGGCTCTTCGCCAGCTTCGCAATCGTCAAAAGCCCGCCGTCCCCCAGAGTCAGGAAGTCGCCGTTTTTCATCCGGTAAAATTTCTTTTTCTTCCCGTATTCCTTTAAAACCTCGGAAAGTTCTTCCCTGGAAAGCCCGCCGGCATCCACCTCCAGCTCGAGCCATCCCTCTGCTGCCGTGGCCCTTACGGAGACGTTAGCAGGCGGCAGAAGGCGCACCTTCTTAAATTCCTCTGAGACATACACGTTCCCAAGCTCCTGAAACGCCGCCATCCCTTCGGAAAGCAGCCGCCAGACGGCCTCGTCGTCGTCCCGGATCAAAAGCTTTCCCGTGCCGTCTTCAGCGTAGCGGAAATACTTCGTAATCACCTGGCTTACGCGGAACTCGCCGGGCACGTCGCGGCAGACATCCCGCGGCACGTTTTCATCTTCCATCGGGTGAAAGGAAAAATCCCCGTAGGAAAGCTCCGGCGTCATGGAAATCTCCCCTGGCCCCGCGCTGTCAAAATAGAAGCCGGCCTTAAGCTCCTCCGGCCGGTAGGAATCCAGGTCGACGCCGTCAGCGCGGATCAGCTTTAAAACCTCTAACCGCTTTAACACCCGCTCATAAAAAAGCGGCATGTCCCGGTCGTTCACTAGCACCTCATGGTCGGAATCCGGCCCCATCACCATGTTTTCCATGAACACGGAAAGCGCCTCCGTGTACTCCTCATCACAGCGGCAGATGTCCGTCTCGCCGGCGAGGAACAGCCGGTGCTCTCCCATGAACGCCATCAGATTTTTATCCACGGAAACACGGACGCCGTCGCGCCCCTCCCGTCTTACGAGAATCTCCAATGACGGCCGTCCCTCGCGCACCGTTAAAAGGCGCGCCCTCTTTTTATAGTCCTCGCATTCGAGCGTCTGCCCGATGGTGAGGCCGAAAAACCGCTCGATTCCGGCTTTCCCAAGGGTCAGTTCCTTCATATTCGGCTCTGTTTCCAGGGCGCTGCGCCGCAGCTCCTTAAAATGCTCCCGGTAAATCCCAGAGGCCTCCATGACAAACAGAACCATCGGCCGGCATTCCGGCAGGAAGGACTGGAGACTGTGGTAAAAGGAAAGGCCTTTTCCATAGTCCACCGTCCGCTCAAACTCCACTGCCTGAGAAAATGTCACCAGATCCTTGACCTCATAAAGCTTCTGGATGCCCACAAAAAAGCGGACACGGATCCGCTCCCTGCCAAAAAAGAGTCGGGGAACAAGGCGCACTCTGCCCTCTTCCCCGGCTCCTGTAATCCGGCCCACGGCCCGGTTCGTGTATTCTCTTATCATAAAGCGGACCCTCTGGGACGTGGAGACCGGCCTTAAGCCGCCGCTTTCCCTGCTCTTTAAGTACGCCTCAAGAACCGCCTGCCCGTGTGGGCACATGGCGATCCCATTTTCTCCCGGCGTGCAGGAGACGGAACAGAAGCCGGCCGGCTGGCCGTTTTTTCCCATGCGGGAACAAGAGTAGTCGAACACGCGGCTGCCCTTATAAAGGATACGGACGCGATAGGTTTCTTCCCCATCCGCGGCCGTGCCTCTGATTTCCGTTTCCCCTTTCCAAAAGGTGTCCCACGAAAGTCCGCTTACCTGCATGAATTCCTCCGTTTACATGCGCTCCGGAGCTTCAAAGCCCAGAAGGTCGATGCTGGTGCATAAAACATCCTTCGTCAGCGTCACAAGCCCGATGTAGCCGTCCCGCTTCTCTTCCTTTTCCTCCGAAAGGATCTTCGTCTCATGGTAGAAATGGTTGAGCGCATTGGAAAGCTCGTAAATATAGGCGCAGATCTTATGGGGCGCCAGCTCCTCAAAGCTTGTCTCCATAACCTCGCTGAACCGTCCGAGCACGAGCATTAAGGTCTTTTCCGGCTCTCCCTCCGGCGCAAGGATCGCAACGTCCGTCTTCGCCCCAAAGGTGCTCTCATACTTTTTCAGGATGGATTTGATCCTGGCGATGGTGTATAAAATGTACGGCCCGGTGTTCCCCTCAAAGGAGGTGAACCGGTCGATGTCAAACACATAATCCTTGGTGGCCTGGTTGGAAAGGTCGCCGTATTTTAACGCCGCAAGGCCGACGATCTTTGCCGTGTCCTTGGCCTCATCCTCGGAAACCGTGCGGTTTTCCATGATTCTCGCGTACGCCGCATCGCTGATCTGGGCGATCAGGTCTTCCAGACGCATGACGCCGCCCTCTCTCGTCTTAAAGGGCTTTCCGTCCTTGCCGTTCATGGTGCCGAAGCCGACAAAATCCATGCGGCAGTCCGGGCGCACGATGCCGGCCTTTTTCGCCACGCGGAACACCTGGGTGAAGTGGAGATCCTGGCGCTTGTCCACCACGTAAATGTAGTGATCCGGCTTAAAATCCTTTTCCCGCTCCACGATGGTCGCCAGATCCGAGGTGGCATAGAGGGCCGCACCGTCGGATTTGCGGATGATGCAGGGCGGAAGCTCCTTGGAATCCGTCTCCTCGGCGATGTCCACCACGAGGGCCCCCTGGCTCTCGTATGCCAGGCCTTTCTCAATCAGGCTGTCGATCATGTCCGGAATGTACGGCTGCGCGTCGCTCTCGCCTTTCCAGAGATCAAACTCCACGTTGAGGTTCGCATAATTCTTTTTTAAATCCGCCAGCGATACGTTCATGATATGGCGCCAGATGGCACGGTAAGGCGCATAGCCGCTCTGGAGCTTAAAAGTCGCCTCCTGGGCGCGGGCCTTGAACGCCTCGTCCACCTTGGACTTCGCGCTGGCCGCCGGATAAATTTCCTCCAGCTCGGAAATCGTAAAAGGCGCCTCGGACGGATACTCACCGGAATAGCTCTCGTCAAAATACGGAAGCTCCGGCTGGCGCTCCTTTAATTCCTCGATAATCAAGCCCATCTGAAGGCCCCAGTCGCCGAGATGGACGTCACCGATGACCTTATGGCCCACGAAACGGCCCATCCGCTTGATGGCCTCGCCGATGACAGCCGCCCTGAGATGTCCCACATGGAGGGGCTTTGCCACGTTGGCCCCGCCGTAATCCACAATTACGGTCTTCGGCTCTTTCACCTCGTCAAGGCCCAGCTTTTCTCCTGTCCGCATGCCGTTCATGTAATCGGAAAGGAAGGCGCCGGAAAGCTTCAGATTGATAAAGCCCGGCATCACCGCCGTCACTTCCTCGAAATAACGGCTCTCCTTTAACCGCTCCACCACATCGTTTGCGATGTCGATGGGCTTCTTTTTATAGGCCTTGGCCGCAGCCATGGCCCCGTTGCACTGGTACTCGCAGAGATCCGGCCGGTTGGACAGCGTCACCTTCGCATAGCCGGCGTCATAGCCGCCCTCCGTGAAGGCGGCCTGCATCTCGTTTGTGATAATATCCAATAATTTTTCCATTCGTTTCCGTTCTCCTTGGGGTATATTCGTCCTCATTCGCTTCATTATAGCGCATCCGCTGGAAAAAATCCAGCGGATAATGGCTTACTTTCATTTTCCGTCCCCTCCCATGAGCTCCGTCATCTCTTCGATCCGCTCCAACGGGAACGGCGGCAGGGACAGCGGCCGCATGGCAATGGACATTAGCTTCATGGGGTTGTCGTCGGCCGCCACACGGTTGGAGTGGAAAACACCGCACTGCTTACAGCGGTGGATGATGGCCCATTCGCCGTTTTTCCTGACCCAGACGGCCACCGGCTCCATTAAGCCGCCGCAGTCCGATTCCCTGTCACCTGGCTCATTGTCCACATGCATGCTGTGAAGGCAGTTGGGACAGTGGTTCCTGTGATCGCTCCCGGCGCCTGCGGATACCACCAGGCGGCCGCAGTTTCGGCAGAAGAAGCTGTCTGTGCACGGATGATTTTTATAGTAGCCTTTTTCATATTTTCTTTTCTTATTTTCCCGATTCATGTTTTTACCTCTTGATTTTTTGTTTTTGTGTCGTTTTTCATCAGGACAATAAAAAAAGACAACTTTTCCATGGAAAGTCATCCTGTCTGTGTTATGCGCTGTTTCAAATACAAAAAGCTCCCGGCGCCGGACATCCGTTCCCGGCACCCAAAGAGCAGGCCACAATAAAAAAGAAGCGGCCGGCACAGCAATACATAAATAAGCACAACAAAAAAACCATCCATTTGCATGAAAGGAATATCCAACTTTATTGTCCTGTTATTTACGTACTGCCGGCATGAGCCACCTCCTTTCCCGTTTATTTCCGCCGCATCTTTTAAAGATGCATGGCAAATTCAATTTCATGCCTTAACGGGATATTGTTATCACCGATGGCAGGCACTGTGGGCTTTAATTTCCTGACATAATCCATGGAGTTCCGATAGAGCATTTCCATATCGAAACCGATTTTCTGATAAAAGGCGATTGCACCGATGTTGTCATTGGTTGTCACCACGGTAATCGTATCGGCCCCCTTTTCTCTCGCCGCTTTTATCACTTCCTGCACCAGACGGGTTCCGATCCCGCACTGCTGTTTTGCCGTATGCAGCAGGGTGATTTCACAGATGTTATTTTTCATCCTGTATGTGACGACGGCCTCCACGCTTTGCCCGTCAAGGATGCAGAACCCATCTTCTTCTGAGATATCGACCTGCTCTCCTTTTATGACCATCATAATATCATGCCAGTTTTCTTTGATAAACGGAATCAGAAGCTTCCTGTTTTCCTCCGTAATGCATTCTATTTTCACCCGGAACATCTGCCTCCTTTTTCCGTCTTTCTGCCAGGGCCATCGAGATTTGTAAATATTATAATTGCTCCCAGCAAAAAATTATGCTATACTTCCCATATGGGAAACCAGAGAGCCAAAGGGCGGCTTACCCTCCTGTTTTCGGAGGGGCAACCCTCCAGACCAAAACGGAAAGGAGGGCGCTGTCGATGAATCTTACATATCCTGACTTAATTCAGTTTTGTACGTTCATTGTAGCCCTCGTGGGATTGTGTTACACAATCTTTCGAGAGAAAAAATAGCCGCCACTACTCCCAATAGTGACGGCCAGCCGTTTTACAACGGCATAGTGTAGTCATCAACAAGGGTAGGCCGCCTCTCTGGCTTTCCCTTCTGTTATCACTATACCACATCCGCTCAAATGTTTCAAGATTTTTCTCCCCGCGTCCATCAGATTTCCCAGATATCATACGGCGTCACCTGGTACACATAGAAGTTCAGCCAGTTGGTATAGAGCGTGTTTGCCATGTTCCTCCACACAAGCGGTGGCACGGAAAACGGGTCGTCATGCTCATAGTAGTTGTACGGAAGCTTCGGATCCAGCCCTTTGTTGAGATCCCGATGGTATTCATTGTTTAAGGTCATCCTGTCATACTCCGGGTGCCCCTGGAGGAAAATCTGGCGGCCGTCCCGGCTCATGACGAGAAACACGCCGGCCTTTTCAGATTTTGCCAGAATCACAAGCTCCTGATGCTTTTTGATATCTTCCTCCCGCACCTCCGTATAGCGGGAATGAGGGCAGTTGAAATAATCGTCAAAGCTTCTGACGAGCGGCACCCGCTTATCAAGGACACGGTGGCGGTAGATGCCCGAAAGCTTTTCCGCCATCCGGTGCTTCGGGATCCCGTAATGATAGTAGAGCCCCGCCTGGGCGCCCCAGCAAAGGTGCATGGTCGACGTCACATGGGTCTTGCTCCACTCCATGACAGAAGTGAGCTCCTCCCAGTAGTTGACCTCCTCATACTCCATATTTTCCACCGGCGCGCCGGTAATAATCATGCCGTCGAAGCGGCGGTCCCTCACGTCGTCAAAGGTGTTGTAAAACTTGTTCAGGTGGCTGGCAGACGTGTGGGTGGACTCATGGCTCGACATGAGCATGAACGTGCATTCCACCTGGAGCGGCGTGTTGGAAAGGGCTCTGAGGAGCTGCGTCTCCGTGTCCTCTTTTAAGGGCATCAGGTTCAAAATCAAAATTTCCAGCGGGCGGATGTCCTGGCTTAAGGCCCGGGACTCGTCCATGATAAACACGTTTTCACTTTCCAGTATGGCCCTCGCAGGCAGATCGTTCTGTATCTTAATCGGCATATGTTTCTCCTGTCATCTTTAGAAAATCGTCTTCGGAAAGGATCGGGATCCCTAACTCCTTTGCCTTCTTATTTTTCGAGGAAGACGAGGTCACGTCGTTGTTGATGAGGTAATCCGTCTTTTTCGTGACGGAGCCGACGGCCTTCCCGCCCCGGGCCTCGATGTATTCCTGGAGCTCCTTACGGTTGGCAAACCGCTCCACGGAACCGGTAATCACAAAGGTTTTCCCGGCCAAAGTCTGTTCCTTTGTCTCCGCTTCCTCCGGCTCAAAGGTCAGATCTTTAAGGAGATGATCCACAGTCTCATTATTTTTATCCAGCGCAAAATATCCCACCCAGGCGTCGGCCAGGACGCCGCCGATGCCGTCGATGGACACCAGCTCTTCCTTTTCGGCGCGGCGCATGGCATCGAAATCATAGCGGAAGTGCCGGCAGATCATTTTTGCGTTTGCAAGGCCGATCCCGGCAATCCCCAGTCCAAACACAAGCCTTGGAAGCGTCGTGTGGGAGGCTTCCCTGGCCGCGGCAATCAGGTTTTCATAAGACTTTTCCCTAAAGCCCTCCATGGCGATGATGGCATCCCGGTGGCGCTCCAGATGGAAAATATCGTCAAATTCCTTGATGAATCCGGCCGCGATGAACTTTTCCAGTGTCATCTCCGAAAGACCGTCGATATTTAAGGCGTCGCGGCTCACGAACAGACCGAAGCTCTTGATTTTTTTCGCCTGGCAGTCAGGATTCGTGCAGTACAGGGACTTTACGTCGTTCACCTTGCGGATCTCCGTCTCCCCGCCGCAGACCGGACAGATTTTCGGGATGTCCCGGACACCGCTCCTCGTCAGATTTTCAGCGATCTGGGGGATAATCATGTTGGCTTTATAAACCGTGATCCTGTCACTGGCGCCGAGCTCTAACCCCTCCATGATGCTGATGTTGTGGACGCTGGCGCGGCTCACCGTCGTGCCCTCCAGCTCCACCGGCTCGAATACGGCCACGGGGTTAATAAGCCCCGTCCTCGAGGCGCTCCACTCAATATAGGAAAGCGTCGTCTCCTGGAGTTCGTCAGCCCACTTAAAGGCGATGGAATCCCTTGGGAACTTGGCCGTGCGGCCGAGGGATTCCCCATAGGCGATGTCATCATAAAGGAGCACAAGCCCGTCGGAGGGCACGTCGTAATGCTCGATTTTTTCTGCAAAGCCATGAACGGCCGCTTCCACGTTTTCTGCCGTCACTTCCTTAAATTCCACGGTTTCAAAGCCCAGGCTTTTCAGCCACAGGAACTGTTCCCGCCTGGAATTGTGGAAGTCCACGCCGTCGGCCTTCACAAGGGCAAAGGCCATGAAGCGGACGCTCCGCCCGGCCGTGATTTTGCTGTTTAACTGGCGGACGGAGCCGCTGCAAAGATTCCTCGGGTTCTTGTATTTTGCATCCACGTCCTCAATAGTCTCGTTGATCCGCGCAAAATCCGAGTAGGTAATGACAGCCTCGCCGCGCAAGATCAGCTCGCCCCCATACGGGATGGCCGTCGGAAGGTTTACAAAGGTCTTCGCGTTTGCCGTGATGACCTCGCCGATTTCGCCGTTTCCGCGGGTCACTGCCTTCGCAAGCTTCCCGTCCTGGTACGTCAAAACGACGGTGAGCCCGTCCATTTTCCAGGACAAAAGCCCTGTCTGATCCCCAAGCCATTCCTTTAACTCTTCGACGCTCTTCGTCTTGTTGAGCGACAGCATGGGCCTGTCGTGGCGCTCCTTGGGAAGCTCGCTTAAAATCTCATAGCCTACCTTTTGGGTCGGGCTTCCGGAAAACACCGTGCCCGTCTCTTTTTCCAGGCTTAAAAGCTCGTCGTAAAGCTTATCGTATTCCAGATTGCTCATGATCTCCCGGCTTTCCTGGTAGTACGCCCGGGATGCGCCGGAAAGCAGCGTCACAAGCTCCTTCATCCGTCTCATTTTTTCTTCCATACTGCCTGCTCCTTACTTTGCCGTTCTAGTTCCTGCCTCTTTCATGGGAAGGTTCGTGGAGTCCTTCACCGCCTCCATAAGCCCGGAAAGCTCTTCCTTTGTCAGCTCCCGGTACTCCCCTCTCTTTAGGTTTCCCAGTTTGATGTCCATAATCCGCACACGCTTTAAATTCATCACATGGAAATCCAGGGCGCGGCACATGCGCCGGATCTGGCGGTTTAAGCCCTGGGTCAAAACGATGTGAAACGTGTGGGGGCCAGTCTTCCATGCGCGGCAGGGCTTCGTTAAAACGGCCAGGTCGTCAAGCCAGACGCCCTCCTGCATCTTCTTTAGAAATTCTTCCGTCACCGGCCGGTTCACGGCCACGGCGTATTCCTTTTCATGGGCATTCCCGGCGCGCAGGATCTTATTTACAATATCCCCCTGGTTCGTGAGGAGAAGAAGCCCCTCCGAGTCCTTGTCCAGGCGCCCCACCGGGTAGACCCTGACGGGATACTTTAAAAACTCGATGATGTTTTCGGCGCGGTCTTTGTCGGAGGTGGTGCAGACAATCCCCTTCGGCTTATTGACTGCAAGGAAAACCGGCCTGTCCTTTCCCTTCACGGCTTTTCCGTCGCAGACAATCTTCTGGGACGGGCGCACTCGCATGCCCATTTCTGCCACAGCGCCGTCCACAAGCACCTTCCCGGCCTCGATGAGCCTGTCTGCCTCCCTTCTGGAGCAGACTCCAGCGTCGCTTAAGTATTTATTCAGACGAACTGTTTCTTCCAAAATTCCGATTCCTTTCCGGGACATGGCCCGCTTTTCAAAAAACGGGCGGTGCTGAGAGCCCCCAACACCGCCCTGGCGTCTTTGTATCCTTTGTCTTCCGCGGCCTTTTGGCGCGGAACTTCTTACTTATTATAGTGTCTTGCTGCCGGAAAGTCAACCGGATTTCCGGCCGGAAAATGCGGAAGGCGCCGCCTGCCTCTCAGGCGTTGTGGAGATGTTCCATCACAAGCTTTAAGTTTTCCAGCAGGTACCGCTTCTCGTGTTCCCCGCAGATGCTGAGAAGCTTAAAAATCTCCTGCGTCGTCTCGTCGCTCAAGTCGGGCATCGTCTTCACATAGTCGCAGAAAATGGATTCGATTCCGATGTCCAGCACCGCAGCAATTTTTAAAATCCGCTCCACGCTTAACATGCTCTGCCCTGTCTCAAAACGGCTGATGGCACTCCACGAAATCCCCGTGTACTCTGCAAGCTGTTCCTGTGTAATCCCTTTTTTCTTCCTCTCCCTCTGCACATATTTTCCAATGTTATTCCCTGTCTGAGACATTTCGATCATCCCTTTCCTGATATTTTGTCCTAGTTTATCAACCAGATATCAGGATGTGAAATAATCGAAACGCCTATTCACTTTTCTAATATGCAAGTTTGGCAATCATAAAAAATCCCCTGCACAGCCACTCTGAACTGCTTCCCGTCAAGTAGACAATCAAAAAAATATAATTTTTTTCTGCCAGTAGGTATCACCTGCTGGCAGATTTTTACGCTGCCTGTAAATATTTTTCGTGTTTCTCCATTGGTGTTACTATACCAAGCTTCCTCTGCAAACGTCTGTTGTTATAGTAATTGATATATTTCTCTATCATGACCACCAGTGATTCTCTGTCCATAAATCGTTTACCATAATAACGCTCCCGTTTTAGAATTCCCCAGAATCCTTCCATTGGTCCATTATCGATACACTTTGCTACTCTGGACATGCTCTGCATCATCCCTGCTGCTTCAAGTTTTGCATGAAAGGCTCTATTGGTGTATTGAAAGCCTCTGTCACTGTGAAACATTGGATGTGCATCAGGATTATCTTTGACTGCATCATCAAAGGTATCAAACACTAATGCATTACTATTACTGTCTCCAATACGGTAGGATACGATTCTTCGGTCATACAGGTCAAGAATTGCACTTAAATATACCTTGTGCTTTTCATTTCCGATATAGTAATGAAATTCCGTTACATCGGTCAACCACTTTTCATTCGGAGCTTCTGCCGTAAATTCACGATTCAGGATATTTTCGGCTATGTACTGTGGATTTGCAGCCTGTCTTGTACAGCTATCGTTTGCATATTTAATGGTGGATTTGATACCAAGTTTCCGGCAGATGCGCAAAACACGTTTATCATTTACATCAATGTCATGGTAACGCTCCAACTCATCACGGATTCTGCGATAACCCTTATCAGGTGATTCTATGTGGATTTTTTCTATCAGTTCCGCAATTTTTCGGTTTTCCTGTTCATTCTCTGACATTTCATGGTTCAGCCATTTGTAATAAGCCGCCCTTGAAACACCGCCAATCTTACAAAGCTCCTGTATCGGATAATCGTGTTCTTTCTGTTCTTCTTTGACAGCCTGATAGATATGCTCGTGGCGGATCAGGCTCAGCCCCGCCTCCTTTCGATTTCCTCTAATTTTTTTAAGAATGATAACTCCATTTCTGCACGTTGCCGTTTGGCTTTTTCCAGTTTCAACTCCGCTTGAAGCTTTTCCACCTCTGTAAGAGAATCTTCCGATTTTCTTTTGCCGCGGTTATCCTGTAATGCAGGAACTCCGCCTGTTTCGTATTTGATAGTGTAATTTCGTGCCTGCTGATAGGACACCTTAAAGTTTTCTGATGTTTCAGCATAGTTATGGCCATGGGAAATGCAGTAGGATGCAATTTCCACTCTTTCTTCAAACGTTGTTTTTCTTCCTTTGGTCATAAGACTACATCCTCCTGTTCTGGAAGCCTTCAGTTCCTTATGACCATTATACAGCGCAATCCATTGCCTGAGTGTACGAGTACTGGAAATTTTATATTTTTTACAAATATCACGTAGTGAACCAAGACCAGAAAGATACTCTTGTACGGCAATCTCTTTCTCGGCAGAAGTTCTTTTGGTCCATCCTTTGTTGTAAAAGGTTTCTGAACCCATAGACTGATAATTACGAATCCATTCTTCTAAAGTAGTAGGATGAATTCCTTCGCCTGTTGATACAGATGTAATACTATGTTTAGCTTCCAAAATAAGCTTTACCATTCGTAATTTATCTTCAGCAGAATATTTACGCATAAGAAATGCTCCCTCCTTGATAAACAGTTTTATTATTTCAACTGTCTACCTAGAAGGGAGCATATCACTCTGTGATATGCCGTCCAGGGGATTTCTTCCTTATTTAATCCAGTTCGTCCTCGCTCACCAGCTCGTCGTACTCCTCCGTATCCAGAAGCTCGTCAAAGGCATCAGCCACGATCTCGTACTCCTCGTCGCTCACGATGTTCTCCAAATCGGGATTTCCCTCAGCGTCCTCCACGTAGCGGTACAAGTACACTTCGCCGTCCTCGGCTTCTCTTCCGTCTAACGGGAGAAGGGCGATGTACTCCCGGTCGCCTGCTTCAAAAATCGTAAGGACGACGCATTCCAGCTCGGTTCCGTCCTCCAGGGTCAGAGTGACCGTCATTTCCTCGGCATTCTCTTCTGCCTGATTTCCCAGGCCGCCGTTTTTCTTCTCGTTTTCCATACAAAATCCTCTCTTAAATAGTATCCCGCCTCTAAAAAGCCGGGCCGCCCAGGCAGCTTCTGCCTGCTTTGTTCTAGCATATCAATAAACACGCGAAAAATCAATACTCAATTCCCGGCCTTGCAGGGATTCCCGCATCGAAGGGGTGGCGCACCTTGCAAATCTCCGACACATAGTCGGCCGCCGCAAGAAGCGTTTCCGACGGATCCCGCCCCGTGAGCACTACTTCAAGCCCCTCCGGCTTTTTCTCTAAAAAGGAAAGAAGTTCTTCCTCCAAAACCATGCCGTAACGGACAGCCGCCATAATCTCATCAAGGATCAAAAGCCCTGCGTCCTCCGAAAGGCGCACGGCCTCACAGAAAAGCTCCCTGTTATAGGCCGCCGCTTCCCGCTTTTCCGCCTCATTCATGGAAAATACGAAGCCAAAGCTTTTCCTGCACGGGATCACATGGATTCTCGGGATCTGCCGCAGAACGGCCACCTCACCGGAGTCCTCGGTCTTTAAAAATCTGGCGATCACCACCTGCTTCCCGCGCCCGGCAGCCCTCACCGCAAGGCCCACGGCGGCGCTCGTCTTTCCCTTTCCGTCTCCGCAGTAGATGTGAATCAGGCCGCGCGCCTGCTCGTTCCTTTTTTCCATAAAATGTCTCCTTTTCTCCTGTCACGGCTTTCCGCCAGGGCATTCGCCCGCAATGTCACAGCCTCCTGCCAGGGCATTCCCCCCACAAACGCCATGACTTCCCGCCAGGCCATTCGCCCCACAAACGTCACATCTTCCCGCCAGGCTGCCCGTCCCCGCAAATATCACATCTTCCCGCCAAGGCACTCACCCACGAACCGCGACACCTCCTGCGCCCGGTGGTACCGCTCCCTGACTGCCAAAATGTGGAGCCGCTCCTTCGCCCGCGTCAAAGCCACATAAAAGAGCCGCCGCTCCTCCTCGATATCTGCTGGCAGGGAGGCCTTGTGGTGGGGGACGATCCCCTCATTGGCGTCGGCCACGAACACCACCCGGTACTCAAGCCCCTTGGCGCTGTGCATCGTGGACAGGGTGACGCCCTCCTTGGCCGCCTGTTCCCTTGCTCCGCTCTGGCGCTTTAATTCTTCCTCGTAGGCCCTCGCATGTTCCATCCATTCGGCAGCCGTCTGAAATCCCTCGGCGCTCTCCGAAAGCTGGTCGGCCACGGCGGTGAGTTCCGTTACGTCCATGCGCCTGAAATCCGCATAGCTTTTCAGGTATTCGTCGTATCCGACGGTCTTTCGTATGTACTGGATTGCCGCCGACGGCTTTAAGCGGCCGATGGTTCTTAAATCTGCGTCAAAATCCTCAATCCGATCCTCCATCCATTCCCTGTCCTGATAAAAGGAGCGGACGGCATCCAAAGAAACCTCCGGGCTTTCAAAGGCATCGCGGCTGAAATACCGGTTGGGCCGGTTCATGATGCGGAAAAAATCACTCCGCTTCCTGCTCCCGGCGCCGATGGAAAGATAGGCAAAAAAGTCTTTTGCAATCCAGTGGCTGTAAAGGCTTGGAACCACATCCCGCATCTGGAACGGCACGTTGTATTCCATGAGCTTTTCCGCCAAAAGCCCCATGGAAAGGCCGGTGCGGAACAAAACAGCCATGTCTTCATAGGCATAGCCCGCCTGCCTGTAAAGTCTGAGCTCTCTGGCGGCCGCCTCCATCTCCCGGACAGGATTTTCATAGATGCGAAGATCTGCCGGCCGCCCGGCGCCGTGGGACGGCTTAAGCTCCTTGGGGAACCGGACTTTATTATGGCCGATAAGACGCAGGGACGCCGAAACAATCTCTCTTGTCGACCTGTAATTATAGGAAAGCAGCACCCGGGCCGCATCCGGATAGTCCTTTTCAAAGCCCAGCATGATCTCCGGCTTCGCCCCGCGGAAGCGGTAGATGGACTGGTCGTCGTCGCCGACGATAAACAGGTTGTTTTCCGGCAGCGCCAGCATCCGCACAATCTCGTACTGGAGCCGGTTGATATCCTGGAACTCGTCCACCAGGATGTAGCGGTACTTTCTCTGCCACGCCGCAAGGATGTCCTTCCGCTTTGAAAACAGGTCATAGCACATGACGAGCATGTCGTCAAAATCCAGCTTTCCCGTCCGGTGCAGCATCTCCTCGTAGCCCCGGTACAGCTTTTTGAACCACTCTTCCGGGCAGTTCTGGGAGTAATAATAGCGCAGATCCAGCCGCTCCTCCTTCACATGGCTGATTTCACTGATGACAGAGCTTATAAACTCGCCCTCGTCCTCCACCTCCAGGCTGGACTTTGCCAGGAATTCCTTAAAAAAGCCGCGCTTTTCCTCCTCGCCGATCACGCTCCCGGCGGGAAAGCCGTAAGCCAGCCGGAGAATCTGATAAAAAACAGAGTGGAAGGTTCCAAAGCTCACCCTTCCACTTTCCTCTTTTTTCATGGCGGCCCCGGAAGCGAGGGAAAGGAACCTCTCCTTCATCTCCACGGCCGCCGCTTTTGTAAACGTAATGACAAGAATGCCGGAGGGGCTTACGCCCTGCTCCAGCAGTCTCATGATCCTGTGTGTGATGACGGTGGTTTTTCCCGAACCCGGCCCGGCCAGAACCATCATGGGGCCGTCCTTATGGGAAACCGCCGTCTCCTGTTCCTTGTTGAAATTCATTGTATTCCTTTTATGAACGGTTGAAAAGCTGTACCCAGTGATATCCGTATGAGCTGTCCGGATCGTAATAGCATCCGATGGCGCCCTCCGTAAACTGCTCATTTAAGATATTTGCCTTGTGTCCCGAGGAATTCATCCAGCTATTCACGGCTGCTGCCGGTGTCCTCTGGCCAGCGGCAATATTTTCACCCATGGCGCGTCCATCGACGCCCACTTCGTCAAAGACCGTAAAGCAGGAGGAGCCGTCCGGCCTCGTGTGGGAGAACTTCTCCACAATCTCCTCGGCGCGGATATCCACAGCCTCCTGGATCTCATCCCTGTACTCCAGCGGTTCGATGCCGCGCTTAATCCGTTCCTCGTTAATCAGGTCAAAGCATTCCATGGCAAGGTCGTGGTTGATACCCGATTCCAGCGCGCTCTCCTGATCCGGGTAGCGGATCCCGCTCACATCGTTCTTCTCCTCATCCGAGATATCCGAGATTTCCACATATTCCCGGTCTGCCTCTCTGCGGTATTCCGGCCAGTCTTCCTCGTCCACCACGTCAATCACATAATGCTCTTCCTTGTCGATCACATAGTAAACGCCGTCCGACTCCGAATAAACCGTCTTCTCCGCCAGCTCGCCGTCCGAATAGAAATAGTATTCGCCGCCGTCCACGGACTGAAGGCCGGACGCCATGTATCCGTCCTCAAAGAAATAGTATCTCTTGCCGTCAATCCGCTTCCAGCCGGTCACATAGTTTCCTTTGGAATCCGAATATCTCCGGCCGTATTCGTCGTCGTGCCATCCGGCCGCCTGTTTCGTGTCTGCGGCCTGTCCGGAAACCTGCTTCGTCATGACCGCCCCGTTTTCCACCCAGGCGCCGTTTTCGTTGACGGCATAGCCATCCACCGTCGTAGATGCATACATCCAGCCGTTTTCATCGAAGCGGTAGCTTTCTGCCGTCCCATCTCCGTTTCCGTCCAGCCATTCCCAGCCGCCGGCCGGATACGTGCCGTCGTCCCTCTGGTACCACCAGTTCGTCCTGCCGTTTTCGTTGGCCGGCCGGGACGGATCTTCAACCCACTGTCCCGCAAAAGCCGTCTGGCACCACAGTGCCGTAAGAATAGCTGCTGCCGCTGTCACATAAACCCTTTTTTTCATTTGTATGTTCCCCCTTTTTGCCGAAAGGCAGCCCTATGCCAGGGCCGCCTCCAAAAGTGCAATCCCCTTATGGATCCGTGCCAGGGATTCTTCCTTTCCAATCACTTCCATGATCTCCGTGGCGCCGGCCGGCGTCATCTGCTTTCCGGAAACCGCCGTGCGGATCGGCCACATGACGAAACCGGTCTTTACGCCTTCTGCCGTCACATATGCCGACAGCGCCGCGTAAAGGGCATCGTTGGAGAAGTCCTCCTGTGCCTCTAAGATCGGGAGCACATCCTTTAATACTTTAAGGGACGTCTCCTTCGTGGATTTCATCTTCTTGTGGTTATACATCTCCGTATCGTATTCCGGCAGCGTCTCAAAGAAGTCAATCTGCCCCTCGATATCCGGGAATACCTCGATTCTCGTCTTCACCATGGCCGCAATCTTCTTAAGATCCATGGGCTTCGTGATGACCTTTTTCAGATACGGCTCTGCCATCTCATAGAACTTGTCAAAGTCCATGGCCTTCATGTACTCGCTGTTCATCCAGCGAAGCTTCGTCATGTCAAAGACAGCCGGGGACTTGCTCATGTGATGGTAGTCAAACTCCTTTACCAGCTCCTCCAGGGAGAAGATTTCCCGGTTGTCCTCCGGCGACCAGCCGAGAAGCGCCACGTAGTTGACAATGGCCTCGGAAATAAAGCCCTGATCCAGAAGATCCTCGTAGGAGGAATGGCCGCTTCTCTTGCTGAGCTTTTTATGTTCCTCGTTGGTAATGAGCGGGCAGTGGACGTAAACCGGAACCTCCCAGCCGAAGGCATCGTAAAGCCTGTTGTACTTGGGCGAGGAAGACAGGTACTCGTTTCCGCGAACCACATGGGTAATTCCCATCAGGTGATCGTCCACGACGTTTGCAAAGTTGTAGGTGGGATAGCCGTCGGACTTAATGAGCACCATGTCGTCCAGCTCCGCGTTGTCCACGGTGATGTCGCCGTAGATGTCGTCGTGGAACGTAGTCGTCCCCTCCTTCGGGTTGTTCTGGCGGATGACAAAGGGCATGCCGGCCTTTAAGTTGGCCTCCACCTCTTCCTTGGAAAGCCCAAGGCAGTGCTTGTCATAAACCATGATCTCCTCACCGTTTACGGTCTTCTTTAAGGAATCCAGGCGCTCCTGGGTACAGAAGCAGTAATAGGCCTCGCCCTTTTCCACCAGCATCTTGGCGTACTCCATATAAATACCGGCTTTGTGGCGTTCGCTCTGGACATAGGGGCCCACGCCGCCGTCCTTGTCGGGGCCTTCGTCATGGATCAGTCCGGTCTTTGCAAGAGTTCTGTAAATGATCTCCTCGGCGCCCTCAAGCTGGCGCTCCTGATCCGTATCCTCGATGCGAAGAAGGAAATCGCCCCCCTCATGCTTTGCGATCAGGTACGCATACAATGCCGTCCTCAAATTTCCCACATGCATCCTGCCGGTGGGACTCGGCGCAAATCTCGTCCTAACTTTTCCCATACTGTAATTCCTGCCTCTCTGTTTCTCCGGCGCCTGGCCGGTAATTTTTCTTCTATAAATAATAAGAATCGTCTGCTACATGGACGTCATTCCCAAAAGGGTGGTCGCCAGGGTGAAATATACCATTAAACTCAGTGTATCCACAATCGTCGTAATCAGCGGTGCAGCCATGATCGCCGGATCCAGCCGGCACACCTTCGCCCCGATGGGCAGCAGACAGCCGATGGTCTTTGCCATGATGACCGTACAGAAGATGCTTAAAACAACCGTCAGACAGATCATGGTCTGGCCTGGGAACCGAAGCATAAGCTGAAGGAAATTGAAACAGGCCAGCACAACGCCCACCAGGACGCCGACGCGGATTTCCTTCCATAAAACCTTAAGCACATCCATCGGATGAATTTCCCCGACAGCCATACCGCGGATAATCATGGTGCTGCTCTGGCTTCCGGCGTTTCCGCCCGTATCCATGAGCATCGGGATGAATGTCACAAGAAGCGGGATCACCGCGAACGCCGCTTCGTATTTTGCCAGGATATGCCCCGTCACCATGCTGGAAATCATCAGGATCAAAAGCCACGGGATCCTGTTTTTTGCAAGCTGGAGCACGCTCGTCTTTAAATACGGCTTTTCGCTGGGGAGCATGGCCGCCATCTTCTCAAAGTCCTCGGTGGCCTCCTCCTCGATGACCTCCATCACGTCGTCTACGGTAATGATGCCGACGAGACGGTCTTCGCTGTCCACGACGGGAAGGCTCAAAAGCCCGTATTTTCCAAGTGTCTCCGCCGCTTCCTCCTGGTCGTCAGTGGTGACGGCCCGGATGACGTGGTCGTCCATGATATCCTCGATCCGCGTCTCGTAAGGGTTCATCAAAAGATCCTTGACCGTCACGACGCCCTCCAGGCGACGCTTTTCATCCATCACATAGCAGGTGTAGATGGTCTCGGAATCAATGCCGTTTTTGCGGATGTAGGCGAAGGACTGCTCCACCGTCATGTTCTTTTTTAAGCCGATGTACTCGGCCGTCATGATACTTCCGGCGCTGTTTTCCGGATAGTTTAAAAACTGGTTGATTAAATTCCTTGTCTCCGGCCTGGTGTTTTTTAAGACACGCTTCACCACTGTGGCCGGCAGCTCTTCCATCATATCCACGGCATCATCGAGGAACAGATCCTCTACGATCTCAGAAATCTCCTGATCCGTGATGCTGTTGATAATATGGGTCTGGGTCTCCACCGGCAGCTCCGCGAAGACATCGGTCGCCACCTCTTTCGGAAGCATCCGGAACACGACGACGGTCCGTTCTGAATCCAGCTCCTCAATCAGGGCGGCAATATCCACCTCATTGTACTCCAGGAGCTCTTCTTTCAGCTGACGGTACTTTTTTTCGTCAGCCAGCATAAGAAGCCTCTCCAGGTCGTTTCTCTCCATAACTTCGTTGGACATCGTTAATCTCCTCCATTCCTGTTTGATTTTTGGGCATGGAGGCAGAGTGAAACGGGAAAGCCCGTTTAAACTTCCCACTTTTCCCCTCTATGGGGCGATTCTGTTTTAAATGCGATACACATAATGGGTGCCCGTTATGTGTATCTTTGCAGGTTCAGGGTGGGCATCTGCCTCCGTCTTACGACTTCGACCTTCCATTACGCGTTCACATCCTTTCATCTTTGAGGTCTACACCACATTATAAAAAAATTTTACTCAAATGGCAACCTGTTCTTTCATTTTTTGCGAAAAATGGCGCTGGAACCGGAAACAGGCGTCCAAAATTCCGAAGGGGACTGCGCCCTTTACGGACAGCAGCCCCCTTTCCAACCATTTTTCTCTTCCCCGCGCCTTACGGAATTTCCGGAAGCTCATACACGATGTTGCAGTGATAATCTCCATTATACTCGCCCAGCAGGGCCTCCGTAAGATCCGTAGGGGGATTTTTTAAATTCCATCCAAAGGACAGAAGCCTGGCATCCCCCAAAGCCTCCCGGTCTGCCGTAATCGCCGCATCTTCTCCTGCCGCGATGACATTCGTCCAGACCTCAAACGTCTCCTTGCAGTGGTTTATGCTGTACTCACTTGCGTCTTCCTCCAGGGCATAGACGAAGCTTCCGTCTGATTTCAGCCCGGCCACATAATCATTTCCCCGGATCACATGCACAATATCCGTCCAGGAAAGAATCTCCTCCGGATAGGACGGCTCTCCCACAAGGGCCTTCGCCGTAATGGTTCCGTCCTTTTTAAGTCCGATGATTTCTGTATAATCGTCCCGCGACCCGTCCACATAAACCATGGCAATGTCGCTCCAGTCCTCCAGCTCGATTCTGTCGTCGCCGGAAATAAAGACAACGGTTCCGTCCTCCCGGACTGCCGCAATATCATCCCAGAAGACATCGACATATTTGACATTTTCCAGTCCCTCGATTTCTTCCGGCTTGCCGTCCATACTCATGGCCGAGCGATATACCACCGTCCCTTCCTCCGTCACGCCGGCGACAAGCTGTTCATATCCGGCGTTTGTCACATAGAAGCTGTCAAAGTACCGGATGTTATATCTGTCAAAAAAGGACTCGCCGCCGTACCACAGCTTCCCTTCCGAATCCAGGATCAGCTCTGTCTCCGGGTAATGCGCAAGCTGGATCTGCCGGATTTCACTTCCCGCAGTTCCTTCTGCCGCCAGCTTTGCATACCGCCAGAAGCCGTCATTCGCCACATTGGGCGCCGCATAGAGGGTCGTGCCTTCCGCGTAAAACGAATAGTACCCCTTATTGCTTACGGAAGAAAAACGCATCTGGTTTGCGATGGACTCCTCAATGGTCAGGCTGACCGTCCCGGCCTTTTCCTTTTCAGTGGCTTCTGTTTCCTTTTCCTCGGTCTCCCCGTCTCCTGCCGTTTCTCCTTTCGTCTCTGTGCTGGTGTTTCCCTGTGTGCTGTCACTGGCACTCGACGAGCAGGCCGAAAGCGCCAGAGATGCCGCAAGAAACGTCATGAGTACACATGCTCTCTTTTTCATATTCCTTTCTCCTGTCACCGATATGTCTGAAAATGTCCCGCATCCGAAAGGATTTGTCCGCCGCTCACGTCGGCATTCCGGATGGTAATCGTACCGCCGTTATCGTTTCTGTAAATTGCGAAGTCGGCCTCTCTCCTCTCAAGCGTCCAGCGGACGTTCCCGTCGGAATACATGAGGTTGGGGAGCGCGTCAATGCCTTTCTTGCCATCTCCATCCTGACGGACTTCTTTTGGGGAACCGCCCTCGTTTAAGGATGAGAACCAGAAGTAGGCAATCACCAGGCCGATGATCGCCGCAATCAGGTAGACGATCTTGTTTAAAATCCAGCTCACGGCGCCGAAGAACAAAAGGCCGGCAAGCCAGATCGCTCCGTGGATACCCAGGGCGATGCCGAGGCGCTTTTTATCCGCATACTTTCCGCCCTGGCGGCTGATTGTCATGAGCACGCCAATGACCGTGAGGATAACGCCGATCACCGTAAAGAGCGTCACGCCTCCGTCCTTCGAGCTTATGACATTCACGTACCACTGGCGGAGAAACATACCAATTGATGTCAAAACATAAGGCAGCATTTCCTATCTTCCTCCTTTGTCTTACCGGAAGAACCCGAACAGGCCCTTTTTCTTCTTTTCCGGCTCCTTTGCGGCCGCCGCCTGCACCGGCGCCCCGTTCCTTAAGCCGTTTGCAAAGTCCATAAACGATTTGCAGGCTTCCACGGCAGGAGCCTGTCCCTGGGGATAGTCCTCGGAAAGATTCGGGAACTCACCGGCCCTCAGGCGGTTTTCCATGATTTTCCCGTACTTTTTCTCCATCTTCCCGTACTCCTCCCGCACATCGGCAAAGTCTTCGGGATAAGATTTTTTCTGATCGGCGTTAAGCCCGGCGCTTAACTCCCTCGCCCGATCCATATGCCATTTTGCGTTCACAAACATGGCCTGGTTTTTCTTTCCGCAGTCGGCGAGACACATGGACGCCCGGAAATACTCGGCCATGGCGCCGTATCCCGCCTGCTCCATCCGGCCGTAAATCCGCGCCGCCTGGAGCCGCCAGAGCTGCTGCGCCGCAGTATCCCTTTTGCCGGACATCACGGAAAGGCCCAGGTTCAGGAAATTCTGCTCATCCGGATCCTTTGTGTTTATCTTTTTCACCTCGCCGTTTAAGCTCATGGCGTACATCATATCCGCCGCCCGGCCGAAGCTCTGCCAGTCCGCATCGTCTAAAGCGTCCGGCGCTTCTATCGCCGTCTTTTCGTAGAGCGCCATGGCCGCGATATACAGGGAAACGGCCTGGTTATTGTTCTCGCCGTATGCCTTAACATTTAAGGTACCTGCCGCCTCGTTCCGGAAGCCGTCGGCCAAAAGCTTATAGCTTCCCGCAAGGGACGCGGTTCCGCTCCAGTTCCCCATGTCGGATGCCTTTAAAAAGGCCTTCGCCGCCTCCGTCTCATTTCCGTTCAGGCGGAGAAGATAGCCGTACTGGAGCCAGCCCTCCGAATCATCCGGCACACGGCGCACATACTTCTCAATCCGCTTTAACGCCTCTTTCCGATCCTCGCCCACACATTCGCCGAGGAAATAGAAGAGACTCATGTAATAACCGGCGGCGTCCTTATCGAGCTTTTCCAGCTCCAGCGTCTTTTCGTACGCTTCCTTCGTCCTGTCGGCGTCCATCAACGCCCCGATTTCCGCCGCCCGGCGCTTCCTTTCTTCCTCATCCATCTTCGGTTTCCCAAAAAACATAATCTTTTTCCTCCTTATCTATGTTTCTAAATTAGCTCTCCCATTCAAAAACCGGATACCCGTCCGGCCCGGCCTTCCAGGAATCCAGGGTCAGCCCGTATTTTTCCGCACAGTCCTCCGGCAGACCGGAAAAGCTTTCCGCAAAGGCGTTTAACTTCTCAAGGACTTCGCCGCCGGTGAGCGCCTCCTTCGAGACGGAATGCGTGGTGTCCTGCTCTCCGCCCTTCCTGCTGAAATAATATCCCACAGCCGTATCCTCCTGATAAAACACAGACTCCATCTCGGCCATGTCCTTCCAGTAGCTTAAGCCGCCGGCATTCTCCGATAACGCGCCGGCCGAGTAGCAGTTATACATCCTCTGCTCGCATTCCCCATAGGTGACGGCAGTCCCTGCAATACCGGCCGCTCCCGACATTCCGTTGTTCTGGCTGGAAACGGTTCCCAGGTTATAGCAGTTTATGGTCACGCAGTTCATGCCCAGGTCGATGCCCATGGCATTGCTGCCCGCCGAAACACTCCCGCGGTTAAAGCAGTTGACGGCCACGCTCTTTTTCTTCACATCGCCTTCGACCCTCGCCACACCGACTGCCATGTTTTCTCCGGTTATGGTTCCCGTGTTGTAACAGCGGTCCATGACAGCCTCGACTACGCCGTTCGAAACGCCGGACGCAATACCGTCGCTTGTCACGGTTCCCGTATTGTAGCAGCCCGTCATGACGGCGTCCGACCGAACCCCGCCGATGACTCCCGTCGCCTCAAAGACTGCCGTCACGGTTCCCGTGTTGTAGCAGTCCGTGATGGTACCGTCAGAGATTCCGAGGGCAACGCCGTATGCTCTTCCCTGTTTTCCTTCCGCCAGGACTTCTCCCTCGTTGTAACAGCCGGAAATTTCTCCGCCGTAACAGTCTCCAACCACGCCGCATGCGTGGTTTTCGCCCTGTACGGTTCCCCGGTTATAGCAGTTTTTCACAACGCTTTCCTCCGTGCAGGTGCCGATCAGGCCGTAGGCATCTCTTCCTTTTACAGATGTTTCCGAGGCATAGCAGTTTTCGATGATGCCTCCGTTTTCAAGCACTAAAACCGCCGCCTGATCGTTGGAATCCAAAAAGGCGTCCTCGATCCCCAGATCCTTTATGATTCCCGTATAGCCAAGCTTTAAGAACAATGCCGCGTAGTCCGCGCCCTCTCCTTCCATATAAAGCCCGCGGATCACATGGCCGGCGCCGTCAAAGACGCCGTTATAGGAGCCGCCGAAATGTCCGTCCTCCGATGCGATGGGAACCCAGTTCCCGATGCCCTCGCCGCAGACCGAAGAGAGGTCGATGTCAGCCGTCAGAACGGCGTCAATCGCCTGTTCCCCGGCGTTTACCCGGTCGCGGAATTCGGAAAGCTCCTCTGCCGTCCCGATTTCAATAACCGCCTGGTTATCACCCTTCATGGGGTCTTCGTCTTCCTTCCCCTGTAAGGCCGCCGCCAGCTCGGATACGCCGCTTTTTTCTGTTTCCTTTGCCTCCCTCTGCTCGGTGTCCGTCGTCTTCCCGCCGCATGCAGAAAGAGAGAGGACTGCCGCCGTAGCTGCCGCAGCCATGCAGAGCTTCATCACACTTTTTTTCATCATTTTCCCTTTTCCTCCTTCGGCCGCGCTACTGAGCAAGAAGTGCGTCTAACTCCGCCGCCTGGTCGTAGGTATATTCCTTTCCTTTATATGTAAAGACCGCGTCCTTGTTCATGGCAAAGATGTAATCCTCCGTGGTCTCTCCCTTGTAGTATTTCACGCCGTCCGGCAGGGAAACCCGCTTCAGATTGCAGAATCCGAAGGCCGTAGAGCCAAGCTCCTGAAGGGAATCCGGAAGGTCAATCTCCTCCAGGCTCTCGCACCCGTTAAAGGCGCTCTGGCCGATGGTTTCAAGCCCGTTTCCGAACTCCACCTTTTCAAGCTCATAGCATGCGCCGAAGGCCAACCGTTCAATCTCCTTTACGCTGTCCGGTATTTTTACGCTTTTTATGGTCTGGATATATTCAAAGGCATTGCTTGCAATAATTTCCGTCCCCTCACGCACGGTTACGTCCGCCTCCAGAGCACCGGCCAGCCCGAACATGGCCGTATTGGGCGAATAGCTGCTGCAAAAATCGACGGTATAGACGATCCCCGCCTCTTCTTCCAGGACGCCGTTTCCTTCCGCAATCTCAAACTCCGCCAGGGACGGGCAGTTTAAAAACGAGTTGCTCTCGATCCACCCCAGGTTTTCCGGAAGCTTTACCGTCTTGAGGTTCGTACAGTCCGCAAAGGCGCACTGGCCGATGTTTCCTATCTGCGTGCCGGAAAGATCCACGGTTTCAAGATTCATACAGCCGCGGAAGGCGTCCGTGGCAATCCTGCCTTGCAGGTTCTCCCCGAACACCACCTCGGTGAGGGAGACGCAGTCTATGAATGCCCCGGCGTCCATATCCCCGCCAATACCGCTTATGGTACCTGCAAGCTCCGCCCGGCGGAGCGCCGTACAGTTTTTAAACATCGACTTATCGAGAGAGGCAAGGTTCGCCCCCACATAGACCTCCTCAAGCGCCTTGCAGTTTCTGAAGGAGCCGGATTCCATGCGAACCACCGTCTCCGGGATATACAGATACGTGATCGTTTCATTTCCGTTAAACACATCCTTGCCGATGGCAATCGACTTCGAACCGCCAAGGCTCTCCGGGATCTTTACCTGTCCGCCGCTTCCCTGATAGCCGGTAATGGTGGCAATGGTATCCGTGAGTTCATAAATAAAATCCTCTTCCGCACTCTCTGCCACGGATGCCGGATCTACCGGCACGTATTCCGGGAGCTTTTCTTCCTCTGCCTTTGTTTCGCTTTCTTCTTCGCCGGCTTCTGCGGCACCGCCGCTTTTTTCCTCTCCGGCCTTTTGATCGGAAGAAGTGTTCCCGGCCTCCGCCGCTGTTCCCTCTGTTCCGCCGGAACAGCCCGTCACGGCTCCCGCCGCCAGCATTACTGCAAGGCCTGCTGCCGCCATTTGCTTTCTTCCGCCATACAACCAACTTTTCCTCATACTTTTCGTCCGCCTTTCCTGCAAAAATTCCGTATTGTGGATGATTTGCCAATAATTCGCATTACTAATACGATAAATTATACACCTTATAATGGGTTCAAGTCAACACCACCATTACTTAAACTACTGTTAGGAGGTGGAGTCAAATTGCAGGAGAAAAAAGAAATCAACATCGAAATCGGCGCAAGAATCAAAGCAGAACGTGAAAAAGCCGGCCTGACCCAGGAGCGCTTTTCCGAGCTGATCGGCCTCGGAACCAAGAGCGTCTCTGCGTTTGAGAGGGGGACCGTCGGGATTTCCTTTGCAACCTTAAAGAAAATCTGCCAGGTTCTGTCGGTTTCCAGCGACGCAATTCTGTTCGGCAAGAAAAACGAGGAACAGAACCAGGCGTCGGATCTGGCCGCCCGCTTAGAACGGCTTTCTCCCGAGGAATATGAAATCGCAAAGGATGTCATTTTTAAGCTGTTTGAGGCGTTTTCCTTAAATAAATAATGCCGGTTAGACGGCCCCATCTGATGCTGAACCTAAAAAAACGGCCGTCAGGCGAAGCCTGTTTTTCCGCCCGCCTGACAGCCGTCATTTCCTTATTGTTTTTTCTTCCATTTTTCTATGTAGCGTTCCCGGATTTGTTCTAATTCTTTCATCACCTCCTTTTCCGTTTTCCCTTCTTCTGTCGCCAGCCGGTACTCCTGACTGGCCAGCAGGTTCTCCAAAAGCTCCGAAAACAGCTCCTTCGGAGTCCTGCACAGGGCCGCTTCAAAGCTGCTGTCGTATGGTTCCTCATAAAACAGCCGCACATACCCCCACCTCGTCTTGACGATTTCAATACAGGATTCCTGTTCCAGATACTCCCGGAAAATTTCCATTACCTGTGCCCCTGTAAGCATCATAATACCTCCTTCCAGTTCCGGTGTGACTCCATTTTATCCCGATTCCGACAGCTTTTGCAAGGTCAGGGCGCCCTTCCCCTTGCATCTTATTTTTTATTCCGCTAAAGTTTACAAAAGAGCGCAAAAAATGCGAGGAATAAAAATGCTCCATGTATTAAGATGGCTTTTGAGGAGGGAATCATATGGAATGGCTTAAAAATCTGAACAATGCCGTGGCCTACATTGAACGCAGCCTTGACAAAGAGATCTCCTGGGAGGAGGCGGCCCGCGCCGCGTGCTGCTCCCCGTCCTATTTTCAGCGCATGTTTTCCTATGCGGCCGGCGTTTCCTTATCCGAATACATCCGCCGGCGCAGGATGTCCCAGGCCGCCTTCGAGCTCCAGCGGACGGACGCCAGGGTGCTGGACATCGCCTTAAAGTACGGCTACGCTTCTCCAACTGCCTTCAACAGGGCTTTTCAGAGTGTCCACGGCATCAGCCCCGCTGCCGCAAGAAGCTCCGGCTGCACGCTGTGCGCCTATCCGCCGTTTAAATTTTCCGTAACCATCACCGGCGGCTGTCCCATGGCTTATCACATAGAAGAAAAGGACGCCATGCGCTTTGTGGGAATCCGCACGAACCTGGCCGGAAACATGAAAGAAAACCAGCAGATCATCCCCGCCTTCTGGAAACAGGCACAAGAAGGTACACAGCTTTCCGCCGTCCGGCGCCTGGCTTCCGGCAGGCCGGAGGGGCTCTTCGGCATAAGCGTCTGTGAAAGCCCCGGCTCTCCGTTTTATCTCATTGCTGCCGCCTCCGGCCAAAATCCGCCTGGGGGCATGGAGGCGGTTGAAATCCCTGCGGCCTCCTGGGCTGTCTTTGAGCTGGACGGTATGTTTAAGGAAGCTGTCCAGGACATTTTCCGGCGTTTTTTCACGGAATGGCTGCCCTTTTCCGGCTACGAATACGCAGGCCTGCCGGATCTGGAGATATATCCGCTCGAAAGGCCCGAACCGCCCTGCGGCCGTTCCGAGGTGTGGTTTGCCGTCCGAAATGGAAAGGAGATGACATAAGACATGGATGCCATACTGGCAGAAAATGTGAACAAAAAGTATAAAAACGGAACCCAGGCGCTCTCCGGCCTGAGCCTTTCCGTTCAAAGCGGGGAAATCTTTTCCCTGCTCGGGCCGAACGGGGCCGGGAAATCCACGCTGATCCGCATCCTGACAACATACCTGCGTCCGGATTCCGGGGACATCACCATGCTTGGAAAGGATTTAAAAAGCAGCGGAAGGGAAATCCGCGCCCAGATCGCCTGCGCCGCACAGCAGCCGTCCATCGACAGCCACATGTCACTGGAAGAGAACATGCTTTTCCAGGCACGGCTGTACGGCGTCCCAAAAGCCGATGCGGCCGGCCGCATGGAACGCCTGACTGCGGAATTCGGCCTGGCTCCATACAGGAAAAAGCCCGTGTCCGCCTTCTCCGGCGGCGTAAAAAGGCGGCTGGATATCGCCCTCAGCCTGATATCCGGCCCTAAACTCCTCTTTTTAGACGAGCCCACGGCCGGCATGGATCCGCCCTCCCGCGCGGCAATGTGGGATATGCTGAAGAAAATACGCGCTGACCTGGGGACGACTATCTTTCTTACGACCCACTATTTAGAGGAAGCCGATCATTTAAGCGACCATATCTGCATCATGGACAAGGGAAAAGAGCTTGTCTCGGGAACTGCCGCATCTCTCCGCTCCCTGCTCCGCCAGGATACGGTTTCCGTCCGCTTCCCCTCTCCCGCCGGTGCCGCCGCCTGCCTTCCTCTGCTTAAAGCACGCCTGCCGGAAAGGCACGTGGCCCAATGCGGCGCCTCCATCTCCGTCCGCACCGAAACCCCGCAGGCCGATCTGGAAATGATGGCTGCCTTTCTGTCCGGCAGCCGCATCCCCTTCCATGGCATCGAGCTGGTGCAGCCTGGCCTGGAGGATATCTTTTTCATGCTCACAAAGCCGAAAGGAGGGATTTCCGTATGAGCCTGTTTCCCCTTCTCAGGCGGAACATCAAATGGCGGTTCTGCAATGCCTTTACCATTGTCATCACCGTCCTTCAGCCCCTTCTCTGGCTGGTTCTTTACGGCCTCGCCGCCGGCCGGATCATGGGGCGCGCCGGAATTTCCGACTACACGGCCTTTCTCCTGCCTGGGCTTGCCATGCTTGTGAGCTTTTCTGCCTCCAGCAGCAGCGGGATCATGAATTACATGATGCGGGCTGACGGGAGCTTTTACCGGATCCTGATTTCCCCGGTAAGCCGGAGCGCCATTGTGCTCGGACAGCTTTTGGAAGCCGTGCTCTGCACCTTCTTTGAAGTCGGGATTCTCGCCATTGCCGGGCTTCTCCTCTCGGTACGGCCGGCCTTTCACGCAGGCGGATTTTTCCTGGTGCTTCTCCTTTTGTTTCTGATGTCGTTTTTTGCTGCCGGCCTTTCCTACGGCTTCAGTCTCCTGCTTCCCGACGCGGCCGTCTACGAGATCGTCATGAATGCCGTTGTGCTGCCCGTTTTTTTCCTGAGCTCCGCCCTGTTTCCGGCTGAGGACGCAGCCGGGATCCCAGGCTTTTTCATTCGGCTGAATCCCTTCACCCGCGTCATCGACGTGCTCCGCTCCCTGATGCTGTCCGGCACCGCAGAGCCGTCTGCGCTTCTCTCCGTCCTCGTTCTCTTTGCCGTTTTATGCGGGGCCGCCTTTTTATGGGCCGTGTCCCGCCTGAAAAAAATGGCCGGGCCCTGATATTTCTCAGGACCCGGCTTTTCCATTTTTGGTTTAACGGTTCAGAATTTCCATGAATTCCTCTCCGGTAATCGTTTCCTTTTCCAGAAGGTATGCCGCCAGCTCATTTAGCTTCGCCGCATTGTCCTTCAAAATCCCCATGGCCTTTTCGTACTGGGCCTTAATAATCCGCACCACCTCATCGTCGATGGCCTTGGCCGTCTCCGGCGAACATGCTAAGGACGCGTCGCCGCCGAGATACTGGTTGTTCACGGTCTCAAGCGCCACCATGCCGAACTGATCGCTCATGCCGTATCTGGTAATCATGGCGCGGGCTAACTTTGTGGCCTGCTCGATGTCGTTGGAGGCACCCGTCGTGATGGAATGGAACATGAATTCCTCGGCCGCCCGGCCGCCGGTTAAGGTGGCGATCTTATTTAACGCCTCTTCCTTGCTCATTAAGAACCGCTCCCCGGACTCCACCTGCATCGTGTATCCAAGGGCGCCTGACGTCCTGGGGATAATCGTAATTTTATGGACAGGGGCCGAATGGCTCTGGCAGGCGGCCACCAGCGCATGGCCGATTTCATGGTAGGCCACAATCCGCTTCTCATTCTCGGAAACGGCCGCATCCTTTCTCTGGTACCCGGCGATAACCGTCTCGACGCTTTCCTCCAGGTCTGCCTGGCAGACGACGCGCCTTCCAAAACGCACGGCACGGAGAGCCGCCTCGTTTACAATGTTTGCCAGCTCTGCGCCGCTGGCGCCGGAGGTGGCGCGGGCGATGGCGTTAAAGTTCACCGTATCGTCCATTTTCACGTTTCTTGCATGTACCTTCAAAATCGCCTCGCGGCCCTTTAAATCCGGGAGCTCCACCGGGATCCGCCTGTCAAACCGGCCGGGACGAAGGAGCGCCTGGTCGAGAGATTCCGGCCGGTTGGTGGCTGCCAGAATCACGACTCCCTTTTTCCCGTCGAAGCCGTCCATCTCCGTCAGAAGCTGGTTTAAGGTCTGTTCCCTCTCGTCGTTTCCGCTCATGCCGCTGCCGTCGCGCTTCTTTCCGATGGTATCAATCTCGTCGATGAACACGATGCACGGCGCCTTTTCCGTGGCCTGCTTAAACAGGTCTCTGACCTTCGCGGCGCCCATTCCCACGAACATCTCCACAAACTCCGAGCCGGAGATGGAAAAGAACGGGACATGCGCCTCACCGGCCACAGCCCTTGCAAGCAGGGTCTTGCCGGTTCCGGGCGGGCCCACAAGCAGGGCGCCCTTCGGCAGCGTCGCGCCGATGTCGGCATATTTTTTCGGGTCATGGAGGAAGTCCACGATCTCCTTTAACGCCTCCTTGGCCTCTTCCTGCCCGGCCACGTCGGCAAAGGTCTTTCCAGTCTCATTTTCCGCATAAATTTTCGCATTGGATTTCCCAAAGGTCATGGCGTTCCCGCCCATGCGCTTCGACATCATTCTGGCAAAAATCTGGCCGATGGCAACCATGATAATAATCGGAAGGATCCACTGGGTGATGATCGTCATGATGGCGGATTCCTCCCGCGGAATCACCTTTCCGAACTGCACGCCAGCATCGTAAAGCCGGCTCGTCAGTCCCTCGTCCTCCCAGAGGCCTGTCTTGTAAACCTGATCACGGCCCTGTTCATCCTTTACAAGGAAGAGGTACTCATCATCGTCCTTCTGCACCATTGCCACTTTCCCGGCATCCACCATGGAGAGGAAATCGTTGTAGCCCACTTCCGTCACCTGGGTCCTCATCATGGACGGGAAGACCATCCCGTTTAAAATCAGGGTAATGAGGAAAATCCCGATCATATAATAGAGAAGTGGTTTAAAGCTGTTGTTGTTTTCCGGCTGCTTTCCGCCGTTTTTTGTTCCCATACTGATTCTCCTTTTTTGTCTGCGGCCGCCGCAGGTCAGGAAGCTGGCTCCCAAAAGGCCCTTTCACCTCCCGTTTCCTGCTGTGCCTCCGTATGGTGACACCCTGTCACCTCACGTAGCATATGGTATCGCGGTTCCTGCGGAAAGTCAAGGAACTTTATGGAAGTTTCTCAAATTTTCTTTTTATTTTATACATTTCACAGTATGGACAAAAACTGCCAAAACATCCCTGTGCGAAAAAAATCCTTGACAAATTATCTCCCCCGTATTAAGATGACATTACAATTTCATAGAAAACCGATGAGAAAGAGGAGTACATTTTCATGGCTGTCTTTCCAGAGAGCCGCAGGCGGTGGGATTGCGGTAGGGCACGGAAAATGGAATGGACTTTCGAGGGCAGTCCTGAAAGGATGCGAGTATGGACTGACGGCAACCGCAGCCGTTATCTTCGCGGCATATATGTTGGTATATGGAAAGAGGACTGAAAATGTCAATTTGAGTGGCACCGCGGATGAAAATTCGTCTCAAGCATAAACTGGAAACAGGAATGCTTGGGACTTTTTATTTTGTAAAAACCGCGTAAGTCCCCCTCTTCCTCCAAATCCGGCAGAAAAATTTAAAACCACAGGAGGAACAAAACATGAAAAAATCGATCAAAGCTCTCGTACTCACGACACTCGCCGCAGCCATCTTAGCAGGCTGTTCATCCAAAGAGGCTTCCGAGCCCACAACGGCCGCTTCCATCGTGACCGCGCCGGAATCCGACGCAGAAAAGACGGCGGAAACAGAGGCCGAAACCGCCTCTCAGGCGGAAACGGAAGGCAAAGAAACTGCCGAAGCCGTCTCCGGCTCCTACACCATCGGAATCGGCCAGTACGCCGAACACGGTTCCCTCGACAACTGCCGTGAGGGATTCATCGCAGGCCTGGCAGAGGAAGGCTTCATAGAAGGGGAAAACTTAACAATCCTGGAAGAAAATGCCCAGGCTGACTCCGGCCTTGCCGCCCAGATCGTCAACAACTTTGCAGGGCAGAACGCCGACATGATCTGCGCCATCGCAACGCCCATCGCCCAGAGCGCATACAGCGTCGGCCGCAAATATGACATCCCGGTCATCTACACGGCCGTCACCGATCCCGTCGCCGCAGAGCTTGCAAATGCAGACGGCAGTCCGGTCGGCGAGGTGACAGGAACCAGCGACAAGCTTCCGGTAGAACAGCAGTTGGAAATGATCCGAAAAATTCTTTCCGATGCAACAAAAATCGGCATTATGTACACCACCAACGAAGTAAACTCCGCCTCCACCCTGGCGGAATACAAGGAGCTGGCTCCGGAATACGGCTTTGAGATCGTCGAAGGCGGCGTCTCCTCCGCAGCCGACATCCCCCTTGCCACTGACAGCATCCTCGAAGAGGTGGACTGCTTAAACAACTTAACCGACAACAACGTCGTCTCCTCCCTGCCGCTCATCCTCTCCAAGGCTAACGCCAAAGGGATCCCGGTGTTCGGAAGCGAAATCGAGCAGGTACGGATCGGCTGTCTGGCATCTATGGGACTTGACTATGTGGAGCTTGGAAAGCAGACGGGACACATGGCCGCAAAGGTCTTAAAAGGTGAGGCGAAAGCCAGCGAAATGAACTACGAAGTCATCACGGAAGCCGCCTTCTACGGCAACACGGCAGCCGCCGAAGCCCTCGGCATCACCCTTCCTGAAGAACTGACCGGCAAAGCGGCAGAGCTCTTCACCGAGCTTCCGTAAGTCTTTGGAACGAAATCAACTGTTTGGAGGCACATCATGGCAATCATTTTAGGAATTTTTGAAGAAGGCCTGATCTATGCGATCATGGTGCTCGGCGTCTACATCACGTACCGGATCCTGGATTTCCCGGATCTGTCGGTGGACGGCACCTTCCCCCTCGGGGCAGCCATCACGGCAAGCCTGATCGCAGGCGGGCTTCATCCGGCCGCCGCCCTGCCGGTCTCCTTTCTGGCAGGCGTCTTCGCCGGCTGCGTCACAGGCCTGATCCATGTAAAATGCAGAGTCCGGGACTTGTTTTCCGGCATCATCGTCATGACGGCGCTATACTCCATCAATTTAAGGATCGCGGGGATGAAAGCCAATCTCCCGATCCTTTCCAAGGACACGATTTTTGACAACGAATTTTTCCGGGAAAACCTTCCCGCCGGGCTCCGCCCCTACACGGTGGTGATCGTCACGGCCGTCATCGCCATCGCCTGCAAGCTCCTTTTGGACTGGTATCTGAACACGAAATCCGGGTACCTGCTCCGGGCTGCCGGCGACAATGACGCTCTCGTCACGGCTCTCGCAAAAGACAAAGGCACCGTGAAAATCATCGGCCTTGCCATTGCCAACGGGCTTGCCGCCCTCTCCGGCGGAATCCTCTGCCAGAAACAGGGCTTTTTTGAAATCTCCATCGGCACGGGAACCATGGTGCTTGGCCTTGCAAGCGTCATCCTCGGCACACAGCTTTTCAAAAGCTTCGGGAAACTGAAGGCCACCACGGCCGTCATCGCGGGCACAATCCTCTATAAAGCATGCATCGCCCTCGTCATCTCCCGCCGCTTCGTAAAAGCCACCGACCAGAAGTTAATCACAGCCGCCATTCTTCTCGCTGCCCTTATCATCAGCACGATCCTGAAACAAAGGGGGCGCCGTCATGCTTGAATTAAAAGCCATCAATAAATACTACAATGCAGGGACTGTCAATGAGATGTGCCTGTTTGAAAATTTTGACCTGAATATTGAAGAAGGGGAGTTCGTCTCCATCGTCGGAAGCAACGGCTCCGGAAAGACCTCCCTGTTAAACCTGATCTGCGGAAGCATTCCCCTGGACTCCGGTTCTATCCTCATCAACGGGGAAAACATCACGAAAATGCCGGAGCACCGGCGTCAGAGGCGCATCGGCCGCGTGTTCCAGAACCCGGCCATGGGCACCTGCCCCAACATGACAATCCTGGAAAACATGGCCATGGCCGACAACAAGGGAAAATCCTGGGGCCTGCTCCCCGGCACCAACAAAGCCAGGATCAGCTATTATAGAGAACAGCTAAAAACCCTGGGACTTGGCCTCGAGGATAAACTCCATGTAAAGGTGGGCGTCCTCTCCGGCGGGCAGCGTCAGGCCATGGCGCTCCTCATGTCCACCATGACGCCCATCGAGTTTTTAATCCTGGACGAACACACGGCGGCCCTCGACCCGAAGACCGCCGAAACCATCATGGAGCTGACCGGCAAAATCGTAAAAGAAAAGCATCTGACGACCATGATGGTGACCCACAACCTGCGGTATGCCGTGGAATACGGGAACCGCCTGCTGATGATGCACCAGGGACAGGTGGTTCTGGATAAGAAAGCCGAAGAAAAAGCTTCGGTGCAGGTCGAGGATCTCCTCACCATGTTCAACCAGATCAGCATCGAATGCGGGAATTAACCGCAGCTAAATCTGGATCTTCATCCACTTCCCGCTCTTAAACCGCCATGTGGTGAGGCAGAGCCGGCAGAACTGATCCATCAAAACGCCCAGCCAGATTCCCGGAAGCCCCAGGCCTGCCGCAAAGCCGAGAAGATAAGAGAAAATCGGCCGCACGAAGGTGATGCTGATGGTGGAGGCCACCGTCGTAAACATGACGTCACCGGCGCCGCGAAGGCATCCCATGTAGATGACCTGGGCAATCTGGAGAAGCACGATCACGGCCAGAAGCTTTGTGATAATCGCTCCCATGGCAATCAGGTGGGCTTCCTCAAAGAACAGATGATAGAGCCACGAGCCGAACAGCAGATAAATCACCGCCAGGACGAGGGAAATCATGTTCCCGATCCGCTGGCAGATGGTTCCGTACATCTTTGCAAGCTCCGGCTTCTTTTCCCCGAGGCTCCGCCCGCAGAGGGCCACGGCCGCCACCTGCATGCCGTCTCCGAAGGAAAACGACAGGTTCATGATATTCATTCCCACCTGGTGAGCAGCAAAGGCGTCGGTTCCCAGCTTTGCCACCATGAGAGCTACCGTCATGAAGCCGATCCGCATGAAAATCTGCTCCAGGAACACGCTGGAAGCGATTTTCGCCATGTTTTTAGCCGGTTCCAGGGTGATCCGGACTTTTTCCTTAATGATATAAGGGATGCTTACAAAATTGTCCCTCGGACGCAGGGACAGAATGCTCATGATGCAGGCCACGAACGTACCAAATACGGTAGCAATGGCCGCGCCCGCAATTCCAAGCTCAGGGAAGCCGCAGTTTCCCTGAATCAGGAAGTAATTTCCAATCATATTCACCACGTTGGACGTCACATTTGTCCGCATGGCGATCTTCGTATTTCCCGCCCCTCTCTGGGACGCATTGATTACCATCGAAATAATATTGAACATCATACCGCCCATGATGATCCGAAAGTACAGCGCGGCACTGTCCTGGGTATCCTCATTGGCGCCGCAGAGCCGGATGATCGGGTCAGCAAAGGCCACACAGATGATGCTGACAAGAGCCCCGACAATTAACGTAAAGGTCACGGCCATCAAAAGCACCTGGTTGGCGCCCTGCCTGTCCTGTTCCCCGCGCCGTCTGGCGACGAGGGCCGACACTGACACGTTCGTAGCGATAAAGATGCAGAGGCCGATGAATTTCGGCTGCGTCGTCAGGCCGACGGCGGCCACGGCGTATGCCCCCATGGAGCTCACCATCAGCGAGTCTACCATGCCTGCCAGGGCAATAAAAAAAGATTCCATCACCGCAGGCCATGCCATATGGAATGCAGTCTGGTATCCTTTCTTTCCTCCGCCCAGAAATTTTTCCGCTCTCTTCTGCAAGTTTCCTTCCATAAATATCCCCTTCCCTTATGTATCAAATAAAATACAATTTCATTATATTACCGAATCGTCAGAAAAGCAAGAATAAGAGCACGTAAATTCCGAGTTGTAAACGATTCGGCATCATGCTACAATAATCGTATCCAATACGGGGAGGATTGTTTATCATGAAACGGAAAGAAGGCGCATGTCTCATATGCGGAAAGCCGTTAATCTACTTTGAAACGGCAAAAGAACTGGAATGTCAGATCTGCCATCAGAAATTCAAGACCTATGCAAGCTGCGAGGACGGCCATTTTGTCTGCGATGCCTGCCATGAAGAGCGCGGCGTCCAGGTCATCTTATCCCACTGCGAAAAAAGTGAAAAGAAAGACCCCATCGCCATCATGATGGAAATCATGGAGGATCCCTATATCTACATGCACGGGCCGGAGCACCACATTTTAGTCGGCGCCGCCCTGCTCACCGCATACAAAAACTGCGGCGGAGAGCTGGATTTTCCGGCGGCGCTCGCGGAAATGAAGGAACGGGGCAGCCGGTACCCCGGCGGCTCCTGCGGCCTCTGGGGCTGCTGCGGAGCGGCCGTCAGCACCGGCATGTATATGAGTATTCTTACAAAAGCGACGCCCCTCACAGGAAAATCCTGGGGTCTCGCCAATGCCGTGACAGCGCAGGCATTAAAAGAAATCGCAGCCCTCGGCGGCCCGCGGTGCTGCAAGCGCAACTCCTTTACGGCGGCAAAGGCGGCTGCCCTCTTTACAAAGGAACACCTTGGAATCGCCATGGAGCTCCCGGAAACCATCCGCTGCGGCTTTTCTCCGGAAAACAAGCAGTGCCTTAAGCACCACTGTCCCTATCATCCGAGCAGACGCTAGTGCGCGCATCCGCGCGCACTTTTTATTTCCCGCCGTCCAGCTCGTAAAGGCGGCTGTTTTCCAGCACGTCCCGTCTTCCGAACCGCTCCATCATCGCAAAAAACGCCGTCTCGGCATCCTTTAAAATCTTTGCCTCATCCGCAAGCATCAGCTTCCTGTTTTCCATCACGATTTTTCCGTCAATGATGGACGTATCCACGTCCTGTCCCATGGCATGATAGACGAGACGCTGGACCGGCATGATCCCGAAAGGCGCCAGATGAGGCTGATGGACGTTCACAACAATCACGTCCGCCTTCTTTCCCGGCTCCAGGGAACCCACCTGATCCCAGATTCCAAGCGCCTTCGCCGGTTCTTTTGTCACTAATTCCAGCACCTTCCCGCAGGGCAGGATGTCCGTATCGCTTTCGCTTGTCCTCTGGAGAAGCTGGACATTTTTCATGTCGCGCCAGATATCAAAGCTCCTGTCCGGCGCCGTCCCGTCTGTCACGACGGCCACATGGACGCCCCGCTTCATCATCTTATAAACCGGGCAGAACTTCCGTATGGCGGAACGCGTCGTCGGCCCATGGAAAACGTAGGCGCCCGTCTCCGCCAGGATGTCAAGCTCCCTGTCGCTGTAACCGGTGCTGTGGGTCAGGGACAGCGTCTCCCGCAAAACCTCCGGCGTCGTGTCATAGAGGAACTGCACGTCGCCGCCAAACGCATGGGTATGGAGCGGCGTGCCGTATTCCATGGCAATTTCATGCATGGTGCGGTTGTGGCGGATGTTGGCCTCGTCGCTTTCGCCGGGGCGCCTGCCCATGCGGCCGGGAGCCACGATGCAGGAGGCGGCCGGGTATTTTCCGTTTAACTCCCTTACGGCCCGTCTCGTCGTCTCGTAAGCCATGTCCGGCGTGACGTCATACTCTTTCACCGTGCCGTCCTTTAAAAACCGCCTGGCATGCTTCGGCCACGGCCCGTTGGCGCAGCCGATGCCGCTTAGCTGGCGGATCCCCACCGAGGACGACGCCTCCAGGTTTGCCGCTAACGGCTCCAGCATATCAATCTGCGGCGTGTTGCCGATCATGGAAACGCCTGTCGTGATGCCGAATTTCACCCGCTCTGCGGCCGCCAGGGCGCCTTCCGCGTACCAGAAAGCTTCATCCGTACAGCGGTAGTAAATCTCCTCGGCCATGGGCTCCCAGGCCGAATCCAGATGCTCGCCCATGGTTTTTACAAGGCAGTGCCCGGCATGCCCGTGGCCGTCCACAAGCCCCGGGAGCACCGCGTTCCCCGCTGCGTCCAGGATGCGTTTTGCCTCCGGAAGCACAGAAAGCTCCCGCATGTCCCCGACCGCAGCGATGGTATCGCCCGTGATGGCAACGTAGCCGTCCTGGTAAATGCGGTGCTCTTCGTCCATGGGAATCACAACTCCGTGGATCATCAGAATGTCAAACATTGCTCCGCCTCCTTTTTCTACCGGCCTGTCCCCCGGAAGCCCAGGTTCTTTGCCAGCTCTTTTTTAAATTCCAGCACGTCCCTTTCCAGCTCCTTCATCCGTTCCCCCGTCATCCGTCCCACCGGAGCCGAAATGCTTAAGGCATAAACCGGCTCCTTGTGGTAATCCCGGATGCTGACCGCGATGCAGCGGACGCCTTCCTCGTTTTCCTCGTCGTCCACCGCGAAACCGTTTTTCCGCACCTCGCCGACACGCTCCATGAGCTCGTCTAAGGACGTGATCGTATAGGGCGTCAGACGGCGGATCCTGGAGGCCTCCCATATGGCGCGGATCTCCTCGTCGGAAAGCTCCGCCAAAAGCGCCTTGCCGACACCGGAGCAGTAAAGGGGGATCCGGCTCCCCACGCGCGATACCATGCGGATGGAGCTGGCGCTGGATTCCACCTTGTCGATGTAGACGGCCTCCGTCCCCTCTCTCTGGACGAGATGAACCGTCTCCCCGGTCTGCTCCGACAGCTTTTTAAGCGACGGATGGATCAGGGCGGCCATGTTGGTCTGCTCCAATATCTTTCCGCCGATCTCTAAAAATTTCAGGGACAGCGAATATTTTAAGGACTCCTCGTCCTGGCGGATGTATCCCAGGCAGACGAGGGAATTCACCAGGCGGTGGGTCGTGCTTTTATGGTACCCCAGGCTGCTGCTGAGCTCCATGATCCCCATGGGCCCGTTTTCCGCCAGGGTCTCGATCACAAGAAAAATCTTTTCCGCAACCTGAATCGGATTTTTTGACGCTTCTTCCTTCATGTTTCCTGCCTCCGGCTTAGAAGAACCTCATTTTTTTCGCCATATCCACAAACTCGCGGTTGGACCGCGTCCTGGCAAACAGATCCAGGATCTTTTCCACGGCCTCGTCGGCCTTCATGGAATTCGTCGCCTTGCGGATGTTGTCCACGGCCTCGGCCTCCTCGCGGGAAAGCAGCAAATCGTCGCGTCTGGTGCCGGACTTTAAGATGTCGATGGCCGGGAAAATCCTCTTTTCCGAGAGCTTCCGGTCTAACACCAGCTCCATGTTGCCGGTTCCCTTGAATTCCTCGTAAATCACATCGTCCATACGGCTTCCCGTGTCCACAAGAGCCGTGGCGAGAATCGTAAGGCTGCCGCCTTCCCTCATGTTTCTGGCGGCGCCGAAGAACCGCTTCGGCATATGGAGGGCCGCCGGGTCGAGACCGCCGGAAAGGGTACGGCCGCTGGGCGGCACAACCAGGTTGTAGGCGCGAGCAAGGCGGGTGATGCTGTCCAAAAGGATCATCACGTCGCGGCCGTGTTCCACAAGCCTCTTGGCCCGCTCGATTACCATCTCAGATACCCGTTTATGGCGGTCAGGCAGCTCATCGAAGGTGGAATAGATGACCTCCACGTTCGGCCCTACCACGGATTCCTTGATGTCCGTAACCTCCTCGGGACGCTCGTCAATTAAAAGGATAATTAAGTGCATGTCCGGAAAATTGGTGGTCACAGCCTTTGCCACCTGTTTTAAAAGCGTCGTCTTTCCTGCCTTCGGCGGGGAGACGATCATGCCTCGCTGGCCCTTACCGATGGGCGCCAGAAGATCCATGACGCGCATGGCCGTCGTGTTGCGGCCGTTCCGCACCTCCAGGCTTAACCGCTGGTTGGGGAAAATCGGCGTCAGATCCTCAAAGTTGGGCCGCCGCTCCGCCTGGTTTACCGGATAGCCGTTGATGGAGGTCACATACAAAAGGGCAGCGAATTTTTCCGTCGCCGTACGGACTCTCCTGCTGCCGCGGATGATATCGCCGGTCTTCATGTTGAAGCGGCGGATCTGGGACGGCGCCACATAGACGTCGTTCTCCCCCGGCAGATAGTTTTCACAGCGGATGAAGCCGAAGCCGTCCGGCATCACCTCCAGGATGCCGTTGGCCTCGATGCCGCTGTCCAGCTCCTGAAGCTCCACCTTGGGATCCGAGGCCGGGGCGCTCACGCTGTTTTCCTGAAGGCCGCCGTTCTGGCGCATCTCCTGGCGGATTTCTGTCCCCTGGCCGTTCTGGCTCTGGCGCACAGGCCGCTCCGGATGGCTGTATGCCTGGCGCCTCCTGGCGGGATCTGCCGCCTGCGGTGCAGCCACCGGCGCAGCCTGGGAATGCACTTCGGCCGGTGCTTCCGCCGGCTCTGCCTGGGACGCCTCCCTCTCCTGTTTTTCCTGTTCTTCTTTTTCTGCCAGCTCGCACAGCCTGTCGATCAGCTCTGACTTCCTGAGCCCGCTGACGTTTTTGATTCCCTGGCCCTTCGCCAGTTCACGAAGCTGCGCCAATGGCAGTGTTGCTAATTTTTCACGCATATATTATCTCCTCATTAAAATTTGGTTTGTTATCATTGGGGATTTTTGAAAGATAAAAAGACTGATAGATTCTATACTGCGGACTTTCAAATCTGTCCTTTGCTCTCTGTCCTGCTGATGACTTCATTATATAACAATTTATTGGGGTTGAAAAGTTAAATTTTTCTAACAAAATACCTCTTGAGGTCTTCTCTAAAACCGGCTTTCCGGGAACGGGAATATGTTGACGGAGAATTTCTTTTATGTTTAAAAAGACAGCCCCGGATTCGTCCGGTGCTGTCTTCTGTCTGCTTTCTATTTTTCTTTTTTCTCCAAAACCTTCATTACCTCTGCCCTCTCCGGCATCACCTTCAAGGCCCCGCGCCTTGTGGTAATTAACGCCGCCGCCGCATTGGCAAAGGTCATCATCTGAACTAACGCCTCATCGGTAAGGTTTTCCATGCCCGTATCGAGAAGCCCGTTCAGGATACAGCCGGTAAACGTGTCTCCAGCGCCTGTCGTTTCAATGGTGTTCTCCTGGGGGAACGGCGCCGCCTCTATCTTCCGGCCTTTATAATAAGCACGGCTCCCGTCTTTTCCCATGGTCAGGAAAATCAAAGGGATTCCGTATGTTTCCTGAAGGAGGGAAACTCCCCTGTCATAGTCTTCTTCGCCCGTCATGAACACCACCTCGTTGTCCGAAATCTTCAAAACATCGCACTGTTCCATGCCGTAGGCGATGGCTGCTTTGGCGTCCTCAAGGCTCTTCCACAATGGCTCACGAAGATTCGGGTCAAAGCTCACAAGGACGCCGGCCTCCTTCGCTGTCTGAATTGCGAAACACACAGCTTCCCTGGACTCCTTATGGGTAAAGGAAAGGCTCCCGAAATGGAAAATCCTGGAGGCCTCAATCCGCTCCTTCTGCACCTCTTCCTTCCTGAGCATCACATCAGCGCCGGGGTTCCGGTAAAAGGAAAAATCCCTGTCCCCGTCCGGGAATGTATGGACAAACGCTAACGTCGTGTGGATTTCGCCGTCAAACACCAGATTTCCCGAATCAATCCCTGTGCTTTCGATGGCTTCCTTTAACATCTTTCCAAACTGATCGTCTCCCACCTTGCCAATAAAGGACGTCTTCCGTCCCAGCTTCTGAAGCATCGCCAACACATTGCAGGGCGCCCCGCCGGGATTGGCCTCCAAAAGCGGGTTCCCCTGGCTGCTTAAGCCGTTCTCCGTAAAGTCAATCAGCAGCTCGCCGAGCGCCGTTACGTCATATCGTTTCTCCATTTCCATTTCCTCCTATATCACGTCATTCAGACCTTTCATCAAATCGACCAGATACCGGGCGGGACGCCGCACCGCATAAGAAGCGTCAAACGCAGCCACAAAATCCCACTCAGGAGTCTCATCCCCAAAGGAAAACACGAGAATTTCCTTTGCATTGGCATGTTCCTCCAGCTTAAAGCCGCAGGCAAACGCCACGCCATACTGCTGCCCCACAAGAGCCAGGGCCGTATCGATGGAATTTAACTCCATAATCTCCGGCGTCATCCCATATTCGGAAAGCACTTTTTCCGAAAACTGGCCCAGGCGCATATTGTTTTTAAGAAGCAGGAACGTCTCGTTTTTTAAAAGCTTAAGGTCAATCCACGGATATTTCCGGCCCTGTTTCGGGCTCCCTAAAAGCCCGTACTTTTCGGTTTTTGCCGTACAGAGCACGATTTCCTCCCTGGAAATCCGCTCATAATGCAGATTCCCATTTTTCTCCCCATCTGAAAGCATGGTGAAAAAAGCAATCTCGATGGTTCCGTCCCTTAAGCTCCGCTCCAGCTGCCCGATGTCTCCCTCGCAGATTCTCAGCTCGCAGCCGGGAAACGCCTCGCGGAACAGCGGCAGGATCTTCGGAAGAATCGTCCTTCCGCGGCCCGGCGTAATGCCGAACGATATGCTCCCTCCGTTTTCCTCCGTAAGCTTTTTGATCTGCCGGTCGAACTCATGCTTTTTATTTAAAACTGTACGGGCCATGTCGAGATACAGCTCCCCTGCATACGTCGGGATGTACTGCCGGTTTTTCCTGAAAAAGAGGCTGACACCCAGGCGGTCTTCCACCTTTAGAAGCGCACGACTCAAAGCAGGCTGAGAGACATAAAGCCTCTCAGCCGCTTTGGAAATGTTCTTCTCCTGTGCGATGACAAGAATATATTCAAGCTCTTTAAAATCCATGTCTGCCTCCGCCGGCTGTCCTCTTTTTCGTCCATTATACCGAAAACCGGAGGCCATGTCCAGCCTATAACTGAGGAATTATATGACGGATGACCGCCCGCAGGATATCCTTTTCCCTCTCCGTTTCCATGGAATTGACGGCGATTACCGCCTGCTTTTTCGGGATCACAATGCAGTACTGCCCATACTTTCCATCGGCCCGGTACATACCGTCCGGCATAATCCAGATCAGGTATCCGTACCTGTGCCCGATTTCCTCGTCCCCCTCGGATTCAATAAAGCCGGCCGCTGCCTCCAGGAACCATTCTTCGGGAAGAAGGCGTTCCCCGTTCCATACGCCCTTCTGAAGGCAGAAAAGGCCAAATCTAGCAAGCTCCGAAACATTGATGACAAGCCCGCCGGCCCCGAACGTATTTCCCAAAGGATCGTTTTCACACTCCGGCATCGGAATTCCCAGAGGCTCAAAAAGCCGCGGCATCAAATACTCCACAAGAGAGCAGCCGGCCTTTCTCTGGATCAGAATCCCCAAAAGATACGGCCCTGCATTGTTATACTGGAACACCGTTCCCGGCTTATGAACCGTGTTTGCCCGCAGTACAAACTTGACCCAGTCCTTTTCCGTCATCTTCGGCCGCATGATTCCCATAAGCATCGGCTCCTCAAAGCCCATGGACATGGTAATCAGATGCTTAAGCTTCATCTCCTTTAAAAACTCCGACGGCTTTTCCGGCGCATCGTCTGTAAAGTGATCCAGCACAGAATCCTCCAGGGAAAACAACCCTTCCTTCACCGCAAAAGCCACAGCCGCAGCAGTAAAGCTCTTCGTCACCGAATACTGGTTCTGGCGCGCTTCCGGCACTCTGCTGTAATGAAGAAGCTCTTCCCCGTTCTGGTAAATCACCATTCCCCTGACGGCCAGCTCCTGTGTGGCCGCCTCAAATGCATCCATCTGGATTTTCTTCATAATAACCTCCTAAAACGGCACAATACCGGTTATGACAACAAAGGCCAGCATCGCAAGCGCCAGAATAAACGCATACTTATAGGCAAAAGCAATGTGATCCTTTAACTCCACCTCTGCAAGGCCAAGGCCCATGTAAGTGGCTGCCGTCATCGGCATAATATAGATGGCCGGGCCAAACGTGATGAGGAACGCCGCGCCGACGGCTGCTGCCGGGACACCGTATGCAGAGACAATCTGGTTCACAATCGGCACAATTCCGTATGTCAGGGCATCGCCGTGAATCACCATGCTGAGAGGGCTGTTGACCGTTGCAAACAGCACATGCAGGTGCGGTGCCATGGACTCCGGCATGAACGAAAGGACGATCTCAGTCATGGCATCTAACATCGGGCTCTTTCCCATGATACCGATGAGCACACCGGAGGCCAGCGCTGTAAACGCCATAGTGAGCGCATCCGTGGCATGGGCCTTTACCCGCTCGCTCTGCTCCTTTTGAGACGGATAATTGACGATGAGGCCGACTGCAAGAGCGATCATAAAGGTCACATGGGTCGGGATTTTCGTGAGCGTCAGCATCAGTACAACGCAGGCAATCAGGACAATGTTGAACCAAAAGCATTTCGGTCTCGCAAGCGGGTTCTCTGCGAGGGCCGTGCCAGCGCCTTCCGCTTCACCAGGCACAAGGCCTGCACCGTGCTTTTTCTCCATTTTAGCAAACCAGAAGCACATCACGGCAATGCATACGATGCCGAATACCTGCGCCGGGATGCAGTAAGCCCAGATTTCATTCGGCGAAACCTCAAGAGCTGCTGCCGTCCTCCCGCATGGGCCGCCCCACGGTACAATGTTCATGACGCCCATGGTAAGGCAGGTAATACCCAGAAGAACGATTGGCCGCACATGAAGCTTCTTATAAAATGGAAGAAGCGGCGGGATTGTAATCAGAAGCGTCGTTGCTCCCGAGCCGTCCAGATGGCCGATGATGGCAATAAGGATCGTTGCAAACATCAGAAGCAGGATATTGCTCCCGACATATTTCACCACCTTGCCGACAATCCGGTCAAACACACCGGCATCCGACATGACGCCGAAAAACATGACTGCAAAAATAAACAGAATCGCAGTTTCTGAAACGCTGGACACGCCGTCTTTTATGTAGCCGCTCATCTCCTCCGGCGTAAATCCCACCACAAAGCCGACAATAATCGGAAGGGCAATGAATACGACTGCCGGAATTGTCTTCCCTTTCAAGAGCAGAGCCACCATGATAAACATCAGGATAAAGCCTGCAATGCCTAAAAATGACATCTTTTGTTTCCCCCTTATTTTCTTTGTATCTCCGCGGAAATCTTATACTGCTATTTTAAAGAAAAAGTGCGGGGAAATCCAATGCTTATGCAGTCGGTTTTGTATGTTCTTTCTGCATACTTTGGCCGTGGGTTGTGCAGGTTGAACAACTTCTGTCTACAAAATACAAAATTTCTGCAAAACAAAAAAGCTGAAGCCCCTCGAAAATTCAAGGAATTTCAGCCAACAAAAAAGCACGAGACGGGATTCGAACCCGCGACCCTCGCCTTGGCAAGGCGATACTCCACCACTGAGCCACTCGTGCATTTTCAAACTATTTATTTTAGAAGGCACATACCTTCAAAACCACATATTGAACACATCCATCCACACACAAACCTTCTGGTTAAGCCCTCGACCGATTAGTAACAGTCAGCTCCATACATTACTGTACTTCCACCTCTGCCCTATCTACCTCGTCGTCTTCAAGGGGTCTTACTTCTTTCGAATGGGATATCTCATCTTGAGGGGGGCTTCACGCTTAGATGCCTTCAGCGTTTATCCCTTCCAGACTTGGCTACCCGGCCATGAGCTTAGTAACTCAACCGGTACACCAGCGGTCCGTCCATCCCGGTCCTCTCGTACTAAGGACAGCTCCTCTCAAATATCCTCCGCCTGCGCCGGATAGGGACCGAACTGTCTCACGACGTTCTGAACCCAGCTCGCGTACCGCTTTAATGGGCGAACAGCCCAACCCTTGGGACCTACTTCAGCCCCAGGATGCGATGAGCCGACATCGAGGTGCCAAACCACTCCGTCGATGTGAACTCTTGGGAGTGATAAGCCTGTTATCCCCAGGGTAGCTTTTATCCGTTGAGCGATGGCAATCCCACTTTCATACCACCGGATCACTAAGTCCTAGTTTCCTACCTGCTCGACCCGTCGGTCTCGCAGTCAAGCTCCCTTCTGCCTTTGCACTCTTCGAATGGTTTCCAACCATTCTGAGGGAACCTTTGAGCGCCTCCGATCCCCTTTCGGAGGCGACCGCCCCAGTCAAACTCCCCACCTGACATTGTCCCCTCACCAGGTCATGGTGACAGGTTAGAAACCCAGTGACGCAAGGGTGGTATCCCAACAGCGGCTCTGCTTAGACCGGAGTCCAAGCTTCACAGCCTCCCACCTATCCTGTGCATGCATCACCGAATCCCAGTATCAAGCTGGAGTAAAGCTCCATGGGGTCTTTCCGTCCTGGCGCAGGTAACCAGCATCTTCACTGGTACTTCAATTTCACCGGGTGCATTGTCGAGACAGCGCTCAAATCATTACGCCTTTCGTGCGGGTCGGAACTTACCCGACAAGGAATTTCGCTACCTTAGGACCGTTATAGTTACGGCCGCCGTTTACTGGGGCTTAAATTCAAAGCTTCGCTTTCGCTAACCTCTCCTCTTAACCTTCCAGCACCGGGCAGGCGTCAGCCCATATACCTCACCTTACGGTTTCGCATAGACCTGTGTTTTTGCTAAACAGTTGCTTGAGCCTATTCTCTGCGGCCAGGTCTCCCTGGCACCCCTTCTCCCGAAGTTACGGGGTCATTTTGCCGAGTTCCTTAACAATGCTTCTCCCGCCGGCCTTAGGATTCTCTCCTCATCCACCTGTGTCGGTTTACGGTACGGGCACATGGTACGCAATAGCGGCTTTTCTCGGCAGCCGGAATCAGATGCTTCCCTACTTTTGTTCGGTCCGCGTCACGTCTTCGGATTGTATGGCGGATTTGCCAACCATACTCCTACCCCGCTTGCCCGGAGATTCTGTTCCCCGGTCATCCTATCCTTCTGCGTCCCCACAGTTCTGATACCATGTGGTACAGGAATCTAAACCTGTTGTCCATCGGCTACGCTTCTCAGCCTCGCCTTAGGCCCCGACTTACCCAGGGCAGATCAGCTTTACCCTGGAACCCTTAGATATTCGGCCTGGAGGATTCCCACCTCCATCTCGCTACTCATTCCGGCATTCTCTCTTCTTAAACGTCCACAGCTCCTTATCGGTACTGCTTCGCCCATTTAAGAATGCTCCTCTACCAATGATTAAAAATCATTCCTAGGCTTCGGTGTCGTGTTTTAGCCCCGGACATTTTCGGCGCAGGACCTCTCGACTAGTGAGCTATTACGCACTCTTTGAATGTGTGGCTGCTTCTGAGCCAACATCCTAGTTGTCTTTGAAATCCCACATCCTTTTCCACTTAACACGCACTTGGGGACCTTAGCCGTAGGTCTGGGCTCTTTCCCTTTTGACTGCCCAACTTATCTCGTGCAGTCTGACTCCCGTACATCATCTGGATGCCATTCGGAGTTTGATATTCTTCGGTAGGCTTTGACGCCCCCTAGGAAATTCAGTGCTCTACCTGCATCAGACTAATACGAGGCTAGCCCTAAAGCTATTTCGAGGAGAACCAGCTATCTCCGGGTTCGATTGGAATTTCTCCCCTATCCACACCTCATCGCCACCCTTTTCAACGGATGTGCGTTCGGTCCTCCACGAAATTTTACTTTCGCTTCAACCTGGACATGGATAGATCACCCGGTTTCGGGTCTGCACATACTGACTTTACGCCCTCTTAAGACTTGCTCTCGCTTCGGCTCCGGGCCTTAAGCCCTTAACCTTGCCAGTATCCGCAACTCGCCGGACCGTTCTACAAAAAGTACGCGGTTGCACCTTAACGTGCTTCCACAGCTTGTAAACACAGGGTTTCAGGTTCTCTTTCACTCCCCTCCCGGGGTTCTTTTCACCTTTCCTTCACAGTACTATGCGCTATCGGTCACTAAGGAGTATTTAGCCTTGGGGGGTGGTCCCCCCGACTTCCTGCAAGGTTCCA